>NZ_JAYSPC010000105.1:0-96846 GCF_043722275.1 Flavobacterium sp. | reverse complement strand
CTTCAAATACCAGTTTAGTTTTTAACTGGGGAGGAATTTCTGATCAGGTAAATGGAATTTCTACAATATTGCAATCTCGATCTCACAATGAGTTAGTTGTGAGTAAATTGCAATTTTATATTGATTATTTCGTACAAGGAAAATACAATTTAATTGATGCATATGGCGCCGTTCCTTTTTATGTGAATATTGATAAATCAAAGGGACAGCTAGCAAATACATTAATAGGAATTAAATTTGTAAGCGAAAATGAATATCAAATTCGAATTCCTTTCGAAAATAATTCAGTTTCGTTGATAACATATTCTACTAATTCATATAGTAATACTGCCGTTCAGCCGACAGACTTATTTGTCAAGAAATTTAAGGTTGGCGAACAGGTTTCTTTACCATTTCTAAATTGGAAGTTACAAATAAATGACAATCCGGGTTTGTACAACGGAAACGAGTATTTTGTAAAATTTAATGATTTTGATGCAACAGTTGCTGGTTATAGAGGTATAACTGTTGGATCTGATGATAAAGGAGGATCAATATTAACTTTAGGAATGCAGGGCACAAATAAAGCCAGAATGGTTGATTATTTGAATTCTACTGTAAAAATGTTAATTAAAATTCAACTTGACGGAAAAAATCAATTTGCAACCAATACTATCAGGTTTATTGATAGTACACTTGTTGCAATGGAGTCGCAATTAAAACAAACTGGCGGTGAATTAAAATCTTTCCGAAAGGATAAAAATATTTATGAAATTGAAGGTGGAGGAGCTGTAGCTTCTGGAAAGCTGATGGATTTTGATGTTAAAAAAGATGAAGTCACAAGAAAAATAGCCTATTACAATTCTTTAAAGTCTTACTTAAATAGTAGTGTCGATTATGCAAGATTACCTGCGCCATCTGTTGCGGGAATCGAAGATCCAAATATTGTAGTTAATGTGTCAAAGCTCATTGCACTTTCTACACAAAGATCAGAAATGGCTTATGCAGTAAAAAGCGATAAAATTTTTAAAGATTTTGACAATCAAATGAACGCTGTCAAAGATGTTTTGCTGGAAAATATTGTTACGGCAAAATCTTCTTTAATGTATGATTTGTCAATGGTAAATGCTAAAATTGGTGAGGCAGAAAGTACCGTAAAACGACTTCCGGAAGAGCAACAGGAATTATTAAAGATTCAGAGAAAATATGATTTAAGTGATAATATTTATACTGAATTTCTGAAAAAGAGAAATGAGGCAGAAATCGTAAAAGCATCTAATTTATCTGATATTCATTTTATAGATTCTGCAAAAGATATTGGTGGAGGATTAATTGGTCCAAAAACTTCTGTGAACTATATATTAGCTTTATTTCTGGGAACACTCGTGCCATTGTTGTTTATTTTTGGAATTTTCTTCATTAATAATTCGATTCAAAGTGCTGATGATATTAGTAAACTAACCCAGATACCATTAATTGGTGTCATTGGAATTAATAAAAATTCATTGAATTTAGCAGTTTTTGATAAACCGAAATCTGCACTTTCTGAGGCTTTTAGAACAATTCGTTCTTCATTGCAATTTTTGTATAAAAAACAGCAGCTAAGTGGGTCAAAGACTTTAATGATTACTTCGTCAATAAGTGGCGAGGGAAAAACATTTTGCTCTATAAATATCGCTACGGTTTTCGCTTTAAGCGAAAAGAAAACTGTTGTTGTAGGTTTAGATTTGAGAAAACCGAGATTGGCAGATGAGTTCAATTTGAAAAATCAGATAGGAGTTGTGAATTATCTGATTAAACAAAATAGTTTAGCAGAAATTACTAACGCGACAGAAATTCCTAATCTTGACGTTATACTCTCAGGACCAATACCTCCAAATCCATCAGAATTAATTTTGAGCGATGCAATGAATGAATTAATTGTTGAGCTGAAAGACAAATATGATTACATTATCTTGGATACTCCGCCGGTAGGATTAGTATCAGATGCATTAGAACTTGCGCAATATGCTGATGTTACTCTTTATATAGTAAGACAGAATTATACCAAAAAGGATATGATTACATTGCTAAATACAAGGGTAAAAAGAGGTGAATTATCGAATGCAAGTATTGTGTTAAATGGTTATGAAAATAAAGCGAAATATGGCACGGCTTATGGTTATGGGTACGGTTACGGAGCTTATTCAAATGGATATCATGAAGAAGAGGAAAAATTTAGTTTCTGGAAGGGAATTTTGAATAAATTCAAGAAAAAATAATTTCGAATAATGGAAGTATCAACTCAAAATACAATTTTAATTACTGGTGGAGCAGGCTTTATAGGTTCAAATTTATCTGAATATTTTTTAGGTTTAGGATATAAAGTAATCTGTTTGGATAATTTTTCAACAGGACATCATCATAATTTGGAAAATTTTGTAGATAATCCTAATTTTAAATTAATTGAAGGCGATATCAGGAATATTGACGATTGTATTTTAGCTGTTCAGGGTGTCGATTATGTTTTGCACGAGGCTGCTTTAGGTTCTGTTCCAAGATCTATAAATGACCCAATCACAACAAATGATGTAAATGTTTCGGGTTTTTTGAATATGCTAGTAGCTTCTCGCGATGCAAAAATAAAACGTTTTATTTATGCTGCCAGTTCTTCTACATATGGAGATTCCGAAGGATTGCCAAAAGTGGAGGATGTAATTGGTAAGCCATTATCGCCATATGCAATTACAAAATATGTAAATGAATTATATGCTGAAATTTTCAGTAGAACATACGGATTGGAAACAATAGGATTGCGTTATTTTAATGTATTTGGAAGAAAACAAGATCCTAATGGAGCTTATGCTGCTGTGATTCCAAAATTTGTTACGCAGTTGATGAATTATGAAAGTCCTGTAATAAATGGTGACGGAAATTATTCGAGGGATTTTACATATATAGATAATGTGATTCAGATGAACGAGTTAGCAATGACTAACCAGAATCCTGAAGCAATAAATACAGTTTACAATACCGCATTTGGTGATCGAAATACGTTAAACGATTTGGTTCGATATTTAAAAGAATATTTAGCCGAATTTGATTCGAAAATTGCTGATGTTGAAATTGTTTATGGAGCAAATAGAGCTGGTGATATTCCTCATTCATTAGCAAGTATCGATAAGGCTAAAACAATGTTAGGATATAATCCAAAATATTCTTTGCAAGAAGGATTAAAAGAAGCTGTAAGTTGGTATTGGAATAATTTGAAATAAAATAAGGATCAATATAATAGTAAATTAAATGAAAATTACAAAAATTTGTTGCATTGGTGCAGGTTATGTTGGAGGTCCAACTATGGCAGTAATTGCTCAAAAATGTCCACATATTCAAGTGACAGTTGTCGATTTGAACGAACAGAGAATTAAAGATTGGAATGATCCCAATACAGATAATATTCCTATTTATGAACCGGGACTTTCTGAAATAGTAGCTGAGGCGAGAGGAAGAAATCTTTTCTTTTCAACAGAAGTAGAAAAAGCAATAGATGAAGCTCAGGTTATTTTTATATCTGTAAATACACCAACCAAAACCTATGGGAAAGGGAAAGGGATGGCTGCTGATTTAAAATATATTGAACTTTGTGCGCGTCAAATAGCAAAAGTTGCCAAACAAAATAAAATTGTAGTTGAAAAATCAACTTTGCCTGTAAGAACAGCCGAAGCAATAAAAAGTATTCTTGACAATACAGGAAATGGAGTTCAGTTTCAAATTTTATCAAATCCTGAATTTTTAGCAGAAGGAACTGCGGTTACAGATTTATTAAATCCGGATCGAATTTTAATAGGTGGAGATTCAACAGAAGAAGGTGAAATAGCAATTAAAGCACTTGTTGATGTTTATGCAAATTGGGTAAGTGAAGATAAAATTTTAACGACTAACGTTTGGTCTTCAGAACTTTCTAAATTAACAGCTAATGCATTTTTAGCACAACGAATTTCGTCAATAAATGCGATGTCTGAATTATGTGAAAAAACAGGTGCAGATGTAAACGAAGTAGCAAAAGCTATTGGAATGGATAGCAGGATTGGCCCGAAATTTCTAAAAGCATCAGTTGGTTTTGGAGGTTCTTGTTTCCAAAAAGATATTTTAAATTTAGTTTACATAGCAAAATCTTATGGATTAAATGAAGTTGCAGATTATTGGGAGCAAGTAATTATAATGAATGATCATCAAAAAAGAAGATTTTCTAATAAAATTGTACAAACATTATATAATACAGTTGCTGATAAAAAAATTACATTTTTAGGCTGGGCTTTCAAAAAAGATACAAACGACACTCGTGAGTCTGCTGCAATATACGTAGCCGATGATTTGATTAATGAACAGGCTAAAATTTCTGTTTATGATCCAAAGGTTTCAAGAAATAAAATGTTAAGTGATTTAGATTATTTAGAAACCAGAAATGCTGAAGAAAATAGTAAAGCATTAGGCATATTTGATAATGCTTATGATGCTTGTAAAGGTGCGCATGCAATCGCAATTTTAACTGAATGGGATGAATTTACAACTTATGACTGGAAAAAGATTTACGATTCAATGCATAAACCTGCATTTCTTTTTGATGGAAGAAATATACTAAATGCAAAAGAATTGGAATCAATCGGATTTATTTATAAAGGAATAGGTTCGTAGTTAAAAAAAATATTGAGGTAAAATTTAATATGAAAATGAATAGAGTGAGATTGGTTTAAGTTTCTATTTCAAGATAAAGAAAAATGAAAAATTGGTATGTAGTGTATACAAAACCCAAATGGGAAAAAAAAGTTGCGGAAAAGCTTAATGAAATAGGAATAGAGTGCTATTGCCCAATAATAACTCAGATTAAACAATGGTCAGATAGAAAAAAGAAGGTTGAAGTACCGCTTTTTAACTCATATGTTTTTGTCCAATTAGAAGACATGGATAGAAATTCAGTTTTTCAAATATCTGGCGTAATTCGATATTTATTTTGGTTAGGAAAACCTGCTATTGTAAAAGATAGTGAAATTGAAATTATAAAAACTAGTCTTAAAGCTCCAAATATCAGTGATATTTCAGTAACTTCAATCCAGGTTGGAGATCGAATAAAGTTGGAAGCAGGTGCATTTACCAATCAAGACGCAATTGTTCAGGAGATATCTAACACACATTATATTTTAGTGCTTGAATCTTTAGGGTGTGTACTTAAAATAAAATACAAATAATTTAGTTTAGTATCTTACTATTGTTGTTAAAGCGGAAGTAAATTTCTCTAATTGGAGATTTTAACTTCTGTTTTTTGTATAATGTGATTTTTTTACATACTGATTAATAATACGTTGGTGTGTATTATTATTATTTAATTGATTGTTTTCGTAGTAATACGGGAAACCGTATTGAATAAATTGACTTAAAATGTTATATTTGCCGAAAATGATTTTAGAGTATCTGTGTCCAATCTTTGTGACTCAGAGTGGCGAAGCCGTGAATTGTTATGACTGAAATAGATAAAAAAGATTACAAATTGATTGAAAACATAAAAATAGCCATTATTGGTTTAGGTTATGTGGGTTTGCCTTTGGCCAGATTGTTTGCTACTAAATATTCAGTTATTGGTTTCGATATAAATGAAACACGAGTATCGTCATTAAAATCTGGTACAGATACGACATTAGAAGTTGATGATGCTACTTTACAAAAAGTTTTAGTTGATAATTCCAGTTCTAAGATTGGGTTATATTGTACGACATCTTTAAATGATATAGCAGATTGTAATTATTTTATAATAACTGTTCCTACTCCAGTTGATAAAAATAATCGACCAGATTTAACTCCTTTATATAAATCGAGTGAATCAGTTGGTAAAATATTAAAAAGAGGAGATATCGTAATTTATGAATCAACTGTTTATCCTGGTGTCACAGAAGAACAGTGCGTTCCAGTTTTAGAAAGAATTTCTGGTTTAAAGTTTAATGAAGATTTTTACGCAGGATATTCTCCTGAAAGAATAAATCCGGGAGATAAAGAGCATACGGTTGAAAAGATTTTAAAAGTAACTTCGGGATCAACTCCGGAGATTGGGATAAAAGTTGATAATCTTTATAAGTCTGTTATTACTGCTGGAACTCATTTGGCGCCTTCTATAAAAGTAGCAGAAGCTGCTAAAGTTATAGAGAATTCACAACGAGATATTAATATTGCTTTTGTAAATGAACTGGCTAAAATATTCAACTTAATGAATATCGATACTCATGAAGTATTACAAGCAGCATCTACAAAATGGAATTTCTTACCCTTTAAGCCAGGATTAGTGGGTGGACATTGTATTGGTGTTGATCCTTATTATTTGGCACAAAGAGCTCAAGAATTCGGATATCATCCTGAGATAATATTAGCGGGAAGACGTTTAAATGATAGTATGGGGGAATATGTAGCTTCGCAGATAGTGAAACTAATGATTAAAAAAGGAATTTCGGTCAATGGAGCAAATCTTTTAATGCTTGGAATTACCTTTAAAGAGAATTGTCCGGATGTTCGTAATACAAAAATTGTAGATGTCGTAAAAGCATTAAAGGATTATGGAATTGAAGTAACAATATTTGATCCTATAGCTAATGCAGATGATGTAAAAAAAGAATATAATTTAGTAACATTAAACGCTATTCCAAATAATAGATTTGATGCAATTGTTTTAGGAGTTGCACATGCTGAATTTTTAAAACTGAATTTTTCTGATTTGCAAAAAGATAATAGTTTAATATATGACGTAAAGGGAGTTTTAGGTACTATAGCTGATAACAGATTATAGTAAATAAAAGTCTTTTTTTATTTTAAAGAAAAAAAAATGGAAACAAACAATTCAATCATACATGTAATTTTGACAGGAGGAGTGGGAAGCAGATTGTGGCCACTATCCAGAAAAAGTCAACCTAAACAATATCTTGAGATATTTGAAAATAAATCCTTATTTGAAATGACAGTTGATCGTAACAGTCATTTAGCAAATAAAGTTATGGTAGTTGGTAATGTAGATAATCATCACTTAAGTGGTAAAGTTATGGATAAAACCAAAACTTCTTATGTAAATATTGTCGAAGCTACGCCTAGAAATACTGCTGCTGCAATTGCGTTTGCTGCATTTGCTTCAGATCCAAATGATATATTAATTGTAACTCCTTCAGATCATATTATTGATAAAATGGACGATTATAATAAAGCTATAAATGAAGCAGTTTTAAAAGCAAAAGATGGTTTTATAGTTACGTTTGGAATTATTCCAACAAAACCGGAAACTGGTTATGGCTATATCGAATCAAAAGGGGATAAAGTAATTTCATTTAGAGAAAAACCAAACGAAACTACAGCAAAGGAGTTTATTGCAAAAGGAAATTTTTTATGGAATAGTGGCATGTTTTGTTTCAAGGCTAGTGTTCTATTAGATGAACTAAAACAATTTCAACCAGATGTTTACGAAAAATCTAAAGCTGTTTGGGAATCAAGTAAGGAAGGTTTCTTAGATTTGGATTTGTCATTAGAAATTCCATCAATTAGTATTGATTATGCAGTAATGGAACGAAGTAAAAAAATTAAGGTAGTTCCTGCTGCTTTTTCATGGTCGGATCTAGGATCTTTTGAATCAGTTTATGATTATTTAGTCTTAAAAGGGCATCCTACAGACAGAAATGGAAATATGGTAATTGGGTCTGGTAAACATACAACTTTTTTAGGATTAAAAAACACTATTTTTGTATACACAGATTCAGCAAATTTAATTTTACAAAAAGAGAACTCACAAGATGTAAAAGACATATATAGCGAGTTAGAAAAAATAAATTCAGATTTATTAAATTAATTAAAATTTAAATGAAAAAAATTCTAATAACCGGAGGTGCTGGTTTTATTGGATCTCATGTCGTGAGACGTTTTGTAAATAAATATCCTGAATATCAAATATTCAATTTAGATGCGTTGACGTATGCAGGGAATCTGGAGAATATTAAAGATATTGAAAATCAATCAAATTACACTTTTATAAAAGGCGATATAGTTGATGAGTCTTTTATAAATGAACTTTTCTCATCGCATAATTTTGAAGGTGTTTTACATTTAGCTGCCGAGTCTCATGTTGACCGTTCTATTGAGGATCCGTTAGCATTTGTTAAAACAAATGTAATTGGAACCATGAATTTATTAAATGCAGCAAAAAATCAGTGGAAGAATAATTTTGAAGGTAAACGTTTCTATCATATAAGCACTGATGAAGTTTATGGTTCGCTTGGAGCAGAAGGTCTTTTTACGGAGACTACTTCTTATGATCCAAATTCACCTTATTCAGCTTCTAAAGCAAGTTCTGATCATTTTGTGAGAGCTTATGGAGAAACTTATGGTTTGCCTTATGTTTTAACAAACTGTTCAAATAACTATGGCTCATACCATTTTCCCGAGAAACTAATTCCTCTTTTTATAAACAATATTATTAATAACAAGCCCTTGCCAGTTTATGGAGATGGAAATTATACTCGTGATTGGCTTTTTGTTGAGGATCATGCTATTGCAATTGATTTAGTTTTCCATGAAGGTAAAAATCATGAAACCTACAATATTGGCGGTTTTAACGAGTGGAAAAATATTGATTTGGTTAAATTATTATGTCAAATAATGGATCAAAAACTAGGAAGAGGCAAAGGTGTTTCTGAAGAATTGATAACCTATGTGAAAGATAGACCTGGTCACGATTTACGTTATGCTATTGATGCTTCAAAAATCAATAAAGAACTTGGATGGAACCCTTCCGTTACTTTTGAAGAGGGATTAGAAAAAACAATTAATTGGTATTTAGATAATGAAGAATGGTTACAAAATATCACTTCAGGTTCTTATAAAGATTATTACCAAAAACAATATTCATAAATAAATAAATTTTTTCAAAACAAAATTTTAAGGTTAATTAAATATGAAAAAAATAATATACGTACTTACTTTATTTTTTATTTTATTACTGTCATTTAATGTAAATGCTCAGGATATAATAAAGTCTAAAGACTTAAGTACTGTAAAGGTTGATTATTTGTCAGATGACGAAATTGCTAAAATTATTGCTCAGTTAAAAAGTAACAATGCCACAATTAATGATGTAGAATCTATGGCTTTGTCGAAAGGTATGAGTCAAGCTGAGTTCGATAAGTTAAGAACTAGAATTACAGACTATGAAAAAAAGAATTCTAAAGATAAAAAAGACAAGGACAAGGATAAAAAGAAAGACGACAAATTAAAAGATACAGATAAAGAATCTGAGTTTGGAAGAAAACAAGAAAAAATTAAAAATGAAAAAATAAAGGATTCACTAAATGCTTTAATTTTCGGATCTGAACTATTTGATAATCCTACTTTGAATTTTGAACCTGATTTAAAAATGGCAACGCCAATAAATTACGTTCTTGGTCCAGGAGATAAGTTAGAAGTAAGTGTTTATGGTATTCAGCAATTTGATGATACTGTACCTGTAAATTTTGAAGGTAAAATTACAGTTCAAAATGTTGGTCAAATTACTGTTGCAGGAATGTCAATCGAAGCGGCTTCGCAAAAAATAAAGGCTGCAATTGCAAGAGTTTATAGCACAGTTAGATCGGGGCAATCTCAGGTTAGTGTAAGCTTAAGTGATATAAGAACAATTAAGGTTACGATCGTGGGAGGAAAACAACCAGGTAATTATTCTATTTCATCACTAGCTTCCGTTTATAACGCATTGCATTTAGCAGGAGGACCGGGTAAAAATGGAAGTTACAGGAATATAGAATTAATCCGAAATAACAAAGTTTATAAAAACGTAGATATTTATAAGTTTTTAGTTAAAGGAGATCAGTCAGATAATGTGAATTTACGGGATAATGATGTAATTAGAATACCGGCCTATAGTCAAAGAGTTGTTGTAGAAGGTGAAGTAAAACGTCCGGGAATTTTCGAAATGAAAAAAGGAGAAACATTTTCGGATTTATTGTCTTTTGCTTCAGGTTTTAATGAATTTGCCTATACTGCATCTGTAAATGTCATGCAAAAAACTGGAAAAGAGTTTAAAGTTCATGACATAAATGAAAGTGAATATAATTCTTATTTGCCAATGTCAGGAGATGTTTTTAGAGTGACTAAAATATTAAATCGATTTGAAAATCGTATTAAAATTGAAGGTGCAGTTTTTAGACCAGATTATTATTCTTATAGTGATGGAATGAGAATTTCGGATCTTATTACAAGAGCAGAAGGACTTAAAGAAGATGCTTATACAAAAAGAGCAAGAATTATTCGTCTAAAGACAGATTTAACGACAGAAATTGTTAATGTTGATTTAAGCGCTGCATTATCTGGAGATTTAAATGCGGATGTAGAGCTAAAAAGAGAAGATATTGTTACTGTTTATTCGATTCTGGATTTCAGAGAAGAGTACAAAATCACAATAGATGGAGAAGTGAAAAATCCTGGAGAGTATGAGTACTTTGAAAATTTGACCTTAAATGACTTAGTTGTTCAAGTTGGTGGTTTAACAGGATCGGCATCTAAAAGAGTTGAAATTGCTAGGATGATAAAATCTGATTTAATTGATGATACTGATCCAAAACGTATTGAATTGGTTGAACTTGAAATTACAGCAGACAATAATGAACAAGTTAAAAACTTTATATTAAAGCCATTTGATGTTATCAATATTCGTAAAATGGCAGTTTATGAAAAACCAGAGATGGTTAAGGTTAGTGGAGCAGTTAGTTATCCCGGAAAATATGTTTTGGCTAATAAAAAAGAAACAGTTTACAACGTAGTTATGAGAGCTGGAGGACTAACATCTATTGCTAATCTGGATGGTATGAAAATTAAAAGACCAATAAAAGAGGAACAGATTGAGCAATTAGAAAGTATAAACCTTAATCTTGATAAAAAACTAACAACAGAAGAAGAAGGGTTGAAATTGAAGGAAAAAGATACTCTTAGTTCTAAGCTATCTAAAAAACTTAGAGATGAATTAAAGTATGCTACCATTCCTATAAATTGGGAAAAAATAGTAAAAGATAAAAATCATTATTCAAATGTTACTTTGTTTCCTGGTGATGAGATTGAAGTGGCAGTTTATAATGAGGGTGTAAAAGTTACAGGAAATGTATTGTTAACTTCTGAAATTCCCTTCAGAAGCGGAAAAGGGTTTAAGTATTATATAAATGCCGTTGGAGGTGTAGACTATAAAGGATGGAAGAAAAAAGCGTATATTATTTATCCAAATGGAAAAGCCTCTGTTACAGGATCATTTTTATTTTTTAGATCTTATCCAAAAGTAACTCCAGATTCTCAAATAGTAGTGCCTGAAAAACCTGAAATGAAACGAATGAGTGCTGGAGAGTGGGCTGGTATTGGTAGTGTTCTTGCTAGTTTAGCCTTATTAATTGTTACAGCTTTTAAATAAAATTATTTTAATGGATAATAAACCTATAGTTAATGAGGAGATCTCGTTAAAAGAATTATTAACAAAAATGAAGGAATGGTATCATTATTTGTTATCAGAATGGAAGATTATTATACTAGCTGGAATAATTGGAGCTGCCTTAGGATTGACTTATTCTTTTACGAAAAAACCAGTTTATACTGCAACATTGTCATTTGCTTTAGAGGATGAAAAAGGTAGTGGTGGTGGCTTAGGAAGTGCATTAGGGTTAGCTAGTTCATTCGGACTAGATTTAGGAGGAAGTGCAGGAGGAGTTTTTACAGGTTCTAATTTGACGGAATTGTTTAAATCTCGTTCAATGGTAGAAAAAACGATGTTGAATCCAGTTGTTTTGAATGGCAAAGTAGTTTCGTTAGCGGAGATGTATATTCAAAATAATGAATGGCGAGAAGTTTGGAATAATAAACCAGAATTAGCTTCTATTCAATTTTTGCCTAATGATAATCGCAAAAAGTTTACACGTATCCAAGATAGTATTATGGGTATAATGTACGATAATCTATCTAAGTCAGGTTTAAGTGTTGGTCAAAAGGATAAAAAAATATCGATTATAAGTATTGATGTAACATCTACAAATGAACTTTTTGCCAAATATTTTTGTGAAGCTTTAGCGCAACAAGTGGGAGAATTTTATGTTGATACTAAAAGTAAAAGAGCAAGAATCAATATGGCTATTTTAGAGAGACAAGTTGATTCGATTCGTAGAGAGTTAAACAATGCAATTACGGGTGTTGCAGCGGCTAATGATAATACTTTTGGTCTGAATCCGGCTATGAATATTCGACGTGCGCCATCAGCTCGCAGACAGGTTGATGTTCAGGCTAATACTGCGATTTTAACAGAACTGGTTAAGCAAGCTGAGTTAGCAAAAGTAACTTTACGAAAAGAGACACCATTAATACAAATTATTGACAAACCTATTTTGCCCTTAGCCAAAGAAAGATTTGGTAAAGCTAAAGGAATACTGGTGGGAGGGATTTTGGCTGGTTTTTTAACAGTACTCTTTTTAATTTTTAGAAAGTTATTTAAAGAAGTAATGAAATAATTTTTTAGATAGTAAAATGAAAAATTATACTTTAAAAGTTCAGGAGATTAGAAAGGAAACAGATGATACAGTTACTTTATGTTTCAAACAACCTGGATTAAAAAAAATTAAATATTTAGCTGGCCAGTATTTAACACTTCAATTTAGAATTAATGGAAGAAGATATATTCGACCTTATTCATTTTCTTCTACTCCTTTAATAGATCCTTCACTTAATGTAACAATAAAACGAGTTCCTGGCGGGATTGTTTCTAATTATATAAATGATTATATAAAAGTTGATGATGTAATTGAAGTGCAAGAGCCCTTAGGCGATTTTGTATTTGAAGCAACCAAATCAATAAAAAATGTAGTTTTTTGGGGGGTTGGAAGTGGTATTACACCTCTTTTTTCAATGATAAAAGATTTGTTAAATATTGATAAGGTAATAAAGGTTTATTTAGTTTATGGCAATAAATCTAAAACGTCAGTGATTTTTTACAATGAGTTGGAAAAACTTAAGTCAATTTATTCAGAACGATTTACGATCTATTATTTTTATTCTCAAGAAGAATTTTTTGATAATGAGTCACACAATTTTCAGGGAAGAATTAATTCTAATTTTATTAGTGATTTAATAAAGAAAATTGATGAACCAGTAAGACATTATATATGTGGGCCTATAGGATTAAAAAACACAATTAAAGAGTCGTTGTTAGATATATCAGGAAATCTTGATAATTTATTTTCTGAAGATTTTGAGATTATTAAAAACCCAGAAGACTTTAAAGAGATATTCGATCAGGAAATTGTACTAAATTTTCAAGGCAATGAAAATAAAATTATAATAAATAAAGGAAATTCTATACTGGAAGATGCATTAGAAATTGGTTTAGAATTACCTTATTCTTGTCAAACCGGAAATTGTAGCACTTGTAAAGCAACTCTTAAATCTGGAAAGATAAAAATGGTAGGATTAGATAAGCCTAGAACTGATTTGGACGAAAATGAATATTTATTATGTTGCAGTTATCCTTTGACAAATAATGTTTGTGTTGAGATATAATAATCATAAATAACGATATAAAATAATGAAAGTAGTAATTTTTGCGGGTGGTTTTGGAACTCGCCTTATGGAAGAAACTGAGGCTAGACCTAAACCAATGGTTGAAATTGGAGGAAAACCTATTTTATGGCATATTTTAAAAATGTTTGAACAGCATGGATATAATGAATTTATAATTTGTCTTGGTTATAAAGCTACCTACATAAAAGAATATTTCTATAATTATTATTTGCATAATTCTGATGTAACAATTGAACTAGCAAACAATAATATCAATGTTCATTATTCAGAAACAGAATCTTTTAAAGTTACATTGATAGATACAGGACTACATACAAATACAGCAGGAAGGTTAAAACGTATTCAAAAATATGTTAAAAATGAAACTTTTATGCTTACCTATGGAGACGGAGTAGCAGATGTTAATTTGTCCGAATTACTTAAGTTCCATAAATCACATGGTAGATTGGCGACCTTAACAAGTGTCCAGGTACCTGGACGTTTTGGTAATTTAGAAATCGGTAATGAAGGTGAGGTGGATAGTTTTGTAGAAAAACCTGCAGGAGATGGAATGTGGATTAATGGAGGGTTTTTTGTTTTAGAACCAGGTATATTTAAATATCTTGAAGATGATGTTGAAGACATACAATGGGAAAAAGAACCACTTGGAGCTATTGCTAAAGATCAGCAATTGGCTGCTTATAAGCACAATGGGTTTTGGAAATGTATGGACGCTTTAAGAGATAGAGTAGAGCTTGAAGCAATGTGGAGTTCTGGAAATGCAAAATGGAAGACATGGTAGATTCATTATTTGAAAAATTAAAAAAATCATATAAAGGAAAGAAGGTCTTTTTAACAGGGCATACTGGTTTTAAAGGGGCTTGGATGTTAAAAACGCTATCTTTATTAGGTGCTGAAGTAAAAGGTTATGCTTTAGAACCTCAAACAACTAACGATTTGTTTTATCTCATTGATGGACAGAAAATCTGTAATTCTGTTATTGCTGATTTAAGAGATAAAAAGAGGTTAGAAAAAGAAATTATGGATTTTCAACCTAATTTTGTTTTTCATCTGGCCGCCCAGCCATTAGTTCGTTTGTCTTATGAAATACCAGCAGAAACTTTTGAGGTAAATGTTATTGGAACAGCAAATGTTTTAGATGGAGTTCGTTTATTAGAAAAAAAATGTGATGTTGTATTAATTACAACAGATAAAGTATATCACAATAATGAATGGATTTATCCTTATCGTGAAAATGATAGATTAGGAGGATATGATCCTTATAGTGCAAGTAAAGCATGTGCTGAATTGGTTATAGACTCTTATAGAAATTCATTTTTTAATAGCAAAGCATACAACATGCATCAAAAAGCGATTGCTGTTGCCAGAGCGGGTAATGTAATTGGAGGAGGAGATTGGTCAAAAGATCGATTGATTCCTGATATTGCAAAAGCATTTGCAGCTGATAAAGCTGTTGTAATAAGAAACCCTAAATCAGTCAGACCATGGCAACACGTATTGGAGCCAGTAATAGGTTACTTATTGTTGGGATCTAATTTATCCAAAAACCCGTTTCAATTTAGTCAGGCTTATAATTTTGGACCTCATTTATCTGATGCGCTTCCAGTAGAAGACATGCTTAACTTAGCTATTATAAGTTGGGGTAAAGGAGAATATATAGTAGAAACATATGAAAACCAACCTCATGAAGCAGGTCTGCTAAAGCTTGATATTAGTAAAGCTGTATCTGAATTAAATTGGGAACCAAAATTGAATGCAGCTAAAGCTGTAAGCATGACAATGGATTGGTATAATCAATTTAATAATAAAAGAGATGAAATTGATTTATTTACAGAATCTCAAGTGAAGTCATTTCTAAATGAATAAAGTCTTAATAACTGGAATTACAGGTTTTCTAGGCTCTCATATCGCGGAAGTCTTAATTTCTAGAGGTATTAGTGTTGTTGGGTTAAAGCGCAAAAATTCAGATATATGGAGATGTGAAGAATTTAAAGATAAAATTGAATGGGTAGATATTCTGGACAATGGATCTTTCATAAATCAATTAGTTAATCATTCATTTGATACAATTATACATTCCGCCTGGATAGGTGTTGAAGCAAATGATAGAAACAACTGGATTGAACAGATTAAAAATGTTACTTTTTTTGTTGAACTATTAGAAGCAGCTAAAATTTTAGAGGTTAAAAAAATAATCTTTTTAGGTTCACAAGCAGAATACGGAGCAATTAATAGCAAAATATCTGAAGATTTTGAAACAAATGCTCTAAATGCATATGCAGCTACTAAACTAGCTTGTTTAGAAATTTTAAAAAGTTTTTCATCTATAAATAATATAAATTGGATTTGGCTTAGATTATTTTCGGTATTTGGTGAAAAAGAAAATACAAATTGGTTAATACCCTCTTTAATAAAATCAATGTTAAGTAAGAGTAAAATTGACCTTACTTTAGGCCAGCAGAAATACGCTTACCTATATGTTAAAGATTTTGCTGAAATAATGGCCAAAATTGTAATAAAGGATATAGAATCGGGAATTTATAATATTTCTTCTAATGAGGTTAGAACTATAAAATCTGTAATGGAGGATATAAAGAATATTGTAAATCCAGAATTTATTTTAAATTTTGGCGCTCTACAATATAGATCCGGGCAATCGATGCATATGGAAGGTGATATGCAAAAGGTGATGGCTCAAATTGGAAAAATTGAATTTTCTAATTATGATATTGCTTTACAAAGCACTTTAAAGTACTATTTAAAAAAATAAAATTATGAAAGCATCTGACTTTATTGCAGAGTTTTTAGAAAAGAAAGGGATTAAAAGCGTTTTTGAATTATCAGGAGGAATGATAACTCATATATTAGATTCTTTAAATCAAAAAACAAATATTAATATCATTACGATGCATCACGAACAGGCTGCTGCATTCGCAGCTGAAGGTTATGCTAGAATTACTGGTTTGCCAGGAGTCGCTTTAGCAACATCAGGACCTGGAGCAACTAATTTATTGACAGGGATAGGCAGTTGCTTTTTTGACTCAACTCCTGCTGTTTTTATAACAGGCCAGGTAAACCGGCATGAGTTAAAAGGAGATAGAGAGATTAGGCAGTTAGGTTTCCAGGAAACTGATATTATTGCTATGGCAAAACCTATCACCAAGGCTTGTTTTCAGGTTAATGAGCCTAGTGATATTCCGACTATTTTTGAAAATGCATTTAAAATTGCATTAGAAGGAAGGCCTGGTCCGGTTCTTATTGATATTCCGATGGATGTTCAACGCTTTCAAATTGAGAATAATTATTTTGAATCAGATCCTATAGTCTCCTGCAAAATAGATTCTAATATTTTGAAAAGCTTGATTGAAGATATAAAAAAGGCAAAAAAGCCACTTATATTATCAGGCAGAGGCATTAAAGCGAGCAAAAGCCAGGAAGCATTGGATGAATTTATTATAAAAACTAAAATACCTGTAATAACGACACTTTTAGGATTAGATACAATACAATATGATAATTCCCTACGTGCTGGTTTTATTGGTAGTTACGGCAATAGATGGGCAAATATTGCGTTTGGAGAATGTGATTTATTAATTGTTCTGGGTAGTCGTTTAGATATTAGGCAGACTGGTGCGGATACTAAATTTATTGAGAATCGAAAAATTTATCATATTGATTGTGAAAAAGGAGAAATTAATAATCGTGTAAAAGGTTGTGAGCCTATTGTAACAGATTTGAAATTTTTTTTTAATGAATTTAAAAAGCATACAATTGACGAATCTTTTATATTAAAAGAGGAATGGTTAAATCAAATTAATAGTTTGAAAAAAACTTGGCCGGATACAAGTGAGCTTGATCCTAAAGGCATAAATCCTAATGTTTTTATGCACTTACTTTCTAATAAATCTAAAAAAGCAAAAGCTTATTTGGCTGATGTGGGAAGTCATCAAATGTGGGCAGCGCAATCTTTAGAACTTTATAAGGAGCAATCTTTTTTGACTTCAGGAGGAATGGGAGCGATGGGTTTTTCGTTACCAGCTGGAATTGGAGCAAGTATTGCATTGAATAAGGAACCGGTTGTTGTTTTAATAGGTGATGGTTGCATGCAAATTAATATTCAAGAACTTCAAACCATTGTTAGAAACAAACTTCCTTTGAAAATTGTTGTGTTGAATAACAAAAATTTAGGTATGATCAGACAATTTCAGGATAGTTATTTTGAATCACGTTATCAGTCTACTTATTGGGGATATGATACTCCTGATTTTGCCAAAGTTGCAACAGCTTATGGAATAGACGCAAAAACTATTGAAAATTCAAATGATATAGAAAACGCTATAGATTGGTTTTGGAGTACTGAAAATGAAGATAAACCTCAATTATTGCAAGTGATGATTGATCCTCATACAAATACTTATCCAAAAATTGCCTTTGGCAGACCAATTACTGAAATGGAACCATTTGCGAAACCAATAGCTATGGAGGCTACTTAGATTAATTAAATTACTGTTAAAGATAAACTTATATGTTACAAAATTTAAAAGATGATTCTCTATTAAATAGTTTAAGAGAAATTGCAAAAAAGAAATCCACACAAGTTATTATTGCTGGAGAAAACTACATTCCTGTTACAGGAAAAGTATTGGATGAGGAAGATATTTTAATGGGTGTTGATGCAGCCCTTGATGGTTGGTTAACAGCGGGGCGTTTTGCCAATAAATTTGAGGCAGACTTTGCAGCATATTTCGGTGCTAATAGATCACTTTTGGTAAATTCTGGATCCTCTGCAAATTTGGTAGCATTTTATGCTCTAACCTCTCCAAAATTAGGAGAAAGAGCAATTAAGCCAGGTGATGAAGTTATCACTGTAGCTGCAGGTTTTCCGACAACAATAAATCCAATAATTCAGTTTGGTGCAATTCCAGTTTTTATTGATATTGATATTGCAACACACAACGTTAAAGCCGATATGATTGAGGCAGCTGTAAGTCCGAAAACAAAAGCAATTATGATTGCTCATTCATTAGGCAATCCTTTTGATTTGGATGAAGTAATGCGTGTAGCTAAAAAATACAATCTTTGGGTAGTAGAAGATGATTGCGACTCACTAGGAGCAACTTATAAAGGAAAAAAAACAGGAACTTTTGGAGACATTTCAACATTTTCTTTTTATCCGGCACATCATATTACAATGGGAGAAGGGGGAGCAGTTTTAATTAATAATCCAGTATTATCAAAATTAGCGGAGAGTTTTCGTGATTGGGGACGTGACTGCTATTGTGAACCAGGTAAAGATGATACTTGTGGGTGCCGTTTTGGTCAAGAATTAGGAACGTTGCCTTACGGTTATGATCATAAATATACTTATTCACATATTGGTTTTAATTTGAAAGTAACCGATATGCAAGCTGCATTTGGTGTTTCTCAAATTAAAAAAATAGATCAATTTGTCCAACGTCGTAAAGAAAATTATGCGGCATTGTATGAGCGTATGAAGGAATTTGAAGAAGTTTTTATACTTCCTGAACCAACTCCAAATTCAGAACCTTCATGGTTTGGCTTCTTAATGACGCTTCGTGATGGTGATGCAAATGATCGCCATATGTTAGTACAACATTTGGAAAAGAATAAAATTGGAACGCGTTTGCTGTTTGGCGGTAATTTATTAAGACAGCCTGCTTATGCTAATATTGAGCATCGTATAGTTGGTGATTTATCTAATACTGATATAATTATGAATCAATCGTTTTGGTTAGGTGTATGGCCTGGTTTAAATGAATCGCATTATGATTATATAGCAAATGTTATTCGGGAATATTTAGATTAATACTAACCTTATCATTCATCATAATGATAGGGTTAGTATTGGTTGCTAAGTTTTAATAAAATTAACTTACGTATTCATAAATATATATTAATTAAAAGTTATTTGTGTCTTGCTTAATATTGTCGAATAATATATGTTTTTAAGATAAAAGTTAAAAATGGAAAAAAAAATACACTTTGCTAATTTAAATACACTACGTTTTATAGCAGCTTTCTTAGTTGTTATAGCACACACAGAACAAATTAAAATGGCTAAAGGATTATCAAATATTTATGATATTCCGTTTGTAGAAATAATGGGAAGTCTTAGTGTCGATTTATTCTTTGTGTTAAGTGGATTCTTAATAACATCTCTTTTATTTATAGAGAAAGAAACACCTTCTGGAATATCAATAAAAAAATTTATTATTAGAAGGTTACTGAGAATTTGGCCATTATATTTTATAATTATGCTTTTAGGATTTTTTATTCTACCTCAATTTCAAAATTTAAAAATTGGTCCGCCTTTTGTTGATGTTAATGAGTCTTTTACTGCCAATGTTATTTTATATGTTTTATTTCTTCCTCATATACAATCTATTATAATTGGTCCAATTTTGTATTGTGTTCAGGCTTGGTCAATAGGTATTGAAGAACAATTTTATATTTTCTGGCCATTTGTTGTTAAAAAATTTAATAAAAGAAAAATAGTTTATTTTATTTTGGTTTTTATAACTTCATATTTGTTCTTATGCCTTTTGA
Source organism: Flavobacterium sp. (assembly GCF_043722275.1). Lineage (GTDB taxonomy): Bacteria > Bacteroidota > Bacteroidia > Flavobacteriales > Flavobacteriaceae > Flavobacterium. The sequence goes on along the minus strand of NZ_JAYSPC010000105.1, from coordinate 76,704 downwards.
TATCGTTAGCAACACGCAATCAAAATTTAATTGATAAATTCTCTTTAACTACTTTAGAGAATATAAATATAATTTTCAGGCATCGACTTAAATTTGACTGCTTGCTTATAGGCGCTTTATTTGCGGTAGTAAACACTAAAATAAAAGACGAATATTTTATATTCAATAAATATTTTCAAATATTTATTTACTTATTGGAAGGGGTATTATTATTCTCTGGCTATGATTTTCATGGATTTTTCTGGGAGGTACATGCTGTGTTATATGGTTTTATTATATTAAATCTTGTAAGAACCAATACAAGTGTAATAAATATTGATTATCCAATTTTTGATTATTTAGGAAAAATTTCCTATGGTGTTTATATGTATCATATAATCATTATTAATTTAGCTATTACCTTATTACAAAAATATGACTTACTTGTAATAGCTTACCCAATTATATTCATATTTGTAATTTTAATTTCTAGTTTTTCATATAGATTTATTGAAAGCTATTTTCTAACAAAGAAAAAAGATTTTTCGGTAATATCTACTGGGTAAATAGCTGAAATAAAGATATAAACTAAAAAAAAACATTCGGTGTTAAATAGAAATATTAAGTTAACTCCAATTATAAGTATTTGTATACCAACTTATAATCGTTGTAATAAAGTATACAAGCTTATTAATAATATTTTACTTTATCAGGGTACTGAAATCGAAGTCATAGTATTAGATAATTGTTCTACTGACGAAACAAAACATTTATTAAGTGAAATTAAAGACCCTCGTTTTTCTTTTATTCAAAATGAGGAAAATATAGGTGGCGTTTTCAATTTATTGAAAAGCCTTAGTTTGGGATCTGGAAAATTTTCTATGCTTTGTCTTGATAAAGATTCTTTAGACCATAGACAAATAGACAAAATAATCAAGCATATAAATTTAGATTCTGAAGTAGTATTTGGTCATTGTAATCAAAATTTACAAAAATACAGTGAAGACGTTTTTTATGCTAAGGGTTATGATTCTGTTGTTAATATGGCATATTTATCTAGACATCCTACAGGAATGTTTTATAAAACAACTGAATATAATGATCTTTCACTTGTAAAGAAAATATTTGTTGAGAAACAAATGTTTCCATTTTACACTGATATGATTAATGCTGAAATGGCAATGATCGGTAAATCTCAAATTATAAATGTACCTTCATTTTATACAGAAAGTAAAGATGAAGCAAGTAAATCTCCATCTTTTACTTATGATGTGAATAATGCCTATTTTTCACCAGCTAAAAGGATAGTTGAATTTGATACCTATCTTGAAAATGCGCAAAATTTAAATTTATCATCTAAAGAATTATTTAGATTGATTTTTACATTATACGGTCACGAATTGATGCAGTCTACATTCGGATATAGATATATGATTGAAGACGATCATGTATGCTTACACAATAGAATTGCAAAAGAAAAAGTTGGTTTCGTAAAACTCTGGAAGTTAAATTTTTTATTTACATCACATTTTTTTAAGAAAAGGATGAAAATAAATATAATGCAAAAGATATTAATTGTTTTATGTTGGAACACAAAATTTTTATTAAAATCATTTTTATCTAAATAAGCATTCTGTAAAAATGATAGAAAATAAGGAATCGTATAAACAAATTTTCAAGTCAACAACTATTGTTGGTGGAGCTCAAATTATAAATATTTTAATTGGAATAATACGAAACAAAATTATAGCAATACTGTTAGGTCCTGCTGGAGTTGGGATTGCCGGTATTTTTCAAACAATTGTTGAATTAGTTCGAAATGGAACTGGTTTAGGTATTAATTTTAGCGGTGTAAAAAATGTAGCTGAGAATAATGCTGATTCTCAACGTGTTGCGAGAACAATATTGATACTAAGGCGTTGGGAATTTGGAACAGGTCTTGTTGGAACCCTTGTTGTTGTTATTTTATGTAATTTTTTTAGCAATTATTCATTTGGTAGTGATAAGTATACATACAGCATTGCGTTAATGTCAGTAACGTTATTAATTAGTGCTGTTTCAGCAGGACAGTTAGCAATTTTACAAGGCCTGAGACGCATTAAAGAAATGGCCAAAGCTACTCTTTTAGGATCGATTCTTGGAACTGCAGTTTCTCTGCCAATTTTTTGGTGGTTAGGTATATCGGGCATTGTACCTTCTATGATTATAACAGCACTGGGATCATTATTTTTTTCGTGGATATATGCTAGAAAAGTTATAACAGAAAAATTAGATTTATCTTGGTCACAAACCTTCTTTGAAGGTTTAGGTATGGCTAAACTTGGTTTTTTTATTGTTGTTAATGGTTTTGTTGCTACAGCATCATTATATGTTGTGCGTGTAATGATTAGATCTCATTTAGGAATGGAATCTGTAGGGTATTTTCAAGCCGTATGGATTATATCTACAATGTATGTTAATATTTTACTTAACTCCATGCTGGCAGATTATTTTCCTAGGTTAAGTTCTATTAAAGAGGATAAAGCTGCAAGTAACAATTTGATAAATCAACAGTTAGAAATGACGCTCTTAGTGGGTACACCAATGTTGATGGGAATGATAGCTTTTGCATCACTATCAATTAGTGTATTATATACAAATTCATTTCATACAGCAATTCCAGTTTTAAAATGGCAAATGATGGCCTCATTTTTTACATTTATTAATTACACAATTGGAGTTTTATATCTTTCTTTAAACAAAGGATGGTATGCAATAATTATAGAAAGTGTAAGGCAACTTATTTATATAGCTAGTGTTTATTTTGGATGGGATTATTTTGGATTTAGTATTTTAGGGATTGGTTTTTTAATTGCAAATGTGGTTAGTCTAATTGTTAGTGTTTACAGTGTTAGGCATCTTAATTCATTTTCTTTCTCTTACATAAACATAAAAAATATTCTCATTCTGGGAAGCTTTGTAATTTTATCATTAGTAACGTCTTTATATTTTAAAGGTTATATTCAATATCTGGTTAATATATTTCTTATCATATTAGCTTCTGTTTTCAGCTTTTATAGATTGAATAAATTGCTTGACATAAAAAAATGGATTACAGCTCGTTATAAAAAAGGATAATTAGAACTCAAATAATTAAAAAGATATAAGAAAACATGTTATCACGAATAATTAGTCTTTTACGTAAATACAGATCTAAAAAGAATCTAAAAAAAATAAGGAATTATCTAGTAGTTGGGAATTCTCATTTTTTTGAGCAGTTTTCAATTAGTTTAACAAAACCATTAAAAGATAAAAAGTATGTTACGATAGGTGATGATACAATTTTAGATTGCTCAATATTATTTGAATCTTCAGAGGGTGAAGTAATTATTGGTAATAACGTTTTTATTGGAAGAAGCAGTTTAATCTGTAGAAGTAAAATTGAAATTGAAGATAACGTTTTTATGGCTTGGGGAATATATATTTATGATCACAACTCCCATTCTCTCAATTATGGAGAAAGACAAAAAGATATTTCTCAGCAGTTACTGGATTATCGAAGCGGTAAACTTTTTATTGAAAATAAAGATTGGAATGTTGTGGATACAAAACCAATTAAAATATGCTCTAACGCTTGGATTGGTATGAATTGTATAATACTTAAAGGCGTAACAATAGGAGAAGGTGCTGTTGTAGGGGCCGGAAGCGTAGTAACGAAAGATGTTCCTGCATGGAGTGTAGTTGGAGGTAACCCGGCAAAAGTAGTTAAAAATCTTAATGATCAGCTAAAGAATAAAATAGAATGAAACAAGTTTTAATAACAGGGGCTTATGGTTTTTTAGGCAGAAATGTATCAAAATATTTTCATGATGCGGGTTGTCATGTTACAGGAATTGGACATGGAAAATGGGATCAGGATGAATATTTAAATTGGGGTGTAGATTGTTGGGTTGAATCAACAATTACATTTGAATCTTTAATTAATATAAATAAAATTTTTGATATTATTATTCATTGTGGAGGTAGTGGGTCCGTTGGTTTTTCTACTCAAAATCCATACGAAGATTTTCAAAAAAGCGTACAAAGCACACTTTCTGTATTAGAATATATTCGCCTTAGAAATCCTGGTTGTAAATTTATCTATCCCTCAAGTGTTGCGGTGCAAGGGAGTTTACCGGATGCAAAAATTGAAGAAAATACCATAGGAAATCCTATTTCGCCTTATGGATTTCATAAAAAAATTGCTGAAGAACTCTGTCAATCATATCATATAAATTATGGTTTAGAAATTGGTATCGTTCGATTTTTTTCTATTTATGGGGTTGGACTTGAAAAACAATTGCTTTATGACGCCTGTAAAAAACTATCATCTAAAAACGAAGATGAAGCTGTTTTTTTTGGCATGGGAACAGAGACAAGAGATTGGATTCATGTTCTGGATGCAGCTTCATTAATTTTTAAATTCGTAGAAAAACTAAAAGGAATGGATATCATAAATGGTGGAAGCGGCGAAAGAACTGAAATAGGTACTGTTATAAATATATTAAATAATGAATTTAATAATGCTAAAACAATTAGATTTAATGGAATCGTGAGGCAGGGTGATCCTAAATATTTTTGGGCAGATGTTAATCATGTTTCTCGTTACAATTGGCAACCTAGTTTAAATCTTAGTGATGGATTAAGAGAATATGTTAAATACTTTAAAAAATCAAAAAATGGTTAAAATTGCTTTCCTTTTAAATTATCCAACGAGTTATAAAGCAGCAATCAATTATTTCCGCAATCTTTTTTATGCAATTGACAAACATCTTCAAGACAAGGTAGAAATAATTTTATATGTTCCTGATAATATTGAGAATGAATATCTGGAAATATACAGTCCTTATGCAAAAATTATAAAAACTGATATTTTAAGAAGAAATTCTCTAAGTTGGTTTATAGATAAAATTGGTCAGAAGTCTTTTGATAAAAATATTCTCCTTGAAAAGCTATTAATAGATTCAAAAATTGATATTGTTAGTCACTCAAGTTTTATTTCAAAAAAAATTAAAACTATAAATTGGATAATGGATTTTCAGCATAATCATTTTTACAATTTATGGACAGACAAAGAATTACAGGCTACAAAGAAGTTTCTTGATAGATTGATAATGAAAAGTGACGGTATTTTTCTTAGTAGTGATTCTGCATTTCAAGATTACAAAACTGATTATTTAAACGAAAGTGATAAAGTTAATATCTTACATTTTGTGTGCCAGCCACAACAGGATATTAGTAAAAGAATGACAGAATCAGAAGAAAAAGAACTTCTGGATAAGTATAATATCAATAGACCGTTTTTTTATTTGCCTAACCAATTTTGGTCACATAAAAACCATATGGTTGTCTTTAAAGCAATAAAAAAACTTAAAGATCAGGGATATAATCCTCTTTTAATAACATCCGGGTTAATGCATGACTTTAGAAAAAAAATGAGTCATATTACTGATTTACAATCATACGTTAAAGATAATAATTTAAAAAGTAACATATTCTTACTTGGTTTAATACCATACCAAGATGTATTAAGTCTAATAACATTATCTGCGTGTGTAATAAACCCATCACTTTTTGAAGGGTGGAGTTCGACAGTAGAAGAATCAAAGACCATGGGGAAAAGGTTGATTTTATCGGATATACAAGTTCATAGAGAACAAAATCCTGAATTTGGTTTTTATTTTGATCCTTTAAATACGGAGCAATTATCAATTCTTATGGAAAAAGTAATTAATGACGATTTAAAGATAAATAGTCTCACCCAGGAAGAATTAAATGTTAATTTACAAAAACGAACTAAAAAATTTGCAAATGATTTTTTAAATGGAGTAAGGAATGTCCTTGACAAAAAATAATTTGTAACGACACTAATAAACTAATTCTGAATTAAAACATGCCTATTTTTAATATAAATGATTTATGCGTCGTTATTGTAATATATAATGAAAGTATAAAAGATTCCATTACATTTACCTCTTTAAGTAAAAGTATAATGGAATATCCTACTCCATTAAAGATCGTTATTTATGATAATAGTGAAAATAAGCAAGATATAGAAATATCAGATTATCCATATTGGGATATAACTTATATTCACGATAAAACTAATCCCGGAGTAAGCAAATCATATAATATTGCTTCGAATTTGGCCTTTGATTTAAAAAAGAAATGGTTGTTGTTAACTGATCAGGATACTTTTTTTCCAGTGAATGCTATAGATGAGTATTTAAAAGCTATTAATAATTATAAATCTTATAATTTATTTGTTCCAATATTAATGTCGGGAAATATTCCATTCTCGCCCTCAAAATATTATTTTTCCAGAGGAAGTGTTTGGAAAAATCCAAAACAAGGAGTTTGCAGTTTTAAAAATAAAACACTGTTAAATAGTGGGATTTTTGTTAGTGTTGAAGCTTTTCAAAGTATAGGCGGTTACAATGAAAAAGTTAAATTATACTTTAGTGATTTTGATTTTGTTAGTAGATTTAAACTAAAATATCCGGAATTTGTAATTATAGATTTAGTTTGTTTTCACCAACTATCAGATGTTGTAAATATTGATCCTGCATCAGCATTAAGACGATTTAAATATTATTGTGAAGGATCTTATTTTAGTTCCCGATCAAAAAAAGAATACACAATGCTTTTTTTAACGGTTGGTTTAAGAGCAATTAAGTTATCTTTTAGATATAATGATATAGGCTTTTTTAAAATTTTTAAGAAGATTTATATTTAGTATGATAAAATCTATAATAAATTTTGTTTTTGCAATTTTGGTGTTTATTTTAATTATAGACCCAGGAGACAGAATATTTCATTTAAAAATTCCACTTTTTTTTCTAGTACTAATTTTATGGTTTTTTTATAAAACTTCAAACACCATTTTTTTTCGTAAAGACATAGCCTATATTGTTTTTGTTTTTTTAATGTTACCAATAATAAGTGTTGTAATTTGCTTTTTGCAAGGCAATTTTGTAAATATGGAGTTTGCATTAGGGTTTTTAAAATCATTTAGTATTATTGTTTTACTTTTCCCTATTGTAGATATTAATATTCCAACTCTAAAATATTTAATTAACAATAGTTTACTTTTACCTATTATAGTGCTATCAGCATATGTAATATTTCTTTTTATACCTGATATGATTAGTCCTATTTATAGTTACACAGAAGAAAAAGATATAGCAAAGTTTGGATATAGAAATTATTACGGTTTTATTGTTGTGATGTTATATTACAGAACAACACCATTACTAGTTTTTCCTCTAGCTTATTTTTGCAACAAATTCACGACCGGTGATAAAAAAGTCAAATCATTTTTATTGGCTTGTACTGTGTGTTTTACATTGATATTGTCAGGTACCAGGGCGAACATTGTAAGTGCGCTAGGAATTTTATTATATTATATATATATATATTATAGAAATAAAAAGAATAAAATACAGCTGATATTATTAATCTCAACAGTAATATTCGCATTAATCACTTTTATAGGCAGTTTATCATTTGACGAAAAAGATGAGTCAACTGAGGTTAAATCTGGACATTTTACATCTTATGTGGATTTATTTAATAGTCACCCGGAATATTTGATTTGGGGACAGGGTTTGGGCAGTGAGTTTTATTCGAAAGGAGCCTCTAATATGACTCCCCAAACAGAACTCACCTATTTGGATATGATTCGGTTTTTTGGGATTCCTATGATGATTATATTATTAGTAATTCTATTTTATCCAATATATTATATTGTAATGAATTATAATGTCAAAGAGTACAAATTTCTAATAATTGCTTATTTTACCTATTTGTTTATAGCTGGAACAAACCCATTGTTAGTAAGTTCAACTGGTATTTTGGTTATAATAGTAATGTATTCACTTATTAAAAACAAAAATAATGTACACGATTTCAGTTTGCATAGCCACTTATAATGGCGGAAAATTTATAAAAGAACAGCTGGATTCTATTTTATTACAATTGAATACATCTGACGAAATTATTATAAGTGATGATGGTTCATCAGATAATACTTTAGAGATTCTAGAATCATACAATGATTCTAGAATTAAAATATTTCGAAATTCCTTTCGAAATATAATTTTAAATTTTGAGTTTGCTTTAAAGCAAGCAAAAGGAGATTATATTTTTTTATCAGATCAGGATGATGTTTGGTTACCAAATAAAGTAAAGGTTTTTTTGTACTCATTAACTTCTTATGATGTGGTAGTGTCGAACTGTAAGGTAGTAAATGCGAATCTAGAAATTATTAATGAATCCTTTTTTCAATTAAATAATTCCAAAAAAGGTTTGCTTTCAAATCTTATTAAAAATTCATACTTGGGATGTTGTCTGGCTTTTAAAAAAGAAGTTTTAATCAAGGCACTGCCATTTCCTAAAACTATTCCGATGCATGATATTTGGTTGGGTTTTGTTTCTGAACTTTTTTTTAAAAGTAAATTTATAGAAGAACCATTGTTACTATATAGACGACACGGAAAAAATGAATCACCAACAGCTGAAAATTCACCATATAATTTATTTCTAAAGCTGAAGTTTAGATTAAATATTATTAAATATTTACCGGCCCTTTATTTTAAAAAATGGTAAGTATTAATCATGCTTACAAATATAATAAAATACATAAATGAAAATATCAATAATAACAGTTTGTTATAATAGTTGTAATACAATAGAAAAAACTATACTATCAGTTAAAAAACAAACTTATAAAAACATAGAATATATAATTGTTGATGGTAATTCAAAAGATAAAACCGTAGAAATTATTCAAAATCATCAGAAAGAAATTTTTAAATGGATTTCGGAACCAGATAATGGGCTTTATGATGCAATGAATAAAGGAGTTGCAATGGCAACAGGGGATTTAGTAGGTATTTTAAATTCTGATGATGTTTTTAATTCAAATACTGTGATTGAAGATGTTGTTAACTTTCATCTAAAATATAATATAGAGGCATCAGTAGGGAATATTGTTCAGCATAAAGAAGATGGAAAAATCATAAGATTGTATTCATCCAAATATTGGAATCCGGGGAAACTTAAAGTTGGTTTTATGCCTCCCCATCCTTCCATATTTTTTAAGAGAGATCTTTTTTATAAGTTTGGAAATTACGATTTAGGATTTAAAATAGGTGCAGATTATGAATTAATAACTCGCTTTTTCTTGAAAAATAAGATTACTTGGAAATATTCAGGGATTACTACTACTGCCATGCTTGTAGGAGGATTAAGTAGTTCAGGTTCTTTGTCTTATAAGTTGATTACCAAAGAAATCCAAAAAGCGCTATCTATGAATGGAGTTTTATTTTCTCCTTTAAAGATTAAAATGAGGTTTTTTTGGAAAATAATAGGATTCTTGAAGAAATGAAAATAACAATTACAGGAGCATCCGGTTTTGTTGGAATAAATCTTCATAAATATCTTAAACACGCACATATGATAAATAATATGAGTGTACGTTATTTACCCAATCAGATCTTTGAAATTAAGACGGATGCATTTATACATTTAGCAGGTAAAGCTCATGATTTAAAAAAATCTTCAAGTCCTAATGATTATTATGAAGCTAATTTTGAGCTTACAAAACAATTATTTGATGCTTTTTTAGTCTCAGAGGCTTCTATTTTTATATTTATGAGCACCGTAAAAGCCGCAGCCGATGATTTAGATGTTATTCTTACAGAGGATTATATTCCTAATCCAAAAACTCATTATGGTATTGCTAAACATCAGGCGGAACAATATCTTTTAAATAAAGAAGTTCCAAAGTCAAAAAGAGTTTATATTTTGAGACCTTGTATGATTCATGGGCCAGGGAATAAAGGAAATTTAAATTTGTTATATAAAATTGTAAAAAACAAAATTCCATGGACATTAGGAGCTTTCGATAATCAACGTTCTTTTTTAAGTATAGAGAATCTTTGCTTTATAATTGAAGAATTACTAGAAAATAGTGCAATCCGATCAGGGATATATAACATTGCTGACGATCAAACTTTGTCAACTAATGAATTAATTAGGTTATTGGGGAGTAGTCTTGGCTTTCAAACTAATATTTGGAAGATTAATTCTCATTTCATAAAATCAATTGCAAAAGTTGGTGACTATCTGAATTTACCTTTAAATTCAGAAAGATTGCAAAAGCTAACAAGCAATTATTCAGTTAGTAATGAAAAAATTTTGAAAGCTATTAAGAAGCCCTTACCAGTATCGGCAAAAGAGGGTCTTATGACAACTTTTAATTCTTTTAAAATAAATAAAATTTAAAATAAATAAAATGAAAATAGCGCTTATTACAGGGGTCACAGGACAGGATGGTTCTTACTTAGCAGAATTATTATTAGAAAAGGATTATATAGTTCATGGTGTTAAAAGAAGAGCATCTTCTTTTAATACACAACGTATTGATCACATCTATCAGGACCAACACGAAACACATGTGAATTTTAAATTGCATTATGGAGATTTAACAGATTCTACTAATATTATTCGAATTATCCAAGAGGTACAACCTGATGAAATCTATAATTTAGGAGCTATGAGTCATGTAAAGGTGTCTTTTGATTCTCCAGAATATGTTGCGAATGTTGATGGTATTGGTACATTACGAATTTTAGAGGCAGTGCGTATTTTAGGTTTGGAAAAGAAAACACGAATTTATCAGGCATCAACATCAGAATTGTATGGTGGTTTAGCTGAGAATAAGAACGAAAAAGGATTTTATGATGAGCACTCACCTTTTTATCCGCGTTCGCCTTATGGAGTAGCAAAAATTTATGGTTTCTGGATTACTAAAAATTATCGTGAGGCTTATAATATGTTTGCTTGTAATGGAATTTTGTTTAATCACGAATCGCCACGTCGAGGAGAAACTTTTGTAACTCGTAAAATAACTATGGCTACAGCTGCTATTGCTTTAGGAGAACAAGATTGCTTATATTTAGGGAATTTAGACGCTCAACGTGATTGGGGACATGCCAAAGATTATGTAGAAGCTATGTGGCGCATTCTTCAGCAAGATATTGCAGAAGATTATGTAATTGCTATGGGAGAAACTACATATGTACGTGATTTTGTTAAAATGTCCTTTGAAGAAGTTGGAATAGAAATCGAATTTAGGGGACAAGGAGTAGATGAAAAAGGGTACGTCGCTTCTTGTAGCAATCCAGCATATCAGATAGCGTTGGGGAAACAGATCATTTCAGTTGATCCCCAATATTTCCGTCCAACAGAAGTGGACCTGCTTATTGGAGATCCTACTAAATCAAAAACTCAACTAGGATGGATACCTAAATACGATTTGGCTGGATTAGTAAAAGAAATGATGGCATGTGATCTTCAGAACGTTCAAAAAGAAAAAATGTTAAGAGAAGTAAGATCGAGTATTAAATATTAATTTAAATAAATCAAGATATTTTATTCTTGAAATTAGGAAATTAAAATTATGAATTTAAATGATAAGATATATATAGCTGGACATCGCGGAATGGTAGGTTCAGCTATTTTACGACAATTGAAATCCGAAGGATATACTAATTTTATATTAAGAACATCTTTTGAGCTAAATTTGACAAATCAACAAGCAGTTGCTGATTTTTTTGAAAAAGAAAAACCAGATTATGTCTTTTTAGCAGCAGCAAAAGTAGGAGGTATTATAGCTAATAATACTTACAGAGGAGATTTTATATATGAAAATTTGATGATACAGAATAATGTAATTCATCAATCATATGTTAATGATGTAAAAAAATTAATGTTTTTAGGTTCATCTTGCATTTATCCCAAAATGGCTCCACAGCCTTTAAAAGAGGAATATATGCTTACAGGAGAATTAGAACCTACAAACGAACCTTATGCGATTGCGAAGATTGCAGGTATTAAAATGTGCGATGCTTACAGAGATCAATTTGGTTGTAATTTTATTTCAGTTATGCCTACAAATTTGTATGGACCGAATGATAATTATGATTTAAAAAATTCTCATGTATTACCAGCAATGCTGCGAAAATTTATTACAGCTAAACGTAATGGTGATGCTGCTGTAACCATTTGGGGAACAGGAAGTCCAAAAAGAGAATTTTTGCATGTTGATGATTTAGCTGAAGCTTGTTTATATTTAATGGAAAACTATAATGATTCAGGGTTAATAAATATTGGTATTGGAGAAGATATCACTATTTTAGATTTGGCTATTTTAGTTAAAAAAATTGTAGGTTTTGAAGGGGGAATTTTAACGGATGCCAGTAAGCCTGATGGAACACCGAGAAAGTTAATGGAGGTTTCCAAATTAAATAGTTTGGGGTGGAAAGCTAAAATCACTTTGGACGAAGGGATTAGAAAAGTGTATGAGGATATAAGAAATAGTGAATGGGATTAAAGTATAATATATGAATTTGAAATTATTTAAAACTGAAACTTTTTATAATCATAATTTAGAGTTTTTTTTTATAGCTTTTTTATTATTTTATTTATTTAGTGCTGTTTTAATTAAATTTTTCCACTTTTTTTATTTGCTCGATTTAATACTACCAACATTAGCAATTTTAAAATTAATAGTTTTCTTTTTCTATTTAGTAATCCTGATTGCAAATTTTAAAAGGAGGCGAAAGATTTTTATTTTTACAAGTTTCCTCCTTTTGGTATTTTTAATGGGGAATTTAAACTTGGGAAAAATTATAACTCTTTTTAATAATTCTTACCATTTTAACGATTTGTACAAGTATTCTTTATCTATGAATATTACGTATTTAATCAAATATTTATACCCCTTTTTTTTTTTAGGAGTATTTTCGTTATTAAAAAATAAGCAAAAAACTATTAAAGACTATTTTGTGACTCTTGAAAAAACACTAATTTTTAATGCTTTTTTTGTTTTTTTAGGTTTTTCCTTCTCAATTGATTTTTTTCAAAGTTACATGCATTCAAATCGTTTTGGATACAGCGGTATTTTAGAAGCTGGTTTTTTGGAGTATCTACTAATGATTGTGATTTCTAGAAAATTATTTTTAGATGAAATTAACTTGAAATTAGCTATACTAACAATATCTAGTTTGCTCATTGGCACAAAAATCATCATTTTATTTTATATTGTATTACTTTTCTATTACTTATATGAAAAAAGAAAAGTAAGATTGTTATTTATTTATATAGGAGTTATGTTTTTAGGATTATTTTTTTTAAAACCAATCATTAATGTTTTTGCAAAAATTTTTCCTTTTTGGCAACCAATACTTAATAAATATGGTTATCTAACCTTGATTACTTCAACAAGGGATTGGAATATCCAAAATACAATAGAATATATCAGATTAAATGGAACATTAAAAAATTTATTCGTTGGTGGTCTGGAATTTTCTAAATGTGGTGTGGAGATGGATTTTATTGATTTGTTTTTATTTTTCGGAATTATTGGAACCGTTGTATACATATTATTCTTAGGTAAGTTAATCTATAAAAGCTATCACCTGATTCCTTTAATAGCAGCTTTTTTTTCAGGAGACTTTTTATTGAGTACTATAACTATTTCTATTTATTTTTTATGGATGTATGAATCGCATTCTGAACAAAAGGCATTATTTTAAATTAAATTTGTCTTGGTATTATTTTATTATTGAAAATGCTTGTAAAAACAGTATAATTGTAAGTAGTTTTTGCTTGTAGGATTTCATGAAAAAATTAATATTCGAAAAGTGTCATTATAATATTACACTTTGCCATTAAATGTTATGTGAGTTCTAATGAAGAGAAAGATATTATTTTAACCGAGATCTAGTGTAATAGTTTGGTGTTTGAATAAATAAAATAAAATAAAAATGAATAATTGAATTTAACTCAAATCTATGTTAATAAATATGACATTGAAATATTTTTTTTTCATAATAAGATAAATAACTATAAATAATGCAATACACGATAGTTGGAATTCTTTTAATGATTATGATGTTACTTTATTTCAAAGTAGCAGATCGTTTTAACATTGTAGATAAACCCAACGAAAGAAGTTCACATACTGAAGTTACATTAAGAGGCGGAGGAATAATTTTTTGGTTTGCTGCTTTATTATATTTTGTGCAACACATCGAGAGTAATTACTTTTTCTTTACAGGAATTACATTGGTTAGTTTAGTTAGTTTTTGGGATGATATTCAAAGCTTATCAAATAAAATTAGAATTTCAATTCACTTCTTGTCAATTTCGTTGATTTTTTATGATTTAGGAGTTTTTAATTTGATGCCTTTATACGGAGTTGTTCTCGCTTACATCCTTGCTATAGGGTTAATTAACGCTTATAACTTTATGGATGGCATTAACGGAATAACTGGTTTGTACACTCTAGTAGTAATGGGTTCACTGTTATATGTTAATAAAAATATGCAATTTTTTATTGATGCTGTTTTTATAAAGTATGCAATGATTGCGAGTTTAGTTTTCCTATTTTTTAATTATAGAAAAAAAGCAAAATGTTTTGCTGGAGATATAGGTAGTATTGCAATTGCTTTCTGGGTTATTTATTTGGTTTTAAAGCTTATTTTGATAACAAATTCAGTTGTATGGCTGTTGTTTTTAGCGGTGTATGGAGTTGATGCAATTTGCACTATTATACATCGTCTGTATCTAAAACAAAATATTTTTCAGGCCCATCGTCTGCATTTATATCAGGTTTTGAGTAATGAATATAAAATTCAGCATAGATTAGTTGCCGTATATTATGCAATAGTTCAAATAGGAGTTTCAGTTTTAGTTGTCTTTTTATATCACAAAGTTCAGGATATATTATTGTTTGTAATTGTAATAATGCCTCTACTTTTAATATACTCTTCTAAGTTTTATTTGTTAAATAAAAGCAATTTAAAACTAAACAGATGATTCCTAAAATAATTCAGGGAGGAAATTTTTCAGACCATCGCGGAACTATTTCATTCGTAAATGATTTTAGTTTTAAAAATATTGAAAGGTTTTATATTATTAGTAATTCTGATGAAAATCCAATTCGTGCCTGGCAAGGTCATAAGTTAGATGCTAAGAATTTTTATTGTTTAAATGGATCATTCAAAATTCATTTTGTTCAAATTGATAATTGGGATAATCCTTCTAAAGATTTAATTATAGATACAGTAATCATTTCTGAAAATGATAGTAAAATACTTCATATTCCGGCAGGTTATGCGAATGCAGTACAATCTTTGGAAAGTAACTCAAAACTAATTTCATTTTCTACTTTACCATTATCAAATGTTGAAGATGATGATGTACGTTATACATCAGATTATTGGATAATTAATGAATAATAAACCGATTTATTTATCCCTTTCTCAACAAAGCGGTTTCGAGAGCGAATACGTTCAAAGAGCTTTAGAAACAAATTGGATAACTTCCGGTGGACCAAATGTAGATGAATTTGAGAATGTTTTAGAAGATTATCTTAAAGAAGAATCATTTGTTACAGCTTTAAATTCGGGTACATCAGCGATTCATTTAGCTTTAATTTTATTAGGTGTAAAAGCAGAAGATGAAGTTATTTGTCAAAGTTTGACTTTCTCAGCATCAGCAAATCCTATTTTATATCAAGGAGCAATTCCTGTTTTTGTAGATAGTGAACCAGATACTTGGAATATTTGTCCGGAACAATTAGAAATCGCTATTAAAGATCGAATTGAAAAAGGTAAAAAACCTAAAGCAATCATTACAGTTCATCTCTACGGAAATCCATATAAAATTGATGAAGTACATGCAATAGCAAATAAATATAATATTCCAATTATAGAAGACAGTGCCGAAGCTTTTGGAAGTTCTTATAAAGGAAAAAAATGCGGCACATATGGAACATTTGGAATTCTTTCATTTAATGGAAATAAAATAATTACCACTTCTAGCGGAGGTGCATTAATTGCGAATTCAAATGATTTAAAAGAAAAAGCTGTTTTTTATGCTACTCAGTCAAAAGATGAAGCGGTTCATTACCAACATAGCGAAATTGGATACAATTATAGAATGAGTAATATTTGTGCAGGTGTAGGTCTGGGACAGATTCAAATTTTAGAAAAAAATGTACTTGCCCGCAGAGAAAATCATTCTTTTTATAAAGAAATTTTTAAGGAGATAAAAAGCGTAAAGCTTTTTGAAGTTTTGAATGAAGATTATTATTCAAATTATTGGTTAAATACTATTTTAATAGAACCAAATAAACAGAAAGAAAAAGAC
Organism: Flavobacterium sp.; assembly: GCF_043722275.1. GTDB lineage: Bacteria > Bacteroidota > Bacteroidia > Flavobacteriales > Flavobacteriaceae > Flavobacterium. The sequence continues at coordinate 60,486 of NZ_JAYSPC010000105.1, read as the reverse complement.
AGAGAGCGTTTAAGATTAGCATTCAAAAATCAAAATATTGAAACACGCCCACTTTGGAAACCCATGCATCTGCAACCTGTATTTGAAAAATATCCTTATTACGGAAATAAAATAGCTCAGGATTTATTTGAAAAAGGATTATGTTTGCCATCAGGTTCCAATTTAACAATTGAAGATAAAAATAGAATTAAGGAAGTAATTAAAACTTTCTTTAACTAAGATAAAAATAAATAAGAGTTATATTTTATATGAAAATTGAAGAAACATTTATAAAAGATTTAGTAGTTATCGAACCTACAGTTTTTGGAGATGAAAGAGGTTATTTTTTTGAATCATACAGCAAAACTAAATTTGAAAATTTAGGAATTAATATAGATTTCGTTCAGGACAATCAGTCTTTTTCTAAAAAAGGTACTTTAAGAGGTTTGCACTATCAAAACCCTCCTTTTGCCCAAACAAAATTAGTTCGTGTTTTAGAAGGCGAGATTATTGATGTTGCAGTTGATTTAAGGAAAGACTCCCCTACTTTTGGAAAATCTTTTAGTGTTTTATTATCAGCCGAAAATAAAAAACAATTATTAGTGCCGCAAGGATTTGCACATGGTTTTTCGGTTATTAGTGAAACCGCATCTGTGATGTATAAATGTGATCAGTTTTATAATAAAGAATCAGAAGGAGGAATTAAATTTGATGATCCTTCTCTTAATATAGATTGGGGAATGGATTTAAAAGAAGCAATTGTTTCAGAAAAAGACCAAATACTTCCCTTTATTGATAATTGTAATAGTTTATTTTAATGGAAAGAATTCTTGTAACAGGAGCAAATGGACAACTAGGATCTGAACTTTCTGCTTTGTCATCAAATTATCCACAATATGAATGGATTTTTGCTGATAGAACTAAAATTACATTAGATAATTTAGAGTTACTTCAAAATCAATTAGAAGATATTCAGCCAAATATAATTTTTAATTGTGCTGCATATACGGCAGTTGATAAAGCTGAAACTGAAAAAGAATTAGCTTTTACTATCAATCATAAGGCAGTAGAATTAATTGCAAAATATGCTTTTGAAAATAATGCAAAATTAATTCATATATCTACAGACTATGTTTTTGACGGATCATCGTCAATCGCTTTAAATGAAGATGAAGATACGAATCCAATAAATATTTATGGAGCCAGTAAAAGAGCTGGTGAAATCGCTTGCTTGAAAGAAAATCCAAATTCAATTATCATAAGAACTTCTTGGGTATATAGTAAATTTGGAAATAATTTTGTTAAAACCATGCAGCGTTTGATGCAGGAAAAGGATAGTATAAATGTTGTAAATGATCAAATTGGTTCACCAACTTATGCGGCTGATTTAGCTCAGGCTATGATTACTATTTTAGAATCATCTAATTGGATTGCCGGAATTTACAATTATTCAAATGAAGGAGAAATAAGTTGGTATGAATTTGCGTTGACTATTAAAGAAATTGGCGGATATGATTGCAATGTGAGCGGAATACCATCAGCATCATATCCTACACCTGCAAAGCGTCCAGAGTTTTCGTTGTTAGATAAGAAAAAAATAAAGACTACTTATAATTTGGATATTCCGAATTATAAAGAGAGTTTGAAAAAAATGTTTATATAAGTAAAGATGATTTGATTTAGCATTTCGCTTATACGAAATCTATAATTTAATATCTAAAATAAAAGTTTATGAAAGGAATTATATTAGCTGGAGGCTCTGGTACCCGTTTACATCCATTGACACTTGCTATGAGTAAGCAAATGATGCCGGTTTATGATAAGCCAATGATTTATTATCCATTATCAACCTTGATGATGTCGGGAATAAATGAGATATTAATTATCTCAACGCCTCATGACTTACCACATTTTAAAAAGTTATTAGGAGATGGTTCTACCTTAGGTTGTAAATTCAGTTATGCAGAACAAGCAATTCCTAATGGCTTAGCACAGGCATTTGTTATTGGAGAAGAATTTATTGGTGATGATGATGTCGCTTTAATATTAGGCGATAATATATTTTTTGGTTCTAATATGCAAGAGCTTTTAAAATCAAATACTAAGCCAGTAGGAGGAGTTGTTTTTGCTTATCATGTTTCAGATCCTGAACGATATGGAGTTGTTGAATTTGATGAAAATTACAAAGCGATTTCTATTGAAGAAAAGCCAACTGAACCAAAATCAAGTTATGCTGTTCCGGGGTTATATTTTTATGATAATTCGGTTGTTGAAATTGCCAAAAATATTAAACCGAGCGCTCGTGGCGAATATGAAATAACAGATGTAAATAAAGTTTATCTGGCAAAAGAAGCCTTAAAAGTTGGTATTTTAAGTAGAGGAACAGCGTGGTTAGATACAGGAACTTTTAATAGTTTAATGCAAGCAGGACAATTTGTACAGGTTCTTGAAGAAAGACAAGGCTTAAAAGTAGGCTGTATTGAAGAAATTGCCTGGAGACAAGGATTTATAAATGACACTCAGCTTGAAGAACTTGCCTTGCCTTTGGTGAAATCCGGATACGGTACCTATTTAATAGAATTTTTGAAACAAAAGAAAAAAGGTGTTAAAATCTAATTTACCTTAAGAAATAATTTTTTAAAACCTTTAATTTGTACTTTTGTAAGTCACGTAGGCTTTGCAAAATCAAACTAAACCAAATTGGATACAGATAAACAAACTAAAATAGTCTCTTTGCTGCATAATTTTTTCTCTCCAAGGAATTTAAGAAGCAGTATTAATAATCTTAGCTATTTGCCTAGATGGATCATTATTGCGATAGATGTAATGGTTCTGATTTTTTCATTCACATTTACTTATATGTTGTTTGAAGGAACAGCATTAGGATATATAATTACCTCACATCAGTTTTATTTTGTTGCAAGTCTGATCATTATAAATATATTTTTCTTTTGGCTTTTTAGGACATATTCAGGAATTATCCGCCATTCGTCTTATATTGATGCTATAAAACTGCTGTTTTCTCAAATGTCAGTTTTAGTGTTTTTTCTATTTTTCAATTTAGTTTTTGAATTATATACCGGACATAAAGCATTCTTAAATACTGCACTTTTTATCAATTTAGTCTTGTCGTTTTGTGGTTTGTTTTTGTACCGAGTTGTAGTAAAACAAACTTTCGAATTATATTTTTCAGAAAAAACTAATTCTAAGTTAATCAGAACCGTAATTTATGGAACAGATGCTAATGCGATTTCAGTTGCAAATGCATTGAAGTTTGAAACGCCTTCCCGATTTAAAATCGTTGGTTTTGTCGATAAAAATAATCAGAATGCATCTAAACGAATGTTAGATTTGCCTATTTTGATTTTGCGAAAAAAATTACCGGCTTTAATGCGTTCCGTAGCAGCAGAAGGTGTTATTATAGCAGATAAAAGTTTATCTAAGGAAGAGCAATTAATTATTGTTGATCAATGTTTAGAATTCAATTACAGAGTATATACAGTTCCTTTGATATCGGATTGGGAAAATCAAAAAGAAATTTCTCAAAAAGTAAAAAATATTCAGATTGAAGATTTATTAGAAAGAAAACCAATAGTTCTGGACAGTAAATCAATTTCAAAACAATTAAAAGATAAAACGATTCTTATTACAGGTGCTGCAGGATCAATAGGAAGCGAAATCGTAAGACAGGTTTTAGGATTTAATCCTAAAATGGTCATTATATTAGATCACGCTGAAACACCACTTCACAATTTGTGTTTAGAGACTTTAACTTTAAATTCAGAATCAAAAATTGTAGCTGTAATTGCGGATGTAAGAAGTAAAAAAGCATTAGAAAAAGTTTTTAAAAATTACAGTCCACACGTTGTTTTTCATGCAGCGGCTTATAAACATGTTCCTTTGATGGAAGAAAATCCATCACAAGCAATTCAGACAAATATTAAAGGCACAAAGAACTTAGCTGATTTGTCTTGCAAATACCACGTCAAGAAATTTGTTATGGTATCTACTGATAAAGCGGTTAACCCAAGTAATGTAATGGGAGCCAGTAAACGAATAGCAGAGAAATATGTACAATCTTTGTTTTTGAAAAATCAAAGAGAAAATGTAGAAGGTGCAACAAAATTTATTACCACTCGTTTTGGAAATGTTTTAGGTTCTAACGGTTCGGTTGTTCCTTTATTTACAAAACAAATTGCCGAAGGAGGACCAGTTACCATAACACATCAGGATATTATTCGTTATTTTATGACAATTCCTGAGGCTTGTCAATTAGTTCTTGAAGCCGGTGCAATGGGTAACGGAGGGGAGATTTATATTTTTGATATGGGTAAACCAGTTAAAATAATTGACCTTGCTAAAAAAATGATTAAGTTAGCAGGATTTATTCCGGATAAGGAGATAAAAATAAAAATTGTTGGATTAAGACCTGGTGAAAAATTATACGAAGAATTATTAAATGATACTTCTAAAACCTTACCAACTTACCATAATAAAATTATGATCGCTCAGGAAATCCAGGATGAATACGAAAATTTGCACATCGAGATTGATGAGCTAATAGGTATAGCTGATTTTTATGACAATGATGATATTGTAACTAAAATGAAGAAGATAGTTCCGGAATTTAAAAGTATGAATTCTACTTTTGAAATTTTAGATAAGTAGTTTCTTATGATAAATTGAACTTTGATTCAAAATGATATTAAAAAGGTGTTTTTTTATAAAACGCCTTTTTGTTTTTTAGATATTTTTTAAGCGATTAAAAATCTTGTTAATTTCCTTGCTTTAATTTATAAAACTATTTTACACATGATGAAATTTTATTTAAAGAATAAATCATTACAATTTAATTGTAATTAATATAAAATGAACGACAACAATAGCCCCAATGATTGGTTGTTTGAAATAACACCTAAAAATAAATTCTTCTCATTAAATTTAAAGGAAGTTTGGCAATATCGAGATTTACTATTTCTTTTTGTAAAACGAGATGTTATCACAGTTTACAAACAAACTGTTTTAGGTCCGCTTTGGTATTTAATTCAGCCTTTATTTACTTCCGTTACATTTACAATAATATTTAATAACGTTGCAGGAATAGATACAGGAACAGTACCTCCATTTTTATTTAATTTAGCGGGAATAACAGTTTGGAATTACTTCACAGCTTGCCTAACCGGAACATCAGATACTTTTAAGGCGAATGCTGCAATATTTGGAAAAGTTTACTTTCCCAGAATTATTACACCACTATCAGTAGTAATTTCTAATTTGGTAAAATTCGGAATTCAATTTTTAATTTTTATTGGTTTCTATATCTTCTATTATTTTCAGGAAGTTGATTTAAGTTTAAACAGCTCAATTTTATTTTTTCCTATTTTGATTGTAATAATGGGAATATTAGGACTAGGTTTAGGAATGCTTATTTCGGCAACAGTAACAAAATATCGTGATTTTAGTCATTTAATTAGTTTTGGTATACAATTGTTGATGTATTTGTCTGCGGTAATGTACCCTATGGAATTAATCAAAGATAAATTACCAAGTTACGGATGGCTTGTTGAATATAATCCATTAGCTTACATAATAGAAACAGCTCGCTACATGCTTTTGAATGTTGGCGAAGTTTCAATTTTAGGATTAACTTATACTTTTATCGTAACTATCGTAGTATTTATTATTGGACTTTTAGTTTTTAATAAAACTGAAAAAAGTTTTATAGATACAGTATAATAGTTACTTAAACGCAATTTCAAGTTTCAATAACTTACTATTCATAATTTATTAATCGACAATTGAAAAAGGACATAATATTAAAAGCCGAAAACATTTCTAAACAATATCGTTTAGGGCAAGTAGGTACAGGAACTTTAAGTCATGACATCAATCGTTGGTGGCATAAAATTAGAGGTAAGGAAAATCCATATTTAAAAATTGGAGAAACGAACGATCGTTCAACTAAAGGAAATTCAGATTATGTTTGGGCTCTGCAAGATATAAATTTTGAAGTTGAACGTGGAGAAGTCCTGGGAATTATAGGTAAAAATGGAGCAGGAAAATCTACCTTATTAAAAATCCTTTCAAAAGTAACCGCTCCAACTACAGGAAGCATAAAATCCCGTGGACGTATTGCTTCGCTTTTAGAAGTTGGTACAGGCTTTAATGGAGAAATGACAGGAAGGGAAAATGTGTTCCTGAACGGTGCAATTCTTGGAATGACTAAAAAAGAAATCACTTCAAAACTTGATGAAATTATTGAATTTTCAGGTTGTGAGCGATATATAGACACACCGGTAAAAAGATATAGTTCAGGAATGACGGTGCGTTTAGCCTTTGCGGTAGCGGCCTTTTTAGAACCGGAAATTTTGGTTATCGATGAGGTTTTGGCAGTTGGGGATGCTGAATTCCAGAAAAAGGCTATAGGAAAAATGCAAGATATTTCTAAAGGTCAAGGTCGCACAGTTTTGTTTGTAAGTCACAATATGGCAGCTGTCAAAAGCTTGTGTACAAAAGGATTAGTCCTGGTTAATGGATGTGTTGCAATGACTGGAAATGTTGAAAATGCTGTTAATTATTATTTAAGTCATGACTCTGAGTCAATGAATAAAAAAGTTTTTTCTTCAAAATATGAAACAAATGAATTTAAACTTCATGAAATTAGTTTAAATGGAGTTGGAAAATTATCTGATGAACCATTGAATGAATATCAAGAAATTGAAATTAATACGTTATTTACTTTAAAAGATAGTTCAAAGAGTTTGCATTTGACATTTGTATTAAATAATGATTCAGGAGAACCGCTTTTTACATTTTCTCACTCAAATAGTAATTTAAAAATAAAGGAGGGATTGAACAGGGTAAAATGTTCTTTTCCACAAGGATTTTTAAATGTAGGTACTTACTATTTAAGTTTTTATGTCATTGAAGATGCTAAGTCAACGCTTTTTGTTGAAAATGATATCATGTCATTTATTATTCAGGAAGGGGAACGTCCTATTGGTTCCTGGATGGGAAAAGAACCGGGATTTATAAAGCCAAAATTTGAGTGGTCAATTAAAGACAATTAAAATAAAATGAAAAAAAAGATTAAAAAAGTCTCTAAATTATTGCTGAAAAAATTAGGCTACAATTTGAGTAAAGTGAGCGCTTCAAATACAGCAATCGATACAAATAGTAAGAATTTTTTATTATCGAATTTTTATGATACTTTAAAAAAGCTAAACTTTGAGCCCAAACATATTGTAGATATTGGTGCTAATCATGGTACATGGACCCGCGAAACTTTACAATATTTTCCTGAAGCATATTATACGCTGTTAGAACCACAGGAATGGTTAAAAGAATCGTTTCAGGATATTTTACAGACTAATGATAAAGTTCAATTTCACCCAGTTGGTGCCGGTGAAAAAAAAGGCTCTTTTCTTTTTACCATTGTAGATCGTGATGACAGCTGTTCTTTTAGATACACAAAAGAAGAAGCATTAAATGCTGGATTTAAACAATTAGAAATTCCGGTAGTTACTTTAAATGAGTTACTTTTTGAAAGTAAAATTCCAGTTCCGGATATTATAAAAATTGATGCAGAAGGATTAGATATTGAAGTGTTAAAAGGCGCAAGTGATTTTTTTGGAAAAACTGAAATATTCATGGTGGAAGCAGGGGTTGTTATTAAATCATTTGATAATAATATCTTAAAATTAATGAATTTCATGGACGAAAATGGATACAAATTATTTGAAATAACAGATTTAAACAGACCTTTTGCATTAAAAGTTTTATGGCTTGTTGAACTTGTTTTTGTGAAAAAAGATGGGTTTATTGACTCTCAAAAAATCATATAAATGATTACAGTAACTAAAACATTTCTACCACCAATAAATGAATATAATAAGCAAGTACAACGTGCTTGGGATAAACAATGGCTCACAAATCGTGGAGAGCTGGTATTAGAATTAGAAGAAAAGTTAAAAAATTATCTCAATATTTCTAATATCATTACAACAAATAATGGTACTGTGCCATTGCAAATAGCTCTAAAATTATTAGGAAATCAAGGTGAAATAATTACAACGCCTTTTAGTTATGTTGCTACAGCCGCTGCAATAGTCTGGGAGAATTGCACTCCTATTTTTGTAGATATTCATCCTAAATATTTAACAATTGACGAAACTAAAATTGAAGCTGCAATTACTAATAAAACAACAGCAATTTTAGCGACTCACGTTTTTGGAAATCCCTGTAATGTTGAGGTTATAGAAATGATTGCTCAAAAGCATAACTTAAAAGTAATTTATGATGCTGCTCATGCATTTGGTGTAACTTATAAAGGTAAATCATTATTTGATTATGGTGACATTAGTACTTGCAGCTTTCATGCTACAAAATTGTTTCATACAGGTGAAGGCGGAGCAATGTTTGCTAAAGATCCAGATTTATATCATAAAATGTTTTATAGCCATAATTTTGGACATGAAGGGTCTCTATCCTTCTATGGATTAGGTATTAATGGTAAATTATCTGAACTTCAAGCTGCAATGGGTTTGTCAATTTTGCCATATATGGATATGATATTTTCTGAAAGAAAAATAATAGTAGAATACTATAATTCAAATTTAGATTTATCTAAAATTCAACTTTTAAAATTACGAGAATATACAAATTGGAATTATAGTTATTTCCCAATTATTTTCAATAGTGAAAGCAAACTATTGAAAATTGAAAAGGTATTAAATGATAACCAAATTTTTCCTAGGCGATATTTTTATCCTTCTTTAAATACAGTAGAATATATGAAAGGAGACTTAATGATTGTTTCTGAAAGTATTGCATCTCGAATCTTATGTTTACCATTATATATAGGTTTATCAATTGAGGAATTACAAAAAATAGTTTCACTTATAAATGAAAATTTATAAATGAAAGTAGCTATAATGCAACCTTACTTCTTGCCCTACATTGGATATTTTCAGTTAATTAATGCTGTAGATACTTTTGTAATTTATGATGATGTTAATTTTATAAAGAGAGGATGGATTAACAGGAATAATATATTAGTGAATGAAAAACAATTTCTATTTACAATTTCTTTAAAATCAGTTAGTCAGAATAAATTAATAAACCAAATTGAAATAAATGAAAATTCGACATGGAAAGGAGATTTATTAAAGACGATAGTACAAGGATATTCAAAAGCTCCATTTTTTGAGCAAGTTTTTCCTTTGATTCAAGATATAATAAAATTGGAGGAATCTAATGTTTCTAAATTTATAATTTATTCTTTACAGAAGATTTGCTCTTTCCTCGAAATTAATACAAAGATTATTATTTCGTCGGATCTTAAAAAAGATAATAATTTAAAAGGTCAGGATAAAATTTTAGAAATTTGTAAAAAACTTGGAGCCAAAGATTATATTAATGCATCAGGGGGAGTAGAATTGTATGATGAGAAAGTGTTTTTAGAGAATAATATGTTTTTAAAATTTATTAAATCTAATACTGTAATTTATCCACAATTTAAAAATACATTTATATCTCATTTATCAATAATTGATGTAATGATGTTTAATTCAGTTGAAAATATTAGGGACTTTTTAAATCAAGATGTGTTATAATGAAAAATTACAATAAAATAATAGAACATTATGAGCATTGTCTTGAAAAATATGGTGACAATCATTTGGGTGTTGATTGGCCCAAAGAAGAAGATGTTGATAAACGTTATAAAGTAATGTTAGATATTATTAGATTCAATGAAGATTCTAATAAACAACATTCTATGTTAGATTTTGGTTGTGGAACAGCACATCTTTTAGAATACATTCAAACAAACAATATCCAAAATATTAATTATTCCGGTTTAGATATCTCTCAAAAATTTATTGATGTTTCGCTAAAAAAGCATCCAAATAATTCTTTTTATTGCTTAGACATATTTGAGTCCGAGAATTCTATTGATAATTTTGATTATGTAATAATGAATGGTGTTTTTACAGAAAAAAGAGAATTGTCATATGATGAAATGTGGGATTACTTTACAAAGATGATAACCATTATATATAAAAAATGTAACAAAGGATTTTCGTTTAATATAATGTCTAAAATTGTAGATTGGGAAAGAGAGGATTTGTTTCATGTTTCCCATGATGCATTAAGTCAATTTTTATGTGATAATCTTACTAGAAATTATGTTATAAGAAATGATTACGGATTATATGAATATACGGTCTATGTTTTAAAAAAATAATCTATATGGCAAAAGTTATAATTTTTGGAATTCAGGATTTTGCTGAACTAGCTCATTATTATCTTGAAAATGATTCAGAACATGAAGTTGTTGCTTTTAGTGTTAATGAAAATTATTTGTCTGAAAATAAAATTTTTCATGGCTTGCCAATTATAGCTTTTGAAAATATTGAGAAGCAATATTCTCCAGATGAATTTAAATTTTTTGCACCAATGGCTCCTCAAAAAATGAATCAGTTACGAGAAAAAGTTTATAATGATATCAAATCAAAAGGATATGAATTGATAAGTTATGTGAGCAGTAAAGCAATTTTATTTAATAATTCGATAGGAGATAATTGCTTTATATTAGAAAATAATACAATTCAACCGTTTACATCAATTGGTAACAACGTCATTTTATGGAGTGGAAACCATATAGGGCACCATAGCACAATAAAAAACCATATTATGTTTACCTCACATGTTGTTTTATCGGGGCATTGTGTAGTTGAAAATTATTGTACGTTTGGAGTAAATTCAACAATTAGAGATGGTTTGCATATTGCTGAAGGTACTTTTGTGGCTATGTCGGCAAGTATTATTAAAAACACAGAATCTTGGTCAATATATAAAGGAAACCCAGGAGTGAAATCTGAAATATCAAGTAAAAGATTATAAAATATGTGGAAGAAAAAAGGATTGATATTTAGAGTAGATGATTATAAAAATGATTTTATCAAATCACATGCATCAATACCATTCGCATATCAGATTGAAGACGATGTTTTTAGGATTTATTTTAGTTCAAGAAATGAAAATGGGAAATCACTTCCTTATTATGTTGAAGCTAGAATAAATGATGGAAATATACAACTGGTTGGAGACGTTACAGGTCCAATTTTAGAGTTGGGAAAACTGGGCAGCTTTGATGATAGTGGTATTATGCCATCATGTTTAATTAATAATAATAATGGGCAGTTATTTATGTACTATATAGGATGGAATCCTCAAGTAACAGTTTCATACAGACTTTCAATAGGACTAGCGGTAAGCAATGATAATGGGCTTTCATTTACAAAATATAGTGAGGGACCAATCTGTGATAGAAATATAAATGAACCTTACTTTAATACCGCCCCATTTGTAATATTAGAAGATAATAAGTGGAAAATGTGGTATATCTCTTGTACTGGTTGGGAATTAATTAATGATTATCCGGAACCATCTTATCATATAAAATATGCAGAATCTGACAATGGAATTGATTGGGAAAGAAATGGCAAAATTAGTGTAGATTATGATGAAAGAGCAAAAGCATTAGGCAGACCATGTGTATTTAAAAAAAATAATATTTATAATATGTATTTTTCATATAGAAATACAGATGGGTATAGAACATCGGATAAAGACGGGTATAAGATTGGCTTAGCAATATCCACCAATGGAATTGTTTGGGAAAAAGAGTATGAAAACACCAATATTAAATTATCAAATTCAGGATGGGACGATAAAATGATGGAATATTGCCATGTATTTGAACATAATGGAATAATTTATATGTTATATAACGGCAATGATTTTGGAAAAGAAGGATTTGGATATGCAGTTATGTAGTTCCCCATTTTTGGCTATATATATGATTACATATAACCATGAATCATTTATTGAAGAAACGATTGAGTCGATGATGACTCAAAAGACTAATTTTGAATATAAGTTATTTATTGGAGAAGATTTCTCCAAAGATAATACTCGCGAAGTTTGCGTGAGACTTAAAGAAAAATACCCAAACAAAATTGATTTGTTTTTAAATGAAAAAAATTTAGGAGCAAATTTAAATGCCAAACAAATTTTTAAAGCTTGTTTTGAAAGTGGTGCAAAATATATTGCCCTTTGCGAAGGTGATGATTATTGGACAGATCCATTAAAACTACAAAAGCAAGTTGATTTTTTAGAAGCAAATCCAGATTATGTAATCTGTTATCATAAAGTCAAAGTATTGCAAAATGGTATTTTAAAAGAAGATACAATTACACAAGAAGTAGCAGAAACGACTACAATAAAAGATCTTGCAAAAGGAAATTATATTCATACTTGTAGCGTTGTTTTCAAAAATAATTTATTCGAAAAATTTCCGGAATATTTTCATAAATCTCCTGTTGGTGATTACTTTCTTCATATGTTAAATGCACGTTACGGAAAGATAAAATTTCTAGATGAGTATATGGGAGTTTACAGGTTACATGAAACTTCAGTATGGTCATCAAAAACTCAGATTAAAAGAGAGCAAATTTGGAGAGAATTTCTAAAAAATATCAGAAAAAACTTTGATAAAGAAGTTCAGGAAATACTAGACAATCAATTAAAACAATATAAAATTTCACATAAAAAAAGAAGAATAGCATCTATAAAGAAATTCATAAAACGTTTTCTCTTTTTTAAAAGAAATAAATAAAATGCTGGATAATTTACCTTTAATTTCAGTAATTGTTCCAAATTACAATCACGAAAATTATCTCAAACAGCGTTTAGAGGCTATTTTTAATCAAACGTATCAAAACTTTGAGGTCATTTTGTTAGATGATTGCAGTACTGATAATAGTAAGGCGATTTTAGTTGAATATGCCAAAAACTCAAAAGTAACTAATTGTGTTTTTAATATAGTAAATTCAGGAAATACATTTAAACAATGGCAAAAAGGAATTGATTTAGCAAAAGGTGACTTTATTTGGATAGCAGAATCAGATGATTTTTGCGATCCTAATTTTTTAGAAAAAGTTAGTAAACCATTATTTAAAAATGATGAAATTGTTTTGTCATATTGTCAATCTAATCGAGTTAATGAAAACGGTTCAATAACAGGAAATTGGAAAGATCATACAGATCCTTTGGATGTAAAACAATTTGAATCAGATTTTATAATGGATGGTAATTTATTCATAGAAAAATACCTTATCTATTTTAATGTTATTCCAAATGCTAGTGCTGCATTATTAAGAAAAAAAAATCTAAAAATTTCTGATGATTTAGTTTCAAATACGCAATTGAAATCCTGCGGTGATTGGATTTTATATCTTCAGCAAATTACCAATCATCAAATTGCATTTATAGCAGAGTCACTTAACAGTTTTAGATTTCACTCTACCAGCGTTATTGCGACCGCAGCTAAAGTAGAAAGCAGAATTTCGATTATCGAAATCAATTTGCAAATGAGAAAAGTGATGTTTTCATTTTTACAAAAAAATAAGCCGGAAAATTTCACACAAATTACATTAAATAATAAAAGCACTGTAAGATCCTTAAAATATAAAAAAGGCATCATTCTAATCCAGAATAATAAAAAATGGAAAGGCACAATTGTGTTATTAAGTGTTTTAAATGAATTTCTATTAAGGTATCAATTTAAGAAAAGGTTAATCTTAAAATTAAAGAAGATAATTTCATGATTTCGATTATAATCTGCTCCAGAGAAAACAACATTTCGACTTCTTTAAAAGATAATATTGCAAGTACAATTGGATTTGAGTATGAATTAGTAATAATCGATAATTCAAAAAATCAATACTCAATTTTTGAAGCATATAATATCGGAATTGGCAAAAGCTACGGAGAAATACTTTGTTTTATACACGATGATATTAAAATAATTACTGAGAATTGGGGAGAAATTTTAAATACCATTTTAAAACAAAATGAAAAAATAGGGTTAATAGGGATTGCAGGTTCAAAAAGCAAAACTAAAATGCCTTCGGCTTGGTGGGATTCTCCGGCTCAGGATATATTTATAAATATTATTCAACATTCTTTAAACAAAGAAAAAGAACATTGGTTTAGAGGATTTACAAATAATCCGTTAGAAGAAGTTGTAGCAATTGATGGCGTTTTTATGGCTGCAAGAAAAGTTGAATCAATAAATTTTAGTGAAGAACTAAAAGGCTTTCATAATTATGATTTAAATTTTTCTTTCGAATATTTAAAAAAGGGATATAAAATCGTAGTTACAAAAGAAGTTTTATTAGAGCATTATTCGAGAGGAATTATTAATAAAGATTGGTGTAAATCAGCAATAGAATTTTATAAATTATACAAAGATTTCCTTCCTTTGTCAGTATCAGAAACTAATAACATAAAATCTCAAGAGTTTAAAAACGGAAATTATTTTGTGAGTCAATTAATTGGGTTTAATTTAATAAAAGAATCTTTTCGCTTTTGGCTGGATTTAATTTGGATGAAGCCAAAAAGCAAATCTCATTTTCAGCTTTTAAAAAAAATAATCAAACAATCCAAAGTCTTTAAAGTATATAAAAATACAAACCAAACAGATTCTAATAAATGAAAATTCTACTAATATCGATGCCGTCGGTTCATGTAATTCGGTGGATAGAAAATTTGCAGGATAGCAATTATGAATTGTATTGGTTTGATATTCTCGAAAGAGGAGAAATACAAACTTTAGATTCCGTTCATCAATTTACAAATTGGAAAAAAAGAAAAAAAAGATATATAAAAGGAGAGTTTTTTTTAAGTAAAAAAATGCCATTTGTATATAGAAATATTATTCCGTTTCTCGAAGTAACGTTAGATGAAGCTTTGCAGAAAGTGATTTTAGAGATTCAGCCAGATATTATACATAGTTTTGAAATGCAAAGCTGTTCTTATCCAATTTTAAAAACAATTGAAAAGTTTCCCAATATAAAATGGATATATTCTTGTTGGGGAAGTGATTTATACCATTATCGAAATTTTAAAAACCATATTTCACAAATAAAAGCAGTACTTAAAAGAGTCAATTTTTTACTTACAGATTGTGAACGTGATCATATAATAGCAAAAGAATTAGGTTTTAAAAATCAATTTTTAGGAATTATTCCGGGTGGAGCAGGTTTTAAAATTGATGAATTAGAACCTTTGAGATTGCCAATCAATGAGAGGAAACTAATTTTAGTTAAAGGTTATGAACATAATTTCGGGCGAGGATTAAATGTTGTAAAAGCCTTAGAGAGTTTGCAAGCAATAACATCTGGTTATGAAGTTGTAGTTTTTGGAGCTCATCCATCTGTAAAAAAATATATTCATGAAAATAAACTTGATTTTAAAGTATACGATCGCCATGAATTAACGCACCAGAACATCTTGGAACTTATGGGTAAATCATTGCTTTATATAGGCAATAGTATTTCTGATGGTATGCCAAATACTTTACTTGAAGCAATTGTTATGGGAGCATTTCCTATACAATCTAATCCTGGCGGAGTTACAGCAGAAATTATAAATCATAAAGTAAATGGCTTATTAATTGAAAATCCCGAAGATGTAAACGAATTAAAAATTTTAATTGCATACTTTTTTGCGAATAAAAATATAAGCGTACAAGCACAAAAACTTAATTATAGTTTGGCACAGGATAAGTTTGAATACGAGACAAATAAAAAAGCAGTTATCGAGATGTATCAAAAAGCAGCCAATATATGATAGCAATTGTTATTCCGTATTACAAGCTTGAGTTTTTTGAAGCAACTCTACAATCCTTAACAAGCCAGACAGACAAAAGATTTAAAGTTTACATAGGAAACGATGCAAGTCCGGAAAATCCAATATTATTGTTGGATAAATTTAAAGATGCTTTTGAATATAGTTATCATTATTTTGAGTCAAATCTTGGCGGAACATCATTAGTCAAACAATGGGAGCGATGTATTGAGCTTACAGATAATGAAGAATGGATGATGATTCTGGGTGATGATGATGTATTAAGTAATAACGTAGTTGAACAATTTTATAAAAATCAAGAAGAAATATCAAAACAAAATATAAATGTAGTTCGTTTTTCTACCAAGGTAATAAATGAAAAAGGCGAAGTTGTTTCAGATAAATTCGATCATCCGGTTTTAGAAAAAGGGCAGGATTTTCTAGCCAGAAAATTTTCAAAAAAAACAAGAAGTTCCCTAAGTGAATATTTATTTAAAAAAGAAATAGTAAAACAAAAAAACTTTAGAAATTTACCTCTTGCCTGGCATTCAGATGATTTGGCTGTATTAGAGTTTTCGGCGCCCAACTTTATTTATTCAATAAATGATGCTCATCTTTTAATTCGCGTTTCGAATTTAAGTATAACAGGAGATTCAAGTAGCAATGATCTTAAAAATCAGGCGACATTTGATTTTGTTAAAATACTTTTTACAGATTATAGCAGCGTTTTAACTAGATTTCAAAGCAAAGCGATTTTAAATAAACTGGAAGTTGCTTTTTTTAATATACCATCGTTTCAAAATTATAAAACAGTACATAATTATCATTTTAAGCAAATAGGATTTGTGTCGGCAATAAATTTTCAGTTACGATTAATAAAATATCGTATAATTTTAATCTTAAAAAAACTTAATATTTTCCAAGCTGTTTACACAGTATATGCTAAAATATTCAATAAATGAAAAACTTTTTTTTAGTTATCCCAACAAGAGACAGATTAGAATGTCTTTCTGATTTATTATTAGATTTAAATGCTTTCGAAAAAAGTATTTCGCAAGTAATTATAGTCGATCAAAGTCAGCTTGACATACAAGCAGATATTGAGAAACTGCCATTGAATTACAACTTTACTTTCGTAAAAAACGGAAGAGATAAATCAGTAAATCATTCCAGAAACCAATCTTTAAAACATTATAAAAACGAAGAATGGCTGTTTTTTCTTGATGATGACTTAAGAATTCCTAATATTGCATTTGAGCAAATTATAGAAATCTTAAAACCTAATATTATTGATGTTTTAATTCCCGGAATTCAATTTGAAGGAATGGAAACAGCAGAATTTAAATATCAAACTATTTTAGATACTATTGCAAAACCACATAATTTTTCAAAACCAAGATTTAGATTGCAAGTATGCTCCGGTTTAAATATTGTAAAAAAAGATGTTTTTAAAGATGCGGGATTCCTGTTTGATGAAAATTTCACAATATGGGGCGATGATTGGGACTACGGAATGCGTTTGCTTCAGGCTGGAGCAAATATTTATTATCAGCCTAAAATTCTAGTCGAACATTTACAAGTTCCCATTGGCGGGCAAAGAGATAAAGGAAAATCAATTGATGTTGAATTAGAAAGACAAAAGCTATATTTCTACTTCTACAAAAAACATTTTTCTACAACTGTTTTAAAACAGCAATTTTATCTGGGTGTAATCGAAGGAATCAAAATAGTGTTACAAACAGGCAAGATTTCAAAATTAAGAAATTGTATCAAAGGACATCGATTAATGAAATTAATCAAATAATAACATCTGTTAATTCAAATAAATGAAAATAGCAATTACAGGAGAAAAAGGTTTTATAGGTATACATCTAACCCAATATTTTAGAAATATTCTTAAATATGAAGTCATTGAACTTGGAAGAGATTATCTGGATCAGCTTTCAAAAGTAAAAGAATTAGATTGGCTTATTCACGGCGCTTTTATTCAACGACATAAAGATCCTGACACTTTAATCGCATTAAATAGAAAACTTACCAGCGAAACAATAAAATGTTTAACAGATAATGATCTTAAATGTAATATTGCTTTTTTGTCATCCTTACAAGAGGATTTAGATAATCCATACGGACAAGCTAAAAAAGAAGCAAAAATTGCTTTAAACGATTATTGTACCTCAGTTAGTAAAGCGTTTATATCCTTTAAACTCCCTAATTCTTTCGGGGTTTACGCTGTTCCTGACAAAACATCTTTTGTGGCCACATTTTGCTACAATCTGCATAATGATTTGCCAATAGAATTTAATAAAAACAAAGTAAAACTGGTTAGTATTAATGATGTATTGCCAATAATTGGTCATTTAAAACAAAGCGAAATTTTGTATCAGGAAACTTCAGTTGATGAAATTTACAGACTTTTACAACATTTTCATGAAATCAACCAAAGTCATAAATTTCCGGAATTGAAGACAAAATTTGAATTAGATTTGTATCAAACTTATTTGAGCTATATTAATTATAAAATATGAGATTATTTATCACGGGTGGAGCTGGTTATCTTGGAAGAGAAATAGTAAAAAGTTTTTATGACAAAGCCGAAATAACAATTTATAGCAGAGATGAGGCTAAACATTATTATTTAAAGAAACAATTCCCAAAAATTAACTGTGTAATTGGCGACGTCTCAGATTTTAAGTTAATGAATAAAGCTGCTAAAAATCATGATCATGGTATTTTTGCAGCCTCTTTGAAACAAATAGAAGCAGTAGATCAAAATGTTGAGGTAGCGCTTAGAACGATTGTAAATGGAGCAATTAATTCCCGCAATGTAGCCGAAGAAAATGATTTTAAAGCCGCATGTTTTATATCTTCGGATAAAAGTCGTGCAGCAACAACATTGTACGGAGCAATGAAGTTTATTGGCGGAGAATCTTTTATAGTTGATGCCGAAAAATCAAATGTTAATCTTACTACAGCAATTTACGGTAACGTATTAAATTCAACCGGAAGTATAATACCATTGATATTAGATTCTATTAAAAATAAATACGAGCTAAAATTATATTCGCCTGAAATGACACGTTTCATGATCGATGTAGAAGAAGCCGTTGGACTTATACACAACTCATTTCAATTTACAGGATTCAATATTATCCCAAATATTCCGAGTTTTAGAGTTTTAGACCTTTTTGAAATTTATAAAGAAGAATATGGATTGAAATTTTCATTAGGAGTACCAAGAATTTCAGAAAAAATACATGAAATTATGATCGCCAAGGAAGAAACTCCAAGAACTTATCTTGATGAAAAACTTAATTTATACATGATGCATTATAAAAGCATTTATGAAAATTCAAATGTGAATTTTGATGAATTTTCAAGTCATAATGTTTCAGTATCAAAAGAGGAATTATATAAAAAGTTGAAAGAAAATAATTTTTTCAGCATTTAAATATTCATCGCTTCCAGTTTTAAAAATAAGCATTTTATGAGAATAGGTAACAATCCTAATAAAGAAATTAGTCAAGAACAATCCTTCTTTATACATCAAATAATAGTTCCTGTTTACATACCCAATGAAGAAGGATATTTTTTAGATGGACTGAAAATATTAAAAATATGTCTGGATTCCTTATTCAATACAATTCATGACAGAACTTTTATTACGATTGTCAATAATGGCAGTTGTAGCAATGTTGTAGAATATCTTAATGATCTTTTTGAACAGAAAAAAATAAAAGAGTTAATTCATACGGATAACATCGGTAAAATTAATGCTGTTTTCAAAGGGCTTTCAGGAAACAATATAGAACTTGTAACTGTTACAGATGCTGATGTTATGTTTCTTTCGGATTGGCAAACGGAAACAATAAAAGTTTTTTCAGAAATTCCAAAAGCAGGAGTTGTCGGAATCGTTCCGCAATTTAATATGTTTAAAAGATATTGTGGAAATGTCATTTTTGATAATTTTTTCAATAAAAATTTAAAATTTCTTCCTGTGAAAAATCAGGAATCCATGATTCATTTTTATGACAGTATAGGATGGGATCGAAACTATAATCAGGATTATTTAAAATTTGCATTAGGTTTAAATTATGGTGACGTTAAATGTTTTGTAGGTTCAGGACATTTTGTTGCCACTTATAAAAAAGATGTTTTTGAAGAATTGCTCTCTTTCATAGGAGGTAAAAAAGCAGCTGGAATTGGCGAAGATTATATTGATAATAAACCCTTGAAAAAAGGATATTGGAGGCTTACAACTTATGATAATTACGCATTTCATATGGGTAATATTTATGAAGACTGGATGCAAAAGATACCAAATAAAATACCAGCCGTTAATTATTCAAACCTGAATTTTATAAAACGTAAAAATGTAAGTGGTATCAGTTATTTTATAAAGAATAAATTTTTTACCAAATTAATCGCTGTAAATTGGGTTTCAAGAAGTTTTATGAAGTGGAAAAAATTACCAGAACAAATGGTGAAAAAATATTAAATGAGCGTAAATCAAATGACTTTTTCAATTTTAATAGCCACAAAAAACCGCAAAGAAGATTTGGCTGTTACATTGACTAAAATAAATTATTTATTAGAAACAGAAGATGTTGAATGCGTTATCATCGATGACGGATCTACTGACGGAACTTTTGAAAGAATAAAAAAAGATTTTCCCCGAGTTAAAATTTATCGTAATGAAATATCAAAAGGATATCTTTATTGTCGGAATAAAATGCTTAATGAAACACAGGCAAAATATGCCATTTCATTAGATGATGATGCACATTTTATTACTCAAAACCCATTACAGCTGATTCAGAAACATTTTGATACAAACAAAAATTGCGGATTAATTGCACTTCGTATTTTTTGGGGATTAGAAGAACCAGCTAAATTTACATCAACAGAAAAATCACAAAGAGTAAAAGGATTTGTTGGTTGCGGACATGTCTGGAGAATGAGCGCATGGAAAGATATTCCTGATTATCCGGAATGGTTTGAGTTTTATGGCGAAGAAGATTTCGCTTCAATGCAATTATTTAAAAAAAACCTGGAAGTTCATTATTTTCCGGACGTTTTAGTAAATCACAGAGTGAATATTAAAGCAAGGAAAAAAAATGCCGATTATACCATTAGATTACAAAGATCACTTAGGGCTGGCTGGTATTTGTATTTTTTGTTTTTACCAGTAAAATTAATTCCGAAAAAAATGACATATTCCATCTGGATGCAGCTAAAACTAAAAGTTTTCAGAGGTGATTTTAAGGCACTAAAAGCATTGGTTTTTGCAGGATTTAATTTAATTGTTTCCATGCCTAAGATTAATAAAAATAAAAACAGATTTTCAGATCATGAATTTTCAGAATTTCAAAAACTTGAAAACACTAAAATTTATTGGCAGCCGGAAGAAACTATCACCTCTTAATTTTTTTTAATGAAAAACATTGCTATAATTCCAGCTCGTGGCGGATCTAAAAGATTGCCGGAAAAAAACATAAAATTAATAGGTGGTTTTCCACTACTGGCGTTTAGTATATTATATGCGCAGGCAAATAGTGAAATTATAGATGAAGTTTATGTTTCAACAGACGATCAGGAGATAAAAAAGATAGCATTGCAATATGGTGCGAAAGTTATTGACAGGCCAGAACATTTATCTGGCGATTTCGAGCCCACAGTTTCGGCATTAAAACATGTTTTGCAAAGCATAGATTCAAATGTTGAAAATGTCATTTTACTTCAGGCAACAAATCCCATAAGACCGGAAAATTTATTGCGTCAAACTTTTGAAATATATCAAGAAGAAAATTGCCGTAGTTTATTTACGGTTTCAGCAAATCATAAAAAATTTGGAAAAATAACAGACCAAAAATTTATTCCGTATAATTATAAAATTGGTCAGAGAAGTCAGGATTTAGAACCGCTTTTTTATGAAAACGGATTACTTTATATCACAAAAGCCGCATTAATTATGGACGATATAATTATTTCTGAAGATGCATTTCCTTTCGAAATAGATCATATTTTTGCCAACATTGATATTGATACACAAGAAGACTTTGATTACGCCCAATATTTATACAACAAACACATAAAACCTTAATTCAGAACCTACTTTATGAATCCATTTATAGAAATAGCAGGAAGAAAAATTGGACAAGATTTTCCGCCTTTAGTAATAGCCGAAATAGGAATTAATCACGAAGGCTCTTTACAAGTAGCAAAAGAAATGGTTGATGCAGCTCATCGCGCAGGTGCTGAGGTTGTAAAACATCAAACCCATATTGTAGAAGATGAAATGAGCGGAGCTGCTAAAAAAGTAATTCCCGGTAATGCCGATGTTTCTATTTATGAAATCATGGAACGCTGTTCATTGAATGAAGTCGATGAACTAGAACTTAAAGACTATGTTGAAAGCAAAGGCATGATTTTTATTTCAACCCCATTTTCAAGAGCTGCGGCAGAACGATTAAAGAAATTTGATATTCCCGCTTATAAAATCGGTTCAGGCGAATGCAATAATTACCCGTTATTAGAACATATTGCTTCTTTTGGCAAACCGGTTATTTTAAGCACCGGCATGAATACTATCGAAAGCGTTCAAAAAGCAGTTGCTATTTTTGACAAACATAATATTCCGGTCGCACTTTTGCATACTACTAATTTATATCCTACGCCCATTCATTTAGTGCGTTTTGGTGCAATGGTAGAATTGCACGAAGCTTTTCCTGATAAAGTTTTTGGTTTAAGTGATCATACTTTAAATAATAATGCTTGTTTAGGTGCCGTTGCATTAGGCGCAAGTATTTTAGAGAGACATTTTACAGATCATATGCAGCGAACTGGTCCGGATATTATTTGCAGTATGGATGAAAAAGCATGTCAGGAATTAATCGTTTCTTCTGCAGAAATAGCTTTAATGCGAGGAGGAACTAAAAAACCGGCTTTAGAAGAACAAGTAACAATTGATTTTGCATTTGCAACAGTCTGCGCTATAGCTTCAATAAAAAAAGGAGAAGTTTTATCTAAAGAAAATATCTGGGTAAAACGTCCGGGAACAGGAAAAATTTTAGCCGAACATTTTAATGATTTAATCGGAAAAACGGCAACAAGAAACATTGAAAACGATGAACAATTGGATTTTTCTGATTTTGAATAAATCAATTTAAATGAAAAAAATCCTCTTTCTTACTGGTACACGCGCTGATTTTGGCAAAATAAAATCATTAATCCAAACGCTGGAAAAACAAGATAATTTTGAAGTCTTTGTTTTTGTAACCGGTATGCATTTACAAGAAGTGTACGGTTATACACTGATAGAAATTGAGCGATGTAATTTTAAAAATGTTTTTACATTCGAAAATCACACGCACGAAACCACAATGGATTTAACCCTGGCAAAAACCATCGAAGGATTATCAAATTATTGTAAAACGATCAATCCGGATATGATAGTGGTACACGGCGATCGTGTAGAAACACTTGCAGGAGCTATTGTAGGTTCACTAAATAATATTTTAGTATCACATATAGAAGGCGGGGAAATTTCAGGAACTGTTGATGAGTTAATTCGCCATAGCGTGAGTAAATTAAGTCATATTCATTTTGTTTCAAATAAGCAGGCAGCAAAACGACTCATTCAAATGGGAGAAATCGAAGAATCTGTTTTTACAATAGGTTCACCGGATATTGATATCATGTTTTCAGACCAATTACCGGATTTAGAAACTGCTAAAGAATACTATAAAATTCCATTTGATGATTTTGCAATCGTAATGTTTCATCCGGTTACTACCGAATTTTCAAAGATGAAAGAATACGCAGAAACATTTGTTGAATCATTATTAAACGACTCTCATAATTACATTGTAATTTTTCCGAATAATGATTTAGGAAGTCAATTTATCCTTGATGCATACCAAAAGCTAAAAGAAAATCCAAGATTCAGAATTTTTCCCTCACTTAGATTTGAATATTTTCTGACTTTATTAAAAGATAGTCAATTTATAATAGGCAATAGCAGTGCAGGAATAAGAGAAGCTCCTTATTACGGAATCCCAATTATAAACATTGGAACAAGACAGCAAAACAGAGCAGTTCACGCAGATATCATCAACACAGATTATTCATCGATTGGCATAAAAGAAGCATTGTCAATAATTGACACGCATCAGGTTCAGGGATCAATTGCCGATTTTGGCGAAGGAAATAGTAACGAATTATTTCTTCAGTCGCTTCAAAAATCGGATATTTGGCACCTCAATCATCAAAAACAATTTAGAGATAGTTAATGCAAAATAAAAAAATATTCATTTTACTTCCCGATGGAGTAGGACTTAGAAATTTTGCTTTTTCTAATTTTTACCAATTCGGATTAAAGCAAAATTTCCAGATAACATATTGGAATAATACTCCTTTTGATTTAACCACTTTAGGTTTTGATGCAATAAATATCAGGAATGCAAAAACAAATCTTTTAACGGATAGTTATAAAAACGCTCGAAAACACATCGAACTTAATTTAAGTATTCAGGCCGAGAAAGATTTGGTTTATAATACATATCGTTTTCCTTTTTCATATAAAAAATTAAAACCAGCCGTAAAAAATTTAATTTCTCAGTTTTTAATTGCCACACATTCTTCAAATAAAGGTTTGGAGAAGATTTGTCAAAAAATTAAAAATTTAGAACAAAGCGGCGATTATTACAAACGTTGTTTAGCAACTCTTCAAACCGAAAAGCCGGATATGGTTTTTTGTACGAATCAGCGCCCGGTTTTGGCAATTGCGCCATTATTAGCAGCACAAAAATTAGGAATTCCAACAGCGACTTTTATTTTTTCATGGGATAATTTGCCAAAAGCAACAATGGTCGTTGAGACTGATTTTTATTTTGTCTGGAGCGAACACATGAAAAATGAATTGTTGCATTATTATCCAAATATAAAAGAAACTCAGATTTTTATCACCGGAACACCACAATTCGAAAGTCATTTTGATACCACTAAAATAGTTTCAAAGAATGAATTTTTTGAAAAACATCAGCTTGATCCAAACAAAAAATATATTTGTTATTCCGGCGATGATTTTACAACTTGTCCGGATGATCCAAAATATTTATCTGATGTTGCAAATGCAGTTAGAGAATTGAATAATGAAGGAAATTCGCTAGGAATTATTTTTAGACGTTGTCCTGTAGATTTCTCTAATAGATACGATCAAATTCTTGAAAAGAACAAAGATATTATCAAACCAATTGCACCTTTATGGCAAAAAGTTGGAGAAGATTGGGATACTATTTTGCCAACAAAAGAAGATCTTGAACTACAAATGAATACAATCAAACATACTGAAATGGTACTTAATTTAGGATCATCAATGGTATTTGATTATGTTGCCCATCAAAAAGCTTGTGCTTTTATAAATTATGATGTTCAAAATAAAATAGATAAAAATTGGTCAGTTTCAAAAATTTACAAATATGTTCATTTTCGTTCCATGCCCAATAAAAATGCTGTTTTGTGGTTGAATTCACCTCAGGATATAAAAGAAAAAATCAAACTTGGTTTAGTGCAACAATCTGAAACTATTGCAAATGCTCAAAAATGGTTTGAAATCATCACTCAGCATCCACCGCAGAATGTGTCAGAAAGAATTTGGAAAGCTATAGAAACCATACTTAACTAATTTCGAATTTTATTTTTAAATAAATTGTTTACCAAATTTTCAAAATAATATGTTTTTTAACTCTTTAGCATTTGCAATCTTTTTACCAATCGTTTTTTTATTGTATTGGTTTGTTTTTAATAAAACAAAAAGCACACAAAATGCTTTATTAATTATAGCCAGTTATTATTTCTATTCCTGCTGGGATTGGAGATTCTTATTTTTATTGGTTTTCTCCACATTTCTGGATTATTACACCGGAATTCAAATTGAAAAAGGAAAATCAGAAGGAAGTCGAAAATTTTGGTTTTGGCTTAGTATTTTAGTCAATTTAGGATTTTTAGGAATATTCAAATACTACAACTTTTTTGCATCATCATTTGCAGATTTATTAAATTCTGCAGGATTAAAAGCAAGTCCAATTTTACTCGAAGTAATTCTTCCCGTAGGAATTTCATTTTACACTTTTCACGGACTTTCGTATGTAATTGATATTTATTACAAACGAATCAAAGCCGAATATAACTTTGTAGATTATTCCTTATTTGTCAGCTATTTTCCGCTTTTAGTTGCCGGACCAATAGAAAGAGCAACACATTTATTGCCTCAGGTAAAAGTAAAACGTGAGTTTGATTTTGAGAAAGCCAAAGAAGGTATTTGCCAGATAGTTTGGGGTTTAGTCAAAAAAGTAGTTATTGCAGATACCTGTGCGACTTATGCAAATGCTATTTTTGACAACTATACCGGAATGAATTCATTTTCATTAATTCTGGGAGCAATTTATTTTGCATTTCAAATTTATGGAGACTTCTCCGGATATTCAGACATAGCACTTGGAGTATCAAAATTATTTGGATTGGATTTGCTGCGAAACTTCAATTATCCTTATTTCTCAAGAGATATAGCCGAGTTTTGGCGTCGTTGGCATATTTCACTTTCATCATGGTTTCGCGATTATTTATACATTCCGTTAGGCGGAAGCAAAGGCGGAATCTGGATGAAAATCAGAAATACATTCATCATTTTTGTAGTAAGCGGATTCTGGCACGGTGCAAACTGGACATACATCGTTTGGGGATTCATAAATGCGGTTTACTTTTTACCATTATTACTATCTGATAGTAACAGAAAAAACATGGACGCCATTGTGTTAAAGTGGAATTTTGACTCTGCAAAAGTACTATTAAGCATTTTATATACATTTTTATTGACTTGTGTGGCCTGGGTGTTTTTTAGGGCAAAAACCATATCAGATGCAGTTTTGTATTTAAAAAGAATCTTTACTAACAGGGAATTCAATTTTCAATATCTGCAAAACGAGCGTTATAATTATGAATTACTCCTTATGATTGGGGTTTTTGTTTTAGTCGAATGGAATAATCGTAACAAAGTAGAACCTTTGTCAGGAAAAAGAAATATGCTTAAACTGGCTTTAGCAATAACAGCAATAATAGCATTTGGAACTTTCTCAGATTATAAAGAATTTATATATTTTCAATTTTAATGAAGCGTTTTTTAATTTATATAATCAAAATTATTGTTGTAGTCATTTTCATTGCCGTTGCTTTGGATGATATATATACAGCCATTTTTATGCAGTCTAAAAACAGAGGAAAAATTGAAACTGTTTTTAACTCCAAAGCCCAAAACTACGATGTTGTCATTTTAGGATCATCAAGAGCAAATAATCATTTTGTTTCACAAATGTTTGAAGACAAAGGATTGAAAACATTTAATTATGGTATGAGTGGCGGTCATTTATTCGAAGCATCATTGATGTTGAAATTAATGATTGAAAGAAAATACGATATCAAAAATGTAATTCTTGAGTCGGATTTGAATCTTTCAAGTGATCATGAAGCCGAAGGAATTGCAGCTTTGTTCTTGCCGTATATTCATAATTCCGGAGTAATAAAAAAGCACTTTTCTAATCAGGAAAATTTCAATGAATTGTATTATATTCCATTCTATCGATATATAAAATATGATTCTAAAATAGGAGTAAGAGAAACTTTTTTTACAACAATTCATAAAAAAACCACGGCTTTAGATAATTTAGGATATTATCCATTAGAGAAACATAAAAATGGCAATATGAAAAACAATATTGCTAACTTAAATCCTTTGAAACACAACAAATATTACGAAGAAATAAAAAATATCTGTAAAACAAACCACATTAATTTTATTCCCATTATGACCCCAATGTGCGAGAATGTTGTTGGAATGAATTATTTTGATAAAGTAAAAAAGACATATCCTGAAATTCATAATTATGAAAACGTAGTAGTTGAAAATAAATACTTTTCGTCTTGCGGACATATGACAGATCAGGGAGCCAAAATGTTTACAGCCAAAATAATTAAAGATTTTTTTAAGAAATAGATGAAGTTAAGAATCCAGTATAAAATCTTTTTTAAAGAGCAAATCACTTTATTTAAATGAGAAAGTTTTTGTTCTATTCCTTAAAGATATTTCTTTTAATTCTTATGCTTTCAATAATAATGGATAAGGCATATTCATATGTTTTCCTTCAATCAAATCAAAGAGATAAAATAGGATATATTTACAATACAGCCCCAAAAAATTATGATGTCGTTATATTAGGATCATCAAGAGCAAATAATCATTTTGTAACCCAAATGTTTAGTGATAAAGGTTTTAAAGCCTTTAATTTTGGCATGCAAGGCTCTAAATTATTTGAATCTGATCTTGTTTTAAAATTGTTACTTGAAAAAAAGAATACAATTAAAAACGTAATAATCGATGTCGATGTAACACTAAAATCAGAACAAAAATCAGACGGTACTTTTATACATTTTTTACCTTATTTGCATTCCTCAGCTGTTGTGAAAAGCCAATTTGAAGATTTAGACGATTTTAAAAGTTTTTATTATATCCCATTTTACAGATATTTAAAATATGATGCGAAAATTGGTTTTAGAGAAATGTTTTTTTATAGTTTAAATAAAAAAAGTAAAGAACTCGATAACGGTGGATTTGATGGTTTAAAATCTAATGCAGAAAAGCTAAATGAAGAAAATTTAAATTTCGAGCCAAAAGCAAATCATTATTATGAAGAGATAAAAAAGATTTGCAAAACAAACCATATTAATCTTATTGCTATAATGACGCCAATGTGCGAAAATGTTATTGGAAAAGATTACTTTAAAAAAGTTAATAAATTATATCCTGAAATTCATAATTATGAAAATGTAGTTATTGAAGATCAATATTTTTCATCTTGCGGACATATGAATAATCAAGGCGCGAGAATTTTTACCGCAAGAATTATAAAAGATTTTTTTTAAGAAATAAAATGCATATAGCTTTTCTAACATCAGAATATCCACATGAGAAAGTTGCGCAGGCAGCAGGAATTGGTACGAGCATAAAAAATCTCGCTACTGCATTAAAAAATGATGGAGAAGAAGTTACAGTTTTTGTTTTTGGGCAAAAAAATCAGGAAATTATTGTTGAAAATGGTATCAGAATTCATCTTATTAAAAATAAAACATATAAATTTTTTGGATGGTTTTTTCATAGAAAGCATATTGAAAACTATTGTAATTCAGTAATTAAAAATGAGCAAATTTCTATTTTAGAAGCTCCGGACTGGACAGGAATTACAGCATTCATGAAATTTAAAATTCCGTTAGTAATTCGTTTTCACGGAAGCGATACTTATTTTTGTCATTTAGAAAATCGCAAACAAAAAAAGAAAAATTTTTGGTTTGAAAAATTAGCTTTACAAAACGCGAATGCATTTATAGCACCAACTGATTTTGCCGGAAAATTAACAAATTCCCTTTTTAAGATTAAAAATAAACAAACCAAAGTAATTCATAATGGGTTAAATCTGGAATCATTTCAAAATTTATTTCCGTCTGAATATCAAAAAGGATTGATGCTATACATTGGTACTTTGATTAGAAAAAAAGGAGTTTTAGAATTACCCGGAATTTTTAACAAAGTTCGCAAAGATAATCCTGATGCAAAATTGGTTTTAATAGGCAGTGATTCATATGATATTCAAACAAAGTCAGCTTCAACATGGGAACTCATGAAAGAACAATTCGGGAATGACGATTTGAAAAACGTTACTTACTTAGGGAAAATACCCTACAGCGAAGTACAAGATTATATTAAAAAGGCAAACGTGTGCGTGTTTCCAACTTTTGCAGAAACTCAAGGAATGGTAACAATTGAGTCAATGGCAATGCAAAAAGCAGTAGTAAACAGTAATATTGGCTGGTCGCAAGAACTTATGATCGATCAGGAAAGCGGCTTTTTAGTACATCCGGGAAATCATGAATTGTATGCTCAAAGAATTACTGAAATTTTAAATAATGAATCGTTTAGTCTCAAAATAGGTAAACAAGCACGAGGAAAAGTAGAAGAAAAGTTTGATGTCAAAAAATTATCGAAAGATAATATTGAGTTTTATCAGGAAATAATCAGACAATATAAAAAGAAATAATGATCGTTATTTATCATAAAAAAAATAAAGTTGTTGAGGTTAAACACGATGAAGAAAATGTTGCTTTTTCAGGAAATAATATTGCAAAGACTTTATTCGAACTAGGATCAAAATTTCCGGATAAGTTAATAGTTTGGTGTCATTATGATCTAAAATCGAATTTAAATATTTCTGAATTTCCTTTTGTATTTCATCATAATAAAATAATGGCTTCGTATAATCCGTTTGAAAAAGAATATTTATCAAATGCAATTGGTTATGTTGAAGAATCTCCATTTATAAAAATCAATAAAAAAGTAAGTTACCCGACATGGCAAATGAGCAGCAATGTTGGCGGAATTCAAGCTTCGGTTTTGACAGCTTTCAAAAATCAAATTAGCCCAACTGATAATTTTGATTATTTTTTGAATTCTCTGGCAAAACTTGCAATGCCAAACGGAGTTTTATGTTACTCTGAACCTAAACTTTTAAAAGAATTTTTAGACACAAAAATAAAACAAGGCAATAGTAATTTTGTTTTATTTCGATTTGTAAAGCAGCATTATAAAACACGTTGGACATTTTTATTATTTTTAAATCTATTTTTATACGAAAGAAGAATAGCATTTTTGCCGCTATTTTTCAGCATATTTTATTCTAAAAGAAAATTGAAAAATGATTCTGTAATTGAAGCAATTCAGGTTGAATCAAAAAAGGAAATAATTAGCAACGGAACAATCGACGTTATAATCCCAACAATTGGCAGAAAACAATATTTATATGATGTTTTAAAAGATTTGTCAAAACAAACTTATTTGCCCATAAATGTCGTTATTGTAGAGCAAAATCCAATGCCAGACAGTATCTCTGAACTTGATTATATTTCAGGTGAAAATTGGCCTTTTATAATAAAACATATTTTTACCCATCAAACCGGAGCTTGTAACGCAAGAAATTTAGCTTTGGCAGAAGTTAAAAGTGAATGGGTTTTTCTAAATGACGATGATAATAGATTTGATGAAACTTTATTGAAAGATGTCTTTAATAAGATCAAAAGTTATGGAGTAAAAGCGATTTCGACATCTTATTTACAACTCAATGAAATAAAAACTGATGTTTTTATTAATCAATCTTCAATATTTGGTTCCGGAAATAGTTTTATAGATTCGGGTTTATTACAGAAAGTTAAATTCAATAAAATGTTTGAATTTGGTTATGGCGAAGATTCAGATTTTGGAATGCAGCTTCGTAATGAAGGTGTAGATATCATTTACTTTCCAAAACTTGAAATTTTACATTTAAAAGCACCAATGGGAGGTTTTAGAATCAAACCGGTTTTAGAATGGCATAATGATTTGATCCAGCCAAAACCGTCGCCAACTATTATGCTGTACAAAATTTTGCATTTAAGTAAAGAGCAAATTAACGGGTACAAAACGATTTTATTTTTGAAATTTTATAAAGCGCAGACAATAAAAAATCCAATTCGTTATTTTTTGAGTTTTAAAAAGCAATGGAAACAAAGTGAATATTGGGCAAATCAATTAAAAAATAAAGCATAAATTTTGATAGAATCAATAGTAATTATAACATCTTCAAGAAATCAAAAAGTTGGGTTTGACGCAAATCATCACGCAAAATGTGCTATAGATTTAAATACATTGAATCTTTCAAATTACAATTCTTTCGATATAAAAATCACGTTTTCTGATCCCATTGCTCAATTTCGTGATCATGATTACACTTGGCAAAAATGTAAAAAAAATTATATTGCAAACCCATTTAGCCCAAAAATTATTAAACTGCAAAACGCGCAGATCGTTCAGTCTAATATTACTAACGGAATTTGGGAAATTGATTATAATAAGCCAACAGTTTTATTATGGCGCTTTAATCCTGAGTTTTCTTCGCCACTTACCGCTTATTTAGGAAACGAAAATAGTAAATCAATTGTTTTAGCAGAACAAAAATTAAATTTTATTGAAAATCCAACGCTGTTATTCCCCAAAAATGAGGCAATTGAAATAAGCAGATCAAAGAAACCGTTTGTTGCAATCGCTTGTTTTACGGATCATTGTGATTTTGATACTGCCGAAAATCTGATTTTGCAAAGAGATTTTTTTAAGAAACATCAGATAAGAATAACTAAAGGCTTTTTTCTGAATCATTTTTCAAAGCGAGAAGACAATGCGTCATTTCAAAATCAGCAAGACGAACTTTTAAAATGGAGTAATGATGGGCATGAGTTATGTTATCATTCGCTTTCTCAATCAATAAAATCGAATGAAAATAGTTTTGCAGATTTTGAGCAATTTGTTCCTCCATTAAATGATATTAAAGTTTGGATCGATCATGGATTTCAACCTTATAATTTTTCTCTTTTAAAAAATAGTGATATCAGCGACAAAAAGTTTGAAGAAATTTTACACGATAAAAATATCAATACACTATGGAATTATATTGATTCCGGAACCGCAACTAATGGAGTTATAAATCAGTTTAATATGCAGCATTTTACGTTGCGTAACTTTTTAAAAGGAAATAAAGATTTAGGCTTTGTAAAGAAAATGCAGCTCATAATCAAAAACATTATTTTTCATTATTATAATGAAGAGGATTTAATTTTGAAATATAAATACACTGCTTCGCGTTTTAAAAAAGTATTTTTTCAAAGAGATTTAAAATCGTTTTTTCCGTTCATAAAAGATGTATCGAAACTTGGAAGTTCTATCTTTTCGATTTTACTATTTTGGAATAAAAAGAAAAATATCCCTTATAAATTAGCAAAATATTCTCCAATTGTATTTAAACATACAATCACAGATAAAGAGTTTTATGTTTTTCAGACCTTAGAAATGCTTGATTTTAAGAAATCATTATCTAACGAAAATATAAATGTCTTAACAAATGAAAAAGGTGTTTTTATTGCACATACTTATTTCTCTGTGCCAATGAAATACCATAACGGAAAATTATTTTCAACTCCAACAACAATAGATAAAAAAGTAGATGAGAATTTTAAGTATTTAGGAGACAAAATCGTAAATAACGAAATCTGGAATCCAACTCTTACCGAATTAATTGACTATTGGAAAGGTTTTGAAAAAGTAGTTTTTGATATTGATTTTAAAGGGGATATATTTGAAAAAAGCAACACAAGTCTACAAATGCGAAAGGCAATTTAATTACATATGAATCATAAATTAAAAACTATATTGTTTAAATCACTTTCTTTATTACCCAATAAAGTTGATGATTATTGTTATCATAAGATTCAAAGCTTTTTTGATAAATCAACTTTAGAAGATCGATTAAAAAGTGTTGAGTCTACTTATTTGAGACTTTCAAAGGTTTTAAGCGATTTAAACATTGACTTAAAAGATAAAGTCGTTTTTGAGTTTGGTTCAGGCTGGTTTCCTGGTATGCCTTACTTTTTTAAATACAAATTTGGAGCAAAAAGAGTGCTTACTTTTGACATTAATGAACACTTTAAAAAAGAGACCGTTTTAGAATTAAATGAACTTTTTTCTAAAAAGTATAATTCTGAGGTATTATCAAATCCAGATAATAAATACAAGCTTCCGGATGGAGTTGAGTATTTTCCAAACTACGATATTGTAAAAAATGATATCCCGGATGTTGACGTGATTTTTTCGCGTTATGTACTTTCACACATGAATGAAAATGATGTTGATGAATTGCATAAAAAAATGAAAGCCACATTAAAAAGAGGTACGTATGTTATTCATTTTATTTCGCCAAGCGATTTAAGACAACATAACGACAGCTCATTATCTCTTCAGGATTTCTTGCAATATAACAAGCAAGAGTGGGATAAAATTCACACTAAATTTGACTATCACAATCGTTTAAGATTGCCTCAATTTCTGGAAATATTTAAAAAATACGATTATGAAATTGTTCATTTGGACTATATAAGTTTAAGCAAAGAAACGAAATCGTATGATTTGTTCAAAAAAGTCCAACTTCATGAAGATTATAAAAAATATTCTGATGAAGAATTAACTGCGGGAAATATCTTTGTGATTTTAAAAGTATAATAATTAATGAATATACACTTTCGCTTTTCTTTAATCATTTGTACTTACATGCGCCCTGAACCTTTGCTAAAACTATTGCAATCGGTTCAGAAGCAAACCTTATATCCTGATGAAATTTTAATAATTGACGGTTCTACAAATAAAGAAACTGAAACAATTCTAAAGGATAATAAGTTTGAGAAATTAAAATATTTTCTTGTTTCAGATGAAGAAAGAGGATTGACCAAACAGCGAAATTTGGGAATATCTAAGGTAATGCCAAATTGTGAAATTGTTTGTTTTCTTGATGACGATACTATTCTTGAAGAAAATTATTTTGAAGAATTAATTAAAACATATAGTACTTACCCAAAAGCATTAGGAGTTGGAGGTTATGTTACTAACGAAACAAAATGGGAAAAAGCAGGCAATGATTACAAAACTTCAATAAATGAGTTTTATTTTGACGGATGGAAACGCAAAGATGGAAGCAGATTTGTTTTACGAAAAAAACTCCATTTAGACAGTGATTGTCGACCTGGTTTTTTACCCTTATTTTCACACGGCAGAAGTGTTAGTTTTTTACCGCCAACGGATAAAATATATGAAGTAGAACAATTAATGGGCGGAGTTTCTTCGTTTAGGAAATCAGTTTTTGAAAAACTTTCATTTTCAACTTATTTTGAAGGTTACGGTTTGTACGAAGATGCAGATTTCACTTTGAGAGTTGCAAAAACGGGAAGTTTATATATAAATACAGCCGCAAAATTAGGTCATTTTCATGATGAATCAGGAAGGCCAAATCAATACTATTATGGTAAAATGGTAGTGAGAAATGGTTGGTATGTTTGGAGAATTAAAAATCCCAATCCTGCCTTAAAAGACAGGATAAAATGGAATTTGATTACCATTTTATTGCTTTTAATTAGGTTTACAAACATTTTATCAGAAAAAAATAAAAAAACAGCTTTTACTGAAGCATTAGGAAGAAGTGTTGGCTTTTTGAGTTTATTGGTTACTAAACCAAAAATAAAATAATGAAATTCGCCATAATAACCCACGTATCGCATATTCATCAAGATAATCAGTATTTTGCTTACGCACCGTATGTTCGCGAAATGAATATTTGGTTCAAATACGTTGATGAGGTAATTGTTGTTGCTCCATTAAAAACTGAAGAACCAACAGCAATAGATATTCCTTATCAACACGGTAAAATTGATTTTAGAAAAGTTTCTGATTTTAATTTTACTAATTTTAGAAATAGTCTAATTTCAATTATCAAATTACCAATTATTTTGTGGAAAATCTTTTTGGCGATGAAAAATGCTGACCATATACATTTACGTTGTCCGGGAAATATGGGTTTAATTGGCTGTTTTGTTCAAATTTTATTTCCACACAAAACTAAAACCGCAAAATATGCAGGAAACTGGGATCCTAAAAGCCAGCAACCTTACACATACAAA
This sequence comes from Flavobacterium sp., assembly GCF_043722275.1. GTDB lineage: Bacteria > Bacteroidota > Bacteroidia > Flavobacteriales > Flavobacteriaceae > Flavobacterium. The sequence continues at coordinate 25,179 of NZ_JAYSPC010000105.1, read as the reverse complement.
ATTCAGAAGTGGATTTTAAGTAATACTTTTTTAACCCGTAATATGAAGGTTTTGGTTTATGGTGATTGGGAAAATCAATCTACAAACGTTAAACCTTTTTTCACCGCTACTTATTCAGAATCTGAAAAAGAAATAAGTCAGAAATCAAGTTTTACCAATACAATAGAATTCATATTTGTTGGAGGTTTAGTTGGAGGGAAAAATCCTTTATATGTTGTAAAATTAGTACATGAATTAATAAAAAGAGGATATAAAACAGTTTTGAATTTATACGGAGAAGGTTCTGAAAGAAGTACTTTAGAAAGCTATATTTTGACACATAATTTAGGAACTTTCGTTATTTTAAATGGAAATCAAAATAATGAAACACTAAAGAAAGCGTATCAAAAAAGCCATTTTGTAATTTTACCTTCTAAAAGTGAAGGCTGGCCCAAAGCAATTGCCGAAGGAATGTTTTGGGGATCTATCCCGGTTTCGAGTAAAGTTTCATGTGTGCCTATTATGTTAGATTATGGAAAAAGAGGTGTTTTGCTAGAAATGAATTTAGATAAAGATGTAAATCAAATGATTGCAATGCTTAATGACGAATCTGGTTTTTTTACCAAAAGCAAATTAGCTATAGAATGGTCACAAAACTATACCACTGAAGTATTTGAAGCCGAAATTAAAAAGCTATTAACGAAATGAGAGTTGTACAAATAATAGACTCGTTAAATGCTGGCGGAGCAGAACGTATGGCTGTTAATTATGCCAATGCTTTATCTAATAAAATAAAATTTTCCGGCTTAATTGCAACCAGAGCCGAAGGAAGTTTGAAAAAACAAATTAATGGAAAAGTATCTTATTTATTTTTAGAAAAGAAAAAAAGCGTCGATTTTCAGGCAATTTTTCGTTTAAGAAAATATATAATTCAAAATAAAATTGAGATAATTCATGCACATAGTTCCTCTTTTTTTATTGCAGTATTGGTTAAATTGACTTTGCCCGGAATCAGAATTATTTGGCACGATCATTATGGAACCAGAGCAAAAGAAAGTAAAAAAGAGAATAGAGTTTTGATTTTTTTATCTCTTTTCTTTTCTTCTATTTTCGTGGTGAATCACCAATTAGAAAATTGGAGTAAGAAAAACATGAAATGCCCGAAAGTAACTTTTATTCCTAATTTTACCACTTCTCAAAATAGTGATGAAAAAATAACCACATTGAAAGGCACATCAGGTAAAAGAATTGTTTTTTTAGCAAATTTAAAAAAACCTAAGAATCATATTGTAGTTTTGAAAGCATTTCAGGAGTTAAAATTAAATGAAGCTGGGTGGAGTCTTCACTTAATAGGAAAAGACTATTTCGATTCATATTCAGATCTCTTAAAAGAATTTATAAAATTACATTCGTTGGAGAATTACATACATTTGTACGGAGAAAAAAATGATATCAGACATATTTTATCACAAGCTTCGATTGGTGTTTTGGCATCAACAGATGAAGGATTTCCGGTAACACTTATCGAATATGCTTTAGAGAATTTAGCAGTTATTTCGACAAATGTGGGTTATTGTTCCGTTATTATTCAAAATGATAATAATGGGTTATTGTTTGATCCTTCTTCTATTTCTGAAGTAAAAAAGCAATTATTAAAATTAGTTGAAGATGAATCCTTAAGGAAAAAAGCAGGAGATAATTTTAAGCAATCAGTTTTGGAGAATTATTCAGAAGAAATTGTAATCGAAAAATTAATTTTGGCTTATAAATAAGTAATTAATGAAAAAACTTTCTTTATCATATAATCTTCTGCTTCTAATTCATGTAATTATTGCAATAATAATATTTGTTGCACCTCTTTTGTCTCGGATATATGCTCTGGCAATCATAATTGTTGGTTTTTTTATTGTCTATAGATCTAAAAATAAAAACAATGAAGTTATATTGATTTCGGCTTATTTAGTTGGGGTTGAGGTTTTTTTGCGAATGACAGGAGGAAATTTTAATAATGAGTTTGTTAAAACAAGTGTTATTTTTTTCATGCTATTAGGCATGGTTTACAGCAATTTCTCCACAAATGCATTTATATATTGGTTCTTTTTGATTTTATTGATACCGGGAATTTTAATAACGTCTACTGTAATTAATTATGATGTAGATATAAAAAAATCATTAGTTTTCAATTTATCAGGACCCGTATGTCTGGCGATCTCGTCGATTTATATGTTTAAAAGAAGAATTTTATTTTCTGATTTACAAAATATAGTAGTTGCAATGGGATTGCCAATTGTAAGTACAACAATCTATTTGTTTTTATTTAATCCCAGCGTAAGAGATGTTGTAACCGGAACACAATCTAATTTTGAAACTTCTGGCGGATTTGGTCCTAATCAGGTTTCTACAGCTTTAGGTTTAGGCATGTTCGTTTTTTTTACGCAACTAATATTATTCTCAAAATCAAAAAAGGCAATCTTGATAAATGGCGTTTTATTAATTTTTATCACTTATAGAGGAGTTGTAACCTTTTCGAGAGGAGGGATTATAACTGCCGTCATGATGATTGTTTGCTTATTATCTTTATTGTATATTTTTTCAAATGCCAAAGGTAAAAGTAAGTTTGTGTGGGTTTTTATTTTAACAGGTTTAATGGGACTTGGCGTTTGGACTTATTCTTCTGTTCAGACTAACGGGCTTATAGAGAAACGTTACGCTAATCAGGACGCCGCCGGAAGAGTAAAAAAAGATCGTTTGGGTGGAAGAGAAGGGATTATGAACGAAGAACTTACGATTTTTCTGGATAATCCTATTTTAGGAATTGGAGCCGGAATGGGAAAACAAATCCGAAAAGAAACATTTGGTGAAGAAGCTGCTTCGCATAATGAAGTTACCCGTATGCTAAGTGAGCATGGTTTATTTGGGATTTTTGGTCTTCTGATACTTTTTATAACTCCATTTGTTGTGTACATCAATAATAAACAGCATTTATATTTTCTGTCCTTTTTTGTCTTCTGGATGTTAACTATAAATCACGCTGCAATGCGAACCGCTGCCCCAGCTTTTGTCTATGCATTATCATTGCTTTTAGTACAAGTAAAAATTCCTGAAAAGCCAGAAAATTCCGTAGACTAAAGTCTCTTTTTTTATAATACATTTGCCTCAAGTTTAAGCCCTAAACCAATTGAATAAATGTTTTCTAACAACAAAATGCATTTCGAAATTTCGGAAAGAAGAATTTTACTTCTTGTTTTTGATGCTATTTTTATTTTATCAGCGCTATACATATTAAGTTTAATATTTAATTATAATTACTTTGTTTTTGATGCAAGTAATTTTTTAAGTATCGTTTTGCTTCTTAGTTATGTATATATTTTTGGTGTTATATTTGAAATGTACAATTTGCAAGTTGCAAGTAATCAGCTTCAAATTCTTCAAAGTGTAATGTTCACAACTACAGCTACAAGTTTAGCGTATTTGTTTACTCCCGTTTTATCTCCGGAATTGCCTAAACAGCGACTAATTATATTTATCTTTTATTTTACTATTCTTGGTACATTATTGCTATGGCGTTTATTTTATGTTTATTTCCTCGCGTCACATCGTTTTTCTCAAAATGTAGTTTTAATATGCGATCAAAATCAAGTTGAAGAATTAGTCTTAGGATTAGAAAGTGTTGACCCGCATTATAAAATTATTGGCTTTGTAAATTCCGATTCAATTTCTAAAGAAGATTTGGATTTTCATTATGTAAAAGAAATTAAAAAGAATGATTTTGAAGATTTTGTAATCAAAAACCAGGTTTCTGAAATTGTGATTGCTTCTCAAAAAACAGACGGAATTACTGCTGATTTATACCAACAATTACTTCATTTATTAGAATCCGGAAATGTCATTCGTGAATATACCCAGGTTTATGAAAGTAAAACCCAGCGTATTCCGGTACAATATATTGCGAGAGATTTTTATCGCTTTTTCCCCTTTAGCAGAAGTAACAGTAATAGGCTTTACCTTTTTTTGGTGCGTTCTATGGAGTTCTTCTGTTCAGTTACAGGTTTATTAATTTGCGCTGTTTTTATTCCTTTAATTTTTATTGGAAACCTTTTTGCAAATAAAGGAACATTGTTTTACACTCAGGAACGTGTTGGCAAAAACGGAATCATTTTCAAAATATATAAGTTTAGAACAATGATCGAAAACTCAGAAGCAAATGGAGCTGTTTTTGCAACTTCAAATGACAGGCGAATAACTCCTTTTGGAAAAATGATGCGTAAGTCAAGAATAGATGAATTACCACAATTTTTTAATGTTTTAATAGGAGATATGGCGGTTATTGGACCAAGACCTGAAAGACCATTTTTTGTTGAAGAAATAGCCCGTGTAATGCCTTTTTATGAAACAAGGCACGTTATTAGGCCAGGACTTACCGGTTGGGCGCAAGTTAATTATTCGTATGGAGAATCTATTGAAGAGAGTTTGATAAAATTACAATACGATTTATATTACATCAAACATCGAAGTATATTTCTGGATTTGAGTATTACTTTCAAAACCATTACTACAGTTTTATTTTATCGCGGACAATAATTTAGATAATAATCGGAATACGTTTTTTATTTCGAATTGCTACTCTTACTAAAACAAATCCGCTTGTTATGATCATTGGCAACACAATAAAAAAGTGCGCTTTATTGATCATGAAAATTCCGTAGACTATTAGAAAAAGCAAATGTAAAACTGCAAAGCGATACGTCCATCTTTTGTTTTTTATTATAGACAGGAAAATCAAAATCAATAATAACGGATTAAATAAAAGTACATTATAATTCATTGCCAGTTCTTGGTGAAACGAATAAAATCCCATCAAAACAAAAAATAAACCGATTAATGATACAATCAAAAGATAGATTTTATCAACTATTTTGTTGTGCGCTAAAACAACAAATCCAAGAATAAACAAATAAGTATAAACGTTATTCCACCATGAGCCTGGTGTTTCTTTTTTAAAGCTAAGAAGCGTTTTAGTTTTGTCAACTAAAGAATGATTTTGATAAGTGATTTTTTCTAAGCTATTTTTCAATTCAAACGGAAGGAATATTTTGGTTCCTAATTGATCTACTTTTGTTCCAAAAATGATACTTGTTCCTAATTGATCATAAAAATGTCCATCAAAATAAGGAAATAAAATAGAGCGGTAGGTTATATCTGTTTCTCCTTTTTTTACAATTACGTTTTCTCCTAAACTTGTATTGATGACATTTACTACCATCGAAGTACAGTTTTTATCAATAAATTTATAAGTATACGATCTGTTTTCCGGAAGTAAAGAAGTATTTAAATTATCAAAAAGCTTCTGTTTTAAATCTTGAGGAATAATTAATTCCTGTTCAAAAACACTTCTTTTTTCATAGTTATAATCGTTTATAAAATCAGAAAAAGAGCTTACAACTGCAAAATAATCTAAATCTCCTTTCGCAAATTTGGCAACAAAGTTTTGCGTTCTAAAATCAAAAGCACCATAATTATATACAACGTCAATATTGTTTCCCGGATCAGCGACTCTAATTGCATTATGACCAAAATAAGAATAGGTTTCATTGCCCAATCCGCAAGTAATCACGCTTATTTTTGCTTCTTTAGATAAAGGCAAACTTTGGCTAAAACCAACAAAACTTAATAATAATAGTAAACTAAAAAGTGTTTTTTTGAAAATGACATTTTTCATAATTTAAAATTTTTAAGAAGTTTATTGTGTTATAATTTTATCTAAAGATACCTAAATCTACTTTCAAAGAGAATATATTTGAGTACAAAGCAGTACTTTGGTTTCCCAGATCAGTCAAAGCGTAGTCAACCTGAATGCCTTTGTACTTGAAACCAAGACCAATATTAGGCTGAAAGTTAACTTTTTCGGTATTGTCTAATTGCGTAACATTCTGAAAATTTCCTGCGCCGGCTCTTAAAAATACAAGATCAGTATATCCAAATTCAAATCCTACAGCAGGATCAATACTTACCGCTTTTGTAGAAATAATATCGTTCGTTTGTTCAAAACGCATATTCAAATTAGTAGCAACTAAAAGGCTGTAATCATTATGGAATTCAAATTTTCTCGATACTCCTAATTGTGCTTTTGGTAAAGTTATTTCGGTACTTTCAGGTAATTCATTGTTTTCTCCCGGAATTGCATTCGCAATTTTCGCATATTCTTCTTCATCGATATTCCAGACATTATAAGTAGTTGTAATATCACGTAGCATTAATCCGAATTTCCAATTGTTTCTTTCAAACTGAAGTCCAACATCAAAACCAAATCCCCAGGAATTCGCGAATTTTCCAATAATTCTTCTGATTATTTTTGCGTTTACACCATATTGAAGTCCTTCAACGGGTAGTTTTCTCGCATAAGAAAAAGTAAAACCATAATCAGCAGTCGAAAATAAACTGATTCTATTGTAATCAATATTTCCTTGATTGTCAATTAATTGTGTCGTATCAAGAATATCATCAACACCAAAACGAATCATCGAAATTCCCCACGCACTTCTGTCATCAATCGGGCTTGCATATCCTATATAATCATATTGCGCAATATTCGCAAAATAATTCGCGTGCATCAATGATATCTGATGATCTTCGAGATTGGTTAAACCAGCCGGATTCCAGTAAACAGAATTGACATCATTTGTAGAAGCTACAACGGCACTCGACATTCCTAATGCGGCAGCGTCAACACCAATATTCATAAATTCGTTCGAATATTTCCGAGCGGTTTGCGCATACTGTAACGTACAACTCCATAATAATAAAAGCACAAAGATTTTCTTCAACGGATATTTTTTAGCAAACCGAAGTCTGTTTTAATTTTTACCAAAAATATAATATTTTACTCAGCAAATTTATTCCTTTTGATAAATAATGCAAAAGTCAGAATTTTGAATGGAAAAGACTCTTTTAAAGACGTTTTAATAATTACCGTTTTAGAATGGTAATCATTTTTAAGTTTTAGTAATAATTTTTATTACTAATAGTAATAATTGTCAGTTATTATGCGAAATTTGTCGTTGCAAAAATAAAACTATAAAACATGAATATTAAAAAACACGTTCCTAATTTAATCACATTAATCAATTTATTTTGTGGTTGTATCGCAGTAGTTTTCGTTTCACAAAACGATTATTTAATGGCTTTTTACATGGTTTGTTTAGGAATCTTTTTTGATTTTTTTGATGGTTTTTTTGCCAGATTATTTAAAGTATCAAGTCCGCTTGGTTTACAATTAGATTCTTTGGCAGATATGGTTACCAGCGGAGTTGTGCCTGGTTACGTCATGTATTCTATGTTTGTAAATAGCGCACACGAATTAGGGACAAGTCCAATAATTCCGTTTTTAGGATTTATAGTGACTTTGGGTTCTTGTTATCGATTAGCAAATTTTAATATTGATACACGTCAAACCGATTCATTTATAGGTTTGCCAACTCCTGCAAATGCACTTTTTATTTTAAGTTTACCTTTAGTATTAAAATTTTCAGATTCTTTATTGATGCTGGAAATTTTAACCAATCAATGGGTTTTACTTATAATTGTGTTATGTAGTGCCTATATTTTAAATGCCGAAATTCCATTATTTGCATTAAAAATCAAGAAATTCACTGTAAAGGATAATGTCCTTCAAATAGTGTTTTTATTGATTTCGTTACTTTTGGTAATTACGCTTCAATATCTTGCGATCCCGTTACTTATAATTTTTTATGTGTTGTTATCGGTTGTCAATAATATGTTTTTGAAAAAGTAGTTTTATTCCAATGGCAAGAAAAACGACACGACGAACTTCTTACTCTCGCAAATCTCAATCCAGCCGATCTGTTTTCAGTAAGATGATTCGCTTTATTGTATTCTCTTTTTTGTTCTTGATTTTATTTGCAGCAGTTTATCATTATCGTGATGGACTGGCATATTATCTTGGCTTTAAGTCAAGTAAAGTTTTAGATGAAGATGAGGTCGATAAACACCTTTCGGATGTTCGAAATATTCAGGTTCTCGAGAATCATAAAGGAAAAGTAATAGGAATTGATGTATCTGAATTTCAGGGAAAAGTAGAATGGGACGAAGTTGAAATTTTAGAAGAAAAATATCCGGTTCAATTCGTTTTTATCCGTGCCACAGCAGGAAATGACCGAGTAGACAGGCAATTTAAAAAAAATTGGGAAGGCGCAAAAGAACATAAAATTATGCGCGGAGCTTATCATTATTATCGTCCGAACGAAAATTCTATTGAGCAGGCAAATCTTTTTATTAAAACAGTAAAATTGCAAAAAGGCGATTTGCCACCCGTTGTAGATATCGAAAGATTACCTAAAAATCAACCTTTGGATAGTTTGAAAAAAGGATTAAAACGCTGGCTGACTAAAGTTGAGGCACATTATCAGGTTCGTCCAATAATTTATACCGGCGAACGCTATTATGCTGATTTCTTGAAAGAAGAATTTGGAGAATATTTATTTTGGATAGCCAACTACAACTTCTACAGAGAAAAAATTGAAGATGATTGGCTTTTTTGGCAATTTACTGAAAAAGCATCTTTGCCCGGAATCAAACACAGAGTTGATGTCAATATTTACAACGGAGATATAGAACAATTGCAGTTTATAACCGTTGAATAGATTTTAGTATTCAGTCGCAGTTTTCAGTTATCATTGAGACTAAAAACTGCGACTGTAAACTTTTTTTACACTAAAATTCAAGTTTCTTTTTACGAAGTTCAAAGTTTTGACCTAAGTAAACTCTACGAACCATTTCGTCTTCAACTAATTCTTCAGGAACTCCGGCTTTCAGGATTCCTCCTTCAAACATTAAATATGTTTTATCTGTAATTGCTAAAGTTTCCTGAACGTTGTGATCCGTAATCAGAATCCCGATATTTTTATTTTTTAACTGAGCAACAATTCTCTGGATGTCCTCAACCGCAACAGGGTCAACTCCCGCAAAAGGCTCATCTAATAAAATGAATTTTGGATCTGTTGCTAATGCACGTGCAATTTCGGTACGACGGCGTTCTCCTCCGGACAGTAAATCTCCTCGGTTCGTGCGAATATGTTCTAAGCTGAATTCTTCAATTAGACTTTCCATTTTTGCAATTTGTTCTTCTTTTGAAAGTTTAGTCAATTGCAAAACACTTAAGATATTATCCTCAATACTTAATTTTCTAAAAACAGAAGCTTCTTGTGCTAAATAACCAATTCCTTGTTGAGCACGTTTGTACATTGGATAATCTGTAATATTCAAATCATCCAGATAAATATTACCTTGATTTGGTTTTACCAATCCTACAATCATATAGAATGAAGTCGTTTTTCCGGCACCATTTGGTCCCAAAAGCCCAACAATTTCTCCTTGATTTACCTCAACAGAAATTCCTTTTACAACGCTGCGACCTTTATAGGTTTTGATTAAATTATCGGCTCTTAATTTCATTTTTTAAGTTTAATCGTTTAAACGTTGAATCGTTTATTCGTCACAAATTAACGAATAAACGATTCAACAAATAAACGTATTAACAATTATTTAGTTTCAGCTTCTTCTAAAGCTTCCCAAAATTCGTAAGCCCTGCGTAAATGAGGTACTACAATTGTTCCTCCAACAAGAGTTGCGATTCCCATTGCTTCCATCATTTCTTCTTTTGTAACACCTTCTTTATGGCTCGTTTCCAAGTGGTATTTTACGCAGTCATCACAACGTAAAACTGCCGAAGCCACTAATCCTAAAAGTTCTTTTGTTTTTACGTCAAGAGCTCCGGCTGCATAAGCATTCGTGTCAAGGTTAAAAATTCGCTTTACGATTTTGTTATTATCAGCGAGTAATTTTTCGTTCATTTTAGAACGATAGTCGTTAAATTCTTGTATGATATCAGACATTTTGTTTCAATTTATTTTTATAAACAATCCTCGAAATCAGGATACTCACTTCGTAAATAAGCAACATAGGTATTGCTACAATAGTTTGACTAACTACGTCTGGAGGAGTTACGATTGCTGCAATAATTAAAATAATTACAACGGCATATTTCCAATATTTTCTTAAGAAAACAGGAGTTACTAATCCTAATTTTGTTAAGAAATAAATAATTATAGGTAATTCAAAAAACAATCCGCTGGCAAGAATACTCGTTTTTACCATTCCCATATATGATTCAAGCGTGAATTGGTTTTTTACAACATCACTCACAGAGAATGTAGCAACGAAATTTACTGACATTGGGATAACGATGTAATACCCAAACAATACTCCTAAAAAGAAAAGTAATGAAGAAGTGAAAATGAATACTTTAGCATTTTTACGCTCTTTTTCATATAAAGCAGGACTGATAAATTTCCAAAGTTCCCATAAAATGTAAGGAAAACTTAAAATGAAACCGGCTAGAAGACACATCCATACAAAAATATTAACCTGTCCTTCCATTTCTGTATTCTGAATAATAAAATTCAGTTCAGTAATACAAATACTGTCTGCAAAACCCAATTGATGCGATAAATCACAAAACCAGACATAAGTAAAAAAGGTAGGTCGTATTGGTCCTAAAATAATCTGATCAAATAAATAATCACTAATAAAATAAACCGCAAATGCCATGATGCATATTGCAATTGTACTTCTAACTAATAACCATCTTAATTCTTCAAGATGGTCTAAAAATGACATCTCGCCAAGGTTTTTTTTTGCCATTATACGATTCCTTCTTTTAATATGTCATGTAAATGTAATACTCCTTTGTACTCGCCGTTGTCTGAAACAATCAGTTGTGTTATCGAAAAATCTTCTAAAATGTTTAAAGCGTCAACCGCCATAGTTTCCGAAGATACTAATTTAGGGTTTTCTGACATAATATCCCTTGCAGTTAAGTCAGCAATAGTATCTACGTCATTTAGCATTCTTCGGATGTCTCCATCGGTAATAATTCCAATTATTTTATCATCTTCGATCACAGCCGTAACCCCTAATCTTTTTTCAGAGATCTCAAAAATAACTTTTTTAACTGAGGTATCAGGAGTCACCATTGGTTTTAACGAATGTTCAATCATGTCTTTTACGCGAAGCAATAATTTTTTGCCTAAAGCTCCGCCTGGATGATATACGGCAAAATCTTCAGGTTTAAAATCGCGCATTTCCATTAGACAAACCGCAAGAGCATCACCCATAACAAGTTGTGCAGTTGTACTATTTGTTGGCGCTAAATTTATCGGGCAAGCTTCCATTTCAACCGTTGTGTTCAGGACATAGTCAGAACCTTTGGCTAAAGATGAAGTTATATTTCCGGTAATGGCAATTAAAATGTTTCCAAAACGTTTTAATAACGGTACTAAAACTTTTATTTCAGGACTGTTTCCGCTTTTAGAAATGCAAATTATGATGTCTTCTTTCTGAATCATTCCTAAATCACCGTGAATAGCTTCTGAGGCGTGCAGGAACATAGATGGTGTTCCGGTAGAATTAAAAGTGGCGACCATTTTTTGAGCGATAATTGCGCTTTTTCCGATGCCCGTAACGATCAAACGACCTTTGGTTTCGTAAATGCGTTGTGTTGCTTCGTAAAAATTTTCGTCTAAAAAATCAATTAGCTTTGTAATTGCTTCACTTTCAGAGAGTATTGTTTTTTTGGCGATCGCCAATATATTTTCTTTTGTGATCAAAACAGAATATTTAAAATTTGTATGTATAAAAGAAAGTTGTATCTTTATGTGTTGCAAATTTATACAAAATACCATTAATATAAAGAATGAATTCAAACGAAATTGAAATACACAAGGAATTAAAGAAGTATTTCGGCTTTAGCCAATTTAAGGGTTTGCAGGAGCAAGTCATTACGAGTATTTTAGGTCAGACAAATACATTCGTAATCATGCCTACTGGCGGTGGAAAGTCCCTTTGTTATCAATTACCCGCTTTAATTCAGGACGGAACAGCTATTGTTGTTTCTCCTTTGATTGCTCTAATGAAAAATCAGGTTGATGCGATCAGAAGCCTTTCTTCAGAAAACGGAATTGCGCATGTGTTAAATTCCTCCCTTACTAAAACAGAAATTGCACAAGTAAAAAAAGATATTACTTCCGGATTAACCAAGCTTTTATATGTTGCTCCGGAGTCTTTGACTAAAGAAGAATATGTGGCTTTTTTACAAAGTGTGCCTATTTCGTTTGTTGCTATTGATGAAGCACATTGTATATCAGAATGGGGTCATGATTTTAGGCCGGAATATAGAAATCTGAAAAATATAATCAAACAATTAGGTCAGGTTCCAATTATTGGACTTACCGCAACCGCAACCCCAAAAGTTCAGGAAGATATTCTGAAAAACCTTGATATGTCTGATGCGAATACTTTTAAGGCATCATTCAACAGACCGAACTTGTACTACGAAGTTCGCACAAAAACTAAAAATATTGAATCGGATATCATTCGATTTATCAAACAACATAAAGGCAAATCCGGAATTATTTACTGTTTAAGCCGTAAAAAAGTAGAATCGATTGCCGAAGTTTTACAAGTTAACGGAATAAGTGCCGTTCCTTATCACGCAGGTTTAGATGCCAAAACACGCGCCAAACATCAGGATATGTTTCTTATGGAAGACGTAGATGTGGTTGTGGCAACAATTGCCTTCGGAATGGGAATCGACAAACCAGACGTTCGTTTTGTAATTCATCATGATATTCCAAAATCATTAGAAAGCTATTATCAGGAAACTGGTCGCGCCGGACGTGATGGAGGCGAAGGACATTGCCTGGCGTATTACTCCTATAAAGATGTAGAAAAACTGGAGAAATTCATGTCAGGAAAACCAGTTGCAGAACAAGAAATTGGTTTTGCCCTTTTGCAGGAAGTTGTGGCTTACGCCGAAACCTCAATGTCACGCCGAAAATTTTTACTCCATTATTTTGGTGAAGAATTTGACGGTGAAACCGGAGAAGGCGCAGATATGGACGACAATGTTCGTAATCCTAAAAGTAAAGTTGAAGCAAAAGATCAGGCTGTTAAATTACTTGAAATTGTTCGCGATACAAAACATATTTATAAGTCAAAAGAAATTGTATTTACTTTAATAGGTAGAATAAACGCGGTAATTAAAGCACATAAAACAGATATACAATCATTTTTTGGATCAGGTTCAAATCACGACGAAAAATATTGGATGGCATTATTGCGACAAGTTTTAGTAGCAGGTTATTTATCAAAAGATATCGAAACCTATGGAGTGGTGAAAATCACTAAAGAAGGTTTAGACTTTATTGAAAATCCGGTTTCATTTATGATGTCTGAAGATCATGAATACAATGAATCTGAAGACGAAGCCATCGTAACCGCAGCAAAATCATCAGGAACTGCCGATGAAGTTTTGATGGGAATGTTGCGTGAACTGCGTAAAAAAGTAGCCAAGAAACTTGGAGTTCCTCCGTTTGTTGTTTTTCAGGACCCTTCTCTTGAAGATATGGCCTTGAAATATCCAATCACTTTAACTGAATTATTCAATATTCACGGAGTTGGTGAAGGAAAAGCTAAAAAATACGGAGCAGATTTTATTACCTTAATTAATCGTTATGTTGAAGATAATGATATCGTTCGACCAGACGATTTAGTAGTAAAATCTACAGGAGTAAATTCAGCTAATAAGTTATATATCATTCAAAATATAGATCGAAAATTATCACTTAAAGATATTGCTTCTGCAAAAGGTCTTTCAATGGATGCTTTGATCAAAGAAATGGAAATGATCGTATATGCCGGTACAAAATTAAATATAAAATATTGGGTTGATGATATGCTCGATGAAGATCAGCAGGAAGAAATTCATGATTACTTCATGGAATCAGAATCAGATAAAATCGAAGATGCTCTTAAAGAATTTGATGGCGATTATGATATCGACGAACTACGTTTGATGCGAATTAAATTTATTAGTGAAGTTGCTAACTAAAGTTAAATTCCAAATTCCAACTTTAGAATAGTAAAAAGTCAAAATCCAAATTCCAATGCTAGCGATAGTTTGGAATTTGGAATTTTTTATTTAAGCTTTTTCAAAATTGGAATTTTATTCAATATATACTTCTCCACGATGCGGTTTCAAGGCATCTCTTACCTGAATCATATTTTCATCGGTGACAACCATAAAAGCGGTTGCATGCATTTCGTTTATGATTTTAAAACCAGTAATATTTAGCGCAAGTTTTTCAATAGCAATATATTCTTTTAAATGAATTTCGTGATGTTCAGCTGTTTTTTCAGAAGCCGGACCACGAAAATCCCAAATCAATTTTATTTTTCTAGACATTTTTTTTAAGGTTAATCCCGAAAGTTCGGGACAGAGTTGCAAAGGTACAAAGTCTAATTTGAAAATGGATTTAACAATACTAATTAATTAAATAGTATATATAGTATATACGGTATATATTTGTATAAAATTTATTTCAAATGAGAAAGCTAATAGATATAGATGAAGCAACTTTAACAAAATTGAAAGTGATTTCAATTTTTGAAAAAACCAGCGTCAAAGGTTTGATAGAGAATGCTGTTCAGGCTTATGTAAAAAACATTCAGTCAAATCAATTTAGTAATTTGTCTGATGAGGAAAAAGAAGATTTCGGTTTGCTGATGTTGATGCAGGAAGTTGATAGATCAGAATTTGTTTCAAGAGAAGAAATCATGAAAATCTTAAAATCATGAAAGTCATATTTGGAAAATTATTTTCTAAAGATTTGATAAAAATAAAAGATTCTACTCTAAAAGATGATATTATTCAGGTAATTATTATGCTTGAAAATGTTGAAAGTATTCAAAAGATTCCAAACATAAAAAAGATGAAAGGTCATTCCGAAGCTTATAGAATTAGAATTGGAAAATATAGATTAGGATTTTTTTTTGAAGAAGAAGTCATAGAACTTGCTAGATTTGCAAGACGGGAAGATATTTATAAGTTATTTCCATAAAATTTCAGAATCCATAAAAAATGCCAAAAGAACTTCTATTACAAGTTTCTCCAGAAATAGCAGCAGACGAATTGTTGCTAAAAGACTATTTGTCTAAACAAATAAAGGTTTCTCCAAAGGAAATTCAACATATTTCTATTTTAAAACGATCAATTGATGCGCGCCAAAAAGCGATAAAAATCAATTTGAAAGTAATCATCTATTTACAAGGCGATCCTTTTCAGGAAACTAAAATCGAGCTGCCTATATATAAAGATGTTTCTTCGGCTCAGGAAGTAATTGTTGTTGGAGCAGGTCCAGCCGGACTTTTTGCAGCTTTGCAATTAATAGAATTAGGCTTAAAGCCAATTGTAGTTGAACGCGGAAAAGATGTTCGAGGTCGCCGTCGTGATTTAAAAGCGATAAATGTAGATCATATCGTTAACGAAGATTCTAATTATTGTTTTGGAGAAGGCGGAGCAGGAACGTATTCTGACGGAAAATTATATACACGTTCTAAAAAACGTGGTGATGTTACGAGAATATTAGAACTTCTGGTTGCTTTTGGCGCTTCTGAAGATATTTTGGTAGAAGCTCATCCGCATATTGGGACAAATAAATTGCCTAAAATCATAGAAGATATTCGAAATAAAATCATCGAATTTGGCGGTCAGGTTTTATTTGATACGCGAGTAACCGATATTTTGGTAAAGAATAATGAAGTGGAAGGAATAGTTACTCAAAACGGGGATAAAATCCTATCAAGTAAATTGATTTTAGCCACAGGACATTCGGCGCGGGATATTTTTGAACTATTAGATAAAAAGAAAATTTTTATCGAAGCCAAACCTTTTGCTTTGGGAGTTCGTGCAGAGCATTCACAGGAATTGATTGATAGTATTCAATATAGCTGCGATTATCGCGGCGAACATTTACCACCGGCGCCATATTCTATTGTAAAACAAGTTAACGGTCGCGGAATGTATTCATTTTGTATGTGTCCGGGAGGTGTAATTGCGCCTTGTGCGACAAGTCCTGGCGAAGTAGTTACAAATGGTTGGTCGCCATCAAAACGTGATCAGGTTACGGCAAATTCCGGAATTGTAATCGAATTAAAATTAGAAGATTTTAAACCTTTTGCAAAATTTGGAGCTTTAGCTGGAATGGAATTCCAAAAAAGTATCGAACAAAAAGCGTGGTATTTAGCAGGAGAAACTCAAAAAGTTCCGGCGCAAAGAATGGTCGATTTTACGCAAAATAAAGTTTCGGCAGATATCCCAAAAACATCATATGTTCCGGGAACAACTTCGGTAGAAATGGGACAGGTATTTCCGGGCTTCTTATCGCAAATTTTACGTGAGGGTTTTACAGAATTCGGGAAATCAATGCGTGGTTATTTGACCAATGAAGCTATTTTACATGCACCGGAAAGCAGAACTTCATCTCCGGTTAGAATCCCGAGAGATGCAATTACGTACGAACATTTACAAATAAAAGGGTTATATCCGTGTGGAGAAGGAGCAGGTTATGCTGGCGGAATTATATCAGCCGCAATTGATGGTGAGAAATGTGCTTTAATGATTGCGGAAACTTTAAAATAAGATATTCATGAAAGACTTTTTTTCTAATTTTTTTGGCAGAAATAATGATCTGAAATCCATAGTTTCGTTTGACGTTTTGGATGCTATTTATTCAAAATTGTACAATGAGATAAATAATTTTGAATTTAAAATTCATGGAATTCACGATACAGTTTTAGTAAATTTATATTCATTTCCCGGTTCATTTGATTATGAAGAAGCGCATGATGAAATTAAAAAGGCAGGTTTAAAAAATGCTTATGGAGTTTTAAATGAATTGTATAAAAAAATAGATATTGGGCCAGTTACTGAAGAACAAATGCTTCAGGAATTAGAATTCGATTATATTCATATTCAGTTTTACACAGAGCCAACTCCTGAAGTAAAAAAATACCTGAAACATGTTTTGCATAATTTCGTCATCTTTTTTTGTTCTACGAATAGTTTAGAGACAAATGATTTCAAAATATTATATAGCGGCGGTCATTTTGTAAATTATACGAAAGGAATATTAGAAACAGAGTCTATTGATATAAAAGATCCAAAAACCGATATTCAGAAAATAGGATTTAAAGAGTTCGAAAAGGTTTTACAGGGAATTTGTGAATATTTAAATATTAAATTGCCTGAAAATATTGAGCTTCCATCACAGGAAAATTTAATTCCTGATGAAATTGAAGTTACTCAGGAAATTTTTGAAGAATTTATCCAATTAGTTTCAAGAGGAGATATTGAAGAAAAAGAACTGAAAAGACAATCGAAAAAACTTTTCAAAAATTATCAAAAAGAGACAAAAGAATATCATGCAATTGTTGAAGGGCATTGGGATTTTTTTGAAATAATAGATTGCTGGAACAGCGATTGGAAATTTGGTCCCGAAGATGCAGAATACTTCATTTCAGAAATGATTGGCGAAGATCTTAATTTCAACTATCCGGAAGAAACCTATAGTCACGATTTGTTTCCGTATATTCAAACGGCATTAGGAAAACGAGATTTAGAATTAATGACGTACGACACACAAGGAGATAATTATTTGTTTTTTGTAGCAAATAAAGAAGATGTGGGCAGGATTTTACAATTATCTGCATTGACGAAAATTGAAATAAATCAGTTGTAGGGTTGGATTGAATTTTTAACGAAGCGGGATTGTGGAGAAGTACGCGGATAAAACGGATCCGCTAAAGCGAAAACGCGGATAAAACACGAATTTTTATGCTTATTTTTGTCATTTCGACGAAGGAGAAATCACACTTGTAAATCGACAAAGATTGGTGATTTTGATTGTAGAGTTTCTGGTGCGATTTCTCCTTCGTCGAAATGACAAGATTGAGAAAAGGATATGAGAAATTCTTACAGATTAATTTAAATTCAGTTGTGAAAAAAATCAACGTTCATCAGCCTAAATCTTTTTAAATCTGCGTGAAAAATAATTTGTGAATTTGTGGCGAAAATTTATATTGATTTTATACTAAGGAATCAAAATAATTTTCCCCGTACTTTTTCGGCTTTCAAGATAATCATGCGCTAATTTTCCTTCGGATAATTTGAAGGAAGTTGGTTTTGAAAGCGTAATTTTCCCTTCGATAATCCACTGGAATAACTGACTGGATCTTTTGATTCTTTCTTCTTTAGAATTTAAATAACTCCATAAATCTCCTCCGGTTAAAGTTTTGGATGTATCCATTAACATTCTGGGATCTACAGGTTCAGGATCTCCACCCGCCATTCCGAAGAAAACAACTTGTCCGCATTCTTTTGTAACTTCAAAATTGTCCTTTAAAGTACTTCCGATACTGTCATAAACGACATCAACTCCATTTGGGATTGTCTTGAAGATATCTGATTTCCAATCTTCGTTATATAGAAATACATGATCTGCACCTTGTTCAATGGCCACTTTTGCTTTGTCAGGCGATGAGGTTAAACCAATAACATTCGCGCCTAAAAGTTTGCTTATTTGTGTTAGAAATTGTCCAACGCCTCCGGCAACGGCATGAATTAAAACAGTTTCACCTTTTGCGGTTTTATGACTGTCAGTTGCTAAATAATGTGCTGTTAAACCTTGTAATAAAATTGAAGCTGCGGTTTCAAAAGAAATTCCTTCCGGTAAAGGAAGAACGTGATTTGTATTTACTGCAACTAATTCTGCATTGGCAAAAGGAACATCGGCGAAAGCCACACGATCTCCAACTTTGTATTCGGGATGATTGTTTGCGTCGACTATAATTCCGGCACCTTCATAACCGGCAATAAAAGGAGGATTTCCTTTTAAATGATAGTTTCCTTTTCGTCTGTAAACATCGGCAAAATTTAATCCAATGGCTTTCATCTCGACTAAAATCTCATCGGTTTTTAATACAGGATTCGGAATTTCGATATATTCTAAAACGTCAGAATTTCCGAAAGAAGAAAAGGTAAGTGCTTTCATTTTTTATATTTTTAGGAATACAAAGTACGTGAAAATTCTGCATAAAAATACCTCGTTTTGAGAGAAACGAGGCTTAGCTTGTATTTTTTTTTTAGCCACAGATTAAAAAGATTAAAAAGATTAAAAAGATTTTTTTAAATTTTAACTTAATTAATCTGTGCGAATCATTTTAATCCGTGGCAAAAATATCGTTGTACTCTAAATTATATTTTAGGAAATTTCATTTCATTAAAATTGCTTTTTTGTGTTGCCAGTTTTTCAACATCCTGCCATTTTCTCGGAGATTCGGCAGATAAATTTTCATATGAATCTTTTGTGATCGCGATATCATCTTCGATACGAACACCAATATTCCACCATTTTTTATCACATTTGCTATTTGCCGGAATGTAAATTCCAGGTTCAACAGTCAAAATCATATTTTCTTTAAGATTGCCCATATAATTTCCTTTGTCATGAACATCTAAACCCAGAAAATGCGAACATCCATGCGGATAATATATTCTAACATCTTTAGGATCTGTAATAATTCCGAGTTTGATTAATCCCGCAGCAACAATTTCTTTTGATTTTTGAGTCAAATTCTGGATTGGAGTTCCAGGTTTACAAATTTTAAAAACTTCTTCCTGCGCTTCATAAACTAATTGATAAATGGCTTTTTGTTCTTCGGTAAATTTTCCGTTGGCGGGAATTGTTCTTGTAACATCAGCCGAATACCCGTGATATTCTGATCCTACATCCATCAATAATAACTGATTGTCGATTTTTGTGGAGTTGTTTTCTCCATAATGTAAAATGCAGCCATTTGCGCCGGCGCCTACAATTGGCGGATAGCCTTCGCCTTCGGCACCATAATGTCTATGAATATAGGCGTGAATTCCGTCAGCTTCGTTTTCGCTCATATCCGGACCTACGGCTTTCATGACTTCATTGTGCGCAATGCAGGAAAGTTTGACTGTTTTACGCATTAAATCCATTTCTTCGGGAGTTTTTATTTCTCGAAGTGAGTTTGTAATGTTTGTAAATAAATCTACTGAAGTTTTATCTTCAATTGTAATTCCGGCTTTAGTTTTAAAGGTTTCTAATAATCCGTAAAGATCAAATCCGCTTTTATCGTTGCTAATATCGGTTGGGATATTATCATAAATTATTTTGTCGAATTTCTTTAAATCAATTGTAAAATCTTTAAAGTCTTTTCCGTTATAAACAGTAGTAATTCCTAGTTTAGATTTTCCGCCATCAACTCCCAAACGTCTTCCTGTCCACATTTCGCGAGAAGCATTTTTTTCTCGAACAAAAAGAATTTCGTTGTATTTTTCAGTTCCCTGTACTTCTTTAAAAAGAATTAAAACTGCATCCGGTTCTTTATATCCTGATAAATAAAATAAATCGGGATTTTGGTGGAAATTATAATTGATATCTTTTGAAAAAACTCTTTCGGGATAAGAGAAAATTACGGCAACAGAATTTGCGGGCATTAAATTTCTAAAAGCTTCTCGACGACCTTTATGAAATTCTTTTGAAAGATAATCTGTTGGTAAATTTTCCTGAGAATGAATTTGTAAAGTTGAAATTAATAAGGCAAAGAATAAGAATAATTGCTTCATTTGATGGTTTTTGATGATTGATTTTTGTTTTTTAGTCCGATGCAAATTACAAAAAATATGAATTGGATTTGGAAAAGAGTTTGCCACGATTTCACGAATTTTCGCGAATTACAATTAAATTTTATGCAGAAAAAATTCGTGGCAAAAAAAACACAAAAAAACCGTTCATTTTCATGAACGGCAACTATTATTAACCAATATAAAAGTCTGTTATTTCTTTTTTAGTTTGTCTTTAAAAACTTTTTCGAATTTTTCAATTTTTGGCTGAATTACCATTTTGCAATACGGTTGGTTTTTATTATTTGCATAATAATTCTGATGATAATCTTCGGCTTTATAGAATGCTTTAAAAGGTTCTACTTTTGTTACAATAGGAGTGCCGTAAACTTTTGCTTTGTTTAATTCGGCAATAATACTTGTTGCAGCATTTTTTTGTTCGGCATTTTTGTAGAAAATCACAGAGCGATATTGAGTTCCTACGTCAGCACCTTGACGGTTTAAAGTTGTAGGATCGTGAACGGTAAAGAAAACCTTGAATATTTCATTAAGATCGGTTTTTGTTTTGTCGTACGTAATCTGAACTACTTCGGCGTGACCGGTTGTTCCTGTGCAAACTTCTTCATAAGTTGGGTTGGCAACATTTCCTCCGGCAAAACCGGAAACTACAGATTTTACTCCGTCTAAATTTTCATAAACAGCTTCAACGCACCAATAACAACCTCCGCCTAGCGTAATTGTTTCAAAGTTTGAAGTGTTTTTTGCTGTAGCAGTTTGTGCAAATCCGTTTAAGGATAATGCCAAAACGCAAATCAAAAATATATTTTTCATGTTTTTATTATCTTAATTATTTAGTATCAGGAACAAAATCAAGTGCAATCGAATTCATGCAATAACGTTTTCCTGTTGGTTCAGGTCCATCATCAAATAAATGTCCTAAATGTCCGCCGCAACGACCACATAAAGCTTCGGTTCTTTCCATTCCCAAAGAGTTATCATTTTTATAGATTACACTTTTTTTGTTGTCTTGTTCAAAAAAGCTTGGCCATCCGCAACTGCTTGCAAATTTAGCGCCGGATCTAAAGAGTTTATTTCCGCATGAAGCGCAATAATAAGTTCCTTTTTCGTCTGTATTCCAGTATTTTCCTGTAAAAGGTCTTTCGGTATCTGCATTACGCATTACGTCATAAACATCTTCAGGTAATACTTTTTTCCATTCGGCATTAGTAACGTTTAATTTCGTTGTATCAGTATTCGAATAATAAGGATTTCCCGGTTTCGTGATTTTGTTTTCCATGACAACTGTTTTGGTATTTTGTTTTTTTGCATTTTGTCCACATGCCTGCAATATAAAAAGCGGAATTAAAAAGCAAAGGCTGAAGATTTGGGTTTTTGTTTTCATTTGTTTTTGAGTGCTTTAATTCTGTGATTTCAAAAATACAACTAGATTTCGCCTTGAAATGTCGTGTACTTTACAATTGAGATTTTTTTAAGTATGTTTTAACTTTTCTTTATTTACGTAAAACAAAAGGTTATAGTTTTTAAGGCTTAATTTTTAAGGTTTTTTGGATCTCTGTAATTTGTATTTTGCTGCTAATCAAAATTTTGTAAAATGTGATGCTCGTTAAACTTTTCACAATCTCGCTTAGGATTTTCAAGCCATTTCTTTTTTCGTATTTTTGTTTGATCAATAATCCCTATGATAGAAGAAAACGTAATATTAGTAAACCAAAACGACGAGCAAATTGGCTTAATGCCAAAATTAGAAGCACATGAAAAAGCAGTTTTACATCGCGCTTTTTCAGTTTTTATTTTAAATGATAAAAACGAAATTATGCTTCAGCAGCGTGCTCACCACAAATATCACTCGCCTTTACTTTGGACCAATACATGTTGCAGCCATCAGCGTGAAGGAGAAACAAACGTTGAGGCAGGAAGCAGAAGATTGTTTGAAGAAATGGGTTTTAAAGCTGAACTAAAAGAACTTTTTCATTTTATTTATAAAGCACCTTTTGATAACGGTTTAACAGAGCATGAATTAGACCATGTTATGATAGGATATTATAATGATAATCCTGCCATAAATCCTGAAGAAGTTGAAGATTGGAAATGGATGACAATTGAAGATGTAAAAGCAGATATTGAAAAACAACCCGAAATTTATACCGTTTGGTTTAAAATAATTTTTGATGAATTTGATCATTATTTAGAAGACCATAAAATTTAACCCCAGACTAACCAACCACCAAAATGAAAGTAACCATATCAAGAAAAGCGCATTTTAATGCTGCACATCGATTGCACAGAAAAGATTGGACATCTGAAAAGAACAATGCTGTTTTTGGAAAATGTAATAATCCCAATTTTCATGGTCATAATTATGGTTTAACAGTAAGTGTTACAGGAAAAGTTGACCCTGAAACTGGTTTTGTTCTCGATGTGAAAGTATTAGCGGATATTATACTCGAAGAAGTAGAGATTCCGTTTGATCACAAAAATCTGAATATGGATGTTCCGGAATTTCAGGATTTGAATCCAACTGCTGAAAATATTGCTGTTGTGATATGGAATAAAATTAGAAAAAGAATTCAACCCGATTTTGATCTGGAAATCGTTTTGAATGAAACGGACCGCAATTTTGTAACTTATAAAGGAGAATAATAAATGTCACTAAAAATAGGAGATATAGTTCCGAATTTTACTGCAAAAAATAGTCATGGAGAAGTTTTTGAAAGCCAAAGTGTTTTGGGACGAAAACCACTTGTGATTTATTTTTACCCAAAAGATAATACGCCTGGATGCACAACCGAAGCTTGTAGTTTTAGAGATCAATACGAAGATTTTAAGGATTTAGGCGCTGAGGTTATTGGTATTAGCAGTGATAGCGTGAAATCGCATCATAAATTTGCTAATAAACATCAATTGCCTTTTATACTTTTATCTGATCAGGATAAAAAATTACGACACATTTTTGGGGTTCGCGATAATTTATTTGGTCTTTTACCCGGAAGAGTAACGTATGTAATTGACAGAAATGGTGTTGTTATTTTGATTTTTGATAGCATGAATGCCGCAAAACACATCCCGAAAGCTCTTGCAACAGTTAAAGAATTAGTATTGTAGAAGTAAAAAAATAGTATCAGATTGATATTAGATTAATAAAGATATTAGCACCAAAAAACATGAATCCAAAATCGTATCCTTTACAATTTGAACCTATCTTAAAAGATAGAATCTGGGGCGGAGAAAAATTAAAAACGCTGCTTAACAAACCAATTTCATCTAAGATAACTGGCGAAAGCTGGGAATTATCAACCGTTGAAGGCGATGTAAGTGTTGTTGCAAACGGAGTTTTGAAAGGAAAATCGTTGATGGAACTCATTGATGAAACACCAAACGAAATTTTGGGAACCAAAGTTTATAGCCGTTTTGGAAAACAATTTCCGTTGCTTTTTAAATATCTGGATGCGCGCGAAGATCTTTCGATACAAGTTCATCCCAATGATAAATTAGCAAAAGAACGTCATAATTCTTTTGGTAAAACCGAAATGTGGTATGTAATGCAGGCGGATCCCGATTCCAGAATTATTGTAGGTTTTAAGGAAAATTCAAGTAAAGAAGAATATCTGAAACATTTAAATGGTAAAACATTAGTTTCGATTTTAGATGATGTAAAAGCCAAAGCCGGTGATGTTTTCTTTCTGGAAACCGGAACCGTTCACGCTATTGGCGCAGGATTAGTTGTTGCCGAAATTCAGCAGACATCTGATATTACGTATCGTTTATATGATTTTGATCGAAAAGATGCTCAGGGAAATACCAGAGAACTTCATGTTGAATTGGCACTTGATGCAATTAATTATAATAAGGTAGAAACTCAGAAAAAATATGAGAGAAAACCTGATACTTCAAACGAAGTTGTAGATTGTCCTTATTTTACAACGAATTTTATTCCGTTAGAGAATAAAGTTGAAGTTGAAAAATCCGGAGAAACTTTTACGGTTTATATGTGTATCGACGGAAGTTTTGAAATTGAATATGACGGTTTCAAACAATCCTATATAAAAGGAGATACGGTTTTAGTTCCGGCTGAGATAAATGCATTTATTTTGAGCGGAAAAGCTTCTATTTTAGAAATTTACATTTCATAGCGCTTAATAAAAAGATTATATGTACTTTTGCAGTCGCAAATTAAAATTAAAAAGAAAATGGCAAACGTTAAAAATTTAAAGAAAGACATCAACTTCGTATTAGGAGATATTATAGAGGCAATTTACTTATTTGAAATGTCTACAACAGGAAATCCTACTCCGGAAACTAACACTTTGATCGATGAAGCAATCGCTGCTTTTGATACTTTGATCACAAAAGTGAATGCTAAAAACGTTGAAAACAAAAAAGCACACTTCAAACAAATCAATGTTGAATTGGAAGAAACTGCTAATCAATTGATTGCTAAAATCAACCAATTGTAAGCAAAAAAAAGTATAAAAAAGTGCAGATTTATTTTGGTAAAACGAAAAACCGCTCTATATTTGCACCCGTAATGAGTCGCCAGCGTAGCTCAGTTGGCTAGAGCAGCTGATTTGTAATCAGCAGGTCGTGGGTTCGAGTCCCTCCGCCGGCTCAAC
>NZ_JAYSPC010000104.1:0-5754 GCF_043722275.1 Flavobacterium sp. | reverse complement strand
ATAGTGGTAATCTGCGATGGAGATCCCAGTAAATCACCACTATTTAATACAACTTAAAATATCTTCCGAACACTTATGTTTTAAAAACCTGTCGGGTTTATCTCATTGCTTTTCACAGCAATTTGTTCGCTGTTTTAGAAATGTTTCCTTCTGATGAATTTGAGATGTTGGATGAAATTAATCAAATGCTTGTTGTAAATTCTCAAAGTTTTAATGAATAAATTATTGAAAAAATATTGCGGCTAATAATAGAGGTTTTAATTGTGTTGAATTGATAATAGTATTTTTTATCTTCTTAAAAGTTATGTATGTAATAACATATTTATTTTTTATGAAATTTATTTACAAATTAAATCAAGCGGACTAGGGAATTCAATAATTTTATAATTGACAGATAAGTTTTTTACCTTTGTGTTCTGTTTTTAAAACCAAAATATAAATGTTATACTCAAAAATAGAAGGCGAAGGAAAACCTTTCATCATCATGCACGGATTTTTAGGAATGTCTGATAACTGGAAAACTTTGGCAGGGCAATATGTAGAGGCTGGATTTCAGGTTCATATATTAGACTTAAGAAATCACGGCCGCAGTTTTCATTCAGATGAATGGACTTATGAAGCAATGGTAAAGGATGTATTCGAATATTGTCAGGCAAATAATTTAAGTAAAGCTGATGTTTTAGGACATTCAATGGGAGGAAAAGTAGCAATGCTTTTTGCAACCACACATCCTGAAATTGTAGATAAATTAATTGTGGCAGATATAGGTCCGAAATTTTACAAACAACATCATCAGGATATTTTGGCAGGATTAAATGCAATTGATTTTTTAGTAAAACCAAGCCGAAATGACGTTGAAGCTACTTTATCTGAATATGTTCCCGATTTTGGAACACGTCAGTTTTTGTTAAAGAATTTATATTGGCAGGAACCCGGACAATTGGCTTTTAGGTTTAATCTGACAGTTTTTAACACTAATTTAGATGCCATTGGAAAAGCTTTGGCAGATGATTTAGTTTTCAATAATCCCACATTATTTATTCGTGGAGGAAATTCAGGATATATTTTAGATACAGACTTTGAGGCAATACGCCAACATTTTCCGGATGTTAAGTTCGAAACAATTCCAAACGCCGGACATTGGCTTCATGCCGAAAATCCTAAAATGTTTTTTGAATTAACTACTCAGTTTTTAAAAGAATAGTTTTTAAGCAACTGATTAAAAGAATTAGAAAGATTTTTTTTAAAGATTTGATTTATAATTATGTCACGCAGATTAAAAAAGATTTAAGCTGATTCTCACGGATTTATTTACTACTTATGATAAATCTGCAAAATCTGCGTGAAACAAAAAATACTTTTAATCCAATATAAAAATCATTATATTTATTCAAACTTTTAAATAAAAAAGATATGAATTTTTTACTCAGACTTCTTGTTACTGCTGCTTTGGTTTTGTTAATCGCTAACTTTTTGCCAGGTGTTCACGTTGCCAGTTTTGCTACAGCTGTAATCGTAGCAGTTGTTTTAGGATTACTAAATCTTTTTATAAAACCTATATTAGTTATCCTGACATTGCCTGTAACCTTTATTACTTTAGGTTTGTTTTTATTGGTAATTAATGCGATCATTATTTTGTTGTGTACGAATATTGTTGGCGGTTTTGCAGTCGATTCATTCTGGACAGCATTGTTCTTCAGTATCATATTATCTCTGCTTCAATCTGTTACCTATAAAATACTTGGAGACGATAAATAGAATAAATATAGAAAGCGTATTTTAAACGACTTCAAATACAATAGACTAAAAACTTGGTTGGGTTGCAAAAATTTTATAATTTTGCAACCCAATTTTATTATGTAAATTAAAGAAGACGATGGATATCAAAAGAGTAGCAATAAACGCTGTGAATGAAACAATTGTAATGACAGTTGTTCACATGGATTATAAAGGTCAAGTAGCAAAAAGAATAAACGAAAAAATGCCTTTGGCTACCGTTAAAGGTTTTAGAAAAGGACAAGTACCTAAAGACCTTGTTGAAAAACAATACGGAAAATCAATTAAGCAAGAAGAAGTTCAAAAAGTTGTTGATTTGGCTTTAGAGCGTTTTGTTCAATCTGAAAGATTAAATCTTTTAGGAACTCCTCTTGCAAAAGTAAACGAAAACTTTGACTGGGATGCAGAAGAACTAACTTTCGAATACGAAATTGGTTTAGTACCTAACTTCGAAATTGATTTAGAAGCAAAAAACAATATCGTAAAATATATTGTTACTGCTGATGATAAATTAATCGACGGACAAGTAGAGCGTATCCAAAAACAATTTGGAAAAGCAATTCCACAAGAAGTTGTGTCTGCTGATTCAGATTTGACAGGAACTTTCTCAAACGAAGAAAAAGGTATCGACAATACAACTACAATTTCATTATCTACATTCAATAAAGCTGCTGCTGATAAATTCATCGGTAAAAAAGTTGGAGATGTTGTTACAGTAAGCACAAAAGGTTTATTTGAAGATGATCACCAATTAATGGATTACCTAAAAGTAGGTCATGATGACGTTCACGGTTTAGATGTTGAAGTAAACTTTACTATCGAAGCTATCAACGGAGCTGAATTAGCTGAATTAAACCAGGATTTATTTGATAAACTTTTTGGTGAAGGAAAAGTAGCTTCATTAGAAGATTTGAAAGCTAAAATTAAAGAAGATGCCGAAGCTCAATTCGCACAGCAAGCAGATCAAAAATTATTGTTAGACGTTCAGGATTTCCTTATCGAAAACACAAAATTTGATTTACCGGCTGAATTCCTTAAAAAATGGTTACAAACTGTTGGAGAGAAAAAACTTTCTGCAGAAGAAGCTGAAGTTGAATACACAAGATCTGAAAAAGGATTACGTTTTCAATTAATCGAAGGAAAAGCAATGGCTCAAAGCAATATCCAAATTACATTTGAAGATTTGAAAGCTTTTACAACAAAATCTATCAGACAACAAATGGCTCAATTTGGACAAACAAATC
Organism: Flavobacterium sp.; assembly: GCF_043722275.1. GTDB lineage: Bacteria > Bacteroidota > Bacteroidia > Flavobacteriales > Flavobacteriaceae > Flavobacterium. Next base: position 2,734 of record NZ_JAYSPC010000104.1, on the reverse strand, counting down.
CAACTGACGAAGAAGTACAAGGAATCGTGGCAAGAGTTTTATCTAACCAGGACGAAGTGAAAAGACTTTCTGAGCAAGTTGTTGCTGAAAAATTGTTAGAAGTGTTTAAAGAAAAAGCAAATCCAACAACTAAAGAAGTAACTTACGAAGAATTTATTGCTGCATCTTACGGAGAATAATTTCTAAAAAAAATAAGTATATTTGAGCGTCAGGAAGTTTTTTCCTGACGCTCTTTTGTTTTAATTTATTTTTGATTACTTTTCAGAAGCTAATCCAGCTATTCGTTACAAGTTTTTTCTTCCGTTTAAGTTTTTTAAATTCTTGTAAGAGCTTCTTCCAGTCGCTTTCAAGAATAAAAAAACTAAAAAACGGAATTCAAAAAGCTTTTCACTGCTATCTGGGCTAGAAATAAGACAAATTGGCATTCTTTATAAAAAGGTATGAACTTTGTTTGATTCGTTTGAGTCACTTTCCGACTTAGACTTTCAACTTTTAAACTAAAAATATGAACTACGGTAAAGAATTCAAAAAATTTGCTACAAAGCACCAGGGAGTAAACGCAATGTACTACGACAAAATCGTAGCCGCAATGAACCCAACAAATATGACTCCATACATTATTGAAGAGCGTCAGTTGAATGTTTCTCAATTAGATGTGTTTTCAAGATTAATGATGGACAGAATTATCTTTTTAGGAACAGGTATCGACGATCAGATCGCGAACATCGTTCAGGCGCAGTTATTATTTTTAGAAAGTGCTGATGCATCAAAAGACATTCAAATTTATCTAAATTCACCTGGAGGAAGCGTTTACGCAGGATTAGGTATTTATGATACAATGCAATACATCAAACCAGACGTAGCAACAATTTGTACAGGAATGGCAGCCTCAATGGGAGCTGTATTATTATGTGCAGGAGCAGCAGGAAAACGTTCAGCTTTGCCACATTCAAGAGTAATGATTCACCAACCATCAGGAGGAGCACAAGGAGTTGCAACAGATATGGAAATCAACTTGCGTGAAATGTTGAAATTAAAAGATGAATTATACCATATTATCTCTCAACATTCAGGACAAACTTTTGATAAAGTACACAAAGACAGTGAGCGTGATTACTGGATGAAAGCTGACGAAGCTAAAGAATACGGAATGATTGATGAAGTATTGAGAAGAAGCTAAAAAAAGTTTATTTGTTTCAAGTTTCAGGTTTAAAGTTTGCTATTGTTAACTTGAAACCTGAAACTTGAAACCTGAAACTTGAAACAAAAATAAAGTTAATAGGTTACTAAGTTTTGGATGTTTTAGTGATAAATATCAGAAACTTAGTAACTTTGCAACTTAGTAATAAAAAAAGAATGGCTAAAGTAGTATTAGAATGTTCGTTTTGTGGAAGAAAAAAGCCAGAAACCAATTTATTGATTGCAGGTATCAATGCACATATCTGTGATAAGTGTATTGAACAAGCACACGGAATTGTATTAGAAGAATTAAAATCAGGCGGAAGTGCAAAACTTGTTGGTGATTTAATTTTAAAGAAACCAAAAGAAATCAGAGCTTTCTTAGATCAATATGTTATTGGTCAGGATCAGACTAAAAAAGTAATGTCAGTTGCGGTTTACAATCACTATAAACGTTTAATGCAACAGCAATTAGACGACGAAGTAGAGATTGAAAAAAGTAACATCATCATGGTAGGTCAAACCGGAACCGGAAAAACATTGGTAGCCAAAACTATCGCAAAAATGTTAGACGTTCCTTTGGCTATTGTTGATGCAACCGTACTTACAGAAGCTGGTTATGTAGGGGAAGATGTCGAAAGTATTTTGACACGTTTGCTGCAAGCTGCTGATTATGATGTGACCAAAGCTGAAAGAGGAATCGTTTTTATTGATGAAATAGATAAAATTGCCCGTAAGAGCGATAATCCATCAATAACACGTGACGTATCTGGTGAAGGTGTGCAACAAGCTTTGTTGAAATTATTAGAAGGAACAGTTGTAAATGTACCGCCAAAAGGAGGACGTAAACATCCGGATCAAAAATTTGTAGAAGTAAATACTCAAAATATCCTGTTTATTGCAGGTGGAGCTTTTGATGGTGTAGAACGTATTATTTCTAAGCGTTTAAACCGTCAGGCAGTTGGATATTCAACTTCTAAAAATGTCGATAATATTGACAAAGACAATTTACTGCAATATATTATTCCAAAAGATATCAAAGATTTTGGATTGATTCCAGAAATTATCGGTCGTTTACCGGTTTTGACACATATGGATCCTCTTGACAGAGAAACTTTACGTGCAATTTTGACACAGCCTAAAAATGCATTAATCAAACAATATCAAAAATTATTTTTAATGGATGATGTTGAATTTAGTATTACTGACGAAGCATTAGATTTTATTGTAGACAAAGCTTTAGAATACAAATTAGGAGCACGTGGATTACGTTCGTTATGCGAAGCAATCTTAACAGATGCTATGTACGAATTGCCAAGTTCTGATGATAAAGTTTTAACAATCGATGAAGATTATGCAAAACATACTTTGAATAAAAATTTATTGAAGCGTATGGAAATTGCTTCTTAAAGCTTAAAATAAATTTGTCCAGTTTTTAAATTGGCAAACTTAATATATAAACCTGTTCATTTATTTGAACAGGTTTTTTTTGTAAGATTTTTTTTAAATATTTTATTTTAATATTATTTTATTAAGAATAAATTTATATATTTGG
>NZ_JAYSPC010000103.1:0-38367 GCF_043722275.1 Flavobacterium sp. | reverse complement strand
ATAGTGGTAATCTGCGATGGAGATCCCAGTAAATCACCACTATTTAATACAACTTAAAATATCTTCCGAACACTTATGTTTTAAAAACCTGTCGGGTTTCGCGAACGGTCGAAGTAAGTTATATTGGAAATTCCGAGTTTAATGCTGCTAATCTTTGTAGCATTTCTTCTGTGATTTCTCTCTTCGATCGAAATGACAACATGTGTATAATCTTTGCGTCTCATCGCTTTTAAAGTGATTAAGAATAATTCGCGCTAATTCGTGAAATTCGTAGCAAACTTATTTTTTAATTTTCCGAATAGATTTATTGACCATATAAACTCCTGTTAAAGTTACAACTGCCCCAAATGCAATTGCCCAGGTTAAGGTTTCTCCAAAGATAAAAGCTCCTAAAACCATTGCTACAATAGGATTGATGTAAACATAAATGCTGCTTATTTCGGTAGGAAGATTTTGCAGTGAATAAATAAAAGCGATAAAAGTTAAAACCGAACCAACAATCACCAAATAAGCAATTGCCCACCATGAAGGCATTGGAATTTCGCTAAGCGGAATATTGATTCCCGAAGCTTCTGTGATCCCAAACAAAAATATACTTGAAATAACCATCTGTAATCCTAAACTGAAGTAGGGATTAAAACTCAATGCTTTTTTCTTTGTTTGTAAAAGTCCAAAAGCCCATGTAAAAGTTGAAATAACCATTAGAATAATTCCGAATTGAAATTCAGGTTTTAAAATATCAGCAATATAATCGATGAAAATAATACAAATCCCTCCAAAACTAATCAGAATTCCAAGCAAAGCCATTCGTGCAATTTTATGACCGTTAAAAAAATTGATAATAATGATCCAGATTGGGAAAAGCGCAGTAATTATGGCACCTAATCCACTGCTCATATATTTAACGCCCCAAGTACTTAAACCATTACTTAATACAAAATTTAAAAAGGCCAGAACCAAAATTGTACGCCATTGTTTTCCTTTTGGCCAGGGCTCTTTCTTTATTAAAAAATAACCAACATATAATAACCCGCCTAAAAACTGACGAATAGTAACTAATTGCAACGCCGGCATGTATCTTACACCTTCTTTTGAAGCCAGCCAGGTTGTTCCCCAAAAGAAACTTACCCAGCATAATGCCAATATTGGTAACCCGATAGCATTAATTTTTCCTGAAGCAGCACTATGTATTTTTGTTTTCATTTGACTTTAATTCGATCAGCAAATATTCCGAAAACAATTTTAATAATCTGTAAAAAACCATCCTTAAATACATGAAAATATTAGATGGTTTCTATTAAAATGTTAGGATTTTTCTTTTTTTTACGATTATTTCAAAAATTTTAACATAGCGTTTCAAATATTAGGAATACGTTTGTATATAGACCACAAACATCAATATAAATGAAAAAACAACTTAGCAGACCTTTATTCTGCGCCTTATTTATGACGGTTTCATTTACAGCTGTTAAAGCTCAAAATGCAACTGTAAAGGAACCAGGTATCAATGTTTCATATATGAATAGTAAAATTAGTCCGAGTCAGGATTTTTTTCAATATGTAAACGGAACATGGCTTGATCAGACTCAAATTCCTAATGACCGTACAACCTGGGGAAGTTTTAATGAACTGATTAAGAAAACAGATAAAGATGCAATGTCAATCCTGAAAGAAGCATCTCAGAATCCAAAATATAAATCAGATACAGATCAGGGAAAAGCAGTTAATTTATTCTCAACAATTTTAGATACAGTTGGAAGAAATAAAGTTGGAATAGCACCTTTGCAGCCTTACTTTAAAAAAATTGATGCAATTAAAAATGTTGCAGATCTTCAAAAGTTTTTAACTGAAATTCAGAACGAAAGCAATGCAATTTTCTTTGGGATATATGTTGGAGCTGATGAAAAAAACAGTTCTAAAAATACAGTAAGTCTTGCTGTAAGCCAATTGGGATTACCTGATAAAGATTATTATACATCTGAAGATAAGGATTCTAAAGAAAAACGTGCAAAATACCAACTTCATGTTGCCAAGATGATGCAGTTTATTGGTGAATCTCCAGAAAAAGCAAAGCAAAGTGCTGCGGGTATTTTAGCTTTGGAAACAGAATTATCAAAACCAAGATTAAACAGAGTTGAAAGCAGAGACAGCCGTTTGCAATATAACCCAATGACAATTGCCCAACTTCAAAAACTTACTCCGGCGATTAAGTGGGATGCTTATTTTGCAGGCATAGGTTTAGCAAAGTTAGATACAGTCGTGGTTATGGAACCTAAGTATATGAAAGCTTTGCAAACTGTTTTTACTGAAAATAAAGTAGTACAATGGAAAGAATATTTGAAATGGGATTTGCTAAATTCATTTTCTGCAAAATTATCAACTGATATTGAAACAGCTAGTTTTGATTTTTACAGTAAAACATTGAAAGGCGCCATAAAACAATTGCCTCGTGAAGAAAAAGCATTGAAGGTTGTAAACACAAGCATTGGCGAAGCACTTGGAAAATTATATGTAGAAAAAGTATTTCCTGCTGAGGCAAAAACCAAAGCTGTTGATATGATCCATAATATTATTTTGGCATACAAAAACCGTATTAATAATTTAACCTGGATGTCTGCGGATACAAAGGTAAAAGCGATTGAAAAATTAAATAAAATCACGATAAAAGTTGGTTATCCTGATAAATGGAAAGATTATTCAGCACTGGAAATCAAAAGCGTTGCTGATGGAGGAACTTATTTTGAAAATGCCCGTAATCTTGACAAATGGGAATTCAAAAAGGGAATCGAAAAATTAAAAAAACCGGTTGATAAAACAGAATGGGGAATGTCACCACAAACCGTAAATGCGTATTACAATCCGTCATATAACGAAATTGTATTTCCGGCGGCGATTCTACAACCTCCGTTTTATAACTATCAGGCAGATGAAGCTGTAAATTATGGTGGAATCGGAGCTGTTATTGGTCATGAAATTTCTCATGGTTTTGATGATTCCGGAGCACGTTATAATGCACAAGGAAATTTAGTAGACTGGTGGACTCCTGAAGATTTAAAACAATTTACGGTACTTGGTACTGCTTTAGCAGATCAATACAGTGCTTTAGAACCTTTACTGGGAATTCACGTTGACGGTAAATTTACTTTAGGGGAAAACATTGGAGATTTAGGCGGAATTAATGCTGCTTATGATGGTTTGCAATTGTATTTAAAAGCAAATGGAAATCCTGGATTAATTGATGGATTTACACCTGAACAACGTTTCTTTATTTCATGGGCAACCGTATGGAGAACAAAAACCAGAGATGAAGCACTTAAAAATCAGGTAAAAACAGATCCGCATTCTCCAGGAATGTACAGAGCTGTGGTTCCAATTCAAAATGTTGACACTTTTTATGATGCTTTCGGTATTAAAAAAGGAGACAAAATGTATGTGAATCCAGAGAAACGAGTTAAAATCTGGTAATTGATAAAACTACTAAACGGCGCTGATCCAGCGCCGTTTTTTATTTCCATTATTTACTAACGTAGTTTTGACACTTTATTTATAAATATATTTTGGTTAAAATTCATTTTTGTAATAACATCATAATTTTGGAGTCAATTATTAGAAAAAATTAACATTAATTATCAAATAATTACAATATGTTTGTGGATATACTAAAAACTATAAATTAAAATGATTAAACAACTACGAAATCCTATGTTTTGTGTTGTTTCTGCAATGATTTCCATAACTGCAGTAAACGCTCAAAATGCAAAACCAAAAGAGCCGGGTATCAATGTTTCTAACATGGACACTAAAGTAAGTCCCGGAGAAGATTTTTTCAAGTACGTAAACGGAACCTGGTTAGAAAAAACTGAAATTCCAGGTGACAGAAATTCATGGGGAAGTTTCAATGAATTACGTCAAAAGACAGATAATGATGCACTTGCAATTTTAAAAGAAGCGTCAAAAGATCCTAAGTACAAATCAACTACAGATCAGGGAAAAGCAATTGCCTTGTTTAATACTATTTTAGATACTGTAGGACGTAATAAAAGAGGTATTACACAACTTCAGCCTTACTTAAAGAAAATTGATGCGATTAAAAACGTAACTGATCTGCAAAATTTCTTTGTTGAAATGCAACCTCAGGGCGGTATTGGTTTCTTTGGAGTTTATGTTGGAGCTGATGCAAAAAACAGTAATAAAAACTCGGTTAACTTAGGACCTGGAGGTTTAGGATTATCTGATAAAGATTACTACAACTCTGATGATAAGGATTCAAAAGAAAAACGTGAAAAATACGAAGTACACATTGCGCGAATGATGCAGTTTATTGGCGAAACTCCTGCAAAAGCAAAAGAAAGTGCCAAACAAATCTTAGCGCTTGAAGTTGAACTTTCTGCTCCAAGATTAGACCGTGTTGAACGCAGAGATCGCAGAAAACAATACAATCCAACAGCAGTTGCTGATTTAAAAAAGAATACACCGTCAATTCAATGGGAGAAATATTTCACCGGAATTGGAATGGCTAAATTAGATACAGTAAATGTTGCGCAGCCACGTTATATGATTGCTTTAGAGAAAACTTTTACTGAAAAGAAGGTAGAAGCCTGGAAAGAGTATTTAAAATGGTCATTATTAAACAGAACTGCTTCAACTTTAACTACAGATATTGAAAATGCTAATTTCGATTTCTACGGAAAAACATTAACAGGAGCGTTAAAACAACGTCCTCGTGAAGAAATGGCTTTGCAGGTAATTAACGGCGCAACCGGAGAAGCTTTAGGAAAATTGTATGTAGAGAAATTATTCCCTGCTGAAGCAAAAGATAAAGCGAAAAAAATGATCGCTAATGTAATGTTAGCTTACAAAAACAGAATCAATGCTTTGCCTTGGATGTCTGCTGAAACAAAAGTTAAAGCAATTGAGAAATTAAATAAATTAACTATCAAAATTGGATATCCTGACAAATGGAAAGATTATTCAGCTTTAGAACTTAAAAATGTTAATGAAGGCGGAACTTATTTTGATAACATGAAAAACATATCAAAATGGGCGTATGCTGAAAATTTAGCTAAATTGGGTAAACCAGTTGATAAAACAGAATGGGGAATGTCTCCACAAACTGTAAACGCCTATTTCAATCCGTCTTATAACGAGATTGTTTTCCCTGCTGCAATCCTGCAACCGCCTTTCTACAATTATCAAGCTGACGAAGCTGTTAATTATGGTGGAATTGGTGCTGTAATTGGACATGAGATTTCTCACGGATTTGATGATTCTGGTGCACGTTACAACGCAGATGGAAATCTTGTTGACTGGTGGACACCAGAAGATTTAAAACAATTTACTGCTCTTGGCGGAGAACTTGCAGCTCAATACAGCGCATTAGAGCCATTGCCTGGAATTCACGTTGATGGTAAATTTACTTTAGGTGAAAATATTGGAGATTTAGGAGGTACAAATGCTGCTTATGATGGTTTGCAATTGTATTTAAAAGAAAATGGAAATCCTGGATTAATCGACGGATTTACACCAGAGCAACGTTTCTTTATTTCTTGGGCTACAGTTTGGAGAACTAAATCAAGAGACGAAGCTATAAAAAGTCAGGTTAAAACAGATCCACACTCTCCGGGAATGTACAGAGCTGTTGTGCCAATACAAAATTTAGATACTTTTTATCAGGCTTTCGGAATTAAGAAAGGTGATAAAATGTACATAGAACCAGAAAAAAGAGTTAAAATCTGGTAATCTATAAACCAATAACAATAAAAACGGCGCTAATTTTAGCGCCGTTTTTGTTTAATATATTTATTGAATTGCGATAAATATATCGACTTCTGCATCTTTGGGATTTTGAGTTTTCTCGCCATAAACTTCAAAATCTGCGGTAAAACTTCGATCTAAATCTGAATTCCAGATTTCAAGCCATTTATTATAAACAACACCTTCGGTTAGATTTCCTTTGGCAATAAGTTGTTCATAATCTGCTGTTTCAATTGTTTTTCCGGTCATATTTTCAGGAATCACATCTAAATTTTCAACCTTACAACCCAAAATAGTGGTATAAGGTTTAGTATGATCCTTTTCATAATCGGTATAAATACAAAATAAGTCTGAAGAAACTTTGTTTGGAATTTTATTCTGAATTTCCTCCGTCATAAATTTGTTCCAAAGCGCAGGAATATCTTCTCCTGATTTCCCATTTTCGTTTGTAGTTCTTACCGAAATACCAATTACACTGAATTTTTGAATGATCATTTTGCTTTCATTTTAAATTAAGCTGTAAATCTAAAATGACGCAATGACAACAGTATGTCAGCAGTAATTATAAATACTACTTTAAATTGCTGAAAATATAGCTTTCTATCGCTTTTAATTCCTCGTCAGACATTGCCTGCGTTACCGGAAAGTTCGTTTTCATAACTTCAAATTGATCGGGATCAACAATTGGATCTGCATTTCCTTTCAGGAAAGTAACAATATTCCCTTTTTTGTCTTTATAAATTTTCGCAATTTCCTGAAGACTCGGTCCAATTACTTTTTGATCTGGCTGATGACATGAAATACAATTTCCTTGTCCTTCAAAAATTTGTTTTCCTAAAGCTTCCGGAGTTTTGGCTTCCGCCGAATGTCCTTCTGTATAATTCTCAGTTGGATCCTGAACAGAAGTTTCAGTTGTATCTTTTTTACATGATGCAAAAGCTAAAACGGCAGATAAGAATAATACATTTTTCATGATTATTTATTTAAAAGTAAAGCCGCCTCTTTTGCGAAATAAGTAGAGATGATACTTGCACCCGCACGCTTAATGCAATAAAGTTGCTCTATCATAATTTTGTCATGATCTAACCATCCTCTTTCTGCTGCGGCCTTTACCATAGCGTACTCACCAGATACCTGATAAACTGCAACAGGTACATGAACGGTGTTTTTTATCTCACGAACAATATCTAAATATGCAATTCCCGGTTTTACCATTACAATATCTGCACCCTCTTCAACATCTAATAATGCTTCGCGAATTCCTTCAATTCGGTTCGCGTAATCCATTTGATAGGTCTTTTTATCTTTAGGAATATTTTGAGAATCTACCGGAGCAGAATCTAATGCATCACGAAAAGGACCATAAAATGCCGAAGCATATTTTGCACTGTAACTCATGATTCCCACATTGTGATGTCCGTTTTCTTCTAACGCTTTTCTAATTGCTAAAACACGTCCGTCCATCATATCACTTGGCGCAACAAAATCGGCTCCAGCCTCAGCATGACTTAAACTCATTCTGGTCAAAGCATCAACCGTTGCGTCATTAATTAATTGACCGTTTTCGATAATTCCGTCATGACCATAAATTGAATATGGATCTAAAGCAACATCCGGCATTACAATCATTTCAGGAACGGCATCTTTTATAGCTCGAATAGTTTGTTGCATCAAACCATCTTTATTCCAGGCTTCAACACCTTTATTATCTTTTAGATTGTCGCTTACTTTTACGTAAATGTTCACCGCTTTGATACCTAAATCCCAAGCTTCTTTAACTTCCTTAATTGTATTGTCTAAGGAATGTCTGTAAATTCCGGGCATTGACGGAATAGCAACTTTTACGTCTTTTCCTTCCGCAACAAACATTGGAAGCATAAAATCTTGTGGACTCAAACTTGTTTCACGAACTAAAGAACGAATAGATTCATTGGTTCTTAAACGGCGGTTTCTTTGTAATGGGAACATATAATTTTAGATTTTAGATTTTAGATTTTAGATTTTGATTTTAATCTGATTGTTTTGAAATGCAGATTGATTAATCATAGTTTCTAAAAGTGAAGTTGTTTTTTTGTTTTTTGAAGATTATTCAACTTTTTAAATGTGGTGCAAAGTTAAAGAAAAAGGAGCAGAATAAGGCGTTTAGCTTAAAGCAGAATCCGTTAATATTATCTAAAAATTTAGAATCTCAAAGATTAACTTAAGAATGATGTTACTATTGTTTTTAGAAAATTTCCGATTAAATTTGCCTAATGAAGAAATTTCTCGCTTTATGCTGTTGTTTACTCTTAACAAGTTGTTTTGAAATAACAGAAAGAATCAAACATCACGACGACCAAAGTGGCGAATATACGCTGATGGTTGACTTTTCGAAATCATGGTTCAAGACCAAATCTGCTATTTGGCTCGAAGAAGTTGATGGCGTAAAAATTCCTAATGAACAGGAAATCACTAAAAAACTGGATGACTTTAAAGTAAAAGCTTCAAAAGTCGACGGCATTTCAAATGTCACCACAAAGACTGATTTTCAAAATTATGTTTTCATTATCAAACTCAACTACGCAAATGTCAAAGCGCTTAATGCCGTTGTAAATAGCATTAATAATCAAAGCGATCAGATTCATTTTAGCAGCAATGCCAAAAATTTTGAAAGAATTGCTTCATATCCAATTCCTGAAAAACTGATAAAAGATCCCAAGAAAAAACAAGATCTGGAAGCGGCGAGTATAATAGCTATTTATACATTTGATAAAGATGTTCTTGCTGTTGAGAATCCAAACAGTAAAATTTCTAAAAACAAAAAGACCGTATTTTTAAAACAAAGTATGTACAGCGTACTTAAAAAATCGGCATTAATGAACAATACAATCCAATTAACTCCTTGATTTATGAAGTATTTCTACACCTTCCTTTTATTATTCGCCATTCATTTGACTTTTAGTCAAACCAATCAAAAACAATACGATTATTTTGTACAGTTTAATGGAAACCAGCTTTCTAAAAAAGTAAGTATTGCCGATGTATTAAATCATCCGTTGATGAACAAATACAAAGAAAGTAAGGATTATCTTGATTTGGATAAATATGTTGCACTTTTTCAACTGGATCAAAAATTAACCATTCACGGAAATTTCACAGATAGTATTCCGTATTATCAGGTTACAATTCCGATAAAAAGCAGAGCATCTTTCAAACAGTTTCTGATCGAAAAACATACTGTAAATCAAGATACAGATTCAGTTGAGGTTCCGGTGATTCAGGACTTCGCTAAATATTCAGTTTATGCTCCAAAAAACCAAAAAATGTCATTTGCGTGGAATGATAATTATTTGGTAATAGTTGAATTGACTAAAAAATATACTTCTGATAAATATACTCCGAATCATGAAGCAGTAGTAGATTCTGTTTCGGTTACAGAACCTTATAATGAAGCAATAGATATCGCGGTTGACTCAACCACAACTCAGACAGAAGAAGATTATTCCGAAACTAATAACGCTGAATATGAAAAAGCCGAAGCTGATTTTAACGCTTTGCAATCAGAAAAGCAAAACCTTTTTATAAAGTCATTATTCGAAAATGGTTTTGTGGCGCCAAGTTCAGATAAGATAAATGTTACTGCCGATATTTCGTCATGGCTTAATTACAGCTCAGTAATGAGTAAATTTAATGAAACTTATGGTGCTTTATCCCAATTTGCCAGCTATAATAAATTTTTGCCACTACAACAAAATGCCTCGAATCTTGTAAAAGGAATTAATCTTGACTTTTACTTCGATAATGATAACGCACGTGTTGAAGAAATAATTGAATATTCTGAATCGATGGCAGCAGTCGCTGAAAAAATCACAAACAGAAAAATAAACAAGAATATCTTTAATTATTTTCCTGATCAAAAGCCATTAGGATATATGTCTTATCATATAAACAGCAAAGCAGCACTTGAAAATTTTCCGTCATTAACGGCTCAATTATTTCAAAACCCACAACTTGTTAAAGAAGACGTCACTCTTGTCGCTGATTTAATATCGACAATAGTCGATGAAGAAGCTACTGCAACGCTTTTTGATGGTGATTTAAGTATGTTTTTGTACAATATGAAAGAGATTGAAGTAACAACTAAATCGTACGGATATGATGAAAATTATGAAGAAACGGTAACAGAACAAAAAACAAAAAAGAACATTCCGTTGTTTTCAATAGTTTTTACATCGACGCATCCTACATTTGGAGATAAATTGATTCAATTGGGAATTCGTAAAAAGATGTTAGTTCAAAAAGGAGATTTTTATCAGATCATTGGAACAGAAGATTACGGAAATGTATTTATTAAAAAAGACAAAGATGTTGTAATTATTGCCAACACACTTGATTATTTTACTACAGGAAACGGAACTTTTACTAAAGAAGCAAAAAAAGCATTAAAGAAAAACTACATTTCTGGTCAATTAAATTTTGACGGAATTGCAAATGCTTACGATAAAACGAGCGAAGCAAAAGAAACTGACTCAAAGAAAATAAAAACTCTGTCACAGCAATTTAGAGATTTTACATTTGAGTCTCCTAAAAAACTAATAGATAATAAGTTGATTTTTGAATTTAAGCTAAACACTATAAAATCAGATAAAAACATTATTTTACAAACCTTAGATTTAGCTGACGAATTAAGCAAATAATCTAAAAATGTATAAAACAAAAATCCCCAGAATGCTTTTTCCGGGGATTTTTTTATGAATTGCTTTCGCTGATATAAACTCTCAAAAGCATACGATTTATGTAATCGAAGCGGTATAAATTTCTTTAATCGTACTTCCTATTTTAGTATTAAAATCATCATCAGATTGTCCGGCAGTTAATCCTTCAGACAATGCTCTTGAGAAACTTGCAATCAATCCGTGGTTTTGAGCGAGTTTGCTATTAGCTTCATCCTGATCATATCCGCCAGATAATGCAACAACACGCACAACATGCGGATCAGTCATTAGTTCACGGTAAAAGTCATTGACAGTTGGAATGGACAATTTCAGCATCACTTTTACATCTTTATCAAGTAAAGCGAGTTGTTTTATGATTTCTTCTTTTAAAATTTCTTCACACTTTTGCTTATCAGCACTATAAATATCGACTTCAGGTTCGATAATTGGGATAAGTCCCTTTGCGAAAATCTGTAAACCAATCGCAAATTGCTGCTCGACTACTTCACGGATTCCTGTAGCATTAGCTTCTTTAATAACCGAACGCATTTTAGTTCCAAAAACATTTCGTTCTACAGCTGTGGTTAATAATTCATCTAAATTAGCAATAGGCTTCATTAATTGTACACCATTTGCAACATCAGCAAGTCCTTTATCTACTTTTAAAAATGGAACTATTTTTTTCTTTTCCCATAAATAATCCGCAGACCATTCTCCGTCGATTTTGCGGTCCATTGTATTTTCAAACAAAATAGCACCTAAGATATATTCACTATCAAACGAAGGACTTTTGATAATCCTGGTTCTCATTTCATGTACAAGAGTATACATTTCTTCGTCATTTGTGAAACTGCTCTCTTCAACTCCATATTGCGATAATGCTTTTGGCGTACTTCCGCCACTTTGATCTAATGCAGCAATAAATCCTTTTCCGGAATGCATGCGATTTAATTGTGCGATGTATCTTTCTCTATTTTTCATAATATTTTAATTTTAGATTCTTGTTCCGATAACTATCGAAATTAATTAATTTTAAATATTTAAAGTCCAGTTTTCTGATTCACTTTGTCGTAAACTTCCTTTACTTTATTTGGAGGATCAAACCGATATCCAATATTAAATTTTACAGTTGATATATTGTCATTTAATCTGGCTTCCGCCGAATCATTCTGAAGGAAATTCAGTGTATTTAAACTCGCAAAAGCAAAGAAACGATCTCTGTTATAGGCAAGCTTTAAATTAAAGTCTAATTGGTACAATGCGGAAACATCGCCATCAACATCATTAATTCCCGCTCCAAAAGCAATTCCGGTTCCTATTAAAACGCGATCACTAATCACAAAATTGTAGAAATAGGAGGGAGCCAGTGAAAAAACATAAATATCCCCGTTTGAAGAATCCGGAGCATTGTTTAAATTAAGATTGGTATAATAAAATGAAAAACTGGGAATAAAACTTCCTGAACTTTTCGTTTGCCATTCGTTTTGATTGACTAATGTTTTGTATGAGAAATTATCATTGAAAATATACGAAGTCGTTCCGCCAATTTTTGTTGTACGCATTTTTGGTAAAAACACATTTACATCATCATCGCTGATGTAAAATCCTTTCTGATTGATAAAAGTGAAGGATTGCATCCATTTTTTAAAGTAAAAACGAGTATTAAAACTAAAAAGTTTAGAATCTGAATTGTCTTTATTTTCGCTAAAGAACTTCGGTGCAAAGCCAAAACTGATATCAATAAATTTGTAACTTAGGCCCACGCCCAATTGTTCCCGTCGGTTGGGATTAAGATCTACATATTTTTTTTGACCTTCAGCATTAAACCCAATCTGAAAATTATTAGAAGTATCCAGATAGTAAATACTAGCCGTAACTTTATCATTGTATGATTTAAAATAAGGATTTTGTAATGTGTCTTTTTGGGCGAAACACCCAAATACACTTCCAAAAAACATTATATAAATCAGATTTAGTTTCATTTTTTATTTTCGATTTAATCTATAGCTAATTTATGCATTTTAATTTTGATGTAAAATATGTCACCCCGATGGGGTTTTATAAATGAATTCATTGATTTCTATAAATATATCATCCCTCTGGGATTTAATTAAATGTTTGTTTTAAAATGCTGCAGCGAAGCAATATATTTATATCAAATAATACTAATAATATTTGTTTGAAATACTCCAGCAGAGCAACATATTTATAGTAAAAAATGTAGAATTTGAGCTCCAGCGGAGTAATGGATTTATACAAAAAATTAAAAGATATTAATCAGCTCCAGCGGAGCAACATATTTATAGCAAAAAAAGGAATAATGTAGAATTTGAGCTCCAGCGGAGCAATATATTTATAGAAAAAATTAAGACATATTAAATTGAGCTCTAGCGGAGCGTAATATAATATTTGTTCAAACCTGGAAATTAAACATCATCAAACAAATATTCGTTTTTAAAATCGACATTAAACAATTTTAAAAATTCAACATATTCTTCTTTAAACGTTTTTGTTTTATGATGTTCTTCCTGATTACGAATATAATTTATAACATTTGTCAATTGAGAATGACTGTATGAAAAGGCTCCAAATCCTGTTTGCCATTCAAATTTTCCATTAATCCATTTTTTGTCATTTATGAATTTTGATGAATTTGCTTTTATATCTCTCACTAAATCTGATATCGATTTATCAGGTTTTAATCCAATTAGAATATGGACATGATCTGGCATTCCGTTTATAACAATTAGTTTTTGTTCCTTATTTGTTATAATCCCAGTGATAAATTTATAGATTTCATCTTTCCAAATTGCTGAAATTAAATTTTGTCTTCCTTTAACTGCAAAGACAATATGGATATATAATTGAGAATAGGTGTTTGCCATATTTACGTTTAATTTATATGTCACCCCTCTGGGGTTTATTAAAATTTCTATAAATATATCGTCCCGCTGGGACTTTTTATTTTGAAGCTCCAGAAGCGCGCCATATTTATAGTGTCTACAAATATATCGTCCCGCTGGGACTTTTTATTTTGAAGCTCGAGAGGAGCGCCATATTTATAGTGTCTACAAAGATATCGTCCCGCTGGGACTTTTTATTTTGAAGCTCCAGAGGAGCGCCATATTTATAGCAAAAATATTAAGTATTACATTTGAGCTCCAGAGGAGCGACATATATTTATTTAATGATTTGTTCAATAAATAAATTTACAAAATAGCTAAAAACATATTACCCCTATAAGTTTTAATTGTATTAAATCCAGTCAATAGGATTTTCCAACACATTGACCAATTTCTCTTCAATGCTTCCTGCTTCTGCATGGTGATCGTAAACCCATTGTACATTTGGAGGCAAGCTCATTAAAATACTCTCGATCCTTCCGTTGGTTTTTAAACCGAATAAAGTGCCTTTGTCATGAACCAAATTAAACTCAACATAACGACCACGACGAATTTCCTGCCAGGTTCTGTTTTCAGGAGTATATTCAAGATTTTTTCTTCTTTCCACAATTGGAACGTAGGCTTCTAAGAAACTATCGCCAACTTCGGTTACGAAATTAAACCAATCTTCCATTGACATTTGCTCATTTGCTTTGCAATAATCAAAGAACAAACCGCCAATTCCGCGTGCTTCATTTCTATGAGAATTCCAGAAATAAGCGTCACATTGTTTTTTATATTTTGGATAAAACTCTGGATTGTGTTTGTCACAAGCCGTTTTACAAGTTTGATGAAAGTGTTTTGCATCTTCTTCAAACAAATAATAAGGCGTTAAATCCTGTCCGCCGCCAAACCATTGTTCGATTATTTTTGGAGAGCCAGTACTGAGCGAAGCCGAAGTATCGTACATTTCGAAGTATCGCCAATTGGCGTGCACAGTAGGAACCATCGGGTTTTTAGGGTGCAAAACCAAACTTAATCCGCAGGCAAAAAAATCAGCTTCGCCAACGCCAAACATTTTTTGCATTGCTTCTGGTAATTTCCCGTGAACGGCTGAAATGTTTACGCCGCCTTTCTCAAAAACTCCCGAGCCTTCGGGGCCGCTTTCAATAACGCGCGTTCTTCCTCCTCCGCCTTCAGGACGTTCCCAAAGATCTTCACGGAATTTTGTAGTTCCATCAACGGCTTCTAATCCGGCGCAAATCTGGTCTTGTAAATTTTGTATGTATGCGTAAAATTTATCTTTCATCTTGTTATGTATAAATAGGATGATATTGCTACAATAATAGCTGGGATTATTATTAATTTATAGTATAAGTTTTTGTGTTTTGCATTTTGTAAAAAATGAGAAGTACAAAGGAGATAAAAAGCAGGAATAAAAATTACAAACAATGGATAAAACAAGATTAAAAAGCCATTGGCACAGGCTCTATTTGATGTTGTATAGGTTTGATTTGTAAAAAAGTAAAAATTTATCAGATAATAAAAACAATAATAGTAAGATCCGAAATAAAGGATTTTTAAAATTAATTTTAATATTTCGATAAATTTTGAATCTAATACTGATCTAATAAATCCAAATGTTGATTTATCTTTCATTACAATTATATTCTGATTTAAGCAATCCAAAATAAACAGTGTTTTTTAATTCTCCATCACCATTTCTGAACTCATCGCGTAAAATTCCTTCTTGTTTAAAATTATGTTTTAATGCAATTCGTTGGCTTGCTAAATTAATTTCTGAAGTGCAGATAAAAACTTTATTCAAACTTAATTCATTGAAACAAAATTTAAGTGCATTCAAAACCATTTTTGATGTGATGCCTTTTCCCTGATAATCTTCATCAACAAAATACCCCAATTCACATTTTGAAATGCGGTAATCAATTGTTTTTACGCACAAATAACCAATTAAATTGTTAGTTTTAATATCTCTTGCGTAAAAATAAAAACCTTCGCTATTTTTTTCTTTGTCAAGGCTGATTTCAAGAAAATCTTCTGCTTTCTTTAAAGAATCGGAATTAGCCAAAGTCACCGGAAAAGTTTTTCCAATATGAATTTTATTCTTTTCGATGAGGTTATAAAACTCTTCGGGAAGAATATTTTCAATTCGGTCTATTTTTAATTCTCTAAAACTCATTTTTATTTGTTTTTAGCCGAAGCAATTTTAGCATTTATTCCAAAAGAAAAAACGTTACTTTCCTGCTGAATATATTGGTAAATGGCTAAAGCTTTATCTTCAAAATTATTGTTTTCGACCTTTGAAAATTCCGTCAAAAAATCTGCAAACTGTTCTAAGTGATTAAAATCTAAATGACAACGAGTTAATAAAGTAATAAGTTCATCATTACTATAATCAACTAAAGTTTGAATATTTAAACCAAATTCCTTTAATTGATTTTCGATATTGAATTTTTCATCATCTGTCAATAGATGTGGTACAAAGTCAAGCGAGCGCAATGTTTTAAGTACATTGTCAATTCTAATACTTTCTTCGTCTCTTAGGCCTTTGTTGAGCATGCTTTTCCGGTTTCCTGCAAGGTTTCCAAAACCTTGTAGGTATTAATTGTCACGTTATAAATATTTAAACAGACTAACAAGGTTTTGGAAACCTTGTAGGACGAAACTGAATTACTCAAAAGTATATGTTTCGTTTAAAATTTCATTTTTGTAATTATGACAAAAAATGAAATTTTCAAATCCTCCAAATAAATCTAAAACCTCTTCGCGTTCTATTTTTGTTTCTTTGTCTGATAAAAAAGCTTGATAAGATGAAAATCTGGAATCCTTAAAATCAAGATCGAAATGATGTTTCGGATTCAAATGCACATAAACCATTAATTGTTTTAAATAATTTTCATCTTTCAGTTTTATTCTTTTGAAATGTTTTTCAAATAAACTTCCAGTTCTGTTTGTCTGCTTATTAAATGCTTTTGCATAAGAATTAAACAAGTTTGAAAATGCCTGTGTAACTTCCTTTTCTTCATCATTTAATCGAATGACCAAATGAAAATGATTATTCATCAGACAATACGCAAAAACCGAAATCTTATGAGATAAATACTTTGAAAACTGCTTTAAGAAATAAATTTTATTGTCATCATTTTCAAAAATATTTATTCCATTAATACCACGATTATAAATATGATAATAACAATCTTTCTCTAAAACTTCCAACTTCATGTTATATTTTATTTTTTCCGTGCTGCAAGGTTTTCAAAACCTTGTAGGTCTTCATTCATAATCAGGGTAAATACCTTTCTATACCTACAAGGTTTTGGAAACCTTGCAGGAAAGTCAAACGGTGACTGAAAACTGTATACTATTGCCCGTATTCCTTAACAGCGTCAATAAACGCTTTTGCATGGTCTACAGGAATATTTGGTAAAATTCCGTGACCTAAATTTACAATATATTTGTCTTTTCCGAACTCATTAATCATTTCATGAACCATTTTTTTGATAGTTGGAATTGGAGAAAGCAATCTTGACGGATCAAAGTTTCCTTGTAAAGTGATATTTCCACCAGACAAATAACGGGCATTTCTTGGTGAACAAGTCCAGTCTACACCTAAAGCCGAAGCTCTACTTTTACCCATTTCGCCTAAAGCAAACCAACATCCTTTTCCGAAAACGATAACCGGAGCGTGATCCGCCAAAGCCTCAATGATTTGGTTAATGTATTTCCATGAAAATTCCTGATAATCAACTGGAGAAAGCATTCCTCCCCAAGAATCAAAAATCTGAACGGCATCAACTCCCGCTTTTACTTTTTCTTTAAGATATAAAATAGTTGTATCTGTAATTTTTTGAAGCAAAGTATGTGCTGCAGCCGGGTTTGAGAAAGCGAAACCTTTTGCAGTATCAAAACTTTTAGAACCTTTTCCTTCAACAGCATAACAAAAAATTGTCCAAGGCGAACCAGCGAAACCAATTAATGGCACTTCGTCGTTCAGCATTTCCTTAGTCAATTTAATGGCATCCATTACATAACCTAAAGTTTCCTGAATGTCCGGAACGTAAACTCTGTGAACATCAGCCATTGAGCGAATTGGATTTGGCAAAAATGGACCAAAATTTTCTTTCATTAAAACTTCGATTCCCATTGCTTGCGGAACAACCAAAATATCTGAGAATAAAATTGCTGCATCAGGTGCAATTCTGCGAATAGGCTGAACAGTAATTTCAGCAGCCAATTCAGGAGTTTGACATCTTGTAAAGAAATCATATTTATCACGCAAAGCGATGAATTCCGGTAAATATCTTCCGGCTTGACGCATCATCCATACTGGCGGACGTTGAACAGTTTCTCCTTTTAATGCTTTTAAAAATAGGTCGTTTTTTAACATTGTCTTTATTTGCTTTAGGCTTTAAGCTTTAGGCTTTAAGCGTTTATTATGTTTATTTTTTTTCTTATTGCCTAAGGCTTAAAGCTTATTGCTGTATTCAAGAATTACATCTTCGATTACGTCTTCAACCGTTGGCTGATCTGCGATGATGATGTTTTTTGTAATTTTATCTAAAGCTTCTGCAGTGGTTTCTCCAATGCAAAAACACTTTTCTTTCTTAATTGTATTGTCTTGCAAATAACTTTCAACGCCGGAAGGACTAAAAAATAAGATACCGTCAACGGCACTTTTTATTTTTTGCGGAGTCAACGAAGTATCATAAACCTGAATTTCATTCAACTTAACATCAGCATCTTTTAAAGCTTTTGGCAACGTTTCTCTTCTAAGATTTCCGCTGAAAAAAGTAAAGCTTTCACTGCGATAAATTAAAGTGATGATTTCGGCTAAATCTGAAGCATAACCTGTATATGCCACAACATTAAATCCGCTTTCAGATAAAAGAATTTTGGTTTTTAAACCCACACAAAAAACATTTTTACTTTTCAGTTCTTCCGATTTAGGATCTGCTAAAACGCTGTGAACAGCATTTTGACTCGTGAAAATCAGATTTTCATTGACTTCTTTAAGTTCGAAAGGTTTGTTTTGGGTTTGAATAAAATCAGCTTCGGTTACTTCAATATTGGCTTTTACCAATGCTTGTTTTTGTTCAGCTGATAGCTTTTTTGTAGATAATATTTGAATTGATTTTGCCATTATTTTTTTAGTAATTCTTTAATAGATGCCATCAATTCTTCCCCGCCATTGTTTAAAATTTCCTGAGCCGAAAAGAATCCCAGTTTTTTCCATTCTGCAATATCAACCGTTTTGTCAATTTCAAGTTTTTGCTTTCCGTCAATAGAAAGTAAAACACCTTGAAAATGCAAAGTATCTTCATCTTCATTGTAACGAACTAAAGCACCAATTGGCGCGGTACAACCGCCTTCCAGCGTTCTTAAAAACTGACGCTCGATATACGTACAAATTTCAGTTTCAATATGATTCAATTGCGAAAGTGCATCAAGTGTATAATTGTCATTTTCCATTGCCACAACAAGCATTGCGCCTTGTGCTGGAGCTGGAACCATCCAATCCAGATCTGTGTATGAAAAATTCCCGTTTTCTCCCTTTCCTTCGGAGAGGCTTGGTTTTAGATTAATACGCTCCAAACCTGCAGCAGCAAAAACAGCTCCGTCCCAGTTATTGTCTTGTAGTTTTTGCATACGGGTATTAACATTTCCACGTAAATCAACAACAGTATGATTTGGGTATTTGTTAAACCATTGTGCTTGTCGGCGTAAACTTCCGGTTGCAATTGTACTTGGATTAGCAAAATCAGGATTTCCTTTATGAACTAAAATGTCCAAAACATTGGCTCTTTCAAGAACTGCTGCCTGAACAATACCTTTTGGTAAAGCCGTTGGTACATCTTTCATAGAATGTACCGCAATATCAATACTGCCATTAATCATAGCAATATCTAAAGTTTTCGTGAAAATTCCGGTGATTCCGAGTTCGTAAAGAGGTTTGTCAAGAATGATATCACCTGTAGATTTTACAGCAACAATTTCGGTTTTATAACCTAAATCGTTTAGTTTTTTTTCGACAGTATGTGCTTGCCAAAGTGCTAATTCGCTATCGCGAGTTCCAATTCTGATTGTTTTTTCAGCCATTTTTGTTTTTTAAATCAAGATTTTGCTTTGCTTTTGAACCATTAAGAGATTAAGATTCATTAAGGTTTGCGTGTAGATTTTTTTAAGTTACATTAAGATCCTAGTTCTAGTCTTGTAATCTTGAAAAGAATTCGTTCACAAGCGGTTTCATTGATTTTGTTATGTTTAGTGTATTAAAGTTAATTAATAATCCTTGAGGTCTTTGTAATAATTTCATGTAAGTTAATAATTGCGCTTCGTGAATTGGTAAAAGGCTTTCTATCGCTTTTAATTCAACAACCACTAAATCATTTACTAATAAATCAATTCTTAAATCAGACTCTAATTCAAGGTTATAATAATCAATTTTAACTACTAATTGTTGTTTAACGTCATATCCATTTTGTTCTAATTCGTATTTGAGGCATTGTTCATAAATGCTTTCTAAAAGTCCAGGTCCTAATGCTTTATGCACTTTTATGGCAAAACCTGTTATTTCATAAGCTAATTGCGTAACCTCTTTTTTTGTCATAGAACTTTATTTTTTTTACCATTAAGATATTAAGTCGATTAAGTTATGCTTTGTGAAAACATAAAGCTTAATTTATCTTAGATATTTAATGATTCTAATTCAACATCAAGCTTAATAATCTTAATATCTTAATGGTTCAAAACCAATTTTTTAAGTTGCTTTTATTTTAAAGACTTTTTCGATCCATTCGATGCTTTCATCAACCATGGTATCGTCATCTTTTAAGTGATTTGCAAAATGCGTAGTGATTTTCTGGATGATTCTGTTGCTGATAATTTCAGCCTGAGCTTCATTGAAATCTACAATTTTGCGGCTTTGAAAATCCAATTCTGAAACCTTAATAGCATTCAGTTTTTCTTTTAAAGCATTGATAGTTGGTGCAAATTTGCGTCCTTTTGTCCAGGTAACAAATTCCTCTTTTACTTCTTCGATAATCGCTTCGGCAGCAGGAATGTGTAATTTTCTGTTTTCCAATGTTTCGTCTGTTAATTGCGACAAATAATCCATGTGAATCAACGTTACGCCTTCTAATTCCTCAACATTTTCGTGAACGTTTTTTGGAATCGATAAATCTAAAATCAATAAAGGTTTCTTTAGATTTAAAATTGCTTTGTCAACCGTTGGGTTTTGAGCACCTGTAGCAACAACAACAACATCGGCTTTTTGAAGTTCCAAGTGTAACTCCGAATAATCTTTAACAATCAAATTTAGTTTTCCGGCTAATTTCTCAGCTTTGTCCTTAGTTCTGTTTATTAAAGTAATGTGTTCGTTTTTGGTATGTTTTACAAGATTTTCGCAAGTATTTCTACCGATTTTTCCTGTTCCGAAAAGTAAAATATTTTTATTCCCAATATCTTCTACATTCTTAATAATGTATTGTACCGATGCAAAAGAAACCGAAGTTGCGCCTGAACTAATTTTAGTTTCGTTTTTGATTTTTTTGCTTGCCTGAATCACCGCGTTTACCAATCTTTCTAAGAAAGCGTTGGACAATCCCATAGATTTTGAATGGGCAAAACTGGTCTTGATTTGCGAAATAATCTCAAAATCGCCTAAGATCTGACTGTCTAAACCAGTTCCTACTCGAAACATATGACTAATAGCTTCTTGATTTTTGTAGACAAAACCAACTTTCTGAAACGCATCGACAGAACCGTTGCTGTTATCACAAATTAGTTTTATTAATTGAAATGGATGTTCTGCAAAACCATAGATCTCGGTTCTGTTGCAGGTCGAAGTGACAATCAAACTTTCTATTCCTTCTTCTTTAGCCTGTTCCAGCAAACGCGTTTTTGCAATTGCATCCAGACTAAATATACCTCTTACCTCAGCATCGGCTTTTTTATAACTCAGACCAACTGAGTAAAAATAAAGATGTTTAGGTACGTTATTGTTTTCCATAAATACACTTTCATAAAAGTGTCAACAAAATTATGATTATAGTGTTTATAAAAGTAACGCTCAAAGTACTTTTTGTATCGCTGTATGTTTTTTTGTTTCTAAAGAGCTGTTTTTATGCAAAAAGAAGTATTTTTGTAGCAAAATCAATTGGTTAGAAATGTTTTGTTTAGAGCGATTCTAAATAAGGTCAGTTGATTATGTTGGTTTTTATTCAAAAAAAACATCGCTATGAGTTCTCAGGAAATTATAAAAATTGAAGACGACTTTACGCTTATTCGTTTTCAAAATGACAGTTTAGAACCATTTTTCGGGCAGCACGAAGTGGGTAGTGGCCTGATACAGTTTCATTTCGGGATCAAAGGAAATGCAAAATTCTTGTTTAATCAAGGCAGTTATGCTTTAGATTTGAAAGAAGAAAAATCGCTGCTTTTATACAATCCGCAGAAAGAATTACCATTGAATTTAGAGTTGGCTCCAAATTCCTGGGTGATTTCAGTAATTGTTTCTATTAAGAAATTTCACGCGTTGTTTTCTGCAGAAGCAGATTATATTACTTTTTTAAGTCCTGATAATAAAGACAAAAAGTATTATAACGAAGGAAATATTAGTCCGTCGATGGCAATTGTTTTGAGTCAACTGTTTCATTATAACTTACATCCATCGATAAAAAATCTTTATTATAAAGGAAAAGGATATGAATTATTGAGTTTGTATTTTAACAGAACCGAAGATCCAAATGCAGAACAATGTCCGTTTTTGATTGATGAAGATAACGTTCTGAAAATCAGAAAAGCCAAAGAAATCATCATCGCTAATATGGCTGAACCGCCAGGATTACAAGAGTTGGCAGATGAAATTGGTTTGAATTTGAAAAAACTCAAAATGGGTTTCAAACAAATTTATGGAGATACAGTTTATGGCTTTCTATTTGATTATAAAATGGATTTCGCCCGAAAACTACTCGACAGCGGATCTTATAATGTAAACGAAGTAGGATTGAAAATTGGTTATAGCACCGGAAGTCACTTTATAGCGGCTTTCAAAAAGAAGTTCGCTACAACTCCTAAAAAATATTTGATGTCGATTAATACGAATGTATAGCAAATGCGAAAAATACTTTTTTTAATATTTATTCTTTTATTAGGATGCAAATCAACTGAAAATCCCTTATCGGGTCAATATAAAGAAGATGCATTGCATGATATTAAGGTAGATAGTGTAAAGACATTTACTTATGGTTTGCCTTTTATTTCTCCTATCGATACTGAAAGAAAAATTCAGGAGGCGAGAAAGTATAAACGTGATAGTATTTATAAGAAATATGGCTTATATATTCAAAATCAAGGTTGTGTTATAGGAGATAAGAAAATGGATAAAGCAATTAAGGAATATCATAATATTACCGATGTTTATCTTGACAATAGAAACGGAAAAGGTTGGAAAGAAAAGATGAATAAAGAAGTAGATAATATTGATGGGAATTAAAAACAGAAGCTCTTTAATAATCAATTTTTCATATTCAACAATAAATAAAAAATAATAATTATCATATTTCTAAAAAGTAACATAGAATACTTTTGACGAAAATTAAAACAAAACAAAATGCTTAAAGCCTAAAGCTTAAAGCCTAAAGCAAAGAATAAATGAAAGGCGTATTATTAGTAAACTTAGGATCTCCGGAAAGTCCCGAACCAAAAGATGTAAAACCGTATTTAGACGAATTTTTAATGGATAAATACGTGATCGATGTTCCGTATTTATTAAGAGCATTATTAGTTCGTGGAATTATTTTAAGAAAAAGACCGGAAGAATCAGCACATGCTTATAAAAAAATCTGGTGGAATGAAGGTTCTCCTTTAGTTGTACTTTCTCAAAGAATGCAGAAAAAAGTGCAGCCTTTGGTAAATGTTCCAGTTTCTTTGGCAATGCGTTACGGAAGTATGACAATCGAAAAAGGACTTCAGGAATTGCACGATAAAGGCGTTACAGAAGTATTGCTTTTCCCTTTGTATCCGCAATATGCAATGGCTTCGACTTTGACAATTTTGGTTAAAGCCGAAGAAATCCGCAAAAAGAAATTTCCACAAATGACTTTTACAGATGTTCCTGCGTTTTATAACAAACCGGATTATATCAAAAATTTGGCAGAATCTATTCAGAAACATTTAGTTGGTTTTGATTACGATCATTTATTATTTTCTTACCACGGAATCCCGGAACGTCATATTCGTAAAACCGACGTAACGAAATCACATTGCAAAATTGATGGTTCTTGTTGTAATACGCCTTCACCGGCACACAATTTCTGTTACCGTCACCAATGTTATGAAACCACAAAACAAGTGGTAAAATTATTAGGACTTCCTGAAGATAAATACAGCTTAACCTTTCAATCACGTTTAGCGGGAGATAAATGGTTAGAACCATATACGGATGTTGAAATTGATAAAATGCCAGGAAAAGGAATCAGAAATTTAGCGGTTGTAACACCCGCTTTCGTTTCGGATTGTTTAGAAACTTTGGAAGAAATCGCGATGCGCGCCAAAGAAGATTTCGAGAAAAATGGTGGAGACAAATTCATGGCAATTCCATGTTTGAACGACGACGACGAATGGTGCGAAACGGTTGGAAATTGGATTAATGATTGGGCTAAATAATATTTGTTTCAAGTTTAAGGTTTCAAGTTACAATCAACTTAAAAAAACCTTAAACTTGAAACTTGAAACTTGAAACAAATAATAATGGAGTATTATAACTATCTAAAATCGCTGCATCTTATTTTTGTAATTACCTGGTTTGCGGGTTTGTTTTATATTGTGCGTTTATTTGTATACCAAATTGAAGCCAATGAAAAACCATCTCCTGAAAAGGAAATTTTACAAGCGCAATATAAAATCATGACGTATCGTTTGTGGTACATTATTACTTGGCCATCAGCAGTTTTGGCAAGTATTTTTGCTTTTAGTTTATTGTATCTCAATCCGGGATTAATATATTTGGATTATATGCAGGTTAAATTTGGTTTTGTTTTTGCACTGTATTTATATCATGCAAAATGCCACCAGATTTTTAAGCAACTGCAAAATGATGAGGTAAAATATTCGAACAATTTTATGCGTTTATGGAATGAAGGCGCGACGATTATTCTATTTGCCGTAGTCTTTTTAATAATTGTAAAAAGTGCCATCAACTGGATTTTCGGAGTAATCGGAATCTTTTTATTCTCAATTATAATAATGTTGGGTTTCCGATTTTATAAAAAAATAAGAGAGAGAAAATAATTTTTTTGTTTCAAGTTTCAGGTTTCAAGTTGTTACCCGCAACGAAACCTGAAACCTGAAACAAAGAAAACAAAACAAAAATATGCTCAATAACTTCAAAATGTCAATGCTTTCTCTTCGTGTCAGGATTTTCCTTTCGATGATTGTATTGATTGTTGTTGCATCTTTTTTATTGGCTTCGATTTCGATTATTCAGTTTAAAAACGAAGCCAAAGAATACCATCAGGAAAGACTTGAACGCAAAGAAAATGCTGTAAAAGAACATATTAACTATGTTTTATCGACTACAACTTATCCTTTAAAAACGGGTAATTTAGATCTTATTTTTAAAGATAAAATTCACGAACTAGCTCAGATTCACAAAATCGAAATCAATATTTACAGCCTTGACGGAAAATTACTTAAATCATCAAAAGAATCATTTGCGGTTGATAAAGTAGCGCCGCCAATTCCCGAATATATTCTGAAATTAGTCCGTTCGTCAATCGAAAAGCGTTTTGTAGATATTAAAACTATCGATGGAGTCAAAAATCGATCATCTTATAGTTTGATAAAAGATGAAAAATTCAAACCATTGGGCGTTTTAAATCTCCCATATTTAGAAGATGATGGTTATTATGACAACGAATTGAACACCTTTCTGATTCGGTTAAGTCAGGTATATTCGTTTATGTTAGTTGTGGCTTTTGCTTTGGCGTATTTTCTTTCGACTTATATTACGAAATCACTTAAAACGATTTCAGATCGTTTGGAAGAAACCAATTTAGATCAGAAAAATGAGAAAATTGTGTTAGAAGCAAACAGCAAAGAAGTCAATTTCCTGATAAAAGCTTATAACGGAATGGTGGACAAACTGGAAACCAGCGCCATAAAACTTGCGCAAAGCGAGCGTGAAGAAGCGTGGCGCGAAATGGCAAAACAAGTCGCGCATGAAATTAAAAATCCGCTTACGCCGATGAGGTTGACTGTGCAGAGTTTTCAACGAAAGTTTGATCCAACAGCGCCAGATGTAAAGCAGAAGTTAAACGATTATTCTGAAACTTTAATTCAGCAAATTGATACCATGTCGGCTGTGGCTTCGGCATTTTCGAATTTTGCTTCAATGCCGGCACAACAAAACGAAACCTTAAATGTGGTTGAAGTTGTGGAACTTGCATTAGATATTTTCAACGAAGATTATATTGTTTTTGAAAGTGAAGAAGAAGAAATTATCTCTAAAATGGATCGTACGCAATTAATTCGTGTGATTACCAATCTGGTTAAAAATGCGACGCAGGCAATTCCTGACAGTCAGTTTCATAAATCGATTTTAGTTACCGTAAAACGTCAAAATAACAATGTTGAAATTGCAGTAAAAGACAACGGAATCGGGATTCAGAAACTAGATACTGCCCGAATTTTTGAACCAAAATTCACAACAAAAACTAGTGGAATGGGACTTGGTCTCGGAATTATAAAAAACATCATCGAAAATTACAAAGGAACAATTACCTTTGAATCAACATACGGAAAAGGAACCACATTTAGAGTTTCTCTTCCCATTACAAACTCATAAATTCAGCGTCATGAACTACGAAAATATTTTAATCTCAATTGAAGAAAAAATTGCGACCGTAACAATTAACAGACCTACAAAGCTAAATGCTTTAAATAAAGAAACGATTAGCGACTTAAGTAAAGCGGTGAAATTATTAGGTAAAAATGATGATGTTCGAGTAATTATCATAACCGGAAGCGGTGAAAAAGCATTTGTTGCCGGAGCTGATATTTCTGAATTTGTGAATTATACCGTTGAAGAAGGAGCACAATTAGCTGCCGAAGGACAAGAAAAGTTATTTGATTTCATTGAAAATTTAAAAAAACCCGTAATTGCTGCTGTTAACGGTTTTGCATTAGGCGGCGGATTAGAACTTGCAATGGCGTGTCATTTTAGAGTAGCTTCTGACAATGCTAAAATGGGATTGCCAGAAGTAACCTTAGGATTAATTCCGGGTTACGGAGGAACGCAGCGTTTGCCTCAATTAGTTGGTAAAGGACGTGCGATGGAAATAATTATGACCGCAGCAATGATTTCTGCAGAAGAAGCCAAACAATACGGTTTAGTAAATCACGTTGTACCACAAGCCGAACTTTTAAGTTTTACTGAAACGATTGCTCAAAAAATCATTAAAAACGCACCATTTGCAATTAGCAAAGCGATAAAAGCCATCAATGCAAATTATAAAGACGGTAAAGATGGATTTGATACCGAAATAAAATCATTCGGGAAATGTTTCGGAACAAAAGATTTTAAAGAAGGAACAACAGCATTTTTAGAAAAACGTAAAGCCGAATTTACAGGAAAATAAGCTATACCACAGAGTAGCACAAAGATTGTACACAGAGATTCACAAAGAAAATTTTACACAAAGCTTTGTGGAACTCTGCGAAAAACTTAGTGTAACTCTGTGGTAAAATAACATAATGCTATTCAAAGCAATTAAAAACTTAGTCCCGAAACTTCGGGATAGCAACTCAGAACCTTAGTAACTTAAAAAAATGTACGAACCTATATTTGCTCTTTTTTGCGAGCGTGTCAAAGAAAGCATCCAAAGCGGCACTTTTGCCAAACTTACTTTAGCAAAAACAATCGGCGATACCGAGATTAAAAATATCTATTTCCGTTTGGTTTTAAACGAGGATAATACTTATTCCATTTCACTTACCACGCGTTATAAAACCGAAGAAATCGAGAGTATTCATGCTTTAGACGAAGCTTTAATGGTTTTGGGAACTTACATCAAGAATCCGTTTTTGACAGCATTATTGTTCACAACCGTTAACGATGTGACTTTTAAGGTAAACAAGAAAAACGCCGGAAGTATTGTCGAGCAGGAACCAACATTTAAAAATGCTTCGCCGGTAATGTTAGAAATGATCGAGAAAGGAATTGTTTAATAATGTGGATTGGTTTTTGGATTTTTAGAAGCTAATCCCGCTATCCGTTACAATCTTTTGCTTTTTAAAGAAAAAAGCAAAAGGATTTTCACTTCTATCGGGGCTAGGACGCTCGTTTTCAAAAACACCTACTTATATTATTGTCAATGGATTAATCCCCGAAGCGTCAGGAATTGCCAGAAAGACCCGTTTGTCAGGCAGAGCGAAGTCGAAGCCTCGTTTGCTGAATCACTTTGCGGGACTTCGACTTCGCTCAGCCTGACAAAATAAAATCTTCGCGAACATCTGTAGAATCTTCTTCGCGAAACAACCTCTAAACCAGCTTTACAAACAAATTTGAAGCTATTTTATTCGAAATAGACAATTCACGATCGTCAATTTTAATCTTAACAGATAAATCAAAAGATTCTTTAGATAAGAGTTCAATTTGCGAACCCAAAGCAATTTCTTGTTTGTCCAGATATTTCAGGAATTCTGATGAAGTATCTTTAACACCCACACAAACTCCGGTTTGATTGTCTGTTAATTCAGATAGTAAATATTTCTCGATCTTAACGATTCTTCCATGAGCATCTGGAATTGGATCACCATGTGGATCTTCGGTCGGATTTCCCAGAAAATCATCTAAACGATTAATCAATTGCTCCGATTTAATGTGTTCCAGTTGTTCGGCAATATCATGAACTTCATCCCAGGAAAAATTTAGTTTTTCGACCAAAAAAACTTCCCATAAACGATGTTTACGAACAATCATTTTAGCGGCAAGTTTTCCGTTTTCCGTCAACGAAACCCCCTGATACTTTTTATAATTCACCAAATCTTTCTCAGATAGTTTTTTAAGCATATCCGTAACCGATGAAGCTTTAGTTTCCATCATTTCCGCAATAGCGTTCGTACTCACTTCTGAATCATTAGAAGTAGTAAGATGATATATCGATTTTAGATAATTTTCTTCTGAAAAGGTCATTTTTTGCAAGGTTCTAAGGTTCTGAGTTGCTAAGGTTTTAAGTAAAGCATCAAAGGAAAAACCTCAGAAACTTAGTAACTCCAAACCTTAGTCGCTACTTTTTAACAATCAACAAAGGTATTGAAATTTTATGTCTCAATTTGTCTACGGTTGTGCCAAATAAAATATCTTTTAATCCAGTATGGCCGTGGGTTCCCATAACTAAAATATCAAAATTCGCTGCGTTAATAATGTTCGGAATCACTGTGTTAGGTTTTCCGAAACCAAGTTCTGTATTGATGTTGAAGCCTTTCTGCGAAAGCATATCTTTGTATTCCAGTAATAATTTTTCGTCGATAGTTGTTTCGTGATCGTCAACATGACCTCCGTACATTAATGCGCCAACAGTTTCTACAATATGGATTAAGGTATATTGTGCGTCGATTCCGCCTAATTCGAAAGCATTGTTAAGTGCAGCTTCATCGGCTTTAGAAAAATCGACTAAAATAGCGATGTTTTTCTTGTTATAGGCTTCTTTTGGCTCGTATTTCAGTTTTAAATTATGAGGAGAATGATTATCAATATTTGACTTCGCTCTTGCGATAAAAGGTTTGAACACAATATAAAGCAGTAAACCCAAAAATCCAAAAGCAAGCGGAACAACAGTAAGCCATAGAATAATTGGATGACTTGCAGCATCAAGCCATGAACTAATTTCATCGTAAACTAATTTTGCATTTAATGAAACAATGATCAAAGCAATAATCCAGGCGACAACTTGAGTAGTTCTGGAAATATGAAATCCTTTCATTTTAGATTTATCACTCACAAAATGTATAAGTGGAATAATTGCAAATCCTAATTGCAAACTCAGAATCACCTGACTCAGAATTAATAATTTTCCGGTTATGCCATCTCCATAAATTAAAATCACCACAACAGCCGGAACAATGGCAATTAAACGCGTTATGATTCGGCGAACCCAAGGCTGAATTCTTAAATTCAAATAACCTTCCATTACGATTTGTCCGGCTAATGTTCCTGTTACAGTCGAACTTTGTCCGGCAGCAATTAAGGCAACTGCAAATAAAACGGGCGCCCATTTAGTTCCTAATAATGGTTCAAGGAACTTATGTGCATCCTGAATTTCGGCAACTTCAAACATTCCGTTTCTGTAAAATGTGGCTGCAGCCAAAATTAAAATGGCAGCGTTTACAAAAAAGGCAAGGTTTAACGCAATAGTAGAATCTATCAGGTTGTATTTCAACGCTTGTTTAATTCCTGCCGGAGTTCGATCGAATTTACGGGTTTGCACCAATGAGGAATGTAAATATAAGTTGTGAGGCATTACGGTTGCACCAATAATCCCGATAGCGATGTACAAAGCAGCAGAATTAGGTATTGATGGGATAAGTCCATAAATTACTTTATCCAGTTCCGGTTCTGCAAAAATCATCTCGAAAATAAAAGAAAAGCCAATTATCACGACTAAAACGATGATAAAAGCTTCCATTTTTCGGATTCCTTTATTAATTAAAAAGAGTAGTAGGAAAGTGTCTAAAACTGTAATCAAAACTCCTTCGATTAGTGGAATATCAAAAAGAAGATTAATCCCGATTGCCATTCCTAAAACTTCGGCAAGATCACAAGCTGCAATGGCAATTTCTGCCAGAAAATATAGTATGTAGTTAATGAATTTTGAATACGTTTCTCTTGAAGCTTGCGCTAAATCTCGTTGCGTAACAATTCCCAGTCGCGCACTTAAGCTTTGTAATAACAAAGCCATTAAGTTGCTCATTAACAAAACCCAAAGCAAGGAATATCCAAACTGACTTCCGCCCGCAATATCTGTTGCCCAGTTTCCAGGATCCATATATCCTACACTTACTAAATATGCCGGACCTAAAAAGGCCAGTATTTTTCTGAATCCAGTTTTTTTATGTTCTGTTGCAACCGATTGGTGAACTTCTTCTAAAGATTTACCCATTGTAAAAATGTTGTTTTAACAAATATATAGAAAAATTATATTCGCGCAACAATATTTTTAGACAAGACTAAATATTAATTGTTAGAATTTAAACAATTCGGGCACAATCCTGACAATGTAAAGTTTATATCGTTGACTTTATAATTGTGCGGAAGTATATAACTCGGCTTCACATTTTCAAGACAAGTTATTTCCAGACATTTTTCACAGCTAAAATGCGCGTGATTATGAATGTGCACGCGTTGGGCATGATGATGGCATTTTGCATATTTTACAGTTCCGTCAAGATTCACAATTTTATGGACAATATCATCATTTACAAGGCGGTCTAATATCCTGTAAATTGTTACACGATCACATAAATCTCCTATTTGTTTTTGAATTTCTGTGTGTGACAGCGCGGTTTTAGATTTGCCAAAAATCTCTAAAACGGCTGTCTTTGCTGCTGTATTACGTGTTGTTTTCATTTTATTTAGATTAAAACATTAAAGCAACATTGTTGCAATTAAAATAAAATTATATATTTGCAACTAAATTGCATTAAGCAAATGTACTGAAAATGAAGAAAACATACACATCCTTTTACGATATTTTAGGAATTTCGAGCGCCACTATTTGTTTAGTGCATTGTTTGATTTTTCCGCTTTTAACAGTTTTGCCATTGGGTTTAAGTCACAATCCTTTTATCGATTTGCTTTTTGCTACGATAGGACTTTTTGCCATTATCAAAATTATAAAGAAATCCAGTCTTTTGATATCATCAATCCTGATTATTTCAATGGCTTTAATTTGGATTAG
Source organism: Flavobacterium sp. (assembly GCF_043722275.1). Classification (GTDB taxonomy): domain Bacteria; phylum Bacteroidota; class Bacteroidia; order Flavobacteriales; family Flavobacteriaceae; genus Flavobacterium. Next base: position 7,059 of record NZ_JAYSPC010000103.1, on the reverse strand, counting down.
TGTTTTGACTGAATTTTTTCTGGATATTCATCTCGATCTCATTTTTATTGGAGGAATCGGGATGATCATCGGACACCTTTTAAACTACAGATTTCACAAAAATAACGATCATTAAATTACACAATTATGATGTACAACAATAAATACGATGTTATAATTATCGGCGGTAGTTACAGCGGACTTTCGGCAGCAATGAGTTTGGGGCGTTCTTTACGAAATGTTTTGGTTATTGACAGTGGCTTGCCTTGCAACAGACAAACACCACATTCACATAATTTTATTACACACGACGGTGAAAAGCCTGCGATTATTTCGGCGAAAGCCAAACTTCAGGTAGAGTTTTATGATACAGTTGAGTTTTATCAGGGTCTGGCAATAAGTGCGGATAAAACAGATAATGGTTTTGAAATTAAAACTGAATCAGGAAAAGTTTTCAGTTCTAAAAAAGTATTGTTCGCAACTGGCGTAAAAGATTTGTTACCTGAAATTCCGGGTTTTGCTGAATGTTGGGGAATTTCGGTGATACATTGTCCTTATTGCCATGGTTATGAAGTTAAAAAAGAGAAAACTGCTGTTGTTGCAAATGGTGATATGGGTTTTGAATATGCCAAAATGATCTCAAATTGGACAAAAGATTTGCGATTAATTACAAACGGAAAATCAACTTTGACATTGGAGCAAACTCAAATGCTGAAAAAACATAATGTCGAAATTATCGAAGAAGAAATCTTTGCTCTGGAACATGAAAACGGAAATGTTAAGAATATTGTCTTCAGGAATGAATCAAAAATAGGTGTGAAGGCAATCTATTTCAGAGCTCCTTTTAAACAACATTGTATTTTACCGGAATACTTAGGCTGCGAATTAACCGAGCAAGGTTTACTGAAAGTAGGTCCTTTTCAGAAAACTACAATTCCCGGGATTTTTGCAAGCGGTGATTGTCATATTCAGGCAAGATCTGTGGCAATGGCGGTTTCGTCAGGGACTTTGGCGGGAGCAATGATTAATAAAGAACTAATAGACGATGAATTTTAATATTTTAAATTGACAGGTTTTAAAAACCTACCTCTTTCTCGAATAGCCCCTAGCTTTAGCTAGGGAACAACTTTGAAAGCAAAAAGGCTTTAGCCAAACTGTAATTTGGCTAAAGCCCTTTTGCTTTGTTTTTATTCTCATCCAGCTAAGCTGGACGCTATTCAAGCTTAATAAAGAATTTTGTGACTTTATTTCTATTTCTCAAATCGAATATATCGTGTTTGATAGTATTGATTTAAAAGTTTTTAACTACAGAAACATTATATATCAAATTTAATTTTTAGATTTGTCTAAATTTAATTTTAATACAATGAAAAAACTATTTTTGATCTTGCTTTTGTTTAGTTTGCAATTTTCGTTTGCACAGGAAACTTCAAATATTTCTGGATTTATCTCTGGCGAAAGCCATAAATTACAACTTGTAAACGTTCATTTATTAGGAACAAAACATAAAACAATTACGGATAGTTTAGGTTATTATACTTTGGAAAATGTTGCCATTGGAAATTATACAATTCAGGTTTCTCAAGTTGGTTTTCAAACATTAAAGAAAAAAATTGAAGTTATTAAGGATTCTGTCCAATCTTATGATTTTGAATTGACAGATAATGAAAATCAACTTAATGAAGTCGTGGTTTCGGGAACTTTAAAAGCGGTAAAAAGGTTAGAAAGTGCTGTTCCGGTTGAGGTTTATTCACCAGTTTTCTTCAAGAGAAATCCAACTTCAAGTATTTACGAAGCACTTCAAAACATAAACGGTGTTCGTCCGCAACTTAATTGCGGTGTTTGTAATACGGGCGATATTCATATTAACGGATTAGAAGGACCTTATACTTTGGTTTTAATTGACGGAATGCCAATTGTAAGCAGTCTTTCAACAGTTTATGGATTGTCAGGTATTCCGAATTCTTTAGTTGAACGAATCGAAATCGTAAAAGGTCCCGCATCTTCTTTGTACGGAAGTGAAGCGGTTGGCGGTTTAATCAACATTATTACTAAAAATCCAATTAATGCGCCGCTATTTTCTGCTGATGTTTTTTCGACTACTTATCTGGAAACGAATGTCGATCTGGGAATGAAATTCAGTCCGACTAAAAAATCAACGACACTTTTAGGAATCAATTACTTTGATTACAATCAGGTTGTGGATAAAGACAAAGATGGTTTTACTGATGTGACGCTTTCTGAAAGGATTTCGGTATTTAATAAATGGAGTTTTCAAAGAGATAATAATCGTTTGTTTACAATTGCAGCACGCGGAATGTATGAAGATCGTTGGGGAGGAGATGTTCGCTGGGAGAAAAAATACCGTGGCGGAGATGAAATTTACGGTGAAAGTATTTATACTAAAAGAGGTGAATTGATTGGAAGTTATCAATTGCCATTTGAAGAAAAATTGATGCTTTCGTTCTCCGGAAACGTGCATTATCAGGACAGTAGATACGGAACAACATCGTATATGGCGAATCAGAAAATTGGATTTTTGCAATTGACCTGGGATAAAAAATTGGGTCGAAATGACCTGCTTGCCGGAATTGCTACTCGATATTCGTATTATGATGACAATACAACGGCGACAAAAGAAGCCGAAAGTACCTGGTTGCCGGGAATTTTTGTTCAGGATGAAATTACGCTTTCTCCAAAAAGTCTGTTTTTATTAGGAATGCGTTACGATTATAATTCGATTCACGGTTCTATTTATACGCCGAGAGTCGCTTATAGATGGAAGAAAAATGAAAACACAATTTTCAGATTAAATGCCGGAACCGGATTTCGTGTAGTGAATTTATTTACCGAAGATCATGCAGCGCTGACAGGTTCAAGAGATGTTGTGATAAAAAGTGATTTGAAACCGGAACAATCTGTGAATGCAAATTTGAATTATATTCAGAAAATCAACTTTACAAACGGAACTTTTATTGGCATTGAAACCACCGCTTTTTATACCAGATTCAGTAATAAAATCGTATCGGATTATGAAACTGATCCTAATAAAATTATCTATAACAATATAAATGGTTACGCAATTAGCCAGGGAATCAGTACGAATATTGATGTCAATTTTCCAACAGGATTAAAAATGATTGTGGGCGCGACATTTTTAGACAACAAAAATGTTGAAAACGGAATTTCAGAAACTCCTTTTTTAACGGAGAAATTTACCGCCACCTGGAGCATTTCATATAAAATAGAAGCGATAAATTTATTACTGGATTATACTGGAAATGTTTATAGTCCGATGAAATTGCCTTTGTTGAGCGATTTAGATCCAAGAAATCCGAAATCGCCGTGGTACAGCATTCAAAATATTCAGTTTACTTATTTAGGATGGAAGAATTTTGAACTTTACGGAGGAATAAAGAATTTATTGAACTTTACACCAAAACAGAATAATCCGTTTTTGATTTCAAGAACCAATGATCCTTTTGATAAAAATGTACAATATGATCCAGCTGGAAAAGTTTTGGTTACGGCTGATAATCCGTACGGTTTGACTTTTGACACGACTTATGTATATGGGCAAAACCAAACTATTCGTGGTTTTTTTGGGTTGAGATATACTTTGAGATAATTTTTTTGCCACAGATTTCATTGATTAAAAACGATTTTATCAATTGCATTTAAATTTTAATTAAAGATTTGTCAGGCTGAGCGAAGTCGAAGCCCCATCCAACATACAAGCCTTCGACTTTGTTCAGGATGATAATTGGATCTAATCATTTTAATCGGTGGCAAAACAATATGAAATATTTTTTTTCCACGAATTGCACAATTTTCCACTAATTAAATTCGTGATAATTGGTGTAATTCGTGGCAAACTTTTTTTATAATAATCATTTTAAATCTCTGGCAAAAAACAATAACTATGAAAAAGCAAATACTAGTTCTAATCTTTTTCGGAATTACTTCAACAGGATTCTGCCAACTTAAAAGCAGATCTTTTGAGGAAATTGATAGTTTGCAGCAGATTCAAAAGAAAAAAGTAATCGTTTTTATCCATACAGATTGGTGTCAGTTTTGTGAAAGAATGAAAATTACGACTTTCAAAAATCAGGAAATAATTGAGAAACTGAATTCGGATTTTTATTTAATTGACTTTAATGCTGAGGAAAAGCGAGATATCCTGTTTAATAATCAAACTTTTAAATATAAACCATCAGGAAATAATGTTGGAGTACATGAACTGGCTTTGCAATTAGGAACAATGAATAATCAAATTGTTTATCCTGTTTTGTGTGTTTTGAATGAGAAAAACGAAATTATATTGCAGTACAATAATTATCTAAGTCCAAAGGATTTTAAACTGCTTTTAGAAAAACTGAAAGAATAAAATTCCCTATTTTTGAGGATGCAATCTTCACAAATCAAACACTTCGATTACATTTTTACCGGAACAGGTTTAGCTGCTTTAATGACGGTTTATAAAATGGTATTGTCCGGAAAATTCTCTGATAAATCAATTTTGTTATTAGATGATGATGCAAAAAAAACAAATGACAGAACGTGGTGTTTTTGGGCAAACGAAGCAACACTTTGGAATTCTATAATCTCTAAAAAATGGAATTCGGCTTTATTTGCCAATGAAAATTTCAATCGTAATTTAGAGTTGAAACCTTATCAATACAATCAAATTCGTGGTTTAGACTTTTATAATTTTGTTTTTAAAGCAATTTCAAAACATTCTAATATTACTTTTCTGAATGAAAAAGTGACCGATATTAACGAATTAGAAACTCATGTTTTTGTAGGTACAGAAGCAAATAGATATACTTGCAATTATTTATTCAATAGTATTTATACCAAAGCTTTAGCTTTAAATCAAACTAAATATCCGGTTTTACAACAGCATTTTGTTGGTTGGTTTATAAAAAGTGAAACTGAAATCTTCAATTCGGAACAAGCCACTTTTATGGATTTCTCGGTGGAACAACGAGGAAATACTCGTTTTATGTATGTTCTGCCAACTTCAAAAACAGAATCTTTAGTTGAATATACTTTGTTTTCTGAAGATCTTCTTCCAAAAGAAGAATACGAGAATGAGATTCAAATCTACTTGAGAAATCTTGGAGCCGATCAATATAAAATTATCGAGAAGGAGCAAGGCAGTATTCCGATGACGTGTTATCCTTTTTGGAAAAAAAACACTAAAAGAGTTCTAAATATAGGAACTGCCGGGGGTTGGACAAAAGCAAGTACGGGTTATACTTTTAAAAATTCGGATAAAAAATCTTCAGAATTAATAAAGTTTCTTCAGAATAATTTTTCAGTTAAAATGTCCTCTTTTCATAAAAAAAATAAATTCTGGTTCTATGATTTATTGCTTTTGGATATTCTGCATCGTCATAATGAACTGGGAAGCAGCATTTTTTCTTCTTTATTTAAAAAAGGAAATCCAGCATTAATCTTTAAATTTTTGGACGAGGAAACTACTTTCATAGAAGATTTGAAAGTGATTTTAAAATGTCCGAGATTACCTTTTATAAAAGCATTGTTTCGGGTTTTAATCAAATAAACAATTATTTCATTTCTGCCTGACTTCATAATTATTTGTTTATAATTTTCCATAAAATAGTATCATCGAAAAAAATAGTTGATGCCTTTAAAACTGTGGTTTCATTCTATTAATCAGAAATATTAAATCATAAAATTGGATGAACTGAGTTTGATTTTTATTTATAAAAAAAGACTTATTCTTATATTTTAAAGACTTCTTGAGGTTATTAGCAAGATGAGATGATGTCTAGATTTGCAAATTCGGAAATAATGCTAAATTCATCATTGAATAAAGTATAATTTGCTCAAATATAGATTTCAATAAGAGCAAAGTGCCGAAAAAAATGAATAAGAAAACCTGCAAAAAGAACGCAGGTCTAATGTGATCGTTTATTTACGATTAGAATCAATTGGCAGATTATGGGAGTTACAAAACACTTAAATTTTGATATAGAAACAAAAACAATAGGAGAAATTTGTAAAGCACTTGGACATCCTACACGAATCCAGATCATGACACTTTTATGGAAAAGAGATAATAGAACTTGTGGTCAAATTGTTGAGTTAATTCCGTTAGCTCAATCAACAGTATCAAAACATTTATTAGAATTAAAAAAGGCAAATCTGGTAAATATAAAAAACGTAGGAAAAAAAACAATCTACTCTATTGAAGTTGATAACATTCAAATACTTAAAAAATACCTGACAAGTTATCTTTCAACTATTGAAATTTTGGAACAAAATAAGTCAACCGTTTTTGCAACGAGGCATAAAATAAGAAGTAGAAATAACCATTTGAAACAATACAATTATCAATTTCCTGATAAAAAAAATAAAACAGAGGAGGAAGATAATTCAATATTATATTCTGAAATAACAGTAAATTAAGCAAGATTTTATTTTAGTATTACATTAATCCCTTTATTTCAAAATTGATTATCCAACTATAACAAAACTTTATACTTGAAATTAAGTAGTTGCGAGTAAACTTTGTAACTTTGCAATTCAAAAGTAAAATTTAAAATAAAGAAATATGTATCCAGAAGAAATGGTAAAACCAATGCAAGCTGAATTGACAGTTGCAGGTTTTCAAGATTTACATAGTGCTGACGCTGTAGATAATGCTATCAAAGCTGAAGGTACCACTTTAGTTGTTGTAAACTCTGTTTGTGGTTGTGCTGCAAGAAACGCGCGTCCGGGAGCAAAAATGAGTTTAGAAGGTGCTAAAAAACCCGATCATTTAATTACAGTTTTTGCTGGTGTTGACAAAGAAGCTGTTGATGCTGCAAGACAACATATGTTTCCTTTTCCTCCATCATCGCCTTCTATGGCTTTGTTCAAAAACGGAGAATTGGTTCACATGTTAGAGCGTCACCACATAGAAGGTCGTCCAGCTGAATTAATAGCTGAGAACTTGCAAGATGCGTTTAACGAGTTTTGTTAATTTTTAAGGTTCTGAGTTGCTGAGGTTCTAAGTTTTTAGGCTCAAAGTGGCAAAGAGGTACAGAGGTACAAAGATTTTAAAAAAGC
>NZ_JAYSPC010000102.1:0-9405 GCF_043722275.1 Flavobacterium sp. | reverse complement strand
GTGTTTTATGGCATTTTGGGAAGTTTAAAGGATTAAGTTTTTTTTGCCACGAATTTCACGAATTAGCACGAATTTTATTTAATCGTATTTCAATTAGCGAAAATTCGTGAAATTGCTTCGCCTGTTCGCTTCGGTCGGGTCGTGGCGAAAAAAATCAGCAACAGAAAAATTAAATCATAAATTCGGCTAAATGAATTGTATTTTCTTCTCTTTGATACCAATCATTATATACCAATTCTAAATTTCCTACCGTAAATTCCCCAAAATCATAATCGCGAAATTGCTCTATAACTTCAATCAATTTCTCCGGATTTTGAAGTTTTTCCTGAAATCTTAAAACAGTAGAATGTGCCGTTGCTATGGAATAGCGACTATCAATACTTTGTTCTAAAGTTGAATTTTTGAAATTCTCACGCATTTTATCCCGTAAAATATTCAAAGATTCATCAGTTGGAAATCCCTGGATCATTATTGCCGACGGAGAAGCGGTAATGCCTTTAAATTCAATTTTGATTTTATCTAAAACAACCAGACTTTGTTGAATGATATCAATATACTCCTGAATGTTGATTTTATCCACAGTAAAACATTCGTAACACGAAATAATCGACATAACGGTAATATGAATATCTGAATCCGGATAATAATATTGTTGAGGTTCAATTGCTCTTAATTCGTCTAAAAACAACTGAATAGCAGCTTTTACTTTTTCATTTGGGCGGATTAATAACGTGATTCCAAAACGGGAATCTGATGTTTCATTAATTTGAGAATCTAATTTGTAATTTCCTTCTGAAATTGCTTTGGCAGATTTTTTATAAAGTCGATTGTAATGTTCCGTTAAATCCATTTAAAATTATTTCTTTTTCGGCTTTTCAAGTTGATTAAGTGGAAATTGTACAGAACCTTTTCCTGATTTATATTTAGGAAGTTTCAAGTTTCCAGTTCGTTGCGTAAACCTGAAACCTGAAACTTTTAAACCTGATTTTTTTTTACGCTAAACCTTTCGGGAATCGATCCAGAACAAGATTCAATTCTATATTATGTTCTAAATACGCTTTTGCTCCGGCGAGAACCAATGTAAATCCTTCGGTTGAATTTCGAACCTGATCGATTATTTTATCCGGATCTCCTTTTAAACCTGAATTGGTTATGCTTACAAAAGTTTCATTTTCATCAAGCGCACTAAAAAGCCATTCGACTAAAGTTGTTTCGCCGGGATTTCCCCATTCGATTACAATCTTATGATTTTCCTGCAAAACAAGCGTTGTAACGGTTAATGAGAAACCGTATATTTCCCAAGTCCATTCGGTTATGGTATCTTGTTCTAATTTTCCGGAACCTTTGGTAAACCAAAATTTACTGGTAATTTCCGGATTTACAAAAGCTTGAAAAACTTCTGAAACAGGTTTCCGAATCAGCATTTCGGCTTTTGCGAAGTGATTATTTTCTGTTTTCATCTTTTTTGGAAGTTAGATGTTAAAAGTTAATTGTTATGCGTTAAGAGCTAAAGTTATAGCTTAAGAGCTGAAACGTAAATATAACGCTAATTGTTTAATTTTAAAAGTATTATAAATTACTCATAACTCATAACTCAAAATTCATAACTTTTCTTTTTCAATCCATTTTCCAACGGTTGGCGGAGTATAATTTTTCATTTGGTTTAATAAATCATCAATATTATCACTTACCAAAAGCATTTGTTGATTGACATCTTTCAATAAGCCTTTTTCGACCATAACTTTCGTTAATTCGATAAGTAAATCATAGAAACCGTTGATGTTTAGAATCGCGATAGGCTTTTTGTGCAATCCTAATTGTGCCCATGTTAGCATTTCAAAAAGTTCTTCAAGCGTTCCAAAACCACCCGGAAGTGCAATTACACCATCGCATAATTCGTCCATTTTGGTTTTTCTCGCGTGCATGCTTTCTACCAAAATTAATTCGGTTAAACCTAAATGCGCAATTTCTTTCGATCTTAAAAAATCGGGTAAAACTCCAATAGCTTTTCCGCCTTCGTTTAAAACTCCATCGGCAACGGCGCCCATTAAACCTACGTTTGCTCCGCCATAAACCAATTCTATATTTTGTTGCGCCAATGTTTTGCCTAATAATGTGGCTTGTTCTTTATAAATTTCTTCGGTACCAAAACTTGATCCGCAAAAAACTGTTATTCTTTTCATTTGTAATGCTATATGTTTGAAGTTAAATATTTTTATTATTGGTTAAGAGTTGAAACTAATAATTCATAACTCATAATTTATAATTCCCCGCTTTTAATTCATATTCAAAATGCGGGATATCAACTCCGTTATTCATTACATTCATTTCGTTTATTTTTACCGCTCCCAGTTTCTCTACGGCTTTTTGGGAACGTATATTATCTGCGCCAATATGAAAAATTACTGAATCTAAAGATTGAAAAGCATAATCTATCAAAAGTTTTTTATTCGATTTATTGTATAAACCTCCCCAAAATTTTCTGGCAATAAACGTAAAACCAATTGCAACGCTGGATTTTTCAGGATTGTAATCGTAGAATCTTGTGTTCCCTATGATTTCGTTTGTCTTTTTATCCAAAATTAAAAACGAACTTTTTGAATCGATTGCCGCGTCAAAAAAAGATTTGAAAACTGCTGATTTATATCGGTCTTTCATTGGGTGTTGTTCCCAAATCAAAGGATCGGAAGCTACTTTATAAAGTTCGTCAAAATCACTTTCCTGCAATGGGATTAATTTTGTGATATCGTCTTCAAGAATTTCAGGTTGTAAATTGAATTTTGAATTTGTCATTTTTTATTTTGCCTTTTTTTGCCACAAATTTCACGAATTTATGATGATTTTGTCATTTCGTTTTTTTGCTACTAATGTGATGAATTTATGATGATTTGTCATTTCGACCGAAGGGAGAAATCACATCCTGGATTCGACAAAGATTGGCGACTTTTGTGACGGAGTTTCTAGTGTGATTTCTCCCTTCGGTCGAAACAAACTATAAGCGTTTCAGTTTTCGGTCTCAGTTCTCAATCTACAATTACCTAATTCCTTTCCACCATTGTTTAAACGCTTGTTTTTCGTTTCTTAATTCTACTAATTCACCAATCATTGGTGTGATTAACGGAATCGTGTTTTCGGAACTTGCATTTAGTTCTGTAACTTTTATCAATGGTTCGTCCCAGGCATGAAGAGCCAATGCGAATTTAGATGAATGCACCGGAAAAACTCGTTTTGCTTTTAGGTCTTTCATGGCTTTTATTACATCTTCGGATAAATTATGAATGTATTTCCATGCCGGATTATATTGACCGTTATCGATAAGCGCAATGTCAAAAGGACCAAATTTCTGGCCAATTTCAGCAAAATGAGTGTCGTAACCGCTGTCTCCGCCCAAATACATTTTAAAATCTTTTGTTTCTAATACAAAAGATGTCCAAAGTGTGTTGCAGCGTTTTGTGCTTCTGCCGGAAAAATGTCTTGATGGCGTTGTATAAAGTGTCAGATTTTGATCGAGTTCTATTTTTTCATGCCAGTCTTTTTCGATGATAATTTCTTTTGGAAACTTCCAAAATTCAAAATGTGAACCTACGCCAAGTGCACAAATTATTTTTTTGATTTTCGGTTTTAATTCCATGATTGTTTTATAATCTAAATGGTCATAATGATCGTGTGTAATCAGCAAATAATCTATTTCAGGAATATCATTAGCGGTATAAATATCAGTTCCTTTAAATGCTTTTGTGGTTCCGTAAATAGGCGAGGCGTTGCCGCTGAAAACGGGATCAATTAAAAATCGTTTTCCGCTAAGCTGAATATAATAAGACGAATGTCCAAACCAAACCAAAATATCCTGATCTAAAGCAAGTTCATGTAAATTAGTTTTGATGGAAGGAATAATATCGATTGGAATTTTTCTGTTTACTTTTTTAAATAAAAATTCCGATATTACATTAAAATAGCCGTAACCTTCTGCAAGTTCAGGCGTAAAATGCTCATTTTCAAATTTTCCGTTTTTGTATTGTGGTGATTTTTGTATCAACGCCAATCGTTCTCCCGAAGGTCTTTTCCCGTATCTGGGATGCGTAAAAACGTAAATAAGTAGGGCAAATAAAAGAATTAGTATAGTAATAATCATAATTTTTTTAATTTGAGGGGATAATTTTTTTGAGTTTTTTAACGAATGGTAATCATTTTCTTTAGGATTTCGACGTCGATTTCTACTAATTTTTTATTATAAATACAGCTTTTATGTTTTGTCGTTATTTTTTGTTGAGTAAATCACTTTTCAATAAGATGTTTTTGATTTTGAATTCAGAAATATAAAATAAATTAGAATCCTCATTCATCTGATTTTCTAAAATTATTAAACTCACATCGCTTTCAGGGAAATACAAATTTACAGAAGAAAACCCGTCGCCTAATCCGGTATGACCAATGTATTTTACAGTTTCTTTTTCGATAACTCTAATCCCGTAACCGTAACCGTCTTTTTCTTTTCCGAAGAAATTATGTTGTGATAAAGCACTTGATTTTATTAGTAATTGATATGTTTCAGGTTTTAGGATTTTTCCTTTGTGAAGATTATTGTTCCAAATCGCTAAATCCTTTACGGTAGAAATAATACCATCTGCGCCTAAAGTTTCTGCGTTGATTTGGCTTTTTTCGTCAGGCTCAAGGATTCCGTTTTTATTGTTATATCCTGTCGTTAAATTTTGTTTTTTATCTTCAGAATAACAGAAAGTATTTTTCATATTTAGTTTTCTGAAAAGCGCATCAGCAACTTCTGAATAACTTTTTTTGGTAGTAAATTCTACAATTTTCCCTAGTAAATTAAAACTGATGTTTCCGTATTTAAAATCTGTTCCGGGTTTAAAAGCGAGCGGTTTTTGCAAATCAACGATTCCGTGAGTATGATTTAAAAGTTGATGAACGGTTATAGAATCTGCCCAGGTTTGCTTGAGTTCCGGCAGGTATTTTTTAATAGGATCCTGTAAATTAATTTTTCCTTTTTCAACTTCTAACAAAATCAAAACAGCCGCAATTAGTTTGCTATTTGACATGATTTCAAATTGACTGTCAATTGTCAATGGTTTTTTTGTTTCAAAATTGGCAACTCCTTTTACTTTAGAATAAATTGTTTTTCCGTTTTTAGAAATTAAAACTACGCCGTTAAATATAGGCGATGTGTTTGCAATTAAGCTATCTATTTGGGCGGTATAATTGTCTTTTTTTTGAGCAAACGAATTGCAATTCGAAAATAATAAAAAGAAAGATAATAAAAAGGAAATTCTGGAAATGGAGTTCATTTAAAAGTTTGTTATTTTGTTTCAGGCTTTTTTTGTTTCAGGTTTTTTTAGTCCCAGTCTCAGTCTCAGTTTTCAGTCACAGTCGCTGAAAACTGGGACTGAAAAACTAGAACATCCCGTTTTCATTAATGGGATCTTTTGGAATTGGCTGACCTAAATCCCAAAGTTCGACGATTTTATCTGATTTAAATTTTAGAATATGAACTACTGCAAAACCAAGTTCGACGGGAGTTTGTTTTAAGTGAGAATGTACGGCAACTAAATTATCATCTTCAAGGATATGATGAATTTTAAAAACTTTATTTGGGTTTGTTCTTGTTGATTCTTCCATGGCGAGCATCAAAGTATCGGCATCGCCTTTAAAATAGGCGTTGTGATGTTTGAAATTTTTACCTATATACAAACGAAAAGCTTCGTGTGAATGCCCGTTTGCAGCGAGATTTAAAAATTGCGTAGCTATTTCTTTCCTGGTCATGATTCTATAATTTAAAAGCTAACTAAGTTATAAAATAAGTATGTAGGAAATCAAAAAATAGTCTTAATATATTTATTGGTGAATCGCCGAGTCATTTTTAAAATCCTTGCAGAAAAGGAATACAATTTAATAATGAAATGAAATCAGTAAAAAATAAGAAATATTCTAAAGATTTTTTTTGTGATATGGCTTTATTTAGTTAAAAAAATTACATAGTAATGACCTGATTACCTTTAAGAAACTATAAAATTCACAATCGCGTCAGAATGTATTTTGGTGGTATCAAAAACGGGAACGGAAAAATGGGATTGATCTATTAATAACGGAATTTCGGTACAACCTAAAACAATTCCTTCGGCGCCTTTTTCAATAAGTTCATTCGCTATTTTAATATAATTCTGTCTGGGTTCCGGATTAATAATTCCTCTTCCCAGTTCTTCTTTCAAAACATATTGAATATAATCTCTGGTTTCTTGTTTTTCGGGAATCAAAACGTTTAATCCAAAACTTTTCAGGCGATCTTTATAAAAATCCATTTCCATAGAAAATGAAGTTCCTAAAAGTCCAATTGTAGTAATTTTTTCTTTTGTTATGGCTTTTGCGGTTTCTGTGCCAATATGAATTAAGGGTAATCCAATTACTTTTTCAATTTCATCGGCGTACATATGTGCAGTATTGGCACATAAAACAATTGCATCAACACCACTTTTCTTTAAACTCAAACACGCATTTAATATCAGTTCATAGGAGTTTGCCCAGGTTTTTTCCTGAACATCACCAAAGTTTAAGGAATAAATGAGGCATTCTGCAAATTGCAATCCGCCTAGTTTTTTATTGACACCTTCGTTGATTAATTTATAATAATCTATTGTCGAAACCCAACTGATTCCGCCTACAAGTCCAATTTTTTTCATGTCCTTATTGCAATTTAAATGCTGTTATTCTTCTGATGTAACTAATTTTTTACCCAAATAAGCCATTGGAAGATAAGCAAATAGAAGATCAATAACATTGTACCAAATTGGCGAAGGCAAAGTACAGACGTTCACGATTCCGCCCAATAAAAAGAAAGCACCAATTGCGAGCGCTAATCTCATTTTGTTATTTGCCGCAATTAAAGCTGTTACTGCTGCGCCGGCAAAAGTTCCCAGTGCATGTGCCACAAACGGAAAAATAAAATGTTTGGGCTCAAATAAATGCATGGTCGCTTTTAGTCCTTCTATTGTAGTTACATCTGCGCCGTGTGGAGCGGGAATAACAGAACTGCTCATTAAAATTATAGACATATTAGCAACACTTCCTACGAAAAGACCAATTATAACGGCAAGTGTATTTTTGAAAACAGGATTCATAAACGTATTTTTTATTCAACGAATTTATGAAAATTATAGAAGGTATTTTGCCGAATGCCTTTTTTAATTAAAAGACTGCCTGAATTCTAAAGGCGAAATATTGGTTTTTGTCTTAAATAATTTGCTGAAAGACTGCTGATGTTCAAAGCCTAATTCAAACGCAATTTCGCTTATGGATAAGTTCGTTGTTGTGAGTTTTTCTTTAGCTTTTTCAATCAATTTATCGTGAATATGCTGTTGTGTGCTTTGACCGGTTAATGATTTTAATAATCCGCTTAAATAATTAGGCGTAACATTTAAGGTTTCGGCAATATAATGAACTGTTGGCAAACCGTTTTTAGTCAGGGAATTATTCGCAAAATAATCGTCAAGTAAATTCTCTAATTTTGCAAGAATTTGATGACTGCTTATTTTTCGGGTAATAAATTGTCGGTTATAAAAGCGTTCTGCATAAGTCAGCAATAATTCGATTTGGGCGATAATAACATTCTGACTGAATTTATCAATATTCGACTGATATTCCTGCTGAATATTTTTCATTAAACTAATAATCATTTTTTCCTCCTTATCCGAAAGATGCAAAGCCTCATAAACCGAATAACCAAAATATTCGTATTGTTTGATTTTTTTGGCAAGCGGCGTATTCCACAAAAAATCAGGATGGACCAATAATGACCATCCTGTGTGTTGAAGTTCAGAATTTCCTTCGATAGAAAAAACCTGACCTGGCGAAATAAACATCAAAACTCCTTCTTTAAAATCGTATTCCTGCTGACCGTATTTCATTTTAGCATTTGCATTTCGTTTTAATGCAATCGAATAAAAATCCAGCATTAAGCTTTTTGGTTCATTTTCGCTCAAATACTTTAAATCTTCAAAATTATAAACGCTCACTAAAGGATGTTCCGGCTTGGGCAAATTTCTAAATTCATGAAATTCGCTGATACTTTTTATTCGAACAGGTTGATTATTTGCCATAGTCTAAGGTACTTATTTCTGGTTGTAAATTGCAGCAAATTCTTTAGCATAATCTGCCAGTTTTACTTTTCCCATTACGGCAGGTCGGTTTTCAATATAATCTTCGCCAAGTAAACCATTGTAAAGTCCGGCATACATTTCGACCAAACCTTCGGCGATTTTAGGCTGCATTCCCACGTTTACCAATCCGTTTAAAGTTTCTTCATCCGTAGTTAAAACCCATTTTAAATCCGGTTTTCCTATTGCATTTCCTAAAATCTGAGCTGTTTCGTGACCTGTAAGTTCTTCGCTTGAAACATAACGAACTTTTTTTCCGTCAAGCGGAGTTGTGATTTCATCTGCAATAGCTTCAGCAATATCATTAGGAGAAACCCACGGAATCATTCTGTCCGCGCCATAATTTGCAGCGATAATTCCCTGCGATTTAATTAGCGGAATATAAGCCAGCAAATTATAAAAGAAAGAAGTTGGACGGATAAACGTAATCGAAACATCAAGTTTATTCAAAACGGCTTCGATCTCATTATAACGCTGAATAATTCCTGAATTCTTTTCTAAATGCGCACCAATACTACTCAAAAACACAACACGTTTTACGCCTGATTTCTCAATTGCTTCGGCATAATTATCACCAATTGTACGTGTAAAAGCATCTAAATCCAGACTGGGATCAAAATAATTCGCACGCGGAATCATGCAGTAAACCGCATCTGCGCCTGTAAATGCTTTGGTCAAAAATGCAACATCTTCAACCGAACCAATCGCCGCCAAAGCTCCTAAAGTTTCAATTTCATTTTGTTTTCCGTTGCTGCTGCTAATCACCGTAATTTCATGTCCGTTTTGCACTAATTCCTGAGCTAACGGTTTGCTAATGTTCCCTAAAGAACCTGTAATTGTAATTTTCATCTGTATCTATTTTTATAGTACAAAGTTGCGCAACATTCAAACAACAGATTTAGCCAAAACTATTATTGTCGTAGTCTAAAAGTGGTTTTGATTTTAATTTTCAGGAGCAGCAAAATTATTTTTATCAGAACCTTTTGTCCCGCTGTTCGCTCTAATCTTTTGCTTTTTAAAGGAAAAAGCAATAGGATTTCCGCTTCCATCGGGGCTAAATTAGAGGTTTTGGGTTTTTTTGATGTGAAGGTTTTGGGTTTATGTGGTGAAATTTTTGTTTTTATGTGGTGGTTCTAAACCCGACAGGTTTTTAAAACATAAGTGTTCGGAAGAGTTAAATTGATTTACATATATTAGTATTAAAGTCTAATTGTATGGAAAAGAAAGTCACAGTAGGTTC
>NZ_JAYSPC010000101.1:0-18235 GCF_043722275.1 Flavobacterium sp. | reverse complement strand
ATAGTGGTAATCTGCGATGGAGATCCCAGTAAATCACCACTATTTAATACAACTTAAAATATCTTCCGAACACTTATGTTTTAAAAACCTGTCGGGTTTGTCATTTGTGGCAATTATAAAATCCAAATTTTATACAAAGTTAAACCTAACAGGTTTTTAAAACCTGTTGGGTTTGTTCACAATACTTAATATCCTAAAAAACTAAACCCGATAGATTTGAATCTATCGGGTTTTCATTTGAAATATATTGAATTTAGTAAGTATTCTTGTTTAATCTTTTTCGACGATTACATCGAAACCTCCGTTTTTATCGAAAACTACATCATAAAATTTTGAGTCTTTTTGTATTCCAACTTCATAGGTTGTTTTATTTTTATCATCAACTACAACAGCAATTTCCTTGATTGCTTTCGCAGGATAATTTTTCTTTAAATATACCTGCGCTTTTGGCGGAAGTTGACTTAACGGAATCTGTGATTCAAAAGCTTTAAAAACACCTAAATTATCATAAACCGCTAGTGCTTCACTAATAGAATTTGTTTTGAATTTTGCTTCATACCGAATTTCATCATCGTCATCGCCAACATATTTAATCGACCATTCAGGGGTTTTACCGGGATATTCTTTTTGAAAAGTATACACAACTTTTTCAGGCGGAGTTATTATTCCAGTCGGCATAATTTGCGCCATCAAAAAACTACTGTATAAAAAAGCAATACTAAATAAAAGGTTTTTCATGATTCCGATTTTAAATAACGTATTAAATTTACTACTTTGTTTTGGACTAGACATAAAATTATAAAGAAATGTTAAAATAGAAGTAACATTCTTTAATAACAGGTTTCTTAGTTTTAACCAAATTTAAAAATCTTCCTGTTTGGAAACAAAAATTTATATAATTTTACGCAAAAATAAAACTCATCAGAATCTAAAAAAACCTGCAAGAAAATAGATATCATTGCAGGCTTTAGTTTGAAATAATTTGAATTAGTAAGCAATCTTATTTCGAGTTTTATTTTTTTATCCGGTCGGATAATTCCCTTTTATAAGTGATCCCGACCGGTAATTTTTCATTTTTAATGATAACAAAATCTTTGTCTGTTGTTTCTATTTTATCCAGCGCTACAATATATGATTTATGAATGCGCATGAAGTTTTTCTCAGGTAAACATTTCTCAAATTCGCTTGTTGTAATCGATGCTAAATAGGTTCTTTTTATGGTGTGCAATTTCACATAATTACCAAAACTCTGTGCAAACAAAAGCTGATCTAATTCGATATCCATAAAATAACCGTCGACTTTGACACTTACGGAATTTACAACTGTTTCTTCTGCTTTTAACTTGACATTTTCTGTAGCAAAAAAACGATCAATTGCTTTTAAAAACCTCGGAAAATAAATAGGTTTTAACAGATAATCTATAACGCCATAATCGTAACTTTCTAATGCATATTCAGAATAAGCGGTAGTTAAAATGGTTTTAGGATGCGTTGGAATAATCTTTAATAATTCCATTCCTGAAATCTCCGGCATATTAATATCCAAAAACATCAAATCAACAGGATTTTCACGAAGATAATCCATTGCTTCGATTCCATTATAACCTTGAAAAACCAACTCTAATTGCGGATTTTGTTTGATATAATTCGCCAAAACATAATGCGCCGCCGGTTCATCATCTACAATTATGCATTTTTTGGGTTCTTTCATTCTATAACTTTTTCAATTGCAATTTCAAATCTACGATATAAGTATTTTTATCGTCCTGAATATTCAATTTATAGTCTTTTCCGTAAATCAAATTCAAACGTTCGATTGTATTTTTCAACCCAATTTTAGTCGAGATAACATCTGTTTTTTTCGTTGGAATTGAGTTTACAACATGTAAATGCAATAATCCGTTTTCTACGGTAATAATGATTCTTACAAAGCATTTTTCAATGGCGCAAGTTCCGTGTTTAAAGGCATTTTCGATAAAAGCAATCAATAACATCGGCGATACTTTATAGGCGTTTTCATTGTCTATTTTCGAATCGTATGTTATTTCACAGCGATATCCTACTCTTTCTTTTTCAAGCTGAACATAACTATTTATAAATTCCAGTTCATCTTCAAGAGATACACATTTTTTGTTGTTGCTTTCAAGCTGATAACGCATTAATTGCGATACTTTCATAATCAAATCCGGCGTTCTGTCCGGAAATTCTAAACTAATTCCGTAAAGCGTATTAAAAGTATTGAATAAAAAGTGAGGATTCAATTGTCCTTTTAACGAATTTAATTGCATTTCGTTGAACAACAACGTTTCATCGGTTTGTTTTCTGTGAATTCTGTAGAATTTAAATACAATTATCGGACTCAAAATACAAACCAAAGTTCCTAAAACACTCGCTAATTGGTAGACATAACTTCTTTGATGTGAGTTTTGATACAAACGGCAATTACTGAACATATCGAGCATTGTAATTTCGTATAAAATCACAGAAAAGACAAAAACTCCAAAAAGCGTTAAAAATATATAAGTTAAAGGACGTTGCGTTTTAAATAAGATGGGCAAAAGAAAAAAACGATTGAATTGGGCGTGCATATATAAAATAAAATAGAAAAACACGCCCATTAATATGGAAGTGAAAGAACTAAATAACATCCAGTCATTTTTTAATGTATAAATCGTAAATGAAAAGATAACGACGGCAATTTCCTGCCACCATTTGTTATCCAATATGTTATCGAATTTTTTATTCATTTTTAAATTTTAAATAGTTTACAAAGTACGAACAAAAATTTAATTTATATTTTTAAAAAATGACGAATTCAATTGGTCATTTATTATCGCAGTACATCATTTAAGATGACATATATCAGCTAAAGACAAATAATTTTGTGAGATAATTTCATACCACTAATTTTATGTACTTCAGAAAAATTACTTTATTAATTTTCTTGATTTTTGCCTGTGGTAGTTATGCACAAACCTTGTCTTTAAAAGAAGCCATCAAAACAGGTTTAGAAAACTACGGTTCGATCAAAGCAAAAAGCAATTACACAAATGCGTCACGCGAGACTCTCAAACAATCAAAGCGTGATTACTTGCCAAATCTAAATTTATCGGCACAACAAGATTACGGAACAATCAACGGTCAAAACGGTGCTTTGTACGGTTTTAACGGTTTAGGAACTGCTTCGTCCGGACCTGCATTACCGGATCAAAACTGGAATTCGGCTTTTGGGGCGTTGTATTTGGTCAATATGAACTGGGATTTTTTCACTTTCGGAAAAATTAAGGAAAAAATTAATTTGGCTAAAATTGATGTTCAGGCAAAAGAAAAAGATTTGAAACAGGAAGAATTCCAACAGGAAATCAAAATTTCTGCCGCTTATCTTAATTTATTGGCAAGCCAAAGATTATTGATTTCGCAACAAAAGAATTTAAGCCGTGCCGAAGTTTTCAAAAAGACAGCTGTTGCACGAGTTAAAAACGGATTATTGGCCGGAGTCGATTCTACATTGGCTACAGCCGAAGTTTCGAAAGCTAAAATCTCCCTGAATCTTGCGAAGAATTTCGTTAAGGAACAAAACAACAAATTAGTTGATTTGATGGGCGTTGCGCCACAGGATTTTGTAACAGATACTTTGTTTGTTAATGAAATTCCGAAAGAAATTTTGAAAGGAACCGCAACTTCTGACAGTTTGCATCCTTTGCTTCAATTTTATAAAACGAGAATTGATTACAGCAATCAGCAAACTAAATTATACAAACGTTTTTATTACCCAACAATGAGCGCATTTGGTGTTTTGCAAACGCGTGCTTCGGGTTTTAATACCGATTATATTACGGATCAAACTTCTTTCAGCAGAAATTATTGGGATGGCGTAAATCCGGATCGTACCAATTATTTAATCGGAATTGGAATTAGCTGGAATTTAACGACTCCGTTCAGAATGAGCAAACAAGTAAGTGCTCAAAAGTATGTTTCGCAAGGTTTACAGGAAGAATACAATCAGGCAGACAGGGAATTAAAGTCTCAATTGAAATTAGCCGACGATAAAATACAAATCACGATTGACAATTTTGCCGAAGCGCCAATTCAGGTTGATGCAGCAAAAAGAGCGTATTTGCAAAAATCGACTTTATACAAAAACGGACTTACCGATTTGACGGATATTACCCAAACTTTATATACGCTGAATCGTGCCGAAATCGACCGCGATATCGTCAACAATAATGTGTGGCAATCGTTTTTGCTTAAAGTAGCCGCAACTGGCAATTTTGACTTATTTATAAATGAATTTTAATTAGATCCTAATGAATTTAATACGTTTTGCACTCCGCAAACCCATCTCCATATTAGTATTGGTTGCGGGTCTATTTTTCTTCGGAATTGGTGCCATCAAGGACATTAAGGTAGATATCTTGCCAAAAATGAACTTGCCGGTTATTTATATTGCGCATCCTTTTGGAGGTTACACTCCAGACCAGATGGAAGCTTATTTTGCTAAGACTTATGTCAACATTTTACCTTTTGCAAATGGTGTAAAATCTGTTGAAACCAAGAATATTCAGGGGTTAATGATTATGAAATTAACCTATTATGAAAATACGAATATGGCTCAGGCTGCTGCCGAATTGAGTTCACTTTCGAACAGAATCCAGGCGGCATTTCCTCCGGGAACGCAACCGCCGTTTATCATTCGTTTTGATGCTTCGTCATTGCCCATTGGTCAATTGGTTTTGAGCAGTAAAATCAGATCAAATAATGAATTACAGGATTTAGCAAACGTTTACGTTCGTGCTTCGTTTACTTCGATTCCGGGTTTATTATCTCCGGCTCCCTTTGGCGGAAGCCCAAGAACTATTGAGGTTAACGTAGATCCGGATTTATTGCGTTCCCATAGTATGACACCGGATCAGGTTGTTGAAGCGATTCGTATCAACAATCAAACGGCTCCATCAGGAAATGTTAGAATTAGCGATAAAAACTACATTACTCCTACTAATAATACGATTAAGGAAGTTAAGGATTTCGAGAAAATTCCGTTGTTTAAAGGAAGCGTTCAAAACTTAACTTTAGGCGATGTTGCAACCGTAAAAGATGGTGCAGATATTACGGCTGGTTATGCATTGGTAAACGGAAAACGTTCGGTTTATATTAGTATTGCAAAAGCCGGAGACGCTTCGACTTGGGATGTGGTTCAGAAATTAAAAGCTGAACTTCCTAAAATTCAAAGTACATTACCCGAAGACGTAAAATTATCGTATGAATTTGACCAGTCGGTTTATGTAATTAACTCCGTAAAAAGTTTAATTACCGAAGGAATTATCGGGGCAGTTTTAACCGGATTAATGGTATTGCTTTTCCTTGGAGATAAACGTGCGGCTTTGATCGTAATTTTAACGATCCCAATTTCGATTATTTCAGGAGTTTTATTCTTAAAATTATTCGGGCAAACCATCAATTTAATGTCATTAAGCGGATTGGCACTGGCAATTGGAATTTTGGTTGATGAAAGTACGGTAACGATCGAAAATATTCACCAGCATCTTGATATGGGAAAACCAAAAGCGCTCGCTATTTGGGATGCTTGTCAGGAAATTGCGTTGCCTAAATTATTGATCTTGCTTTGTATTCTGGCAGTATTTGCTCCGGCATTTACAATGGTTGGTATTCCCGGAGCGTTGTTTTTGCCATTGGCATTAGCAATTGGATTCTCGATGGTAATTTCATTTTTATTATCTCAGACATTTGTGCCTGTAATGGCAAACTGGTTGATGAAAGCACATCCTAAACACGATCACGCTCCTACGATAACTGATGATGAAGCTGAGTTTAATGATAGCGGAATATCTCCGGAATCTGAAAGAGATTTGATTACTCAGAAAAAAGCAATTGTCCAAAAAGAAGATATGGATAATAACGGAAAAATTGGTGCTTTTGAGCGTTTCAGAATCCGTTTTATGAGAACTTTAGATCGTTTATTCCCTTATAAAAAAGCAGCTGCTATACTATATTTGATTGTAATTACGCTCTTGGCCGTTACCTTTCTTAATTTTATTGGAAAAGATGTTTTCCCGAAAGTAAATTCAAGTCAGTTTCAGTTAAGAATGCGTGCTCCGGACGGAACTCGTCTTGAACGTACTGAAGAAAAAGCAATCATTGTTTTGAAAGAATTGCAAAAAATGGTTGGTAAAGAACACATCGGGATTTCATCTGTATATGTGGGACAACACCCGTCGTTATTCTCGATTAACCCAATTTATTTGTTCATGGCAGGATCGCATGAAGCGGTATTTCAGGTGAGTTTAAAGGAATATCATGTAGATATGGACGATTTTAAGGACGACCTTAGAGCCCGACTTAAAAAAGTACTTCCGGATGTAAAAGTTTCTTTTGAACCTATTGAACTTACAGATAAGGTTTTGAGCCAGGGTTCGCCTACTCCAATCGAAGTTCGAATTGCCGGAAAAGACAAAAAACGAAATGAATTATATGCAAATCAAATTGTTGATAAACTAAAGAAAATTGCTTATTTCAGAGACGTACAAATTGGTCAGCCAATTCATTATCCAGCCATGAATATTGATATTGACAGAACTCGTGCTGCCGAATTAGGCGTTGATATGAATGACATTTCGAGATCACTTGTAGCATCGACTTCATCATCAAGATATACAGAGAAAAACACCTGGGTCGATGAAAGAGCGGGATTATCCTATAACGTTCAGGTTCAGGTTCCTTTAAACCAAATGAAAAGCAAAACTGATATTGGAGAAATTCCGGTATTAAAAAATTCGCTTCGTCCGGTTTTAAGTGACGTTGCTAAAATTACACCCGGTTTTGTAAGTGGTGAAAATGACAATTTAGGGGCTATGCCATACATTACCGTTACAGCAAACATTAGCCAGACTGATTTAGGTACGGCAGTAAAAGATGTGGATGCAACAATCAATTCGTTGGGAGAATTACCTAGGGGGTTATTCATCTCACCTATCGGAATGAGTAAAGTATTGGTCGAAACATTAAGCAGTTTACAAGTAGGATTATTGGTTGCCATATTTGTGATCTTCTTAATGTTAGCCGCTAATTTCCAGTCGTTCAAGGTTTCGTTAGTAATTTTAACCACAGTTCCTGCCGTAGTTTTAGGCGCATTATTAATGCTGACAATTACAGGATCTACGCTAAATTTACAATCGTATATGGGAATCATTATGTCCGTTGGGGTTTCGATCGCGAATGCCGTTTTATTGGTTACAAATGCTGAACAGCTTCGAAAACGAAACGGAAACGCATTAGAATCTGCTCGTGAAGCTGCTTCGTTGCGTCTTCGTCCTATTATCATGACATCTGTTGCCATGATTGCGGGAATGTTACCTATGGCAATTGGTCATGGCGAAGGTGGCGATCAGGTTTCTCCGTTAGGTAGAGCCGTAATTGGTGGATTATTATTCTCCACTTTTGCAGTATTGCTTATCTTGCCGTTAATTTTTGCATGGGCACAAGAAAAAACAACAACACAATCTGTTTCTTTAGATCCTGAGGACGAAGAAAGCATCCATTATATCTCATCATTAAATCCGAAAAATGAAAAATAAAATTATACAATCGAGCGCATTATTTTTTGTAGCCGTATTTTTTCTAACAAGCTGTAATTCTAAAAAAGAAGAAGCTCCTGTTGCAGAAATTGAACCTAAAACAGAAACTATTTCTTTAGCGAAAGAAAAACTAACGACAGAATTGCGTTTACCAGCCGAATTAACTGGTTTTCAACAAGTAGATTTGTACGCAAAAGTAAGCAGTTTTGTAAAATTGCTTAAAGTTGATATTGGTACTAAAGTAAAAAAAGGACAGCTTTTGATCGTTCTTGAAGCACCGGAAATCAGTTCTCAACTGGCTGCTGCCGAATCAAGATTAAAATCAATGGAGGCGATTTATGCAACGACAAAAAGCACGTACAACCGTTTGTATGAAACAAGCAAAGTGGAAGGAACAATTTCTAAAAATGATTTAGAAATGGCAAACGGAAAGAAAAACTCTGATTATGCACAATATCAAGCCGCAGTTGCAGCCCACAAAGAAGTGTCGATTATGAGAGGTTATCTTGAAATTCGTGCTCCTTTTGACGGAGTTGTAGCAGCAAGAAACGTGAATTTAGGAACATTTGTAGGTCCGGCAGGAAAAGGGTCTGATTTGCCTTTATTAACCATCCAGCAACAGGACAAATTGCGTTTGGCGGTTTCGGTTCCTGAATTGTACACAGGATATTTACACAATGGCGATGAAATGAGTTTTAATGTAAAATCGTTACCTGAAAATTTTAAAGCTACAATTACCAGAATGTCCGGAGCTTTAGATCTAAAATTACGTTCTGAAAGAGTCGAAATGGACGTTCACAATACAAAAAACAACTTATTACCAGGAATGGTAGCCGAAGTTTTGTTACCGCTTAACGCAAAAGACAGCACATTTGTAATTCCAAAATCAGCATTGGTAAGTTCTGCCGAAGGTACTTTTGTAATCAAAGTAGTAAATCATAAAGCAACAAGAGTTGATGTGAAAAAAGGTAGAGAAATCGACGATAAAATTGAAATCTTCGGCGATTTGAACCTGAAAGATAAACTGGTAAAAATTGCCAGCGAAGAAACTAAAGAGGGCGATATCATAAACGAATAACCTGCGTTTAGTCTTCATTTTTAGTGATTACCAAAAACTGTACGCATTTTTAAGGAATGCAGATTTAAAAATTTGCCTAAAAGGGCAGTTCTTCTTTAATTGGGGGGACTGCCCTTTTTTTTTGTTTCATCTATTCATAGCAAAATGGATCAATTCCGATTTGTAATTTTTAATTATTTAGTTTGTTAAATTACCCATGAAATTTTTAGTTTGAAGATATGGTTGAAATTACTGAAATCCGTAAATGATTGTAGTTAAAATTGTATATTTTTGAATCCAATAAATTATTATTGATTATACAATCAAGATTAGACGTTAGGCATTCACATCTAAAAAATAATTTATTTTTAAACAACTGAAAACTAAAAAAATATCAAATCAAAAAGAAATGGGTATCAGATTAAAAACAATTCGAATAAAAGGATTCAGAGGCTTTAAAAATATAGAAGTAGATTTTCAAAATACAACAGTATTAGTTGGAACAAATAATGCTGGTAAAACTACTCTCCTTAAAGCGTTGCAAATTGTCTTAACAAATTCGCATTTCATTACAAATGATGATTTTTTTTACTGTGAGGATCATATCGATGATACTATAATTATTGATTTGCTATTTGTTCCAATTGATGAGAAAAATAATATAGTAGATGAATTTTCCGAAGATTGGAGTGATGTTTTCAAGGCGGAGAGAATTGGAATTTTATCAACAGGAGAGCAAATATTAGCATTTAGAACTCTAATAAAAGAATATAATAAAACTTTTAAAAAACAACAATTTTATATTGACGAATGGGAGGAATTTGAAGATGAAGATGGTGATTATTGGTTTGATATAGAATACGATAATGAGCAAAATTACTACTTTGAAGAAATTCCCTTTTTTTATCTTGAAGCAAATCGGGACATCTTAGAGGATATAAAATCAAAATCTTCTTATCTGGGTAGAATACTTTCTTCTCTTGAATTCTCAGAAACTGATAAAGCAAAAATAGAAACACTTATATCACAATTGAATTCTACTACAATAGAAGGCTCGGAAGTGTTAACAGAATTACAAAGTACATTAGAAGAACTAGACACTGCAATGGACAATCCAAATAATTCTGTGCAATTAACACCGTTTACTAAAAAAATAAGAGACTTGAATAAAGGAATTAGAATAAATTATTCTGAATTTTCAATGGATTATCATGGAATGGGAACTCGAAGCTGGTCGTCTCTTTTAGTTTTAAAATCTTTTTTAAATCTTAATGCTAAGATTTATGAAGACAATCAAAGACCTTATTTTCCCATTTTAGCTATTGAAGAGCCTGAATCACATTTACACCCAAACGCACAAAAAAAAATATATTCACAAATAAATGAAATAGTTGGACAGAAAATTATTTCTACACATTCAAATTATATTGCCTCAAATGCAAAACTTGATGAAATAATTTCAATTTCTAAAAATTTAGATATTGTAAGTATTGGAAAACTTTTACCAGGATTTGATGCTGAAGAAATTCGACAAATATGTAGACAAGTAATTAATACACGAGGAGAAATGTATTTTTCTAAATTAGTTATTCTTTTTGAAGGAGAAACCGAAGAACAGGTTCTTCCACTATTAATAAAAAAACATTTTAATATTGATTTTATAAATTTAGGCATTAATTTTATAGGTGTAGGTGGCTTTACAAAATATTTGCCATTTATTAGATTTTGCGAATCTTTTAATATTGAATATCTTATTTTCAGTGACAATGAACAGAATGTAAACGATGATGTACTTAGACAAGTATCAAAATCTCAATCAAAAGATCCTTCAAAAGTTGTTTTTGTAAGTCCAAATAATGATTTTGAAAAAGAATTATGCGATCAAGGATATCTTGACGAGGTTAAAAGTGCTTACTATAAAATGGAATTAGAAAAATGTACTAATCCTCGACATAAAGCAGCTAAACAAATAGAATTAAATAGAATACCTGATGCTGATTACTACGAAATTATAACCAAAATGAAAACTCAATTTGCTCCTTTGATTGCAGAAGAATTATTAATATCTCAAAAACCTCTTCCACCAAAAATTATAGAATTATTCAATAAAATTTCTAATATTTTAAATCTATAAATAATGAATAAAATTAACTTATCTCCAAAACAATCACAAATTGTAGATTTAAATACAGGATCTTTCTTAATTGAAGCTAGTGCTGGAAGTGGAAAGACAAGAGTGCTAACTGAAAGAGTGAAAAAACTTTTAGAAAATAGTTCATCTAAAATTTTAGCAATTACATTTACAAATAAAGCAAGTGAAGAATTAAAAGAAAGAATAGATTTAAATAAATATAAAAATACAAATATTTTCGTTGGAACTTTTCATTCATTTTGTCAATCAATTTTAGAATCAAGATTTAAGCTACTAGGATTCCCTAGAATGCCTCAAATATTTGAGGATGAAAACGATAGAATAGAAATTGTAGAAGAAGCGATTAAATCTATCCCTGTTTTTACAGAATTTTATAACAATTTAGATTCAAAAGAAAAACCAATTTATAAATCAAAAGTCCTATCATTTATTTCTTCGGTAAAACGTGAACTTGCAGAGCCAGAGGATTTGATTACAGATGAAGGAGAAGAACATTTTCTATTTTTATACAATGAATATCAAGATATTCTAAAGTCAAACAATGCAGTTGACTTTGATGATTTAATCCTTTTAGTTTATAAACTCTTTACAAATAATGAAGCTGTTCAAAATCTATATTCTAAATCTTATAATAATATTTTTATAGATGAGGGTCAAGATTTAAACAAAGCTCAATATTATTTATTAAAATCTCTCTGTGGAAATCAAATCAAAAATGTAATGATTGTTGGAGATCCTAACCAATCAATATACGGCTTTAATGGATCAACCCCAAAATACATGGAGACTTTATTTATTGAAGATTTTAAAGCGACTAAAATTAATTTAGAGGAAAATTATAGATGTTCAAAAAAAGTTATAGATGCAGCAAATAAATTAATGAATCTTAAAGTAACAGCTGTAAATTATGTAATAGAAGGTAGATTCGAAATTTATAAAGCCAAAAATGAAAAAGATGAAGGTAATTATGTTGTAGAAAATATTAAAAATCTAATTCATTTAAAAGAACACAAAGACATTGAAGGAATAATTGACTACAATACAATAGTAGTTTTAGGTCGAAATAAGTTTGTTTTCAAATACGTTGAAGAGGAACTGCAAAAAAACAGCATACCATATTATTTTAAATCAGGAAACATTGGAATTAAATTCCAAACCACCTTTATGAAATTATTTGATAATTATTTCAGAATAAAAATTAATCCGTCAGATAAGTTGCATGCCAAAAGATTGAAAAAATTACTACACATAGAAAATTTTGAAGATGAAGCATCTATTAAGAAATCAAAATATCCTTATTTTTCAGTAATTCAGAATCTAATTCAAAATCTTAATGAAAATAATTTTAAAAAATCATTAAATACAATAATAGAAAATATAAAAGATTTTACTTTTTTTAGTGATGATGAAAAACTAGAAATATATAATGAAGTAGAAGAACTCAAAAATTTGTGGATTGAATATTCATATAATAATTTGAAACCTAATCTCACAGGATTCAAGAATACAATTTCTCTAGGCATTTTAAAGAAAGATTCTAAACAAGAAGGTATTTGTTTAAGTACAGTTCATACAATGAAAGGACAAGAATCTGAAATCGTATTTTTAATAGGCTTAGATGATGGAACATTCCCTTATTATTTAGCAATACAAAATGGTGCAGAAGATTTACTACAAGAAAAAAACAATTTATATGTTGCTTTTACTCGTGCTAAGAGATTCTTATTTATTTCATATCCCTCAATAAGAATTATGCCATGGGGAGATGCAAAAATGAGGTCAATTTCTAGATTCCTAAAATCTTTCATAAAATAAATGATTTTATTTTTAAATTTCTTTTAATTAAATATACCCTGCTCCGCTAGCGTACCGCTCGTGAACACAAGGAATTACAATATTCAAAACAAAAACCTCGACCATTTTAAAATCGAGGTTTTTACATTATTTAATCATTCTAAAGAAATCTTATTCCACATCCAAATAAGGATTCAAAACCTCAGCTAATTCATTCAGCCAATAAAAACTGTTTTGCAAATTGTCGATTTCGTTTTGTAGCGTTTCATGTTGCCTTAAAGCTCCTAAAGCAAGAACATAATTTACTTGTCTGATTGCTTTTGCCATACCTTTTGGGTCGATTGTGTTGTTGAAAAAATTCATAAGCCTGATTTCGGCTTCTGTTGAAATTGTGTTTGCACTCATAATGTCGTAAAAATTAGGAATAGTAAAACCCTTGTATATTAGTGTCCTAATGCTTACGACAGCATTTACGGTCGTTTCCGATACCGTACACATAATACAAGGGCGAATTCATTTAGCCTTAAAAGTCGTAATATTAGGAAAAACAAATATAAGAAAAACCTTTCTTTAAATCCTCTTTTTCCTACAATTTTTATCACTTTCTTCTCAAATATAAAAAAATAAAAAATGATTATCATAAAAAACTATATTTCTGTAATTAACAATCTTTCTGATAAAACCAACTGCCCTAGCCCCGATGGAAGTGGAAATCCTTTTTGTGGCGGTCCCGAGGCTTCGGGACCGCCACAAAAGATTGGAACGGGCAGCGGGAAATAGCTCCTAATTAAAATTATAGAAATTCTTGTTTTCATAAGCCTTTTCCTGAAGCCTTCGACTACGCTCAGGATGACATTTGGGATGTCCTTTTCCTACAAAATCCAATTTTAACAACAATTGCCATAATTAATTGCTATTTTTGATTCTCTCAAAAAAACGCTTCATCAGGCGATTTCAGCTTTCGTAAATTCCACTTCCTGATAAAGTCAAAACAATAATTATAACATTAGATTTTTAAGTATGAATGTTCTACTCATTGAGGATGATAAACGCATTAGCGAATTTATAGTGAAGGGTTTAGAAGAAAATAATTTTACGGTGCATCTTGCTGAAACCGGCGAAATTGCCCGGGATCTGGTGCAAAATGATACTTGGGATATTATCCTGATGGATATTATGCTTCCGGGAATTGATGGGATTCAGCTGACAAAATTAATGCGTTTTAAAAAAATTCATACACCTATTTTAATGCTTAGCGCCTTGAGTAATACTGATGATAAAGTAAATGCTTTGGATTCTGGCGCGGATGATTATCTGGTAAAACCCTTCCATTTTCAGGAATTGATTTCGAGAGTGAATGCCTTGACGCGCAGAACAAAATTTAATTATGACAAAGTCGAAACCTTATATACGTGCGGAACTTTAACGATAAATCCCGAAGAACATAAGGTTACCGAAAATGAAGCGTTGATCGATTTATCGCCACGAGAATATAAATTGCTGTTGTTTTTGTTAGAAAACCGAAATAAAGTGATGTCAAGAACGCAGATTTTAAATGCTGTTTGGGGCATCAATTATGACAATAATACGAATGTTGTTGATGTATATATTTCGTATTTGAGAAACAAAATTGAGCAAAACCATAAATTTATCCATACCATAAAAGGAACGGGATATATGCTGAAGGAATAGTTATGAAAATACGCAACAGGTTTACCTTAATATCGTCGTTTACTTTTAGCATTGTCTTTGTGATTGCTTCGATTATCACGTATTTTTCGTTTTATAGTTATTCGGAAAAAATCATTTATAACGAACTTCAAAAAACGTGTTTGCTAACTGGGATTTTCTACCTTGAAAAAGACGAATTACCACAAAATCAGCATTTAATTATTGGCCAGCAATTCAGGGAAAATTCGCTTGAAATTATCACGCGCGTTTACAATGCTAAAAATCAGATTGTTTATGGCGACAAAACGATTGATGAAAATATAAATCATGAAAAACTTGATTACATTAGAAAAAACAGAAAGCTGAATTTTAAGTCAAATCATCATTTTTATTTCGGAAGTTTTTATCACGACAATCAGGGAGATTTTGTAGTTTTTGTGAAGAAAAACGATCAGGAATTCAAAACTATTACGAATCGGCTATTGATTATTATGATTTTGGTTTTAATTAGCGGATTAATCATTATATATATTGTGAGCCGTTTACTTTCAAATCTGGCTTATAGTCCGATAAAAAATATTATCAATCAGGTGAACGAAATCGAAGCTTCGTCGCTGGATCGGCATATTGTTTCGCCAAATACAAAAGATGATATTCAGGAATTGATTGAAACGTATAATAATTTGTTCAAGCGGCTTTCGGATACTTTTATCATCCAGAAGAACTTTATTAATTATGTTTCGCATGAATTTAAAACACCTTTAACCGCGATTTCAGGAAACCTTGAAGTTTTTGCCCAAAAAGACAGATCAAGTGCCGAATATAAAGAAATGTCTGAAAAAGTATTGGAGAACGTCTATCAGATCGAAGATACGATGAATACTTTGATGATGCTTTCGGGATTGCGCGATAATACTGAAATGAACGAAATTTTCAGGGTTGATGAACTTGTTTGGGATATTAACGATCAATTGCCAAATGTTCATTTATTAAAGGGTTCTCAGATTCAAATTGCGATTGAAATTGTTAATGATAAATTGCTTTCGATAAAAGGAAACAGCAACGAAATCAAAATCGCTTTGTACAATATTATAGAAAATGCCGTGAAATATTCTAACGGAAATCCTATAAAAATAAGTTTGTTACAACAAGACGATCAGCTTAAAATTGTCATTGAAGATCATGGAACCGGAATTAGCGAAGAAGATTTAAAATTCATCAAACAAACCTTTTACAGAGGCAAAAATGTCAATGATATAAAAGGCAGCGGCGTTGGACTTTCGCTGGCTAATATCATTTTTAAACAAAATAATATTGATTTTAATATTACTTCAAAAAAAGACGAGGGAACAACGGTGATGTTATTGTTTCCGCCTCTTTAATATATTTTCTAATCGTTTTCTAATGTTGTTCTAACTGCTTTATAACATACCTCAAATTACTGCTTAATATGTCGGCTTTAGCTTTGCAACATATTAAAACAACTTAATTTGAAACGTATAATCTTAACCCTTCTCGTTATTGCATCGCATAAAAGTGTGGCACAATCTGTTGCAATAAACGATACAATTGTTCTTTCCAGAACTCAGGCTGAGGCTTTGTTTCTGGATAAGAATATTTCCCTTATTTCTGAAAAACTAAACATTGACATTGCCGATGCGCAGGTTATTCAGGCAAAATTATGGCCAAATCCCACGCTTACTATTGGCGAAATCAATCTTTGGCACAATGCTACGGCTTCACAAGTTCCTGCTTTATGGGGGAATTTTGGTACTACATCTCAAGTAAATGCAGAGATTGAACAACTTATTCAGACAGCCGGAAAGCGAAAAAAGTTAATCGCCATGGAAAAAGTGAGCGTTGATATTGCGAAGGAATATTTTAAAACTTTTTTGCGTAATCTAAAAATTGAGTTTCGCGGTAATTTAACTGCATTACAATATACTCAGGCGCAGGAAGCGGTTTACAAAAAACAACTTTCGTCGATGCAAGCTATGCTAAAAGGTTACAGTAATCAAGTCGCACAAGGAAATATTGGCAAAGGCGAATATATCAGACTAAAAGCATCTGAACTTCAGTTTTTAAAAGAAATCGCTGATTTACGAAAAGAGAATAATTCATTACAAAAGGAGTTAAAAATTCTGATGAATCTTCCTGCAACTAGCTTTATCAAACTTACTGATGAAGGTTTTGTTCCCAATAATAAAAATATTGAGAATCTTAATTTAGGTAATCTTATGGCTTCGGCTGTAGAAAACAGACCTGATATGAAGGTGATTAAACTTGGGAACGAATATAACGACAACAAATACAAATACGAAAAGGCGATGCGAACGCCTGACGTTACTCTTGGAGTTAGCTATGACCGTGGCGCCAGTACTATGAATGATTTTGTTGGACTTGGGTTTTCTCTTGATCTTCCTTTTTTTAGTAGAAACCAAGGAAATATAAAAGCTGCAAAAATAGCTACCGACCAAGGTAAATTATTGACCGAAGAAAAAACGATAACCATACAAGCCGAAGTTTTACAAGCTTATGAAGATTTGATTGTTACTAAAAAATTGTATGAAAGTGTCGATGCTAATTATGAAAGTGATCTGGACAAACTTCTGGAAAGCTATCGTAAAAACTTCCTGCAACGAAACACAAGCATGTTAGAATATCTGGATTTTGTTGATGCTTACTTAGACAACAAATCGATCCTGCTGAATTCTAAAAAAGACCTGAATAAAAACCTTGAAGAACTGCGCTATATCGCGGGTGAGGAAATTAATTATCGCAAACTGCAATAATTATCTAATAAAAATAAACATGAAAAAATATATTTTACTCCCAATAATTGGGTTAATGCTCGTTTACGGATGTGGCAAAAAGGAAGAAATCAAAGAAACAAAAGATGAAAAATTTTGTATTGACAAAGATTTAAAAGAAAAAATTACGATTGAACCCGTACAAAAACGCGCGGTTACAGAATCTATAAATCTTACCGGAAATATCACGTATAATGCTGATCATGTAGTACAATTTAATAGTCTTGTTGAAGGAATTATTACAAAAACTACTTTCTCGTTAGGCGATTATGTAAAAAAAGGTCAGGTTCTGGCGGAGATTAAAAGTACAGAATTGAATAGCATGCAATCTGAAAGTAAATCGTTCCAATCGCAAATTGCGGTTGCACAACGTAATTTACAATCGACTAAATCTATGTTTGAAGATGGGATTTCGTCGCAAAAAGATTTAATGCAGGCGCAAAGCGAATTAGATGTTTTGAAATCTTCGCTGGAAAATGTACGCGCAAATCTTGCGATGTTTAGCGCAAGCAGCGAAAGATCAGTTTTTCAGATAAAAGCACCAACGGAAGGTTATATAGTAGCCAAAAATATTAGTCCCGGAATGCAAATTACCGAAGGAAGCGAACCTCTTTTCACCATTTCAGACTTAAAAGAAATCTGGGTTTTAGTAAATGTATATACAAGTAATTTGAAAAATGTAACCGAAAATATGTTGGTTGATGTTACAACGCCAGCTTATCCTGGTGAAGTTTTTAAAGGAAAAATAGCCATGCTTGCTAAAGTTTTTGATGCAGATGAACATGTTTTGAAAGCCAGAATTGTAATGGAAAACAGAAACTTAAAACTAAAACCGGGAATGACTGCCGATATTGTTATCGATAAAAGCAAAGGCGGCGAAATGTTAGTTGCTGTTCCTGCAAAAGCGGTCATTTTTGATAATAATCGCGATCATATTTTAATCTATAAAGACGATTGCACGATTGAAACCAGAGAAATTAATCCAATTATAAAAAATAACAACTGGGTTTATTTTGATAAAGGAGTTAAAGAAGGTGAAAAGATTATTACCAAAAATCAGCTTTTAATTCACGAAAGATTAAAAAACTAATTATCCCTAAAACGGATAAACACCATACAAGACATGAAAAAATTTGTACAAAGTCTGGTGGCTTTCTCG
>NZ_JAYSPC010000100.1:0-2842 GCF_043722275.1 Flavobacterium sp. | reverse complement strand
TATTCACATTGTGTGTATATTTATGTAGCGACAGGAGGTTTTTTCACAAACTCTCGTTAGCTGTAACCTTTGCGAAACTCCATTCAACACAAAATATTACCGTTCATCCTCAAAAACATACTACAAATGGATAATTACCTTACTTTTGTTTTCTTATTCCACGCTATAGTCTCTGTATTATAGCTTTGCTGCCTATGGCAGCTTTTTTATTTTATGCCATGAAAAGAGTGATATTTTATTTTGACGGATTTAATTTTTACAACGGCTTAAAAGATAAATCTGAATTATTCCCCAAATGGAAAAACTATTATTGGCTTGACTTGGTGAAATTTTGTACAGAATTTTTAGATAAAGACCATTCACTTATTAAAGTTAAATATTTTACAGCTCCACCAAGCGATGACAAAAAACGTAGTAGGCAATCAGCTTTTTTTTCTGCAAATAAATTACTAAATGGCGATTTAGTAGAAATTATAAATGGCAAATACCAAAACAAAGACATCAAATGTAAAAAATGCACCCAAATTTTTTTAGGACAAGAAGAAAAACGGACTGATGTTAATATTGCGATTAGCATGTTAATGGATTGTGTTTTAAATAATACCGACATTTTAGTTTTAATAAGTGCAGACAGTGACCAGATACCAACTTTGCAGACAATAAAATCAAATTTCCCTGACAAGAAAGTAAAAGTATATTTTCCTCCAGAAAGAAGTTCAACTGACATTTTAGGTATAAGTAAGCCAATTGTTTTTTTAGGTGACAATGAACAAAAGTTTTTAAATTCAATTATGTCAACTATCGTAACTAATGGTGTGAAAACTTATACTAAGCCTGATAATTGGAAAAAATAAGGCTACAGCTAACATGGGGTTTTGCGTTATGGTGGCTTGACGGAAGTACAATGAGCATTTTTTTCGCTGTTGGGCGGTAGTTCGGGCTTGACAAGCATCACCAATCTTTTTGTCGTTATCATCATCTTTTATTTATTAATTTAGCATCAGTTCCGGGCGGACGAATTTCAAATTCCACCACAAACGCAAAGCCCTGTACGTTGTATGCAAGCGGGCAGACCGTTTACTAAGGAGCGACCACTTGACAATCAGCATTTCGTTTTCAAACTGTTTTAATTCGCCAACGCTTCTTTGCCGACACACATTTTAGCACTTTCGCTGGACACATTGCCTTGACACAAAAGAGCTAAAATTTTGCAGAGCGACATCAAAACCATATTTTACATCAAAATACTGCTTATAATATGACATTTATTGCTTCCGTAATCGCAAAAGAAGGCATCGCTATGGTTGCCGATTCGTTTGTAACAACAGTTGAACATTCAATTGACAGAAAAGATTTTATAGACTACTTATCAAAATCAAAAACTAAAAAATCAATACCAATTACGGACTTAATAGATTTATTTCAACGTAGAGCTTCTCATACAAGAAATTTTGCGGACAAATTATTTCAATTTGACAAATTCTCTGCAATAGCTACTGCTGGTTCTGCATATATCAATGGTATAGAAATAAAAGATATTGTAAAAAGAATTGCAAATGATATGCAAATAGACGAAGCTATATATTATGCAAAAAATATTGAAGACATTTTAAAAGAATTTTGTGACAAAATAAAAACTGAAGTATTAGAGCATTTAAAAAAATATGACTGTGGGGAAACAGATTTTATTTTTTCTCATTATAACAGAGCAAAAGATATTCCTCAAATTTTTTTAATAAAAATTAAGTCGTTATCTAAAGACAAACATGACACCGCCGACCCTGATATTGTTACTTTTAACGACAGGACACATTTAAAAATACTTACAGATGGACAAGATGGTTTTGTTGACAGGCTCATTTTCGGCTCATTATATACAAACACAGTTGAAATAACAGACCATTTTCTTAATTATATATTAAAAACTTGCAAGCCCAAAGGAGCGAAGAAAAAAGAAATAATTGACGCTGTAAATCATTTTGACTTTTTGCAAAAAATTGTGTCAAAAGATGTATTTGCTATAAAATTCAGGCAATTAAGCCTTCAAGAAGCATCAGATTTGGCAGCATTATTGATTAAAATAATAATGGATATTCAGGTATATACCGAAAAAATACCTACCGTTGGGGGCTTAATTAGGCTTGCAGTAATCCATAAAGACACAGGATTTAACTGGATTTCTGGCGATAAGATTTTGCCGTCCAAAATTATTTAATAAATTTGTTTATTATTACAAAAACATAATCATCATGAAAGCAATAAAAAAACATACCGACACTTCTGTTTGGATTCAGCTTTCTGAAAAAATAAAAGATGCTGACGAAACAAAAAAAAGAGAAGCTAATGAGCTACAAGAGGAAATTTATATGATTTTGGGAACTAAGGACTTAAAGGTTACAATCCCCAAAAACTCTAAGGCTTTAAACTCTTTCAGACAATCTGTACATTAATCATTTAAGCAGTATTTCAAAGAACTTATTGGCTCGACAAAAGCCCCACACATTTACAAAGGCACACAAGCCCAGATACAGAAGCAAACCTTTGTAAAAGAGTGTTGCTTGCAGACGCTTCCAAAACCCCTTGACACAATTAAAACCATTTCGTTCGACAAATCCGCCTGCATACAACAGGGGGTTTGCCAAAATACGGGCGGACGGAAGTTATCTTCGGCTTTTTGTAATTCTATTGGGCTTCATATCGGGCTGGACATTATCTATTTAGCTTTTTGTTGTTATCTTCATCATCAGTTTTTCAATCATCATCGGTACCGGGCTGACGGAATACTTCTATGATGAGTTTATGCTGCATCCATTAGAAAAAGATTTTCATATTTTTTTGAATC
>NZ_JAYSPC010000099.1:0-3304 GCF_043722275.1 Flavobacterium sp. | reverse complement strand
CTCTGATAACACAAAACTTAGCTTTTCATCACTTTTGATATTTATAGGAATTTTCACTGTACCATTGTGCTTTCCGTAATTTCACCATTCAATGAAGTGCCGATTTAATGGACTTCGCAGATTTATCATGCTCTACCGATTATTTCATAATAAGCGAAAAGCTTGATTTGTTAGTTTGCCATCACGCCACCACCTTGAGAATTACCTAGTTTTCTACCTTTATTAAAAAAGTGCTTTAGATATTATTGATAAGCTCCTTTAAGAAACTACCCTAACTCAATAGAAACAGAAACATTTTAACTTTTTCATAAGAGGCACGGCTCCAAACGATAATAAAAACTAGAATGTCTAAATCCAAATATTACCAAAATATTGAATGTCGATTTGTATATTATTAGAGATATTTAAAAAATTGAAAATCCTTTATCTCTTTTTGAAGCCCCTAATTAACACAATCGACCACACTTTTTATTAGAGCAACTATTGAGCACTGTAAGCTTCTTTATCAATGTGCTAAAGTTATTACTCTGAGATGAAGTAGTCTACTTTGAACTACTTCATAAAGGAAGTAAAAACACTTCATCTTTATATATAAGAAACTAATTTGACACCTAAAGAATCTAAATTAAGCTCAAGTATCTTTGATCAAATAATAAGGTCTGAATTTCTTATCCGCGAACACCAGGTATGGCTTCATATCAGGAAGTTACTATTCAGGATTTCCTTTTACGAGGTAAATTTGTTTATCTACAAATTAAAAGACATAGTTGGACCAATAAGAATAATGGAGAAATTATTAAAAGAAATTGGACTTTAGTTGCTAAAGGAACACGCAGTAGCAACGGTCGCAGGAATTAAAGCAGAAACAGTTATTGAAAAAATCCTCTTAAAGAACGAAATCTAGTCAAGAAAACCATTTTGGATATGGGATTGATTGTCAGGAAATGTTTTCCGAATGCAGTTCGTATTACGGATCGTTTTCATCTTCAAAAGCTAACGTCAGAAGCTTTGCTGGAAATCAGGATCAAATACTGATGACTGGCTATTGATCAGGAAAATGCAGATAGAGATAGTGAAAAAATCAAATTAAAAATTCTTTTCTCAAATACTTAGCAATGGTGATAACTTAAACAATTACCGGCAAGAAGCCGTTACTCTTTTTACACAAAAGCAAGTCTAAATGGTCAGAAAACCAAACAAAACATGCAAGCTTGTTGTTTGGATTATATCCGATATCAATAAAGCATACAATCTAACACAGGATTTACGTAATATCTTTGAGAAATCGTTGGCTTGGGCAGACTGGCCAAATGGCACGAGAAAGTTAATCAATCTGATTTAAGTCTTTTGGTACAATCTCCCCGAACAATTATAAATCACTACCAAACTATTTTGAACGATTTCGATAAGAGAAATAATAACCCGTCAGCAGAATCATTCAATGCAAAAATAAAAGCATTTAGATCAAAATTCAGAGGCGTAATGAATGTAGAATTTTCCTTTTGAGGCTAATTAATATGTATGCTTAAATTTTACTGTCCAGAGGTTTTCCGTGTTGATCCAAAAACTTCTGTTCCAGCACAGAACAAAACATTTTTCAGCAAGATTCGCGAAAATTTTGTTGCAAAAAACCAATAGTATAGTAAAGAATCTTGATAAATAAGATGAAAACTTTGCATCAAAGTTTTACATAATTCTTTTATCTTTTTGTGATAAGTACCGCAATGCATATTCAAGTCTTTAATACAATATCAATAATAAATCATCATTATTCAAACAATACTTAATTATTTTGATAATAGAAGCTCGAATGCTTCGGTAGAATCTTTAATGCAAAAATAAAAGCATTTAGATCAAAATTCAGAGGAGCAAGGAATGTAGAATATTTCCATTTTAGGCTAACTAATATTTATGCATAAATTTTAGATGATCCACAACTTTTAGATTGATGCCGCTTGAACCCAAGACAAGGGCTCAAATGATATTTGACTTAGATCCTGATATTAAAACATCCTATAATCTAAAGCTGGCGCATTGGTACAGGAATATAGAGGAATCAGGTTTTAAAAACTTTAATATTTTACTCAATACTATAACTCTTAATTACCAGTCAATCTTAAACTATTTTGATAATAGAAGTACAAATGGATCAAGAACAAAACCTGGGGAGGAATGTCAAAATAAAATAAGAAATTTGCAATCTAAGAATTTGACATGACTCCTATAGATCTTTTAAAATTTATGCTGCCTGATTTTTTAGTAGAACATTTTGAAGTAGTTTCCACCACTAATACAGAGAAAGTATTGGGCCTTAGTCGCCAAAGGAACACGCATGACTCAGGAGTTTGCGGCTTTTTTAAAAGAAATTAATCGATAGCAGTGCTACAGATTGCCATACGATTGGAGGATTCTTTGGAGTCAATGGTAAAAAACTTCAAAGACAATATAAAAAACACTTGAGTTCCTTTTCCACATGGGCACCACGCGAACATGCGCATCAGTGGATTATTTATCCTGAAAATATGGGTAGCCATTTATCTATTGACGAAGTAGCATTGTCCCAGGGTGAACTTTATACTATTTTAACCAACAAGAAATTCAAAGGAAAAAAGGGTTCCTTAGTAGCTATTGTTGCCGGAACCAAAGCTGATCAGGTCATAGAGCACATCTGCAAAATTGACTATAAAAAGCGTTCTATTGTTAAAGAAATAACACTCGACATGGCTAATTCCATGAAATTAATTTCAAAGAGATGTTTTCCAAAAGCCATACAAGTCACCGACAGTTTCATGTTCAAAAATTAGCTTTGGAAGCATTACAGGAAATTAGAATAAAGCATCGATGGGAAGCTATGGATTTTGAAAATCAATTGATTCTACAGTCAAAATTAGAAAACAAACATATATTCCCCAGCTTTTACCTAACGGAGATTCTGTAAAACAGCTATTGGCAAGAAGCAGGTATCTGCTGTATAAATCTCGAGAAAATGGACACAAAGTCAAAAAGAAAGAGCGCAAATGGTATTTGAATTATATCCTGATATAAAAACAGCTTACAATCTAAATCAACAACTTCGGGGAATTTTGGATCAAGACATATTGTTGTATGTAAATATTAAAATATAGATATTTGTATTTCCAAATTAGCCCCCCAATGCAAGATTCTTTTATTGATATCCTGAAGCTATTACTACCTGAGATAATAGGATTATTTTGAACTTACTTCTTATAAAAAGGAGGACGAAACACTTCATCTTTATTTAAAAGAGATTAATTCGATACCAAAAGAACACAGGGAATCGAAA
>NZ_JAYSPC010000098.1:0-131156 GCF_043722275.1 Flavobacterium sp. | reverse complement strand
TGTGACTTTCTTTTCCATACAATTAGACTTTAATACTAATATATGTAAATCAATTTAACTCTTCCGAACACTTATGTTTTTAAAACCTGTCGGGTTTGTTGTATACAAGTAAAACACCTGATTTACATTACAATAAGTTCTTAAATTTTTGTTGCAAACTTATTTTCATTAACTTTGATTAAAATATTTTCGTTATGACTTACAATCCAACAACAGTCGCCAATTATTTCATAGACAAGTATTCCAAAACGGGAAATCTTACGCCAATGAAAATAATTAAGCTAACTTATATTGCTTACGGCTGGTATTTGGCTTTGACAGACAAAAAAGAAAGACTGCTTGATGAAAGTCCGATCGCATGGGATTTTGGACCGGTTTTCCCGTCTTTATATTACAGCATCAAACAATACAAGAAAGAGAAGATTACAGAGAAAATTCCGAATGCTGTAAAAGATGAAAAAATAACGAGCGAAGATGAGAAATTTTTAGATAAAATATGGGAAGTCTACGGAAGATTTGATGGTATTTACTTAAGTGCTTTAACACACAATGACGGTACGCCGTGGAGAAAAGTATATCGAAAAGATTCTAATGCTGTTATTTCTGATGATGATATTTTTGACCATTATAAAACTAAGTTAAAACCAATTTAAGCTTATTATGTCGTCCCTAAATCTAAATCAAATTTCAATTTCTAACAGTTCTTCATTAACCAGTGAAGATCTTAGCAAGGCGCGTTTACAAAATCAAATTCTTGAAGACAGATTAGGTAATGCTAAAGTGGGGAGATTTTTAGAAGATACCAGACTTAGACGACATTTAACCTATATTTTTGCGGGCATTATTTTTCTTTGGCTGGCCGCTGTAGTCTCAATTTTATATTTTAATGATAATTTACTTAAGCTGAATCTTTCAGAAAATGTTTTAATTACATTATTGACGACTTCCTCTGTAAATGTGATTGGAATGATGTTGATAATTTTGAAAAATTTATTTCCGCAGCCTTTTCATGATGATGAATAAATAATCCTTTATTTGTTTAAAAATTATTCTTTTTCAGTTTCAGAAGAAGTTTCATCCGATTTATCTTTAGAACTTTTAGCATGTTCTTCCTTAAAAGTATCGTACCATTTTTCGATCGAAGGATAAACAAAAGCAGCTACTTTTTTTACGGGATTATAAAAAATAGATTTGTCTAAAGTTTCCTTTTTGGCAAATATTTCATTGAAGTTAATTTTCTCAAAAAGCGCGATAAAAACACTCATAATCAGGATCGTTTTCAAAATTCTGAAAAATCCTCCGCCTAATTTATTCAACCATCCCAAGAAAGCGAAATCAGCAATTCCGGTAAGGATTTTTGCCAGGAAATAAACGCCAATAACAACCAGAATAAATGTCAGGATAAAAGCTGTTATCTGGATTGTGTTTGGATTCCATGAAACGTGTTTCATTATTAGTTCTTTCATGAAATAAGAGAATTTAATTGCAATATAAATTCCCAAAAGCAAAGAAATAAAAGAAGCAACTTCTACAAAAAGCCCGTTTTTAATTCCTTTATATAAACTGAAAGCCAAAAGTGCTCCAAAAATCATATCAAAAAGACTCATATTTTCTGTGGTTTTATTCAGGCGCAAATATAAAAGAATTATCTGCTTTACGTTGGATAGACATAAAATGTGGTTAAAAAAAGTTTCAGGTTTTACGTTCCTAAACCCGACAGGTTTTTAAAACCTGTCGGGTTTGTCAATACAATGAAAATCTGCGCTAATCCAACATATTCATTACAAGGCAAACCGTTAATTTTAGGTCTTTGAATTTGAAGTCCGTATCTTTGCGAGCTAAATTTTATGGTTTTTGAATTTATAATTCATTATTCATAATTCACAATTATATAAATGTCCAGAGATACACAACTAAAAGAGCGATGGGAAAAGCTCGTCGATATATTATCTAATCAGTTTTCGCAAGGCGAAGACTTGGATTTAGATGCCATAATTTACCTAATTGGAGTTCAGGAACTCGGAAAAGTGCACCGTGAATTCAAAAAAGACGAAAAATTAAACCTGATGCACATCGCGATTTGCCGATTATTAGAGCCTTACGGGTTTTATGAATTCGACTT
Source organism: Flavobacterium sp. (assembly GCF_043722275.1). Lineage (GTDB taxonomy): Bacteria > Bacteroidota > Bacteroidia > Flavobacteriales > Flavobacteriaceae > Flavobacterium. The sequence continues at coordinate 129,034 of NZ_JAYSPC010000098.1, read as the reverse complement.
TTTTGATGCCGAAGGATGGCCACATTACAAAGTAAAAGAAGAATTGCCGGCATTAAAAGCAGGAGAACAATCGGTTTTGATGAAAGAAGCCATTGTCAATTATTTTTTAGAAAGAGAACTTATTGAATAAATATTTTAGATTTAAGAGTGCAGATTTTAGATTTTGTATTGAAAATATTACTGAACTTTGGAATACTTCTCACTTCTCACCCTTAACATCTCACTTTTTTAATTAAATTTGTAATCTCAATTATTGAAGGAAAATGATAGACAAGATAAAACAACATATAGAGGAAGCTAAAGCCTTTAATGATAAAAATAAAGAATCCTTAGAGCAATTCCGTGTTAAATATTTAGGCAGTAAAGGGTTGTTGAAAGAGCTTTTTACAGAGTTCAAAAATATTCCTAACGACCAGAAAAAAGACTTCGGACAAGTAATAAATACCTTAAAAGCTGTTGCTGAAGAAAAAGTAAGAGTTATTCAGGAAGAACTTGAAAGTAAGGATGAAGTAAAAGGAATGTTTGGCGATTTAACGCGTGCTGCAGAACCGGTAATTATTGGTTCACGTCACCCGATTTCGATCGTTAAAAATCAAATTATAGATATTTTTGCCAATATTGGTTTCAATGTTTCCGAAGGTCCGGAAATCGAAGACGACTGGCATAATTTTACCGCATTGAACTTACCGGAATACCATCCGGCGCGTGATATGCAGGATACATTTTTTATTCAGACCAATCCTGATGTGTTGTTACGTACACATACATCATCTGTTCAGGTGCGTTATATGGAAAATAACAAACCGCCAATTCGTACTATTTCTCCGGGACGTGTATTTCGTAACGAAGCAGTTTCGTCACGTTCGCATTGTATTTTTCATCAGGTTGAAGGATTGTACATTGACAAAGATGTTTCGTTTGCAGATTTGAAACAAACATTGCTTTATTTCACAAAAGAAATGTTCGGAAAATCAAAAATTCGTTTACGTCCGTCATACTTTCCATTTACAGAACCAAGTGCCGAAATTGATATTTATTGGGGTTTAAAAACCGAAACCGATTATCGTATCACAAAAGGAACCGGTTGGTTAGAAATTGGAGGTTGCGGAATGGTAGATCCAAATGTTCTTAAAAATTGCGACATCAATCCTGAAGAATTCAACGGTTTTGCTTTCGGAATGGGAGTTGAGCGTATTGCGATGTTATTGTACCAAATTGGTGATATTCGTATGTTTTACGAAAATGATGTTCGTTTCCTGGAGCAATTCAAGGCAAATATATAATTTAAGATATAAGATTAATGATTTTTGATTTCAGATCTATCTTCTGAAATCAAAAATCAATTTTTAGTTTTAAGGAGCTATTTCCAGCTATCATTCCAATCTTTTTAGGCTAAGAAAAATAGCCAAAAAAGGATTTTCCCTTCTATCTGGGCTATGACATACCGTTATAAATCAATATTTAGTAAAAAGATAGAATTTTTGATTTCAGTCTCTTAAATCTGAAATCAAAAATCGTTAGTCAACAATCAAAAAATCTAATGAAAAAAGATATAACAATCCCCGAAGTAGAAAACGTATTTCTGGCCGCTGTTCAGGAATGGAGCGACGATTTTATGGAAAAAGTGTGGTACGCTTATCTTGTAAACGACAGCGACTTTAATTTAGACAGTGTAATGGTCGTTTCAAAAGCATTTGGAACTATCGACGGCGAAATGAAAAAAACATCTGTTTTGCGTCACGCTTTTGTTGAAGTTCCCGCCGTTTCTGTAGTAAAAATCGAAATGATCGAAAAGAGTTTAGTGGTTCTAAACAACGAATTCATGGTGACATTCTTCATTGACAATAAATTATACGACAAGAAATTCATATTCAAATCAAACCTAATCAGTGAAAATAATACGGAAGAAGTGCCGATTTTATTTGTTGATGGAGTTATGGTGAAATAGAGAAAATAGAATCAAGAGTATAGAGTAAAGAGAATAGACTTTAGAAAAAATAGATAAAAACGAAAAGAGTCAAGACGAAATTTAAATTAGTCTTGACTCTTTTTTTATTCTCAAAGTATAGAAATCTATTCTCTTTACTCTATAAATCTTTATTCTAAAAGATTTAATCCAAAGACTCCGTCAATTTTTTAAAGACAGATTTTGCATCTTTTCCTTCATATAAAATTGCATAAACGGCGTCGATAATTGGCGTTTTTGCACCGTAACCCTGATTTAATTTATAAGCACTTTTAGTAGCATAATAACCTTCGGCAACCATGCTCATTTCCATCATCGCACTTTTTACCGTGTAACCTTTTCCAATCATGTTTCCGAACATTCTGTTTCTGGAGAATACGGAATATCCTGTAACTAATAAATCGCCTAAATATGCCGAATCATTAATGTTACGTTTCATTTTATGAACTTTACGGATGAATTTTTTCATTTCGCGAATTCCGTTACTCATCATAACTGATTGAAAGTTATCTCCATAACCTAAACCGTGCGCAATTCCGGCAGCAATGGCATAAATGTTTTTAAGCATTGCGGCATATTCAGTACCAATAATATCATCAGAAATTTTTGCTTTGATGTAGTTTCCGGATAAACGTTTTGCTACGATTTGAGCTTTATCAGGATCTCCACAAGCAATTGTTAAGTAGGAAAGTCTTTCTAAAGCTACTTCTTCAGCGTGACAAGGACCTGTAATAACGCCAATGTTGTAATAAGGAATATCATATTGAATATGAAAATGCTCACCAACGATTAAACTTGTCTCAGGAACAATTCCTTTAATTGCCGAAAAGATAATTTTATCGGCTAAAGAAACCGTTAAATTTTGTAGTTCAGCATCCAGGAAAGCAGACGGAATTGCAAAAATTACATAATCTGCATATTCTATAGCTTCGTTTATGTTGTTTGTTAATTTAAGTTTATTGGTATCAAATTCAACCGAACTTAAATAATTAGGATTGTGTTTGTATTTCTGAATGTGCTCAATCGCAGCATCATTACGCATGTACCAGGCAATTTCTGAAAGATTCACACATAACATCTTTGCAATTGCCGTAGCCCAGCTTCCTCCTCCAATTACTGCAAATTTTAAATTTTCGCTCATTATTTTAATAATTTAAAACAAAAGTACTTAATAATGTAGTAATAATACAAAATCTGATTTAAGAAATTTAAACAGTATCTGTAAATTCAATGGTTTTTAGCATTTTTCAAAAAAATAAAAATATTTTACGCTCAATACAATAAAGATAAAAACTTTACGTTGTAACTACTTGTAAATTAGAATTTAATGAGTTTAACGAAAATTGAGTTAGTTAGTTTTGTTTTAGTATTGTAAAAAGGCGTTCCTGAAAATTCAAGAACGCCTTTTTTGATTTAAATAATCAAAACAAATTCCAATTTTCTAAATTCCAAATTCCAATTGCTTCACACTAATTATAGATTTGCACTTTAAATAAAAATTCCAAATTCCTGTAACACATCTAAGTTTTTGGAATTTGGAATTTAATTTTTTTGAAATTTTATTTATTAGTAGCTCATTTCAACAATCGATTTTACTTTATCTAAAGTGATTAATTGTTTTTCACCTAAACCTTTCCAGCCTCTTTCGTCAAAACGATTTACTATGAAATCTGCTGTTTTGCTGTAATCGTCCACATATTGTGACAGTTTAGTATCCATTCCCATTGTATGAAAAAATTCAACGGTTTTGTTGATCGCTTCTTTAGCCACTTCTTCATCAGAACCAGTCAAGCTGAAAATTCTTCTTCCGTATTGTGCTAATTTTTCCTTTTTAGTGTCAAACATTACATTGTACAAGCTTGGTCCTATAATCGCCAAAGTGCGTGCATGGTCGATTCCGTAAAGCGCCGTCAATTCGTGACCAATCATATGAGTTGCCCAATCAGACGGAACACCTTTTTGAATCAATCCGTTTAATGCCATTGTACAACTCCACATAAAGTTAGAAGCTAACGCATAATCTGTTGGATTTTCAACTACTTTTGGCCCAACTTCAATTAACGTTTGTAAAATTCCTTCAGCGATTCTATCTTGTAAATAACCTTCATGAGGATACGTTAAATATTGTTCCATTACGTGCGTATAAGCATCAACAACACCATTTTGTAATTGTCTTTTTGGTAAAGAGGCAATAACTGTTGGATCACAAATAGAGAATTTAGGAAATAAAGCACTTCCGCCAGAAGCTAATTTTTCCTGAGTTGCTTTAATCGTTACGACATATCCGGAATTCATTTCGCTTCCTGTTGCCGGTAAAGTCAAAACAGTCCCGAAAGGCACCGCATTTTCTTTAATCAACAACCTTTTTTGTAAAATATCAATTGGATTCCCATCAAAGTTTACGGCTGCCGAAATAAATTTTACTCCATCAATAACAGATCCGCCGCCAACAGCCAGAATAAAATCGATTTTTTCTGCCTTAATAACGTCAACCGCTTTCATTAAAGTTTCAAAATGCGGATTTGGCTCAATTCCGCCAAATTCAACAATATCAAAACCTTCTAAATTATTGATTACTTGTTCGTGTATTCCGTTTTTAAAAATACTTCCCCCACCATAAGCCAAAAGAATTTTAGCATCTTTTGGTACTAAAGTCGAAAGTTTTTCAATTTGTCCTTTTCCGAAAATTAAATTCGTCGGATTGTATAATTCAAAGTTTAGCATTTTGTTTTTAAGTTTCTAAGATACTAAGTCACTAAGTCGCTAAGTTTTTTTAAAGGATTTAACCTTGGAACCTTAGTGACTTAGAATCTTAGCAACTTTATTTATTTATTCAATTTTTCCAATAATTTTCCAGCAACTAATTTAGATGAAGCCGGGTTTTGTCCTGTAATTAAAAGTCCGTCTTCTACGGCATAAGGCGCCCAGTTTGGTCCTTTTGAAAATTTACCTCCGTTTTGAGTTAAAGCATCTTCCAATAAAAACGGAACAACTTTAGTTAATCCTACAGCTTCTTCCTCATCATTTGTGAAACCGGTTACTTTTTTATCTTTTACTAAAAATTCGCCATTTACTTTTACGTTTTTCAAAACAGCCGGAGCGTGACAAACAAAAGCAACTGGTTTTTTATGCGTGTAAAAAGATTCAATTAGAGCAATTGAGTTTTTATCTTCGACTAAATCCCAAAGTGGTCCGTGACCTCCGGGATAAAAAACCGCGTCGTAATCTTTTTGATTGATTGTTGAAAGTTTATGTGTGTGTTTTAATTTTTCCTGTAATGTCTTATCAGCATCAAAACGTTTTGTGTCTTCGGTTGCAGCAGATGGATCAGCACTTTTTGGATCAATTGGCGGCTGACCTCCAAGCGGACTTGCAATTGTAATTTCTACTCCCTGATCTAATAATTCATAATATGGTGCAGCTAATTCTTCTGACCAAAATCCTGTTTTTTCTCCTGTATTGCCCAGTTTATCATTACTGGTTACAACAAATAATACTTTTTTCATACTTTTTTTATTTGATTTTTGAGCTATTACCGAAATGGTAGAAGCTGTGAATGCTATAATCGCGAGTAATGTTATTTTTTTCATAGTTTAAATTTTCATCAAATTTACGTTTAAAGTGATATCAGTAAAAATAAAATAAACTATGTTTGTTATTAAAATATTTATATCATGGTAAATCTCGAATGGTACAGAACATTTAAGTCAGTTTACAAAAATGGTAATTTCTCCGTAGCTGCAAAAGAGTTGTTTATGAGTCAACCAGCTGTGAGTCAACAAATATCGATGTTAGAGGCACATGTGGGTTATAAATTATTCAATAGGAAATCTAAAGGTGTTGAACCAACGGAATACGCTAAGTTACTCAATAATTTAATTATTGACGCGCTTGACCGACTCGAAAATGTCGAGAGCGGATTTAGGGCTAAAGCCGAAGATTCTGTCCGATTAATTTCTGTTGGGATCTCAAAAGATCTTTTCAATAGTTGCGGAAGTATCCTTATTTCTAAATTTGATTTTATCGATTTTACCTTTGCCGAAGATGATGCACTTTTCGCGCTTGTCGATGCTAAAAAACTTGATTTTGCCATTATGACAAAAAGATTTGATACGTTTGATACCATTTATGAAATCGTAGGAAAAATTAAATTGATAATGGTTGCCCCGATAAATCTCGAAGCAGCAGAATTCCGTCAGAAATTAAAAGCAGATAACTTTACGGCGATAGAACAGTGGCTGAATGAGCAAAAATGGTATAGTCATGATGCGAGGATTTCACATATAAAAATATTTTGGCTTCATGCATTCAATAAAAAACGACCGTCGATGATTCCTAATTATATTATTCCGTCAGAATCTGAAATGCTTGAAATGCTTTCAAAAAATTCTGGTGTTGCAATAACGTGGAATTGTAATGCGAGAAAATATATTAAGGAAAACAAATTACAATTACTCTGGAATAGTTTTCACGTGCCGGAGGAATATGTATATTTATTGACGGCTAAAAATAATACTTCAAGTTCGTTTTTTGAAAGTATTGCTAAAGAGTTAAAATTGTTTTTAGGGAATAGAATGTAGCTTTTCAACACGTTTTTTTACCGCAAATTCCACAAATTTCCACAAATTTTTTTGCGGATTGTTTAGGAAAAAATTAATAAAAATTCGTGGCAAATCTTTTTTAAATATGGAAAATTTTCAAAATATTAGAATTGCTGTTGATGCAATTGTCTTTGGATATAAAAACAATAGTTTATATGTACTTTTAATAGAGCAGCAATTTGGCTCTGCAGATAAATATTGGGCTTTGCCGGGAGGTTTAGTAAAGCAAAATGAATCATTAAAGGATGCCGTAATAAGGGAATTGCATGAGGAAACAAATGTTCAGTTGAACTTTATGGAACAATTGTACACCTTTGGCGACGATATTCACAGAGATTCCAGAAACCGTGTAATTTCGGTTGCGTATTATGCTTTAGTTGACGCTTCAAATTTAGAAATAAAAGCAGATACTGATGCAGAAAAAGTACAATGGTGCAGGATAGAAGAAATTCCTGCTTTGGCATTTGACCATAATTTAATACTTCAAACGGCGATCTCACGATTAAAAGCAAAACTTACTTATGAGCCAATTGGTTTTGATTTGCTTCCGGAAGAATTTTTGTTTTCGGATCTGGAAAACTTGTATTGTACTATTTTAGAGAAGGAAATTGACCGACGAAACTTCAGAAAAAAGATTCTTAGTTATGGCTTTTTAGAACAAACAGAACATTTTTCACCCATAAAAAGCGGAAGACCAGCAAAACTTTTTAAGTTTAATCAGCTGAAATATAATGAATTAATTGAAAATGGCTTTCACTTTGAAATAAAGTTTGCGTAAATTTTACACAAAATAAATTGTTTATTAAATAATTAAATCTATATTTGCGTATAATTAACGCAAACTCAAAAACTATGATACTTAATTTAGACCCAAAATTCGCTCCGTTTCTTAATCAGGAAGAAATCAAATTTCAAAGTTTTACATTTTCTGGCGGAGAACCACACATTAAAATTGATCCTAATTTTGATACTACTCAAAAAATAACCATCACACACAGATTAAATTCATTCAATGATTTGGGTTTATTGTGTATTACGGTTGATGCTTTACGCAGAATGGATGTCAAAGTAATCGATTTGTTTATTCCGTATTTTCCGGCTGCAAGACAGGATCGCGTGATGATTAAAGGAGAATCTCTTTCTGTAAAAGTGTATGCTGATATCATAAACGGACTTCAATTGAATAAAGTTTTTGTTTTTGATGCGCATTCTGAAGTTACTCCGGCATTGGTAAACAATTGCGAGGTGATTCCGAATCATACTTTTATCAAGGAAGTTTTAAAAGTAATTGGCGAAAACGTAAAATTGATTTCTCCGGATGGTGGCGCTCTTAAAAAAATCTATAAAGTTTCAGAATTTTTAGGCGGAATTGATGTTGTAGAATGCAGCAAAAGCCGTGACGTAAAAACCGGAAGATTGTCTGGATTTAAAGTTTACGAAGATGATTTAAATGGAATTGATTGCTTAATCATTGATGATATTTGCGATGGCGGAGGAACATTTGTTGGCTTAGCCGAAGAATTAAAAAAGAAAAATGCCGGAAAATTATATTTAGCCGTAAGCCACGGAATTTTCAACAAAGGTTTTGAAGTTTTAAATTGTTTCGATAAAATATTCACAACTAATTCAGTAAAAGATTTCGAAGGCGAGGAAGTCGAAGTAATCAAATTAGATCAAGTGGTCTAAAATAGTTTCAGGTTTCAGCTGAGAACGTGAAACTTGAAACCTGAAACAAAAAAAACTATTAACCGTTTCAAGTTAGGTGCAAAACCTGAAACCAAGAAAACCTGAAACAAAAACCACAAAAAACATGAGTGATGATTTAAAACCAAGATTTATTGAGTCTTTAAAAAGAAACAATGATCAGATTAGAGAAGACAGAGCCAAAACAATTGGTGAGGATTCTGAGTTAATTTACAGACGCCGAGTTGAAGATATTGAACTGAAAATAAAAAGATTAGAAAGAGAACAAGAAGGACTTATAGATATTAGTCCGCTTGATAAAAACAGTTTGACATTTGCTGATTTTCAACCCGAGTCATTTGTGCAAAGAGATATGGAATTGTCACTGACAATCAGGAATCTAAACATTCAGTTTGAAGTTTCAAAAAAAAGATTTGAATATTTATTTGGTAAAACATTTTAGTTATGGGAAGTACAAGATATGATTTAGGTGCTCGTTCAAGCAGAGCAAAAGATGCAGGTTACGGATTTAAAGCTGCAAGTGATATTTTCGTTCAAAATCAATTAGGAAAGGCGCATGAATCAATGAACCCAAACGGAATCACATTTCGTGAAGCCAGAGATTCTGAAGTTCATCCCAATTCAGTTCCAATTATTTTGGCACTTGATGTTACAGGAAGTATGGGACATATTCCGCATGAATTGATAAAAGACGGACTTCCAAAATTAATGGGAGGAATTATTCAGGGTGGAGTTCCTGATCCGGCATTATTGTTTTTAGGAATTGGTGATCATGAATGCGACAGATATCCGTTGCAGGTAGGACAATTTGAATCTGGTGATGCAGAACTTGATATGTGGCTGACCAGAACTTATATTGAAGGCGGAGGAGGAGGAAATGCAGGTGAAAGTTATCTTTTGGCCTGGTATTTTGCCGCTTTTCATACTAAAACTGATTCTTTTGAAAAAAGAGGTCAAAAAGGATTATTGTTTACCGTAGGCGATGAACCTAATTTAGATACACTTCCGGCATCTGCAATAAAAGAAATTATGGGTTCAGGACAACAAACTTATACACATCTTGAATTATTAAAAGAAGCTCAAAAAAGTTACGAAGTTTACCATATTAGTGTATTACATTCTGATCAGGCGATAAGAGCAAATGTTGCATGGAAAGAATTACTGGGACAAAATTGTTTGTCTATCGAAGATCACAAAGAAATTCCGAATGTAATCAAGAAAATCATTTGTGATAAACATAAAAGTTCAGGATTAGGTTTAGGAACAATACCAGTTTCTGATACAAGCGATACAGGTTTAGATAATATACAAATGCTTTAAAAACTTTGCGACTTTGCGAGATTATTATTTAAGTTTTTTTAATACTAGCGTGAAATTTGCTCGCAAAGACGCAAAGACGCAAAGTTTTTTTTAAAGTTTAAGTTGAAAGAACTTAAAAAATATTTTATAAAATGAAAACAGCAAAAATAGTTATAGGTTTAGGATTTGGTGATGAAGGAAAAGGGATTACAACAGATTTTCTGGCGAAGCAAAATCCTGAATCTATAGTTATTCGGTTTTCAGGAGGACAACAAGCCGCACATACGGTTATGATTGGTGACAAAAAACACGTTCATTCGAGTTTTGCAAGTGGCGCGCTTCGCGGTTTGCCTTCTTATTATAGCGAACATTGCACGGTTCATCCTGTTTTTTTATTCAATGAAATGGAGGAATTAGCAGAAAAAGGCGGAAATATTGAACTTTACATTCATCCGTTAGCAAAAATTACAACTCCGTTTGATGTTTGGCAAAACCGAAATAACGTGAGAAATCTCGATCACGGAACTTGTGGAAAAGGAGTAGGAGCAACCATGAAACGTAATGAAGGTCAATACAAACTGTATGCAATTGACTTAATTGCACCAAGACAAATGCTTTTAGAGAAACTGGAAAAGATCGCTTATTATTACGGTTTTTTAAATGAAAGTGAAATCGATGAGGAAGTTGATCATTACCTGGAAATTATCGATAAATTAAAATGGAATATCAGCGATTACAGCTTTTTAGAAAATTACCCGAATCTTATTTTCGAAGGAAGTCAGGGTATTTTACTCGACATGGATCATGGCGTTTTCCCGAATGTTACGTATGCAAATACAACATCAAAAAATGCTTATGAAATATGCAAAAAGTTGCAAATAGAAGATATTAACATTTATTATGTGACAAGAAGTTATTCAACCCGACATGGAAATGGCTGGATGAATAATGAAAGGGAATTAAAATTAAAAAATAACGAAGAAGAAACCTGTGTTTATAACGAATTTCAAGGCAAATTGCGAACAGGCGATTTAGATTATAATCTATTAAATTATGCTTTAAAGCTTGACGCAGCGTATAGTTTAAACGCAAAACGAAACCTGGTTGTTACTTGTATGGATCAGATTGAAACTGATTATGAGTTTGAAAATCTAACAACTGAGTTCAATGAAATTTACGGATCATTTTCACCCGATTCAAAGGATTTTAAACAGATGACTTCTTTATTTCAATAAAACAAAAATGAAATATAATATACAAAATATAGCTCCGGAAAGTAAATTTTTATTTTTCTGGGGACATCAGCCAAGTTCAGACGGGACAATAATTAAAACTTGTTTCAGTCAATGGTGGTTAAGTTCATTTGAAGTGGATAAAGTAGTTTACAAAACTGCTGAACACTGGATGATGGCTAAAAAAGCCGAATTGTTTAAAGATGATAAAGTTTTGGAGAAAATCCTTCAGGCTAAATCTCCGGCAGAAGCCAAAAAATTTGGAAGAGAAGTAAAAAACTACAATGAAACACTTTGGTTAGCCGCCAGATTTGACATTGTGAAAGAGGGAAATTACCATAAATTCACTCAAAATCCTGATCTAAAGAAATTTTTAATCAGCACAAAAGACCGCGTTATAGTCGAAGCTAGTCCGCTTGACGCAATCTGGGGAATTGGACTTGCAAGTGATCACAAAGACATCGAAAATCCTGAAAAATGGCGCGGACTTAATTTGTTGGGTTTTGCCTTGATGGAAGTTAGGGATGAATTGAAATAATTAGATTATGGAAATAGAAATCCTTAAGGCAGATATAACCGAAATCAAAGTTGATGCAATTGTAAATGCTGCAAATACTTCTTTATTAGGTGGAGGCGGAGTTGATGGAGCGATTCATAGAAAAGGAGGAAAAGCAATTTTAGACGAATGCATTCAAATACGAAATAAGCAAGGCGGTTGTAAAGTTGGAGAAGCGGTCATAACTACGGCAGGGAATTTACCTTCAAAATATGTGATTCATACTGTTGGTCCAGTTTGGAATGGTGATAAAGAGCAAACAAATAGCCTGCTTGCGTCTTGTTATCAAAATAGTTTAGATCTCGCTGTTCAAAACGGAATCAAAACAATTGCTTTTCCCGGCATAAGTACCGGAATTTATAAATTCCCGAAAGATAAAGCGGCCGAAATTGCAATTAAATCAGTTAGAATTTTCGATAAATTATCGAAAATAGATAAAATAATATTCGTCTGTTTTGATGAGGAGAGTTATGAAATTTATAAACACTTATTAGAAAATTAAAATCAAATCAAATTCCTCTAAAACAAATTCAATTCCCTTAATTACAATCGTATTTATTCATCTTAAGAATAATCCTGATTAACAATAAAAAAATAAAGTTATGATATTAGAAGCAGCAATAGGCGATGCATACGGTGCAGGATTTGAATTTCGCGATTTAGATTTTATTTCTCAAAATAATCATTTGACTCAATATCATAAACACGGACTTTATACTGAAATCTATAAAAGATATACAGACGATACGCAAATGGCGATTGCAATTTCAGAATTGTTATTAGAAGATGATAATTGGAACGAAATAAAAGTCGCTGATAAATTTGTCGAAGTATTTCATAGAGATAAAAGAAGAGGATATTCAGACAGAGTTTACAATGCTTTAGACGCCATTTCAAATGGAGCTGATTTCATTAAAATAATCGACAACGGAAGCAACGGAAACGGTTCGGCAATGCGAGCATATTCTATTGGATATCTAAAAGATATTGAACAAATAAAAGCCTTCTGCGAAATTCAGGCGAAAACTTCCCATGATACAATTGAAGGAATTAGTTGTGCAAAACGCATTGCTTTAGCCGTTCACTATTTTAAATATAATTTAGGCGATGGCGCAACTTTGATATCGTTTTTAAATGAAACTTTAAAAGAAAACGAAACTTATAAAATCATTTCACCAATTGATATGCACGGTTATCCAACAACTCAAGCTGTTATCAAAATTGTTTCGGAAGCCACTTCAATGAAAGATTGTTTGAAAACAAGTATCGATTATGGCGGAGATACAGATACTGTTGCAGCTTTATGTATGGCAATTTTAAGTCATAAAGAAAAATGTGATAAAGTTTTGCCTTCATTTTTATATGAAGAGTTAGAAAATGAAAAATTCGGAAAAGATTTTCTGATTGCATTAGACCAAAAGCTCATTACTAAGTTTAATTAGATATTCTAATCATGAAACGAACATTAGTTATTGGAGATATTCACGGAGGTTTAAAAGCTTTAATTCAATTATTAGAACGAGTTGAGGTAAAAGAAAATGACCGTCTTATTTTTCTGGGAGATTATGTTGATGGTTGGGGAGAATCAGCGCAAGTTGTTGATTTTTTGATTGCCTTATCTCAAAAACAAGAATGCATTTTTATAAGAGGAAATCATGATGTCTGGTGTCATGAATGGCTGATGAATGATGTAATAAATGATACTTGGTTTTTGCATGGAGGAAAATCAACTATTGAAAGTTATCAGAATATAAAATCGAAAGAAAAGCATCTTGAATTTTTTGCTAATATGAAAGATTATTTTGTAGATGAAAATAATAATTTGTTTATTCACGCAGGTTTTTCATCAATGCATGGTCCGGAAAAGGAACATTATGTAAGCAATTATAGCTGGGACAGAACGCTTTGGGAAATGGCTTTGACTATGGATAAGCGAATCCGGAAAGATTCACTATCCTATCCGAAAAGATTATTGCTGTATAACGAAATTTACATTGGTCATACGCCAACGCTACATTATAATGTTGATGTTCCAATGCAAGGTTGCAATGTTTGGAATATTGATACCGGAGCCGGTTTTTATGGTAAACTGACTTGTATGGATATGGAAACAAAAGCATTCTGGCAAAGTGATGTAGTGCAGAATTTTTATCCAACAGAAAAAGGAAGAAATAAATAGATGAAGAAAATTTTTAAATCTCCTGAAGAAATTCCTTCGCAAAGTGAATTTAAAACCATTTTTTTAGCCGGATCTATAGAAATGGACAAAGCGATTGATTGGCAAAAACGCTGCGAAGAATTATTACATGACAAGTTTATTATCTTTAATCCCAGAAGAAGCGAGTGGGATAGCAGTTGGTCACAAACAATAGAAAACGACAACTTTAAGGAACAGGTCAATTGGGAACTTAACGCATTAGAAAAAGCAGACATAATTATTATGTATTTTGCAGAAGATACGATGTCACCAATATCTTTGCTTGAATTTGGACTTTATGCCCAATCAAATAAAATGAAAGTAGTCGTTGAAGAAAACTTTTGGCGCAAAGGCAATATTGATATTGTTTGCAACAGATATTCAGTAGAACAATTTAAAACATTAGAAGAATTAATCCAAAATTTACTAAAATAACAAAACATGAACCCACTATTATTAACAGACGGTTACAAAGTTGACCACAGAAGACAATATCCGGACAAAACCACATTAGTATATTCTAACTGGACACCCAGAAAATCAAGAATTGATGGAATTGATGAGGTTGTGTTTTTTGGATTGCAATATTTTATTAAAAAATATATCATTCACGATTTTGATGCTGATTTCTTCAAAAAGCCAAAAGAAGAAGTTATTAAAAAATACGCACGCAGAATCAATAATTATTTAGGCGAAAACCAGGTTGGAACAAAACATATCGAAGATTTACACGATTTAGGATATATTCCAATGGTTTTTAAAGCGTTGCCAGAAGGAGCGAGCGTTCCGTTAAGAGTACCAATGTTTACCATGTATAATACGCTTCCGGAATTTTTCTGGTTGACCAATTATTTCGAAACTTTACTTTCTGCAGTAGTTTGGCTGCCATGTAACTCTGCTACAATTGCCAGAGAATATAGAAAAGTATTAGACAAATATGCTGATGAAACTTCATCAGTTCCAGAATTTGTAGATTGGCAGGCGCACGATTTCTCTATGAGAGGAATGGGCGGTATTGAAGCTGCAATAACTTCTGCAGCTGGACATTTATTAAGCTTTACAGGATCTGATACCATTCCGGTAATTGATTTTTTCGAAGATTATTACAATGCTAATTCTGATCAGGAATTAATCGCAGGTTCTGTTGCAGCAACAGAACATTCTGTAATGTGTATGGGAACTACCGAAGGAGAATGTGAAACTTTCAAAAGATTAGTTACCGAAGTTTATCCAAAAGGAATTGTTTCTATCGTTTCTGATACTTGGGATTTATGGAAAGTGCTAACCGATTATTTGCCACGTTTAAAAGAAGATATTATTGCCAGAGAGGGTAAAGTTGTGATTCGTCCTGATAGTGGAGATCCGGTTGATATTATCTGCGGAAATCCAGAAGGAAAAACCGAAGAAGAGAAAAAAGGTGTAATTGAACTGCTTTGGAATGTTTTTGGAGGCACAGTTAACGCAAAAGGATATAAAGAGCTTATACCACAAATTGGCGCTATTTACGGTGATAGTATTACCGTTGCAAGATCTATTCAAATTTGCGAAAGATTAAAAGCAAAAGGATTTGCTTCAACGAATGTTGTTCTAGGAATTGGGTCATTTACATATCAATACAATACAAGAGATACTTTTGGTTTTGCAATGAAAGCAACTTACGGAGAAGTTGACGGAGAAGGAAGAGCAATTTTTAAAGATCCTATTACTGACGACGGAACTAAAAAATCGGCTAAAGGATTAATGAAAATTGATTTAGTTGATGGTGTATATCATCTAAGCGATAATGTTTCGTGGGAAGAAGAAAAACAAGGCGAATTGAAAGAAGTTTTCAGAGATGGAAAACTTTTAGCCGAGCAATCTTTAAAGGATATCAGAGCGAGAGTTAAAAGCGACATTAATGTTGAAGCATAATAAGCGTAAATTATCATTTAAAAATAAATCCCAGAGGGATGATATATTTATAGCATTTTAAAGATTGTTCTAAATTGCACAGATGATATCGCTCCGCTGGAGCTTTAAATCAGATCGTTTGTAATTGCTATAAATATTACGCTCCGATGGAGCTAGATTATAATAATCGATTTAATGTTTAAAAAATGAAAGCCTGAATTAAAAATTCAGGCTTTTTTTGTTGTTTTTTGTCATTTCGACGAAGGAGAAATCACACTAGAAACTCCGCAATCAAAATCATCAATCTTTGAGAATTACGTGTGTGGTTTCTCCTTCGTCAGAAATGACAAAGACTGCATTTTATTTCTTATAAAAATTATTGTGATCAATATATTCCCAAACTTTCGGTGGCAATAACGGCTGAATATTTTTTCCTTCTTTAATACTATTTCTAATAAAAGTAGAAGAAATCTCTACAATTGGCGCATCAATCATATGCACTTTTGGATGCGATTTTAATTCGACGTTTTCCTCATCTTCAGAAATTCTTGGATAAACGTAAATATCATAATGATCCAGAATCACTTCGTAGTTTTTCCATTTATGAAGCGTTTTCAAATTATCTTCTCCCATAATTAATGAAAAATCATGAGTTGGATATTTTTCATGCAAATGAACCAATGTATTTACGGTATAATTAGGCTGAGGTAATTTAAACTCAATATCCGAAGGTTTGATTTTAGG
This sequence comes from Flavobacterium sp., assembly GCF_043722275.1. GTDB lineage: Bacteria > Bacteroidota > Bacteroidia > Flavobacteriales > Flavobacteriaceae > Flavobacterium. The sequence goes on along the minus strand of NZ_JAYSPC010000098.1, from coordinate 112,845 downwards.
ATAATCTTCTGTGGCCAGAAAAACCATTTGCAAACGTTGATGATCGTCCAGCAAAGTAGATTTTTTCTTTAACGGATTATGTGGCGTAACCACCATCCAAATCTGATCTAAGTCGGCAAACTCAGCCATATGATTCGCAATAATCAAATGACCAACATGAATGGGATTATACGTTCCGAAATAAAGGCCTATTTTCATTTTTAAAGTAATTAGTTATTAGTCCCTAGTTTCTTAGTCTTTAAGATTTTTAGAAAAAGCATTTATCATTTTGCTTTCTTCTTCAATCAAAAACATAATCTCATTAAATAGATTATCGTCAGAAATAAATTCTAATTCTTTTGCAATAATTAATTGTGTTTCGATCTCATTTAGAGAGCCTCTGGAAATATTCAAAAAATGATTAAATGATTTGTCGGTTTGGCGCCCAAAACCTTCTGCAATATTTGAAGGAATGGATACGCTTGCCCTTTTTAATTGACTTGATAAGGCGTATATTTCTTCTTTAGGAAAGCTCTTTGTGAGTTTATAAACCAGAACAACTATTTTTATTCCTTTTTGCCAAATAAATAATTCTTTGTACGATTTAATACCACTCATTTCAAGCTTATAATTTAATTTCTCCTCAGTCTAAGGACTAACCACTAAAGACTAATTACTTACTTATTAACAAAATCTTTTACCAATTGATATGCTTCTTCTTTAGCAGTATCTAAATCGTAATTTTTTATAATTGTATCAAATTGTGGAGCAGTTGCTAATTCAACAGATGCTTTTGCAATTCGCATATTGATTTTGTCGTCAGTCTCAGTAGAACGCTCTTTAAGTCTGCGTTTCAATTCATCAACGCTTGGAGGTTTAACAAAAACAGCCAGAGTTTGTTCCGGAAATTTATGTTTGATACGTAATCCGCCGGCAACATCAATATCAAAGATGACATTTTTTCCTAAAGCCCAAATACGATCAATTTCAGATTTTAAAGTACCATAAAAATTATCGCGATACACTTCTTCCCATTCCAGGAAATTTTCGGCTTTAATGTGTTTTTTAAATTCCGGTAACGAGATAAAATAATAATCTGTTCCGTGAACTTCTTCTCCGCGTGGGTCACGAGAAGCCGCTGAGATTGAAAATTCTAAATTTAAATCCTCTTTCCCAAGTAAATGTCTTACTATAGTTGTTTTTCCCGATCCTGAAGGTGCCGAAAAAACAATTAATTTTCCTTTGTTCATTAATTTATGCTTTAGGCTTTAGGCAGTATGCTTTAAGCTTTCTTACTTTATGTTTTTTTCGCCTAAAGCCTATAGCTTAAAGCTTATTGCGTGTTTACAACACATTCAAAACCTGTTCCTTAATCTTCTCTAATTCATCCTTCATCATCACCACTAATTTCTGCATTTGAGCATGATTAGATTTTGAACCCATTGTATTGATCTCGCGACCCATTTCCTGAGTAATAAAACCTAATTTGCGACCATTAGCTTCTGTACCTTTTATAGTTTCTAAGAAATAATCTAAATGATTTGTCAAGCGAACTTTTTCTTCAGTAATATCCAGTTTCTCTAAATAATAAATCAATTCCTGTTCGAAACGATTTTCATCAACATTCACCTTCAATTCAGCTATTGCAGTTTGCAAACGATCCTTAATCGCCTGAACACGTTCCGGATCAAGAGCCAAAGCATCATTCATGTACTGACGGATATTTCCAATTCTTAAGTTGAATTCTTTTTCAAGAGATTCACCTTCGTCTTTTCTAAAAGTCAGGATATTTTGTAAAGCCTCATCAATGATAACTTTGATTTGGTCCCAATCATTTTCATCGATTTCCTCACGCTCCGTTTTTAATGTATCAGGCATACGAACCGCCATTTTCATCAATTCAGTTTCATCAGCAGCAGGATATACTTCCCTTAATTGAGCAATGTAGTTTTTTACAACAGGAACATTTACTTTCGTCGAAGTTTGTTCAGAAGTACTTTCAATGTAAATCCCGAAATCAATTTTTCCTCTTTCCAGTTTCGTAGAGATCTGAGTTCTTAAACCTAACTCCATTTCGCGATAAAGCGACGGCATTCTTACGTTTAAATCTAAACCTTTACTATTTAAGGATTTTACTTCAACAGTAATTTTTTTTGTTGGCAATTGCAAAGAAGCTTTGCCAAACCCTGTCATCGATTGTATCATATAATTGAGTATAAAGGCGCAAAGATAAATAAAACTTTGCAGTCTTGAGTTTTTAATCGCTAATCTGTTTTCACCACAAATTACACAAATTAGCGCAAATTTAATTAATGGAAATTCCTCGATTCTATTTGCCACAGATTAAAATGATTTTATAGATTTTGCCAATCTGTGAGAATCTTTTTAATCAGTGGCTTTATTTTTAAGCTCACAAATAATTTGTGCAATTTGTGGTTAACTTTTTTGAATCAAAATTTTAATTTGGGCGTTCCCTTCGGTCGGGCTATTCACTCCAATCTTTTTTTGAGCAGAAAAAGCTCAAAAAAAGGATTTCCGCTTCTATCCCTAACGCAAATCCTGGTTTATTAGAACTTTATATTATTTCGCCAAAGCTTTAGAAACCTGTAATGTAACAGGCTGACTATTTCCAATATAAATTTTATCATTAATAATAAAAACCGGACGGCTTAAAAAAGTATAATGTTCTAAAATATATTTTTTGTAATCAGCTTCAGTTAAAGATTGGTTTTTTAAATCCATAGACTTATACAATTGCGCTTTTTTACTAAACAATACTTCATAACTTCCCGCAAGCTCATACATTTCTTCAAGTTCCGCTTCCGTAATAGGATTTTGTTTGATGTCGTGAAAAACCAAATCATTATCCTTGGGTAAACTTTTAATAATTTTTCTACAAGTATCGCAAGTAGCTAAATAGTATATTTTGTTCATGATTTTTTAATTTAAGAGACTGCAAAGAAAATTCATTTAAAACTGAAAAATGCCTAATTTTAGAAAAAAAAAATTATGAATTCAGTTTTACAAGTACAGAAAACCAGTAGGGAAATTCTTTTAAAATTTATAGACAATCATTCATTAGAACAATTGAATAAAATTCCGCAAGGATTTAGTAATAATTTGATTTGGAATATTGCACATTGCGTAGCGTCGCAACAAGTTTTAGTTTATAAATTATCAGGTTTGCCTACTATGGTTTCAGATGAATTTATTGATAAATATAAAAAAGGAACCAAACCCGAAAGTGATATTTCCCAAGCCGAATTAGACGAAATAAGAACGTTACTTTCTACAACTTTGTCCCAGACAGAAAAAGATTTTGAAGACAATAAATTCGTAAATTATAACGAATATACTACAAGCTTAGGCTTTACTCTTAAAAACGTAAATGACGCATTATCCTTCGTTAATTACCATGAAGGTATTCACACAGGAATAATCATGAATATCAAAAAGTTTATTTAGACTTTTGATGATTGCGGATTTTTTAAAGCAATAAACCCGACAGGTTTTTAAAACTGTCGGGTTTGAATATCATAATTTGATTATTCTATTATCGTTTCAATTGTTACTTTCATAGCGCCTGCACCTTTATTTTTGGTGATTTCCATGAAAGCTCTTTTAGATAAATCGAGTTCTCTTGTTTTTACAAACGGACCACGATCTGTGACTTTCACTATTACAAATTTTCCGTTAGCTTCATTTGTAACTTTTATTCTAGTTCCAAATGGGAGCTTTTTGTGCGCTGCCGTATATTTATTATTGTTGAATCTGGCTCCGCTTGCGGTTTTTTTTCCGTTAAATCGGTCAGCGTAATACGAGGCGTGAGCGTTTTTTTTATAAGCTTTTAATTTTAGGCCTTTGTCAGTAAAAACTGAATCAGATGGAATTGCAAGTATATCTGGTCTTGCCGTTTTTACTGTATCCTGAATTATTTTGGTTTCTGTTCCTGGTTTTGTTTGACTTATAACGTAAGTAAAACAGCTTAAAAAAGTTAATGAAAGTGTTGTAAGTATAATATTTTTTTTACTTCTCATGGGTTATTTTTTTTCAGACTTGGGGAGTTTGTACAAATAATATGCCGAGATAAAAAAAGCCCTATTTTTAGGGCTTTAATTGGTTTTTAGAACCATAGGTTCCATGGGATTCTACTCAAAATAAGCAATAATCCTAATCCGTAATAAATAGCAAAAGTTTTAAATTTAGCCTCGCTATTAATTAGTTTTTTATGTTTTGACCATCCAATAGTAATTAATGCAATAGCTATAAGATTGATTAATGGATGTTCTAGTGAAGTTAGTCTAAGTTCTGCATTAGACATTTGTCCAAATGCTGCTTTTCCAAGAGGAGAAACAAAGTAAAGGATTATTCCAATCAATAATTGAGTATGAGTTCCAATTAAGGCAAAAAGGGCAATTTTGCGATCTTTAGCAGTAAATTCTTTTTTTGATGTTAAGCCGATTATTGCATTTACAACTGCAATTAATAAAAGCAAAAGTGCTAAATAAGCCCAGCCAGAATGGAATTTTTGTAAATAATAGTACATAAATTAGATTTTTTGTTAAAACAAATATAGCAAAAAAGGCATAAAAAAAACGGCATTAGACTAAAAGTCAATGCCGTTTTTGGTATTTATTTAGATTCTAAATATTAGAAATCATAACGTAGTGTAAAGTTCCAAGTTCTTCCAAAACCGAAGAATACCTGATTGCTTGTAGCAACACCATTGTACAGTAATCCTTTAGAAGCGTAAGTTCCGTTTGCACCAGGCAATTGTGTTCCTGAAACAGGAAGGTTATCATCTGCAAAAATATTAGTTCTTGACTCAGCAATGTAAACTTTATCAAAAACATTGTTTACGTTAAGTCTGAAGTTTACAGATTTGTCTTTGTTTTTACCAGTTAACATTTTGTATGAAAAACCAGCATCCATTAATCCGTAAGAAGGTAATTCTAACGCTCCTTTATTGTCTGCAGAAGTAAAGTTAACAGGCGTAAGTCCAGCGTATAATTTATCGTTATAGTTGTAATTAGCGTCAACCGTTACTCTTGTAACAACTTCATAAGAAGCTCCTACAGATGCAGTCATTTGAGCAGCATCACCTACTTTTACTTTATCCATATATACTGGAATTCCTGTGAATCCATCAACTGGTGTGTTGTCTGCCTGGTAATAAGCATTAACAGTCGCATTTCCTTTGTATTCCCAAATTCCGTATGAGAACATACCGGTAACTTTTAATTTTTCAGTGATATTTGAGCTTCCTTCAAATTCAATTCCAGAGTGAACTTCATTAAGACCTAAGTATTCTGTGTAAGTTGTATTTGCTGCGATTGTTCCACTAGCCGGAAGTGGGTTACCTTTTAGGTATCTGTCATTCCAGTTTGTGTTGTAAACATTCACAGTACCGTTAAAATATTTAGAACGGAATCCGTAACCAGCTTCAAAACCAATGATTTTTTCATTAGTAAGATTAGGGTTTACTGTAGATCTGTTGTTAGGATAAACTGAGTTAAAGAAAGGTTGTTTAGAGTAGTATCCTGCATTTACATATACATTGCTTTTTTCGCTAATGTTGTAGTTTGCACCACCTTTTACGTTACCACCTAAGATTTTTTCGTAATCTGTAGAAGCTAAAGGATCAGTTGGTACGTAAACAAAATTGTCTTCTCTTTTGTATCCTTGTTGAGATATAGATCCTTGTACAAATGCAGTTAGGTTATCTTTAGAGTACTCTAATTGAGTAAATGCACCAAGCCATTGTACTTTTCCAGTACTGTTAAAAGATATTTTTTCGTAATCTTTTTTCTGAAAAACGTTCCATTGAACATCAGTTGGGTAAGTAGCTGTAATGTGTCTTGCCGGATCACTTTTCATCGTAGCGTCAAAATATTCACCACCACCTAATAAATCATTTACAACTGTATAGTGGTAACCTGTATAAGTTCTTGCATCAACACCAAAATCTAAAGTCAAAGTGTTAGTTAATTTTTTATTCAAATTAATTACAGCTCCGTACCAGTCATGTGAGTTGATTGATGAAGTTTGAGAGATACCAGAAGTTCCTGTAGTTGCTCCAGTTGCTGCGTTAGAACCTGTAGCAGAAGTATTTTGGTAAACACCTCCAACTTGAGCTCTTGTTTGTAAACCTGTAAAACCATTAATTAAAACTGGAGTACCTGAGTTGTAAGCTACGATTTTATCGTAATCTACTAATCCGTCAGCAGTTCTAAAAGCTAATACATCACTATAACTTTTTCCTCTAATACCACCAGTTGCGCTAGCACCTGCACCACGACCCATAGAAGCATAAAATACAGACGAAAGTTTTGTAGTTTCATTGATTTTATAATCCCAGTTGATAGAAGCAATAGGTTTATGGTAATAGTTTTTTCTGATGTTATATGCTTCACCATTTAAATATCCAGCATCTGGATTGTATCTTGTATTTGGATCACTAAGTGAACCATATTGTTGGTAAGTAGCAATTGTAGAAACAGTAGATCTTTGGTTGTGCCATTGTGGAGCACCTGTTACTGTAAACTGGAAGTCATGTTTGTTATTTTTTGTAGAATATCCTAAAGCTACGTAGTAGTTAGAACCTTCAAATTGAGTTCCGTTGATATATCCATCTCCCATTGTTTGAGATAACAAGATAGATGCAGAAAGACCGTTTTCTAATTTTCCAGTATTGTATGAACCCTGGATTTTGAAATTTCTTCCATTTCCAAAACCAGAAGAGAAAGATCCACCTTCTTTTTTGTCTGAAGATTTAGTGATAATGTTTATTGTTCCACCAACTGATGCTACAGCAAGTTTTGATGAACCTAAACCTCTTTGAACCTGCATTGCAGTAGTAACATCTGATAATCCAGCCCAGTTACTCCAGTAAACAGTTCCACCTTCCATATCATTGATTGGCATACCGTTAACCATAACAGCAATGTTTTTTTGGTCAAAACCACGAATGTTGATTCTTGAATCTCCAAAACCACCACCTGATTTAGTAGCATATACTGAAGGAGTGTTTCTTAAAATCTCCGGAAATTCCTGAGTTCCTAATTTTTCCTGAATTTCAGCAGCTTTAATTGTAGAAACTGCTACAGGAGTTTTTCTGTCCTTAGCAACATCAACAATACTACTTTTTACAACTATCTCGCTCAATTCATTAGAATTAGAAGCTAAAACGATTGTTCCTAAGTTAGTTGTTCCGCCATTTGTAACTGAAAATTTTAAAGTTAAATTATCGTAACCTAAAAAAGAAATAACGATTTCTCCTGTACTTGTTGTTGTGTTGATAGTAAATTTACCATCAAAATCTGTAGAAGTAGCAGTTGCAGATCCTTTGATCACTACGTTTGCTCCTGGTAAAGAACCCGTACCGTCGGTAATCATACCTGTAATTTTTCCTTGAGAAAATGCGGTTGAAACTATCATGAACAAAAGTCCGGTAAGCAACCAATTTTTCATTGTCTTCATTTGTTATTAGTTTATTGTTTTTGGCAAAATTATAACATTTAAATCAGATAGTGTTATCAAAATGTTAAGAACGTTAACTTTTGTTTATTTCATTGCGAATTAAAGAGATTTTTGATATTTTTATTAGGTTAATCAGTGTTTTAATGAGTTTTCACCCTTCTATTTTGTTAAAACCGTATTAATTTGCTTTATATTGTAGCTTTAAACCTGCATTATTGCTAATTTTATCCTAATTTGTTGTAGTATTTATACGTAAAAAAACGCCTTAATTTATATCAAATTAAGGCGTTATATTTTTATTGTAATTTTTTTTTAAAGCTTTCTATTTGTTCTTTAAGAAATGATTTAATAAAAATGTTGTCGAACTATCATGATCATTAACCGTCTTAGTGTTAATTTCATCTAAAATAGAATTTGCCAATTGTTTCCCTAATTCTACTCCCCATTGATCAAAACTAAAAATGTTCCAGATCACACCCTGAACAAAAATCTTGTGCTCATATAAGGCGATCAAAGAACCTAAGCTTTTTGGAGTCAGTTTTTGAATTAAAATTGTATTAGTTGGTTTGTTTCCGGTAAATACTTTAAATGGCAATAAGTAAGAAGCTTTATCTGCCGGAAGTCCTTGTTTGTCAAATTCAGCCTGAACCTGTTCACTTGTTTTTCCGTTTAATAATGCTTCTGTTTGGGCAAAAAAGTTAGACATCAATTTATCATGATGATCTTCGTTACCGTATAATGGTTTCACAAATCCAATAAAATCAGTCGGAATTAGTTTAGTTCCCTGGTGAATCAATTGAAAAAAAGCATGTTGAGAATTTGTTCCCGGCTCTCCCCAAATAATAGTTCCTGTTTGGTAATTCACAGGTTTTCCATCACGACCAACACTTTTTCCGTTACTTTCCATAGTTGCCTGTTGCAAGTAAGGCGCAAGTTTTTGTAAATATTGTGTGTACGGAATCAAAGCTTCACTTTCGGCGCCAAAGAAATTATTGTACCAAACGCTTAATAAAGCTAAAATTACCGGAATGTTTTCGTCAAATTCAGCTGATTTGAAATGTTCGTCCATTTCATTCGCGCCTTTTAATAAGTCATTGTAATTATCAAAACCAATTGCTAAACTAATACTTAATCCAACAGCACTCCATAAAGAGAATCTTCCTCCAACCCAATCCCACATTGGGAAAACGTTGTCTGGATTAATTCCAAATTCTGTTACTTTTTGAATATTAGTAGAAACGGCAACGAAATGTTTTGCAATATCTTCCTGTGAAGCCGATTTCAAAAACCATTCTTTAATAGTTTCAGAATTTGATAAAGTTTCCTGAGTTGTAAAAGTTTTAGAAACAATTAAAAAAAGTGTCGTTTCAGGATTTAGTTTTTTGATGACTTCGTTTACGTGATCGCCATCAACATTTGATACAAAATGAACATTTAGATGATTTTTGTAAAATTGTAAAGCTTCAACCGCCATTACAGGACCAAGGTCAGAACCTCCAATACCAATATTTACAATATCAGTAAAAGCTTTTCCTGTAAAACCTTTTCGTTCTCCCGAAATTACTTCGTGACTAAATTTCTTGATTTTGTTTTTTACTTCATAAACTTCCGGAATCACATTTTCTCCGTCAACATTTATAACAGCAGATTCAGGAGCGCGTAATGCAGTATGTAAAACCGCTCTGTTTTCTGTCTGGTTAATTATTTCTCCGCCAAAATATTGAGAAATAGCATCTTTTAATCCAATTGAATTTGCTAATTCCAGTAAAAGAGAAACAGTTTCCGGAGTGATATTATTCTTAGAATAATCAACTAAAAAGTCATTCCATTGTAAATTAAATTTTTCAACTCGGACATTATCTTGTTGAAATAATTCTTGTATCGTAGTTTCGTGAATTGCGTTATAGTGGTTTTGCAGATTTTTCCACGCTTCAGTCCCGGTTGGGTTTGTTGTGTTTAAAGCCATTTTTTGATTAATTTGAGAAAGTGGTTATAAAAAACAAAAATACTGAAATTACTTTTAATAGTTTATCGGTTCACAATTATATAACAAATAGTTACGAAAACGATTTTTTGCTCTCTTATTATAATTTTTCCCAGACAACTTCTGCCGTTACTTTATTTCCGCCTTGTGTTGTATTCGTTACAACGTATTTTATTTGATTGTTATTCAGGATATAGGATCTTTTTTGTCCTGTGTTTTCCCAGTTAGGAAATGAAGCTGTTTGTATATTAAAAGTAAGTATTTTATTTATTTCGTCAATTTCATAAGTGCCAAAATGCGAATTACTTCCTTGAACAATCGAAACATTTTCTTCGGCAGAGCATTTGTTTTTGTCTCCCGAAGCTATTTTTTGTCTTTCATTCTTGTAAATCTGAATCGAATAATTTCCTTTTGCATCAAAAAATAATATGCCTTTTGGATTTGATCCGTACGGTAAAGTTTTTGTTCCGTCAGAATTATTATTTTCAACAGAAATCAAAGTCCATGTTCCGGCTATTTCAGAGCGTATTTTGTTATCTGACTTTTGAGCAAAGCCAAAATTTGTAATCAGTAATAAAATCAGGAACGTTTTTAGTTTTTTCATCTTTATAGTTTAGTAATTTACTTTGATAATTTCTCCATTAATCAATTCTTGTAAACTTTTTGTGTAAGCGTTTATTAAATCATGAATCGGAATATCTGAAACTTTTCCCGGGCTTACTACATTTATCCTCATTCCTCTTTGCAATTCCAGCGAAGCTGCAAGAACAAAACTGTGGATTCCGCCGTTTACAATTGCTTTTCCAATATTGTTTTTTACCGGTTTATCAGCCATTTTTCCAGATGTCAGCGTGAATGATCCGTTATCGTTTAAATATTTTTGTCCAATTAAAACCAGATTAACTTGTCCAAGTAATTTGTTTTTAATACCAATATTTAATTTTTCTTCGTCAAGCGAAAGTAAATCTCCAGTATAACAATCTCCCGCAACACATATACAAGCATCGATATTTTTAACTTCTTTGAATAATTTTTCGATCGAATTTGAATCCGATAAATCTATTTGGAAATCGCTGCTATTTCTTCCGGCAGAAATGATTTCGTGATTTTTAGCCAATTCAGGATGTAGTATTTTTCCAATTTCGCCATTTGCACCAATTAAAAGGATTTTCATTTTTATAGTTTTTAATTTGTTATTTGATACAAAATTAGAAGGTTAGTCATTCTGTAAAATTGTACTTATTAGTACTAAAATTGTATTTTAGCATTATGACAGATAAAAACCTATATCTTCCTTTTGAAGTTGATGTTCAGGAATTAAAAGAGTTTCCTAAAACAACACGAAAGAATAATTTCTTTGAATTGATATATGTTGTAAACGGAACAGGAATTCAGGACATTAACAATAATAAATTTCAATATAAAAAGGGAAATCTGTTTCTTGTTACGCCGCAAGATGTCCATTCGTTTGAGATTTTAACTCCTACGAAATTCTTTTTTCTTCGATTTAGTGAATATTATATTAAGGAAAATGCTAAAAATAAACAAATGGAAACGGTTTTGCGTATGGAGTATATTTTGCAAAATGCAAGCCATCGTCCCGGATGTATATTGAAAAATAAAATTGACAAACCCTTAATTGCATCGCTGATTGATACTATTATAAATGAGCAGGCGAATAAGCAAATTTATCATCAAAAGATAACAGAGCAAATTGTGAATACGATAATTACGGTTGTAGCAAGGAATATCGCCTTAAAATTGCCAAAGAATATAAAGGAAACAACTGGTGAAATAGTGTTGGAAATATTGCATTATATTCAGGAAAATATTTTTAATCCAAAGGAATTGAAATCAGATAGAATAAGCGAGCACTTTAATATTTCGCTGAATTATCTCGGTAAATATTTTAAGAAACAAACTGGAGAAACATTGCAGGAATACATCTCAAATTATAAATTAAGATTGATCGAGGCAAAACTTTTAAATAGTGATATGCGTATTAATGAAATTGCAGATGAACTTAATTTTTCAGACGAAAGTCATTTGAACAAAGTTTTTAGAAAACATACGGGAATGAATCCTTCTGAGTTTAGAAAAAAGTTTTGTCAATAATTTTACCAAATCTTCCACCACGGTTTTTTGTCAACCTTAATTGTTTTGTTGACAATATCAATTTCTATTTCTTTTAGTTTTTCGATTTTAATTTTCGAATCATCAAAAAACATTTCTCCATTTTCATTCATTCCAAGAGCAGATTTCGTTCTTTCTTTCCAGTTTTCTGTTTGTAATTCCGGAACTAAAGGTAAATTTATTTTATCGGTGAATTTTTTCCGAGCTTTTTCTATAATTTCTTCCTCAAGGTTTGAAGTAGAATTTTTAAGAAGTGAAATTGAATTGTCCGGAATATTCAAAAGAAATACTTGTGTTTTGTTATCAATTTTCTGAATATCCAAAACCTTAAAATAAGCAATAGAATCTAAAAGATAGTGACCGTTTTTTACCGAATCAGGATTGAATTTTGATATATCTTTTGCATGAGCACTCGCAATTAAATACCTGAAATTGCCTGAAAGTCCGCCGCCAATTGAACTCATATCAGTAAAACCTCTTTCCTGAATTATTTGTCCAATTTTATAATTGGCAATTAATCCATCAGAAAGATCAGTATCTCTGTAAAATAATTTTAAACCTGAAAATGTTTCATTGTAAATCGCTTTGATTCTGGCATTTTTCATGGTCTGTTTCTCTTAATTGAATTTATTTCTGATGAAAATATTGTTTACAAATTCCCAATACTATCCAATTCTCTTTTTAGAGGCTCCATTTGTTGCATGAAACGAGTTTTGTCATTTCCTGTCAAGGATTCTCCAGTAGGTAAATTAAGTCGAAGCGCATCAACCTGAACTCCGTTTTTCCAGAAACGGTAGCAAACGTGAGGTCCGGTTGCAAGTCCTGTACTTCCTACTAATCCAATAGTTTGTCCTTGCGTAACACGTTGACCGCGGCGAACTAAAATTCTCGACATGTGTAAATATTGAGTAGAGTAGGTTCCGTTGTGTTTTACTTTTACAAAATTTCCGTTTCCTGCCGTATATCCTGTTGCTTCAACAATTCCGGATGCTGTTGTTGAAATTGGCGTTCCGGTTGGAGCAGCATAATCTGTTCCTTTGTGCGCTTTCCAGGTATGTTGAACAGGGTGAAATCTATTCATTGTAAATCGTGAAGTGATTCGGCTGAATTTGATTGGCGTTTTTAAGAAAAAGTTTTTCAACGTTTTTCCTTCGTCATCATAATATTCTATTTTCCCTGACATGGTATCTTTTTCAAACGGAAATGCATAAACGATTTTCCCTTTGTATTCAAAAAATGCAGCTTCAAGATCTTCAACGCCATCATACGTTTTTCCGTTAATGAAACGTTCCGTAAAAATTAATCCGTAGCGATCTCCTTTTTTAAGTTTGAAGAAATCGATCGACCATGAAAATACTTTGGTAATTCTGCTGGCAAGCGCCGCTTCTACACTTTCGTTTCCTAGAGTTTCAGATAAAGAACTTTTTAAAACGCCGCCAATAATTTTACGTTTAAGCGTAACAGGTTTTATTTTTTTATAAGCTTTAGAGATGCTGTCGCGAAAATCGATAACATAATAAGTCAGCGCATCCGGCTGATAAATAAAAAGCTGTAATTTATTTGTTTTATTTTTTGATCGAAGAATTGTGTAGGGTTTGTTGTATCGAATCGTTCTTACATTAAAAGAATCTTTTATTTGTTCAACGATGTCATACACTTTTTTATCCCCAATATTTTGACTTTGAATAATTGACCCAAAAGAATCTCCTTTTTTTATGGTGTCCTGAAGAACATTAAAATCGGCGTAATTAAAACCAAATTCTACTTTTTTAGTTTTTGGTTTTGTAATTTTAATTTCAACTTTTTCAGCGGTTTTATTACATGAAATTGTTGAAAATAATAGGATTATAATTACGAATACTTTTTTCAAACTTATTTATTTTTTTTGGAAATTAAACGGCAGCTTCATTTCCCCAATTAGACAATTCTTCTTCGGTCCACAATTTAGGAAAAAAGATGCGTCTTTGGTATTTTGGATGCATATATTTTTGCCAGTCACTTCCGCCTGTAGCTTCTCCATTGCCTTTTCCGCTTTCTAAAATATACTTTCTTGCGGTATTTAAATGTTGCATAACCCAAGTGATATTCACCGTTTTATCATAGTGACGCATTGCCTGAATTAAGTCTTGATTTTGCTGATCTTCCACAGGTAATTGTGTGAATTTTTGCCAGATATTTTTATTTTTAAACGTAGTAATTTGTCTTAAAAACTGATCTTTATACTTGTTTTCAAATTCCTGAAGTAAATATGATTTCTCTCCTGTATGATAATCTTTTCCGGCAGCTTGCCAGTATAAATGTTCAAAGCTGGTTGCTACGTCAGTATTTTCATCGAAGTTTTCTCTATATCTGCGATCCGTTAAATTGATTACATCTGTCGAAGCAAATTCTATCAATCTATATTGTGCACTTTGAAATCCACTTGCAGGAGTTAAGGTATTTCTGAATTTCATATACTGATCAATCTCCATTCCGTTTTCCATAATACTGAACGAATTTGTCAGCATATCAAAGTAACGGGTGATTCTGGATAATCTTTCACTAAAAAAATCAACCTGAATATTCTGCGTGTTGGCAATTTGATCTATTTCCCACAAAATCATTTTAAAAATCAATTCATTTACCTGATGATACATAATAAACACCATTTCGTCAGGAAGTGTAGTTCGCTGCGTTTGTAAGCTTAAAAGAGCGTCGGTTTGAATATAATCCCAGTAAGTAATTGGTTTTGACCAAAGTAATCCTTCTAATTGAACCTCAGTTTTTTGATTTATAGCTTGGAATTTAAGGTCAATTTCTTTTAAAATTGATTCTGAATGATCAGTAAGGTTCATTATTTTTTTACTTTAAATGGATTTTTTAATCCTTTATATTCGTCAAGATCTGCTTTGAGTGATCCTACGGCAAGATCTGCTTTTATTCTAACCGGTAATTTGTTGTCGTCATCTGTGATCCAAAGCGTTACACTTTCTTTTTCTTTAAAAACACGACCGGTTTGTACCAATGGTTTAAAAACCATTGTAGAAACGGTTCCAAATTTAGTTGTAATATCCTGACGACCTACATATTTTAACTTAAATTTTGTGATTTCTTCATCAAAAAACATGTCAATAGTAATGGCGTCGCCAGATTTAAGTTTGTCGATATTTGGATGATTCCTTAAATAGTAAAAAGAAGAAATAATATCCTGCACATTATCGGTTAAAACAATTGTTTTTTCGGTTTTACGTTTGTAATCTTTTACTAAAACCCTGTTTTCGCCTTGATTAAAAAAACCTTCCTGATTTTTTGTATAACCGCCTTCGTCAATTTTTCGGACATAACGATAAGGTTCTCCGGTTTGTTTGTCAAAGTAACTTTCGTATAAATCTTCGACTTTAAAGAAAAATTTTGACATTCCGGTTGTGTAACCTTTACCCACAGCATGAAACACTTTTTTGTTGTTTATAGTGGCGTCTTTTATTTCAAGCGTTGCGTAACCTGCATTTACAATTCCGTAATGAATTCGGAATTTGAAGTATTCTCCAATATCGAAAGAGTCTTCTTTAAAAGTATCGAAACTAAGCGTCGTGAGAATTAATATGATGAGGATTAACTTTTTCATAGTACAATTTTTACATTTCATTATAAAGATAAAGAAATGCAAATTCTATTCCAAATGTACGAAAACAAAAAAACTCAGTCAAGGAATGACTGAGTTTTTATGCTATTAACTAACCAAAAAACTATAAATTATGAAATTTATATCAATTCAGAAGGAAACCACCCCTTCTTGATTTGCGAGTGCAAAGATAGATAGAAAGTTCAAAAAACAAATAGTAAAAAGTAAGTTTAACATATCATTTGCATTAAAAGCATGGTTTTATCGAGAATATGTTAATATAATGCAAAAATAATCCGGTTTTATAATGTACCTCTCAATTCTTGTTCACGTTCAATTGACTCAAAAAGAGCTTTGAAGTTCCCTGCACCAAATCCTTTTGCTCCCATTCTTTGAATAATTTCAAAAAATAAAGTAGGTCTGTCCTGAACTGGCTTCGTGAATATTTGTAATAAATAACCATCTTCATCGGCATCGACCATGATTGCTAATTTTTCAATTTCATTTAAATCTTCTTTCATCATATCCATATGAACGCCTAATCTTTCAGGAATTGCCTGATAATAGGTGTGGGGTGGAGCAGATAAAAACTCAACTCCTCTTGATTTTAAATCAGAAACAGTTTTGATAATATCATCTGTTGCAATCGCAATATGTTGAATTCCGGGTCCGCCGTAGAAATCTAAATATTCTTCGATTTGTGATTTTTTCTTTCCTTCGGCAGGTTCATTGATTGGAAATTTAATTCTTCCATTTCCATTTGACATTACTTTACTCATCAAAGCCGAATATTCAGTATTGATTTGTTTGTCGTCAAAAGATAGGAAATTCACAAATCCCATAACATCTTCATAAAATTTTACCCAGGTATTCATTTCATTCCAACCCACATTTCCAACCATGTGATCAATATATTTTAATCCGGTTGGTTCTGGTTTATAATCTGATTTCCATTCTTTGTAACCAGGCAGAAAAACACCGTTATATTTTTTTCTTTCCACAAAAACATGGACAGTTTCTCCGTAAGTATAAATTCCGGAACGAACTACTTCTCCAAATTCATCTGATTCAACAGTTGGTTCCATAAACGAACGCGCACCTCGTTTCATAGTTTCTTCATAAGCGCTTCTGGCATCTTCAACCCAAAGAGCGGCAACTTTTACGCCATCGCCATGTTTTTGAAGATGTGCATGAATTGGCGAATCTTGTGTTAATGGCGTTGTCAAAACAATTCTGATTTTGTCTTGTTTCAAAACATAAGATGCTTTGTCCTTAACTCCGGTTTCTAATCCAGCATACGCCAATGATTGATATCCAAAAGCTGTTTTGTAATAATGTGCCGATTGTTTGGCATTTCCTACGTAGAATTCTACATAATCTGTTCCTAATAATGGAAGGAAATCTTGTGCTCCTTCAAAGATTTTTTCTAATCCGTATTCTACTGATTTTACTTCTTTTGACATGATGTTTATTTGTTTAATCGGCTATTCGTTAATTTGAAAAACCGAAGTGTTGATTTTAAAATTGTTTTTACCGCAGAGAGCACAAAGTTTTTTTTATCAATAAGAGTTTGTAAAAAAACACAAAGATCACAAAGCTTTGCGAACTTGTTTTGATAAAAACTTCACCAGAAAATCTTTGTGAACTTTGCGTAAGATCCTTTGCGGACTTTGCGGTTAAATCGATTCTGATTATTCAGTCCAGGACTTGTAGTACTTTCCATCATCAAGTCCCATCGCTTCTTCAGTAACCATAAGTGGTCGAAATGTATCAACCATTACGGCTAATTCACCGGTTTCTTTATGACCAATACTGCGTTCCATTGCGCCAGGCGCGGGACCATGCGGAATTCCTTTTGGATGTAAAGTAATATGACCTTGCTCTATATTATTACGGCTCATGAAATCGCCATCAACATAATAAAGTACTTCGTCAGAATCTATATTGCTGTGATTGTATGGCGCCGGAACTGCTTTTGGATGATAATCGTAAAGTCTTGGGCAGAATGAACAAACGACAAAAGTTGCCGTTTCAAAAGTTTGGTGGACTGGTGGCGGTTGGTGAACGCGCCCGGTTATAGGTTCGAAATTATGAATCGAAAATCCGTATGGGAAATTGTAACCATCCCAACCCACAACGTCAAAAGGATGTGTGGCGTAAACTACTTCGTGAATCATTCCTTCCTTTTTGATTTTAATTAAAAAATCACCTTTTTCATCGTGCGTTTCCAATTCGTTTGGCAAAATAAAATCGCGTTCGCAAAATGGCGAATGCTCTAAATGTTGACCTGATTGGTTTTTATAACGTTTTGGAGTGTAAAAAGGAGAATGTGATTCAACATAAAAAAGTCGGTTTTCTTCGGTTTCAAATTCTATTTGATAAATAATACCTCTTGGAATAATTAAGTAATCGCCATATTCAAAAGGAATATTTCCTAACATGGTTCTTAATTTTCCTTTGCCTTTATGGATGAAAAGCATTTCATCGGCATCGGCATTTTTATAAAAATATTTTGTCAGAGATTCTTTTGGAGCTGCTAAACCAATAATGCAATCTTTGTTGACCAACATTGCTTTGCGACTGTCAAGGAAATCATTTTCAGGTTTTAATTCGAAACCTTTAAATAGTAATGATTTTATGTTTTTTCCAATTGCAATTTTCGGTTCAACCGAATAGGAATTTAAAATTTCCTTAACCTGCGTTGGTCTGTGAACATGGTAGGAGAGTGACGAATGTCCGTGAAAACCCTCGGTACCAAATAGTTGTTCGTAATAGAAACCTCCGTTAGGTTTTACGAATTGGGTATGTCTTTTTTGAGGAAAATCTCCAAGTTTGTGATATAATGGCATGGCTTTTCAATTAGATAATTTGTAAATTAGATAATTCGAAAAAATTTGAATTGTGGGAACAGACAATCGGATCAATATTGTATTGACTAATTATCTCAATTCGGTAGTTTTATTCAGGATTTCTCTTGATAAGGAATTGAAGATGCTCTAATAAACCTGTCCATTTTGTTTTCATTATAACAAATGTCGTAATTATTATTGATTTAAATTATATATTATATCAATTATTAACGTTAAAAAATCATGAAATATTTTTTTAGTATAAAATTACTGAGAACTTTATTATCAATACAAGGTTTTAACAAATTTGTATTAGAATTGAAATCCAATACTAAACCATGTATAACTTTTTGAAGTTTCCGGTGACCATGATTGTTTGACTTCGATTGGGCCAATAATAGTTTCTAAACCATATCCAACGGCATATCCGGAATATTTAGGCATTGAAATCCAGTCAACTGTTGTGAAAATATCATCTCCTAAATTGGCAAAATTTGCTGTAAAGTTGACGTGGTTCTTTTTGAAAAGTTCATAATCTAACGTAATGGTTGACTTTATAAAACTATTTCCGGCAATACTTAGAAAATCATATCCATAAAAATAATTAAAATTGTTTATTCGGCTATAGCCAAAACCTCCCAGTATAAAATCAAAAAACGGAACACTATCGCTGCCAATATTAAATCCTGCATCTGCCCCAATTTTAATAGTAGCTTTTCTAAATAAAGTTCTCGCAAAGGCGATCTCAGCTTTTGCAATTGAAAAAGGCTTGAATTGTTGGGTATAATCAGATGATGCTAAATACGTTTGAAGATCTCCGGAAAAATACAATCCTGAATGAGGGAAGCTTTTATTGTCAAACGAATCATATTTTAAGTAGCCAAAAAGACTGAAATAATTACTTTTTTCAATAATGTTTTCATTGTTAGAAAGCGTTGGTGAATTTATTTTCAGGTATTTATATTCAAAACCACCTCCCATTAAAAACTTTTGGACAAAAATGGTTTGAAAATAGGCTTGATTTGTAAGGTCTAAAAAGTCGACATTGATCAAATTTACATTTGGATTTTCAATTGTTAAATTGCTAATGCTGGTTGTAACATTACGATTAAATTGATTTAGTCTTGAACGAAATCCAAAGCTGATATTAAATCCATTTTCAACATAATAATTAAAATCATATCGAAAATTATCGCCTAAAATAATATCTAGTGACGTAATATCATTTTTAAGGAATGTTTTTTTATGGGTTAGATTTAATAAGATTCCGCTTTTATAAAGTCCGTCATAATGTAGACCAAGTTTTAAATATGTTTGTGTTGGATTTTCTCTTAATACTAAATCAAGATCATCTTTTTCGCCGTCTGGTTGTAAACAATATGAAATAGTACTAAAGTTTTGAGTCGCATTCAGGTTATTGATTCCTGTTTTTAAATCATCATAAGTAATGGTGCTTCCGGGTTTAAAACGGAGTTTTCCGCGAATATATTCTCTTGTGAAATTGTCTAGTTTTTCACTATTAATTTTGTTTATTTCAATGGTATCTGTTACAACTTTTAATTTTGGTTTTTTATAAAAAGTGTCTTCATTGACTAATGTTTTGATTTTTTCGTAAACGGCAAAAGCGGCTTCTTCCCCTTTTCTAATAATTTGTTCGCCTTTGTCAAATGAAATCACGCCATAATCACGAATGTCCGGTTTAATGTAAACATCTGTATCTTTTATTTTGTCTTTCATTTTATCAATTGACTGCAAATTGGTAATTTGAACCAATATTCTGGTCGCGTTTTTCAGGTTTTTACGCTTCATTAAATCATCCTGAACATCAACGCCAATAATGATATCAGCGCCAAGATTACGAACTTCTTTTATAGGATAATTGTTGACAACGCCACCATCGACCAATAAATTGCCGTCAATTTCAACGGGAGTAAATAACGATGGAAATGCAGCACTTGCCATCATTGCCTGAACTAAATTGCCTTTGTTTAATAATACTTCTTCGCCGGTTTCAATATTTGTTCCAATACATAAAAACGGAGTTGGAAGTTTATTAAAGTCACGTACATGACGCACATTTCTGGTAAGACCGCTTAATAAATTATAATTGTACATTCCTTTTGAAAGTGCCTCAGGAATGCCGACTTTGAAATTGCTAAATGGTAAAACGATCGCATATAATTCATCATTTTTTTTACCGTAAAAGTTTTTTGATGAACGAGGAATGTAATCATTAATAAGTTCGTCAAAATTGGTTCTTTTAAAAATCGAGTCAATTTGAGATGCGTTGTAACCAGAAGCGTAAAGTCCGCCAATGATTGATCCCATACTGGTTCCGCCAATATAATCGATTTTGATTCCGGCTTCTTCAAGAACTTTTAAAACGCCAATATGTGCAAATCCTTTTGCTCCGCCGCCAGATAATACCAAACCTATTTTGGGTCTTCGCACTTCGGCTTGTTTTTCTTTTTCGGTGGTTTCCTGTGAAAATGAATTTTGTGAACTGAAAAATAAAAGCGTGAAAATAACCAACTGTAAGGCCTTGGTTCCGATAGCTATCGGAATGGAAAACTGCGAGAGAAAAAGCGATATTTTTTCCTGTAAAAAAAGAGCGACTTTATAAGCTCCTTTTTTTATAGTAGAAAAAAATCGTTTTGACCGAGTATTTGAAATGGACAGCTGGATTTGGCGCATAAAAAATTGCTAGTTGGTTTTGTAAAAGTCGACAATTTTTTTGGCTTTTGATACGCCAATGACATCAGATATTTCTTTTTCGGTTGCCAGTTTCAATCTTTTAACACTTTTAAAATGTTGTATTAATGTTAGCATGGTTTTTTCGCCAATGCCGGGAATACTTTCTACAGAGGAATTTAGCGCAGCTTTGCTTCGTTTATCACGATGAAAAGTAATCCCGAATCTGTGCGCTTCATTTCGTAATTGCTGAATTACTTTTAAGGTTTCAGATTTTTTATCTAAATATAATGGAATTGAATCTCCGGGATAAAATAATTCTTCAAGACGTTTTGCGATTCCTATAATGGCAATTTTTCCGCGTAATTCCAGTGCGTCTATACTTTTTAATGCGGCAGATAATTGTCCTTTTCCACCATCAATAATAATTAGTTGTGGCAAAGGCTGATTTTCATCTAATAATCTTTTGTAACGTCGATATACAATTTCGGTCATCGACGCAAAATCGTCAGGACCTTCAACGGTTTTTACATTAAAATGACGGTAATCTTTTTTGCTCGCTTTTCCGTCTTTAAAAACCACACAAGCCGCAACGGGATTTGTTCCCTGAATATTCGAGTTATCAAAACATTCAATATGACGGGGTTCAGATGGCAAACGTAAATCCTTTTGCATTTGCGCCATGATACGATTTGTGTGTCGGTCAGGATCTACAATTTGCAATTGTTTAAGTTGTTCGATTCTATAAAATTTAGCATTTCGAATTGATAGATCTAAAATCTGTTTTTTATCTCCAAGCTGCGGAACGGTTGTTTTTATGTGTTCGCCCAAATCAATTTCAAAAGGAACAATTATTTCTTTTGATAATAAATTAAAACGTTCGCGAAGTTCTATAATAGCCAATTCTAAAAGTTCTTCATCACTTTCGTCCAGTTTTTTCTTGATTTCCATAGTATGCGAACGAATGATCGATCCGTGTGAAATTTGAAGAAAGTTGACATACGCCGCACTTTCATCAGAGACAATCGAAAAAACATCAATATTGGTAATTTTAGGATTTACAATTGTTGATCTTGATTGATAATTTTCCAGAACTTCAATTTTTTCCTTGATTTTTTGGGCTTCTTCAAAACGTAAATCCTGTGCATATTGGTTCATTAATCGCTTGAAATCTTTCATACTTTCCTTAAAATTTCCTTTCAGGATTTCGCGAATCGCATCAACTTGTCGTTGGTATTCTTCCAGTGGAACAATGCCTTCGCAAGGACCTTTGCAATTGCCAATATGATATTCAAGACAAACTTTGAATTTGCCTGAATCGATATTTGATTTACTTAAATCATAATTACACGTTCGTAGCGGATACAATTCTTTGATTAATTCTAAAATTGTATGCACGGTTTTGAAACTTGTATATGGTCCAAAATATTCTGAGCCGTCTTTAACCATTCTTCGGGTAGTAAATATTCTCGAAAATGGTTCTTTTTTTATACAAAGCCACGGATAACTTTTGTCATCGCGAAGCAATACATTATAACGCGGCTGTAAGGTTTTAATTAAATTGTTTTCTAATAAAAGCGCATCGGTTTCAGTAGGAACGACAATGTGTTTTATAGTTACAATTTTCCGAACCAATACATTCGTTTTCCGTGTATCATGAACTTTATTGAAATAAGAAGAAACCCTTTTTTTTAAATTTTTGGCTTTTCCTACGTATAAGATCTTTCCATCTTTATCATAATATTGATACACACCCGGATTGTCCGGTAAGCTGAGGATTTGAAGATCTAAAGACGATTTTTGCATTCTGTTTTGTTTGTGAAGTATCTGAAAAGCATTTTCAAAAAATCATTCGGATTCTCAAAAAAACCTTAACATGGATTTAGTTCCAAATTTACGAAATCAAAAGAATAATTTCTATATTTAGATTTTATAATTCTACATGAAAAATAGTAAACCCTTAGTTATTTTTGGCGAATCGATTTTGCCGGGAGAAAACAAAACAATAAACGTTGAAATTGCGAGGTTACACACGACTACAAAGCTTAATATTCCAGTTATTGTGCGGCGGTCAAAACTTGAAGGTCCGGTAGTTTTATTCTCAGCCGGAATTCATGGTGATGAAATTAACGGCGTTGAAATAGTACGTCAGTTAATTAGCAAGAAAATTAATCGTCCGTTAAAAGGAACTATTATTTGTATTCCGATTATCAATATGTACGGTTTTGTCAATAAATCACGTGAGTTTCCTGACGGAAGAGATTTAAATCGTGTTTTTCCGGGAAGTAAAAAAGGTTCTTTGGCAAGTCGTTTTGCCTATCATATTGTTGCCGAAGTTTTACCAATTATAGATTATGCGGTTGATTTTCATGCCGGTGGTGCAAGCCGATTTAACGCTCCGCAAATCAGAATTACCGAAAATAATCCCGAACTGAAAATGCTGGCGGATGTTTTTAATGCCCCGTTTACTTTATATTCTAAAAATATCAGCGGCTCTTTCAGGAATACCTGCGAAAAAGCAAATATAAAAATGTTGCTGTTTGAAGGCGGAAAATCATTAGACATCAATAATGTAATTGCAAATGAAGGTGTAATGGGAGTAAAGCGTTTGCTGCATTATCTTGATATGCTTGATCCGAAACAAGTGGTTGAAAAAGCGCATGATCCGTCCATTTATATTAAATATTCGGTTTGGCTGCGTGCTAAATGTTCCGGTTTATTGCATGATTATAATTTAGTTGGTAAATATGTAACTAAAGGTTCTATTTTAGCAATCATTACAGATCCGTTTGGTAAATTTGAACAGAAAGTAAAAGCGCCACACGACGGATTTGTCATCAACGCGAATCATTCGCCAATTGTTTATGAAGGCGATGCGATTTATCATATGTCTAAAAATAACCCAGAAGATGCCGACGAATAAAAAAGAATTACGATCACATTATAAAAATCTGCGCAAAGAGCTTTCTTTTGATAATGTTGAAGAAAAGAGTTTGGCTGTAGCCAATAATCTAATTCAATTACCAATTTGGGATAAAACTTATTATCATATTTTTCTTCCTATCGAAGAACAAAAAGAGGTAAATACTGAGTATGTTTTGCATTTACTTTCCGGAAGAGACAAGGAAATCGTAATTTCTAAAAGTGATTTTGAAACTCGCGGAATGTCACATTTTTTATTGACGGATAATACTAAAATCAAAAAAAACGAATATAATATTCCTGAACCTGTAAATGGTTTGCCGGTTCCATCAGAAACTATTGAGGTAGTTTTTGTCCCGCTTTTGGCTTTTGATAATGTTGGAAATCGAGTAGGTTACGGAAAAGGGTTTTATGATAAATTCCTTTCAGAATGCAAACCGGAAACGATCAAAATTGGACTTTCTTTTTTTGAATCCGTAAATCAAATCGATGATGTCTTTGAATCTGATGTGAAACTGGATTATTGTGTAACTCCTGAGAAGGTTTATGAGTTTTAATTTTTTTTCTTTTCACCATATAAGTGATATAAGAAAATATAAAACGGGGTGTTTTTTTATCGCAAAGTTCGCTAAGGAATATTGATTTAGATTGTGCTTATTTTAAGTTCGCAAAGTTTTATAGCAACATTTAATTTTTATCGCAAAGTTCGCTAAGGAATATTGATTTAGATTGCGTTGATTCTGAGTCCGCAAAGTTTTTATAGCAATTAAAACTTATATCGCTTATTTATAGTTTTAACCACAAAGTAAGCGTTAGCATTTAATAAACTTATATCACTTATATGGTGACAACATTATTTACTTCAATAGTTTTAACCACAAAGTAAGCGTTAGTATTTAAATGAACTTATATCACTTATATGGTTAAAAAAACTACTTAACTTCCTTAATAGTCGAAGCATCAATCCAACCTTCAGTTCCATCAGTTAATTCAACTTTTTTCCATTGACCTATAGTTTCAGTAACGTAAACTTTTGCACCTTCATGCAATAGAAAAATAGCTGTGCCAGCTTTTTGCGGTTCGCTGCGAACTTCGCTTAATTCAGCAAAAACAATTGCCGGACGATCATTATCAAAATGGTTTTTCTCTGCTATTCCGGCAGAAACACTCAATAATAAAGCAACTAAAAGAACAAACATTCCTATAAAATACAATCTTTTTGAAAGTGTAAGCTGTGAGAAATAATAGCCAATAAAACTCAATAAAAAGACAAATGCAATTGCAATAGAAATTTTTGCCCAGGTATTGTAATCAAATATTCCTGTAAAAGTTTGAATTAGTTTTGCAAAACCTACTTTCGGAATCTCCTTGATCTCGTCAATAGTTAGTTTTTTTGCAAATTTTAAATTGTTTAAAGTCTCAGGATCGTGCGGTTTTAAAACCAAAGCTTTCTCATAATTATAAATCGAAGGCGCTACTTTATTTAATTTATAATACGAATTTCCTAAGTTAAAATACAACTCTGCTGATTGTTGTTTGTCTTCTTTGATTATACTCTCATAAACATCAACAGCTTGTTGATATTGTCCTTTTTGGTACAATGCATTTCCTTTTTCAAAGCTGCTTTGAGCAAAGAAAACCTGTGTGATTAATAAAAAAAGATATACTATATTTTTCATTTTATTTTTGTTAAACCCGACAGGTTTTAAAAACCTGTCGGGTTTGATTTTTTAAATTTAGTAATTCAACTTTTCGACCTTAAAATCATCGCAATCTAAATCTATATTTCTTAGCCCTTTGCGATAAAATAAATTCAGTTAAACAATTTGCTTTTCAAGTTCCGAAATAATCAAAACAGCTTTATCAAAATCCTGCTGAATCGAAGCACTTGATGCCGGAGCATATCGTGCAAACTCACAGTTTTCTGTCAGGTTTATAAAATTCTGAACTGATTCCGGATTTGCATTTCTTGACAACAGCAATTCACGAATATTGTCTTTGCTCATTTCTGAGGTTTCAATATGCAATTTTGCTTTAAGAAAATTGTGCATCGCTTTTTCCAGTGCAATATAAAAAGCTTCTTTATTATTCAATTGTTTTTTAGCTTCAGATAAATATTTCTTAGCTAATTTATTGTTCATTTTAATTCGGTTTCCTTTAACATCACCGTCAATTGCTTCTTTTCTTTTCTTAGCCAAAACAATAATTGGTAAAATTATGAAAGGCGCAAATAATAAAATATAATACAAATCCGAACCGTAAAAATCATCTTTTGCTGTTGAAACTAAAGTTGTTTTCGATTTAATATATTTGAATTGTTCTGTTTTTGCAATTACATTTTTAGAAGCATTTGCTGCTGTATTGGCTTCAGCCTGAACCGGACCATCTAAAACATCGACCATAATTTCCGGCGAAGTAATCGTTTTGTAAGAACCTGAATTCAAATCAAAATAAGAAAACTGCATTGCTTTTATGGCATACTTTCCTTTGTATTGGGGAACAATAGAATACTTATCAGTAATTTTTCCAGACATTCCGGAAAGTGAAGTTGTTACTTGCTCGTCATGAACCGGATCGTACATTTCTAACGCATTAGGAACAACAGGTTTTGGTAAAGTAAACAATTTCATGTTTCCATTTCCTGAAGCACTTACAATTAAGTCAAGACTTTCACCGCTTTTCAATGTCGTTTTTGATGGTGTAACAGTAAAATTAAATTTACCTACAGCTCCGCCAAAACCTTCTGGTTTGCTTGCTTCCGGAAGTGCACGTACGTTAATAGTTTTGGCTCCAGCCGAAACAACTCTGTTATCATCCGTTAAAATCATCTGACCGTACATATCACGACGATTTGAAGGCAATTGAACACCAATATCTAATGAAAGAGGTTCAATAGTAAGTCTTCCAGATTTTTGAGGATATAGTATGGTTTTTTTCAGGACAACAAAATAACACCTTTGTCCTTGAAAAGTTCCTTCTTCAATTGATAATTGTTTGATATCAATATTCTGATTCCAGAAATCATTGTATTTTGGTTTAGCCAATTCCTTAAAACCGGTAACATTTATATTGTTGAAATACAATTTATAAACCACAGTAATTGGTTCATTTAAATACGGATTTGTTTTGGAAATTTCAGCAATAAGATGCAATGTTTCATTTCCACCGCCTTGTTGACCCTGACCTTGTTGTCCATTAGGATCTCTTTCCTGAGCAACAGCATTTGTAACTATAATTTTTATAGGCTGTGTTTTGTAGATTTGACCATTGTATTCTATAGCAGCTTGTTTGATGTAAGCAGTTCCTTTTTGGTTGGGTTGTAAAATATACGAATATATTTTTTGAAAAGAACTTCTACCGTTTACCCAGGATTGGCTTACTTGCTGACTTGGTCCGCCTACAACTCTAAATCCTTCAAATGAAGGTTGGTCAAAATTGTCTCCATCAACATTCATAATGAAGTCAATACGAAATCTTTCGTTCAGTCCAAGCGTATTTTTGCTTACTCTGGCTTCAAATTGAACTTGAGCCATAAGCCCTTGAAAAGTGAATAGTAATAGAATTAAATATCTTTTCATTAAATTATTATCAGTTTTTGTTTAACTGTTGAATTGTTAACTTGTTTAATCGGTTTTTTTTCAGTTTTATTGCTTATTTATTTCTTTGTTTTCAAATTAACAGTCAAACAAATAAGCGATTAACCCAAAAATCTACCAGTCTTTTTCTGTTTTTCTAGGAGTGCCTTTTACTTTTTGAGCGTTCACTTTATCCTGAACTTTCTTTTCCTCGTTGTTCACGGCATCTAATAAATTCTGAACTCGGTCTTTAGAAATTCCGCCCGGCTGTGGTTTTGGTTCTCCTTTATTGTCAGACTTGTCGTCTTTTTTAGGATCATCTTTACCATCTTTTTTGTCTTTATCTTTATCGCCTTTGTCGTCTTTCTTGTCTTTGTCCTTATCTTTATTTTTATCTTTGTCCTTATCTTTATCTTTGTTTTTATCCTTGTCTTTGTCCTTATCCTTATTCTTGTCTTTGTTTTTGTCGTTTTTAGGAGGATTTTCTTTTAGCTTTTGTTTTGCGTAAGCATAATTATAACGCGTTTCATCATCGGTTGGGTCGTTACGTAATGCTTCTTTATATGCTTCAACAGCTTGCGTATAATCTTTCTCTTTCATTAAAACATTTCCTAAATTGTGAAAAGCTTTATGTTTTTCAGGTCGGGTTTTAGCATTTTTTATAGCTTTCGCGTAGGCGAATTTAGCTTCAGAAACCTGATTTTGTCTGTAAATAGTATTTCCTAAATTATATGGAGCCGTTGCGCGTTTTGAAAATTTTGATTCTGAAATTCTGTAATTAGCTTCAGCATCAACAAATTTATTCTGCTTATATTCCTCATTGGCATCAGGCAATGTCTTGTCTTTCTCCTGAGCTGAAACTGCTAAGGAAAATGTTAGTAAAATATAAAGAAGTAAATTTTTCATTCTAATTTTTTTATTTTTTTGTTCCGAATTTGATTCAGAACAATTATTTTTTTTCGTTAAATAAATTCAACTCTTTAATCCAATTTGTTTTTCTTTCTAAAAGGAAAATGTCAACAAACAATAATAAAAAGGCAAAGCCAATGAACCATTGATATTGCGATTGAAAATCAGCCATTTGAGTTGCTTCAAATTCTGTTTTCTGAATGTTGTTTAAAGCATTTTTTACATATTCTAAAACTTCCTTCGTACTTCCGCCATATACATAACCGCCTTTCGTTGCTTTTGCAATGGTTTTTAAACCTTCCTGATTTAGTTTTGTAATAACAGTTTCTCCGTTTTGGTCTTTTTGATAGCTTTTAACTACGCCATTTTCTTTTAACGGAATTGTTCCTCCTTTTTCTGTTCCGACACCAATCGTAATGATTTTCATTCCCATTTTGTTGGCTTCTTCCGCTGCTGCCGAAGCTCCTTCAGAATGATCTTCTCCATCAGAAATTAAAATCAATAACTTGCTGGTTTTACTCTTTTCATCGAAATAAGTCGATGATAATTTAATTGCTTCGTCAAGAGATGTTCCTTGTGATGAAACCATATCCGGCGTCATACTTTGCAGAAACATTTTTGCAACACTATAATCAGATGTAATTGGTAAAACCGGGAAAGCACTTCCGGCGTATGCTACAATCCCTATTCTGTCACTTCCTAAATTGTTGATGATTTGCGAAACCAATTGTTTACTTTTCTCTAAACGACTTGGCGCAACATCTTCGGCAAGCATACTTTTAGAAACGTCAACAGCAAAAACAATGTCAATTCCTTCACGTTTTACCGTTTCCATTTTTGTCCCAATCTTCGGATTCACTAATCCGATAATCAAACAGGCAAGCGCCAAAAGTATTACGCTTAATTTTAATACCGGTTTAAAAACAGATCTTTCCGGGCTCAGTCTTTTTACCATTTCCAAGTCACCAAATTCGTGTTGTTTTTTTCTTTTCCAATACATATTGAAAAGGAAAATACACACCACAATTGGGAGTAATAATAAAAGGTATAAATATTTTTTTTCGTCTAATTCCATATAATTTTTTAAATTCCAATAAAGAAATTCCAAATTCCAATTTTGTTGTTTGTCTAAAAGCTAATTTAAATTTCTAATTCCAATTTATTTTTTTTAAACTTTAATATTCCATTTTGGAATTTGGAATTTAAAAATTTGAAATTTTTTGATTTGAAAAATCAAATAAAGCTTCTGTAAACTGTATTTCTTAAACCAACTTCTAACAATAATAAAAAGGCTGCGAGTAAAACAAAACTTCTGTATTTTTCGTCATAATCATAGAATTTTAATTCCTGGATTTCAGTAGTTTCTAATTTATTAATCGAATTGTATATTTCGGCTAATTTATCATTACTTGTTGCTCTAAAATAAGTTCCATCGGTTTTACGGGCGATACTTTTCATTAATCGTTCGTCGATTTCAACTTTTTGCATTTTGAATAAAAACCCTCCATTTGGTGCGTATGCGTATGGCGATGCTGCCATTCCGTTTGTTCCAATACCAATTGTATATACTTTTATTCCGTATTGTTTTGCAATGTCTGATGCTGTCTCCGGTTCAATAAAACCGGCATTATTAACACCATCGGTCATTAAAATAATAACCCTGCTTTTAGCTTTACTATTTTTTAAACGGTTTACGGCGGTTGCAAGTCCCATCCCAATTCCGGTTCCGTCTTGTAAAGCCGTATCGTATTTAATTCCTTTTATGGCTTCAAGAATAATGGCTTTATCACTTGTAACCGGTGTTTTTGTATAAGCTTCAGAAGCGTATAAAACCAGTCCCACTCTGTCATTCGGTCTTTCTCCAACAAAATCTGCTGCAACTCTTTTTAAAGCTTCCATACGGTTTGGCTTTAAATCTTTTGCAAGCATACTTCCTGAAACGTCAATTGCCAAAACAATGTCAATTCCTTTCGTGGTTTTAGTCTGACTGCTAATATCAACGGTTCTTGGTCTTGCTAATGCAACGATTAAAGAACTTAAACCAATAACTCTAAAAACATACAAGCAAGGTTTTAATCTGGTCAACAACGATTCGCTGTTTTTGAAACCCTGAGTTGAGCTCATCTTTAAAGTAGCCGATTGTTGATTGCGTTTCCAAAAAAACCATGCAATGGCAATTGGAATTAATAGAAACAACCAAAAAAATTCTGGATTTAAAAAAGTTATCTTATTCATTAGTTGCTCGCTTTTCTAAGTTCAACAGAATTTAAAATTCTTGTCGTAATATCATTGGCGTATGTGTCGCCTTCTTCGTGTACAATCAATATTTGCTGTAATCCCTGATCTTGTTTGAACAATAAAAGTTCATAATAAGCCTTTGTACTTGTTTTATCAATTGGGTTTAAAATTGTCATTGTCCCATATCCTTTTACTCCCTGAATACCTTGACTCGTTTGAAAATCTTCTTGTTTTACAATGATATTTTGTCCGCCCTGAGATTCAATAACTTTTAGAGAACCTTCTAAAGCTTTTGCTAAATCAATATCAGTAGGGTTTTTAAACTTACTTGTCGACACGGTTACAAAGAAATTGTCAACCATACTTCCGTAAGTAAAAAGTTGCATTTCTTTGATTAAAGCCATCGTTTCTTTTGGAAGTACTTTTTGAGTATCCATTCGTTTTAGAACCTGTGGAGTTTCAATTACAACGCCAGGATTTCCGTATTCACTTTTTACCCATTCGCCTTCTAATAATTCTTTCGAAGCATTTCCTAATACATTATCCTTAACATATTTGAAACCTTTTGTAGCGATAAAGAATCCGGTTGTTGCAATTATTAAAAACAAAACTGTTCCAACTGCTATTGCAATACGTTTATTACGTTTTTTTAATAATTGTAATTTTATCTGTTTCTGTTTTTGCGCTTCATTCAATAACTGATCTTCTTCATCCGGAACTTCAGTTGGAATTGCGTTATCTAATGTTAAAATTACTTTTTGAATTTTATTTCGATCTTCGGTAATTTCAAATTCTAAAGGTTTAGATTTTGCAAATTTCACTAAATCCGCCTGACGTAAAACGCGTTCTAAATTTTCAACCGTTTCAGGAGTTAATGCCATTTTTTTCTTAGTCGAAGCATTTCTAATCGCCAGAATCAATTCAGATGTTGTGCTTTCCATTGCTGGAATATGAATGGCTTCTTCAATATAATTACGGGCGATATCGGTCAGTTCACTATAGTATTCTTTGATTTCACCTTTTTGCCAAAGTTCTTTTTGCTCCAGATTATTTAATAAACTTGTCGCTTTTTCGATAGGAGTTTTATAAACTTCTTCTTCAATTTTTTTCTGCTGACGTTTTTTAATGAACCAATATACAAAAGCGCCAATTCCAAGAATAATTACTAAAGCCAAAATGTATTTCCACCAATCTCCAATGCCATTGTCATCTGCGGTAATATCTTTAATGTCGTACATTTTTTGTTGTAAAGTATCTACTTTTACGCTGGCAACTTCTACACGGATAGAATCTGAGAAATACGGTTTTTTATCAATCAAAATCGTAACACTTGGAATTACATATTTTCCGGAATCAAATTGCGTTAAGCCATATTTTTTGATTAATTCGTAAGTGTCATTTTTTTTAACAGTATCGATTGGATATGACTGAATTACTTCAAGTGCACCAAAGCTTTTTTGTTTAGGAAAAACAACTTTAGATTTTGAGCTGACAACCGTTTTAAGCGTTAACTTAAATTCGGCTCCAATTTTATTTTTTGTAGTATCAATGCTCGTCTCAATCTGTTTTTGTTGTGCAAAAACAGCCGAGGAAAGTAAAAATAAAAAGATGTAAAACTTTAATTTCATTTGATTTTTTTAATTTCAGATTTTATTCTAAAATGAATGCTTAAATATGGCACGCGGATGACGCGGATTTAAGCGGATTTTATTTTTTTGGATATCGATGTTTTTTAAAATCTAATACTTTAAAGATCTAAGAAATCTAAATTCTTAAATCATTATCTTGATTTGAAATATCCAAGCAATTTAGTCACATAATTTTCGTCAACTCTTGTGCTTACAACACCGGCTCCGGATTTACTAAAAATTTCCTTGAAATAATTTACCCTTTCATGATAATGTTTTTCGTAATTCATTCGCACTGTTTTTGATCCTGTATCAACTAATTGAATTTTTCCAGTTTCAGCATCAAGCATTGTAACCATTCCTAAATTTGGGATTTTTTCTTCGCGAATGTCATATACTCGAACTCCGGTAATATCGTGTTTTTTAGAAGCAATTTTTAATGTTTGCTCATAATTTTCAGACATGAAATCGGAAATTACAAAAACGATTGCTTTCTTTTTCTGAGTTCCTGATAAAAATTTTAAAGCTGCTCCAACATCTGTTTTTTGACTTTTTGGTTCGAATTCGATTAATTCACGAATAATTCTCAAAACGTGTGAACGCCCTTTTTTTGGTGGAATATACAACTCTACATTGTCAGAGAATAATATTAAACCAATTTTATCATTATTTTGTGTAGCCGAAAAAGCCATCGTTGCCGCAATTTCGGTGACGATGTCTTTCTTGAATTGACTTTTTGAACCAAAACCTTCTGAACCCGAAATATCGACCATTAACATCATGGTTAATTCGCGTTCTTCTTCAAAAACTTTTACGTGGGCTTCATTGTAGCGTGCAGTTACATTCCAATCGATGTTACGAATGTCATCGCCATATTGGTATTGACGTACTTCACTAAAAGTCATCCCGCGCCCTTTAAATGAAGAGTGGTATTCACCCGAAAAGATATGATTGCTCAATCTTTTGGTTTTGATTTCTATTTTCCGTACTTTTTTTAAAAGCTCTTTTGTATCCATTTTATTTGTTTAAAGTTTAAAAGTTTCAAGTTTCAGGTTGCTTTACGACAACCTGAAACTTGAAACATTAAACAAATTTTTAAGGTACTTCAATCTCGTTTACGATTTTGTTGATTATGTCTACAGAAGTAATATTTTCGGCTTCAGCCTCATATGTTATCCCAACTCTGTGACGTAGAACATCATGTACAACTGCACGAACGTCTTCGGGTATTACATATCCACGACGTTTGATAAAGGCATAACATTTTGCCGCAACGGCTAAATTGATGCTTCCACGTGGTGACGCTCCAAAACTAATAAGAGGTTTTAACTCCGCAAGTTTGTATTTCTCCGGGTAACGAGTAGCAAATATGATATCTAAAATATATTTTTCGATTTTTTCATCCATGTAAACTTCACGAACAGCTTCCTGAGCACGTAAAATTTGCTCTACAGAAACTACAGCGTTTACTTTTTCGTAAGATCCTTTTAAGTTTTGACGAATTACTAAGCGTTCTTCGTCCATTTTTGGATAATCAATTACAGTTTTTAGCATAAAACGATCGACTTGCGCTTCCGGAAGTTGGTATGTTCCTTCCTGCTCAACAGGATTTTGAGTTGCCAATACTAAAAACGGACGATCAAGTTTAAAAGTGGTGTCGCCAATTGTTACTTGTTTTTCCTGCATCGCCTCTAA
Source organism: Flavobacterium sp. (assembly GCF_043722275.1). GTDB lineage: Bacteria > Bacteroidota > Bacteroidia > Flavobacteriales > Flavobacteriaceae > Flavobacterium. The sequence continues at coordinate 79,162 of NZ_JAYSPC010000098.1, read as the reverse complement.
AAGTGCCGATTGTACTTTTGCCGGAGCACGGTTAATCTCATCCGCAAGGACGAAATTAGCGAAGATTGGGCCTTTTTTTATCGAAAATTCGTTTGCCTTGATATTATAAATCATCGTTCCAACAACATCGGCAGGTAATAAGTCGGGAGTAAACTGGATACGGCTGAACGAACCCTGAACCGCTTGCGACAACGTATTTATCGCTAAAGTTTTGGCTAATCCCGGAACACCTTCAAGCAAAATATGCCCTTGTCCCAAAAGTCCAATTAACAAACGCTCGACCATATGTTTCTGGCCCACAATAACTTTGTTCATTTCCATTGTAAGAAGGTCTATAAAAGCACTTTCTCTTTCAATTTTTTCATTTATCGCTCTAATGTCTAAAGTCGTTGTATTTTCTTCCATATAAATATTTTTAAAACCTTTTTAAAACGTTGATTTTTATGCCTTACTTTTGAGAGTGCAAATTGAATATTTTTTGAGAAGTAAGATGTTAAAGAATGGTTAAAACTTCGACCAACGACCTAATTTTAAGGACTAATTGTGAATCTATTTTTATATTTTTAAGAACTTTGGTGATTATGCTTCAGAAAAGCATATTTATTACCAAAAATAACGCAATACAACCATGAGTAAAACAACATTATCGCCCATAATTTCGGGTACTATGAATTGGGGTGTCTGGGATAAAAACCTTACGCCAAAAGAAATGGAAAACATGATACAAATTTGTATCGAAAACAAAATTACAACTTTTGATCACGCAGACATTTACGGATCTTATACCACAGAAGCTGATTTTGGAAAAGCATTTCATGCCAGCAAAATTTCACGCGAAAAATTACAATTAATCACAAAATGCGGAATTCAATTAATTGCTGAAGGCCGTAACAACACAATTAAACATTACGATTATTCTAAAGATTATATAATTTGGTCTGTTGAAGAATCATTAAAAAAACTGAAAACAGATTATGTTGATGTTTTTTTATTGCACAGGCCAAGTCCTTTAATGCAAGCCGATGAAATTGCAGAAGCGGTTGAGAAATTAAAAGCAGAAGGAAAAATTATTGATTTCGGACTTTCAAATTTCACGAGTTCTCAAACCGAATTAATTCGTCAGAAAACAGAAGTAAGTTATAATCAGGTACAATTTTCGGCAACAAATTTTGAACCAATGGTTGACGGAAGTTTTGATTATATGCAAACACATGGCATTTGCCCGTTGTCATGGAATCCGCTTGGAACTGTTTTTAGAGAAGATACGAAACAAACACGCCGTTTGAAAAAACTGCTTTCAGAATTAGTTAAAAAATATGGTTTCGGGTCAGATACAATCTTGCTTGCCTGGATTTTGAAACATCCGTCTGGAATAATTCCAATTGCAGGAACAGTAAACGTTGCCAGAATTCAATCACTTATGAAAGCTGTTGAACTGGAAATGGATAAAGAAGATTGGTTCGCAATCTGGACAGAAAGTATGGGCGATGATGTGGCTTAAAAAATAGTAGTCAGTGTTCAATTTAATGTATTCAGTTAAACAGGATCTTAAAAATTAAAAATATTTGCCTAAGATTAAAGGGCTTTCACTGATTAAAATCTGCCGGATCTGCTAAATCTGCGTGAAAAAACTCCTCTCGCAGATTTAGCAGATTATGGAGATAAAAAATCATTATCCTTTTAATCTGTGGTAAAAAATAAAGAAAACAAGAATGAAAAAAACAGTTTTAATTACTGGTGCTACAAGCGGAATTGGAAAAGCAACTGCGCAGTTAATGGCCAAAAATAACTATAAAGTTATCCTTTGCGGAAGACGAAAAGACCGTTTAGAAGAACTTGAAAAAGAGCTTTCGGCTTTTACCGAAGTTTATTCTTTGTCTTTTGATGTTCGTGATAAAAAGGATGTTCTGGAAAATATTGATTCTCTTCCTGCCGAATTTTCTACAATTGATATTTTAATCAATAATGCAGGAAATGCACATGGCTTAGATCCAATTCAAACGGGAGATTTAGACGATTGGGATGCGATGATTGATATTAATGTTAAAGGACTTTTGTATGTTTCGAAAGCGATAATTCCGAAAATGACCGAAAGAAAATCGGGACATATTATCAATATTGGTTCAACAGCTGCCAAAGAAGTGTATCCTAACGGGAATGTGTATTGCGGAACAAAACATGCAGTTGATGCTATTACAGCAGGAATGCGAATTGACCTGAATCCATTTGGAATCAGAGTTGGAGCAATTCATCCCGGAATGGTTGCTACAGAATTTAGCGAAGTCCGTTTTAAAGGTGATACTGACAGAGCTTCAAATGTTTACAAAGGATTTGATCCGTTGCAAGCAGAAGATATTGCAGATATTATCCATTTTGTAGTTTCAAGACCATATCATGTAAACATTGCCGATTTAATGGTTATGAGTACGGCGCAAGCTTCATCGACGATTGTTAAGAGAGATTAAAATATTATTTTTAGGATTATCTTATAAAGTCTCATCGGGACGATATGTTTATAGTGATTTTTAATTTATTAAGCATCAAATCCATCGGGGTGAAATGTTTTATAATCAATATTGAGATATCGCTCCGCTGGAGCTTTGCTTCGTTGATGTATGAATTACTATAAATATTATGCTCCGCCGGCTTTATTTTAAGTATTTGAGAAATAAAATTAGTGAGAATTAGTGCAATTCGTGGCAGAAAAAAATTAAACAATGATCAACAAGCGCCTTTTAATAAAAAATTTACTCGCTCATAATGATGAGAGCAGTTTTTATGATAAAAAAAGGCAGTTGAACCTGCATTCACGTGAAGGTAAAGGAAAGTTTTTAAAACACATTTGTGCGTTATCAAATTCAAACCCAACCAATAATTCTTATATCGTGGTTGGAGTCGAAGATCAGGATAACGAAATTGTTGGTGATGACTTCTTTGACGATAGCCGAATCCAAAATCTGGTAAATGCTTTTTTAGAAAATCCGCCTAAGATTCAATATGAAAATGTACCGTTTCCGAATCTTCCAAAAGATAAAGTTGTAGGATTGGTTACTATTAAGCCCAAAAGCAAAATATCGTATTTCAAAAAAGGAATCCACACAACTCCTGCTAATAGTGTTTTTATTCGTCGTGGCAGTAACTCGGTTCCTGTTGAAGGCGAAATCGAAAAAAACTTCCAGAATACAGAAACCGTAATCGGGATTGAAAATAGTTCCCGAAACAGTATTCAATATACTCTTGATGGCGTAATTGATTTTATGAATTTCAGGCACAAAGATATGGCGCCTAAATATCATGTTTTTAAAGAATTATTTGTGATTTGCTGGGCGGGAGTTCCTCATAAATCCCGTGATAAAACATTTTTATCCCGTGTTGATATTGAATTGATAAACGAACATATTAAACTTTTTTATTCGGCTCAGGATGTTGTTACCATAGTTTTTGACGACGATAGTTTTACAATAACCGAATATGTTTCGCTGGGATTAAATGACAAAACAAGTTATTATCCTTTAGAACAACAAACGCTTCATTTTTTTGATAACGGATATTACAAAATTGAACGGCAAATGCTTTTTCAGCCTCCTGAATTTAATCGGAAAATGTTATATCATATTTATAATGCGAATACGGCACTGCTTCAAAAACTGCATAAAGGGATTACTTTGTCTGAACGGGAATTAAAAGACCTCGAAAATCTTCCTTCTACTTTTATGATTTGTTATTTGAATGGTTTTGACGATGCCAAACAAAAATTAATTGACGCTAAATTGCTTTTAAAACCTTTTACGAATATCTATTTGTCGTTTAAAGAATCGTTGAGGATTTTAAGAAAGATGAAGTATGATGTTGTTTGAAAAAGGTTTTTCATAAACGTTAATCGTAGAGGCGCACAGCAGTGTGTCTAACACAAAGTTTTTTAGGTTTTCTTGAATTATAAAAGCTCTAGATGGAGATTTACTAGGCGTAATTTTCAATAAATACGTCTTCGATCTTTTTTAAGTTATCATTTTCCTCAAATTGCAAATGGCTCATTTCGTTATTGTAGAATTTCTCTATAAAAAGTTTAATGATGTACATAACTTCCGTTCTGTTGTCGCTATTAGTCAAAAGTTCTTTAACTAAATAATTACTTAGTTTTAATTTTTGATTTTTATATTGGCTTGACATTAAATCAGAATCCGAGTCTTTATGAAGGACAAGCATTTTGTCAACTTTATCTATTTCCTCTATTAAATCTAAAATATGATATAATTTGTTATCTTTCATTTGTTGTAAATTAAATTTTTATTTCCAAAAAGCCTTTTGATAACCTATTTCCTCGAATTCGTCTTGTTTTTGTAAATCGATCCAACCAATATGCTTTATCACTTACATATCTAAAATTATTTATATGATTCTCAGGATACACTTGAATAATATATGCATCAACGCCATAAATAATTTCTGAGTTTGGATATTTAAAATTATCTAATTTTGAACCTAATTCATGAACTAAATTATGATCTAGAAATGTAACCAAATCAATATCACCCGGATTCTTCTTCTTAGTAACATATGAACCATTAATCCATTGGTGCAATTGCTCTAATTTACAGACTTTTTTGAAATCATCATTATATTTAACATAAGCTTCAAAAATTTCTTTTCTTTTAATTGAAGGAATTTTTAATACAAATTCATTTTCCAGCTCTTGAATTGTTGAATTAATTTTATTGTCTGGTACTAGTAATCCAGAATGATTAAAGGTTAACATAATTAAAGATTAGTATTAAATTTCAAATGTACGAAAAATCCTTCTATTTATGTCTTGTGAAACTTGTGTTACTTGTTAACTATTGATATTTTAAATACTTCCCGATTTTAGAATACGGAAACAAGATTTCTTTTGAACCATCAGCATACGAAGCTGCTTCGTATGAGTTGTAATAGAGAAGCAAACCTTCTGTAGTATAAAAAATATTCTGAGGCAATTGAAATTTGTCGTTTTCAAACATTAAACCTGTTGCGTTGATATTTGATTTTTCAGGGATTTTGTATTTCTTTCTGAATTCTTTTTCGGCGAAAGCCATAAACTTTTTTTTGTTTTTGAAGACTTCATCTGTAAAAATTGTTTTTCCGGTTTTAGGATGAAACAATAAGGAACGAAAGCCCTGATATCCGTGAGCGCCACCGGTAAAAGTATAATGATCAATTTTTATATTGATTATCTGATGAGATTCAAATTCGACGTTTCCTTTTACTTTAGCTTCCCAGCCAAAAGTTCCGGTGGGAAATTTTTTGTGCATTTCTTCATAAGATGCAATAAAGGATTCAGCTAATGTTTTGTAATCTTTTGCTTTTGATGGATCTTCTTCAAAATAAACAATCTCTTTTATAACCGAAAATACTTTTTTGTTGATGCTGTCTTTTACGATAGCAATATTTTTTGCAATAGGAATATCGATAGTAATTTTAGGGCAATCTTTTTCGCAGGGAATGGTTGATTCTTTTTCAAATGTCTCATTGTCAAATGAAAGCTCTTTGTTGCAACTTACAAAAGTTAGAACCAAAAAGGCTAAAAAAATAGAATGTTTCATGTCAAAAAGTGTTAATTTATTATAAAGGTAAGAAGTTGTTTCGGGATTAAAATAAATTAAACGGTAAATTTGTAGCACATTTAAGCATTTAAAATTTGTAATTATATGAAATTCAATACTAAAGTAATACATGGAGGTCAGCATCATGATCCAAGTACAGGAGCTGTTATGCCTCCGGTATATCAAACTTCAACTTTTATACAAACAAGTCCGGGAAAACCTTTGGCGGATTATGAGTATAGCAGAGCGTCGAACCCAACTCGTACTGCTTTAGAAAATGCTTTGGCAAGTATTGAAAATGGAACTCGCGGATTAGCTTTTTCATCTGGTTTAGCAGCGACAGATTGTGTTTTGAGATCGTTTAAAGCGGGAGATGAAATCATTGCAATGGATGATTTATACGGTGGAACTTACAGAATGTTTTCCAGAATTTATAAAGATTCCGGAATTAAATTTCATTTTGTAGATATGACGGATATTGAGAAATTGAAATCATTAATCAACGAAAATACAAAACTGATTTGGGTTGAAACTCCAACAAATCCGTTAATGAAATTGGCAGATATTCAGGAAATTGCAAAAATCACAAAAGATCATAAAATTCTATTTGCTGTTGATAATACTTTTGCAACACCATATTTACAAAAACCTCTTGATTTAGGCGCTGATATTGTTATGCATTCTGCTACAAAATATTTAGGCGGACATTCTGATGTTATTGCCGGAGCTTTGATTGTAAAAGATGAAGCTTTGGGCGAGCAATTGCATTTTCAACAATTTGCAACCGGAGCGACACTTGGACCAATGGATAGCTTCCTGGTTTTAAGAGGAATCAAAACACTTTCATTAAGAGTTCAGAGACATTGTGAAAACGGCGAAAAAGTGGTAGAATATTTAAGCAACCATCCAAAAATAAATACAGTTTATTATCCAGGTTTAAAAAGCCATCCGTTTCATGAAATTGCTAAAAAGCAAATGAAAGCTTTTGGCGGAATGGTTTCTTTTACTTTTAAATCTGGTAAAAAAGAAGATTCTATTGCGTTCTTAGAGAAACTAAAAGTTTTTACTTTGGCAGAATCTTTAGGTGGAGTTGAATCATTAGCAAATCATCCGGCTTTGATGACACACGCTTCTATTCCGGCAGATAAAAGAGCAGAAGTTGGTATTACAGATGACTTAGTTCGATTAAGCGTCGGTATCGAAGATGCTGAAGATTTAATCGCAGATATTGAGCAAGCATTAGAATAGAAGATTAAATTCTAAAATAAAAAATCCCAAATTCCAATTTTAATTATTGTGGAATTTGGGATTTTTTATATTTTGGGATTCTTTAAAATTCTAAATAATAAATATATCCTGCGTTGAACCAAACTTGTGAATCGTTTGATTTATTTTCTTTATAAAGATCTTTGTTTGGATTTAAACCGTCAACCCAGTCAGAATTATATCCCTGGTAACGTACTTCAAACATTAAATCGCTCATTGTTGTTAATTTGTAATGTACTCCTACGCCTACCGTTGCTGATAAAACTACTCCGTTTTCACTTGAGAAACCAAATTGACGACCGTCAGAAGGAGTTAGGTATTTTGGATAAGTCGTTAAAGGCAATCCTAATTGACCTAATCTTGAACTCACTTTAGTAGAGTAATAACTTACCTGAAAACCTAAACTTACATAAGGGCTAAAACTTCCTACTGTATTTTCGAAATCATGAATCTTCATAAAAGGAGAAAATTCTAATTGAGCTCCAAGATTTACTAAAGTAGAAGTAGCATGCATTGCTCTAAGGTGTTGTACGAGATTTTTTCTTTTCTCATTTTCAACCCATTCGCCAAAATGTTCTAATTTGGTATGATTAAAAGATAGTTCAGATCTAACTTTAAAATGTTCTGTAAAAAAACTTTCTCGGTTATTATTAGCAGAAAAGTTTATAAAGTGAACAATTCCGATACCAAATCCATTATTTCCAACATTAGTGTCAAAGTTATTTCTTTCACCATAATCAGATTGAAAAGTTGTGGGACCGAATATTATTCCTACTTCTTGTGCTAAGTCACTTTGAGCTACAGCAATATTAGAGATGCCGAAAAAGGCAACTATCGTGAGTATTATAGGTTTAAACATGTTTTTGGGCTTACAAATCTACGCAAATATATAAAAAACATGGTTTAATCAAAATATTAAATTCATGTATTAAAAAATTAGTAACAAAACACTTAATTTCTTAACTTTAAGTAAGGTCTTTGATACAAAAGAAGAAGTGTTAAATTGTATTTTTAAGATTGTTTGAAAATTACACAATTTTGTTTCAAAAACGAAAAAAAATCACAAACCATGATAGTTTTGTTTTACCTTTGCGTGTCATTACGAAAACGTTTTCTTAAAACGTATTTTCTTGTTTAAATGATTAAAATTTTATAACCTATTTATTGAATAATTTATTTAAAAATGGAACAAAAAATAAATGAATTTATGGCTCTTGTGGAGTCAAAAAATCCAAACGAGCCGGAATTTCTTCAAGCCGTTAGAGAATTTGCAGAAACGGTAATTCCATTTATCGCCGAAAGAAAAAAGTACGATGGAAAAAATCTACTTCTGAGAATAGCAGAACCTGAAAGATCTATAATTTTTAGAGTTCCATGGGTTAATGATGCAGGAGAAATAATTGTGAACAGAGGTTTCAGAATTCAGATGAATTCAGCGATTGGACCATACAAAGGTGGAATCAGATTTCATCATACTGTAAATTTATCTGTTCTAAAATTCCTGGCTTTCGAACAGGTTTTCAAAAATAGTTTAACAACATTACCAATGGGTGGTGGAAAAGGAGGTTCTGATTTTGATCCTGAAGGTAAATCTGATGGAGAAATCATGCGTTTCTGTCAATCTTTTATGACTGAATTATGCCGTCATATTGGTCCGGACCTTGATGTTCCTGCTGGAGATATTGGTGTTGGAGCAAGAGAGATTGGTTATTTATTTGGTCAGTATAAAAGAATTAGAAATGAATTTACAGGAGTATTGACCGGAAAAGGTCTTGCTTATGGAGGTTCATTAATCAGACCGGAAGCTACAGGATATGGTGTTGTTTATTTTACAGATCAAATGCTTCGTACAATCGGACATGAGATAAAAGGTAAAAGAGTTGCAATTTCAGGATTTGGAAATGTAGCCTGGGGAGTAGCTTTAAAAATAAATGAATTAGGCGGAAAATTAGTTACTATTTCTGGTCCTGATGGTTATATTTATGATGAAGAAGGTATTTCTGGTGAAAAAATTGAGCATATGGTTGAAATGAGAGCAACCGGAGATAATAGAGCTGAGCTTTATACTAAGAAATATCCAAATGCTGTTTTTCATAAAGGAAAAAGCCCTTGGGAAGTAAAAGTTGATATTGCTATTCCATGTGCGACTCAAAATGAATTGACTGGAGAAGATGCTCAAAAACTAATTGATAATGGCGTTTTATGTGTTACTGAAGCTGCAAATATGCCTTCGACTCTTGATGCTATCAAATTGTTTTTAGATCATAAAGTACTTTTTGCTCCGGGAAAAGCTGCAAATGCCGGAGGAGTTGCTGCATCTGGTTTAGAAATGACACAAAACTCAATTCGTTTAAACTGGACAAGCGAAGAAGTTGATTTAAGATTAAAAGATATTATGGTTGGAATTCACAACCAATGTAAAAAATACGGTGCTGGAGAAGATGGTTATGTAAACTACGTAAAAGGAGCTAACATTGCAGGATTCGTTAAAGTTGCTGATGCTATGCTTGCTCAGGGTGTAGTATAAATTTTAATTGCAATTTTAAGATGCCTTCATTTGTCTTTTTAAAGATAATTGAAGGCATTTTTTTATTTCTAAAGAACAAAATTCAAATAACCACGTTTGTAGTATATTTGTCTATCCGAATATATCAAATAATGAAGAGAAGTTTTCTGTATATTTTATTTTTAATGGTGGTTCAATTTAGTTTCGCTCAGAATAAATTGTCCTGGCAAGGTTATTTTTCGTTTAACGAAATAAAAGATATTTCACAATCTTCGACAACAGTTTTTGCAGCTTCAGAGAATGCTTTGTTCTCTAAAAATGCAGCCACAAATGTTATCAAAACCACAACTACTATTGATGGACTTTCCGGACAGACTATTTCGGCTGTATATCATAGCGAAGGATTTAAGAAAACTATAATTGGTTACGAAAACGGATTGATGACCGTGGTCAATGAAACGGACGGCAGTATTTTGAAAGTTGTAGATATTATCAATAAACAATTGCCTACGAATCTTAAAAGAATTAATCATTTTATGGAACATAACGGTTTGGTTTATGTTTCCTGTGATTTTGGAATTGTACAATTCAATTTAGCGACGTCTCAATTTGGAGATACTTATTTTATTGGAGATAACGGATCAGAAATTAGCGTAAAACAAACCGCATATTTTAATGGATTTATTTTCGCAGCCACTTCAAACGGAATCAGAAAAGCAAACAGCACAAATGCAAATCTGATTGATTTTAACCAATGGCTTTTAGTAAATCCCGGAAATTGGTCAAGTATAGAAACTTTAGATACAGAACTTATCGCAATAAATACCGGAGGATATATTCATCGTTATAATTCAAATACATTTGTTGGTTTTTTACAACTTCCGCAAGCATCTATAGATATGCGCGTTGTAAATAGTAAATTGTTTATAACAACGCCAACCACCGTTTTTGTTTATAATAATCAAATGGTTTTAAACCGTCAGATTGCAAATACACAGGTTTTAAATAATACGTTAACTTTTACCTGTGCAACTGCCATTGGTGATTTATTATATATAGGTACAAAAGATAAAGGATTGTTTTCGTCAACGTTGTCAAATTCGTCAAGTTTTGAAAATAATACGCCAGCTGGACCAATAGGCAATAATATTTTTTCTATCGATGTTACTCCCAATTCCCTTTGGGCAGTTTATGGAGATTATGATATTTTTTATAATCCATATCCGTTGGATAGTTTCGGAATCAGTAAATACAGCACTTCAGGCTGGTTGAATATTCCGTATGAAAATGTTTTTGGGGCAAAATCAATTACTAAAATTATTGTGAACCCTAATAATGAAAAGCAAGTGTATGCAAGTTCTTTTTTTTCAGGCTTATTAAAGTTGGAACAAGATGTGCCAACGATTTTGTATAATGAAAAAAATAGCGGTTTAGAATCGATATCTTTTTTAGGTCCGGATTATATTGACGTTCGTATTAACGGAACTGCGTTTGATAAATCAGGAAATCTATGGGTAACAAACAGCAGGATAAAAAAGGGTTTGAAAGTTTTGAAAACAAACGGACAATGGCAAAGCTATTCTATGACAACAATTCTTGATGATGCCGAAGCTGTTAATTATACTGATATTGCGATTGATAAAAATAACACAAAATGGATGGCGACGGATAGAAACGGAGTAATTGGTTTTAATGAAAGTACCAACACATTTAAAAAAATGACTTTTGGTGTTGACACAGGGAATTTGCCAATTGTCAATGTGAGATCTGTTGCTGTTGATAACAAAAATCAATTATGGATTGGGACAACTAAAGGATTAAGAGTTTTGTCGAATGTTGGAAATTTTCAAACCGAAACCCAGTTAAAAGCAAATCCAATTATTATAATCGAGGATAATTTAGCTCAGGAATTGTTATACGAGCAATTTATAACTTCAATTGTTGTAGACGGAGCTAATAATAAATGGATTGGTACTGTTGATGCAGGAGTTTTTATGGTGTCACCTAATGGTCAGGAAACTAAATATCATTTTACGATCAATAATTCGCCTTTGCCAAGTAATGTTGTCAACGATATCAAAATCAATAGCGCAACTGGGCAGGTTTTTATTGCAACAAATAAAGGAATGGTTTCGTTTAACGGAATTGCAACAGATGCGAATGAAAATTTAAATAACGCCTATATTTATCCAAATCCTGTGCGACCAAATTACTCAGGAACTGTAAAAGTTGCCGGATTAATTGATAAAGCGAATATTAAAATTACTGATATAGAAGGAAATCTTGTATATGAAACAACTTCAGAAGGCGGAACTATAGAATGGGATACAACCGCTTTTGGACGATACAAAGTCGCATCAGGCGTATATATGGTTTTTATTTCGGCTCAGGACGGAAGTGAAACTAAAGTAAAAAAAGTGATGATTATTCGTTAGAGTTTTAGTCTCAGTCGCGGTTTTCGGTACTTTTAAACTAAGCATATAGCAATCAGTTTTTAGTTTTCAAAAAAAATCTAAAATTTAAAATCTAATTTTGTTAGTCAAAACCAAAGCAATAGTAATCTCATCATTAAAATTTCAGGAAAAGAGTTTGATTGTAAAATGTTTTACACTTTCAAACGGTTTGAAATCTTATTTTGTGCGCGATGCTTTTTCGAGCAGAAAAGCCAGTCAGAAAATTGCTTATTTTCAGCCTTTATCAATTCTTGAAATCGAAGCTGTTCATAAAAACAAAGGCACTTTAGAGAATTTCAAGGAAATAAAAATTGCAATTCCATTTCAAAGCATTCATACTGATATTATAAAAAGCACAATGGTAATGTTTTTATCTGAAATGCTTCATTATTCAATTCAGGAAGAAGAAAAGAACGAATCTCTTTTCGTTTTTTTAGAAACCGCTTTAACGTGGCTCGATCATCATGATGAAATTTCTAATTTTCATTTGATATTACTTTTAGAGATTACAAAGTACCTGGGTTTTTATCCTGATGTTTCAGATGTTGATTTGCCTTATTTTGAGATGAACGATGGAGTTTTTACGCTTTTTCATGGCTTAAGCGCTCTTACAGAACATGAAACAAACCTCTTTAAAAAACTAATTGATTTGAGGTTTGACAATGCTCAAAAAGTTTTTAATGTGACCGAAAGACAGATTCTATTGAAGATCCTGATTGATTATTATAGCTTTCATTTAGATGGATTTAAGGGACCAAAATCTTTAGATGTGCTGAAAGAAATATTTTCTTAGGGATTATATTTCTTAAATAATAAAAGCGTGGCTGAATCTAAATTCTGCCACGCTTTATCTTATTAAAGTAAAATTGTAGATTATTGTTTTACAAATTTTACAGATGTGCTTACATTTTCTAATTTTAAAAAGTAAACTCCTGTAGCTAATCCTGAAATTTCAATACTTTCAGAAGAATTTTTATTAACTCTTTTTACTGCTTTTCCATCCGTAGAATAAATTACATACGACGAATTTTTATAATCGTTGTTTAATACTATTTCATCTTTAGATACAGATACAATTGGTGTGCTTTTTTTTGTAAAATCAACATTTGATAATGAACTTTTTCTAGCTATAACAACATTGTCGAAATATACGTGATGATCCGGAAAATCTATGTCAAGACCCGCTCTAAGATTAAGTTTAAGACTTGCTGAAGTTGCCGGTGCTCTTAGTAATAGTAGTTTAAAATCAAAGGTTACAGTTTTCCATGTGCCATAAGTAATTGTGGCGGGAGTGAAATTAGGAGGAAAGAAAAAAGCTTCAGCTGAATTGTTTAAAATCAATTCGTATGTAATACCGCTAATGTAATTAGTTAAACTATTTCCCGGAATAAAGTAATCAAATTTTAAAGTGTAAGTGTCTGTGTCGTTCAGGGTGAAATCTTGCGAAATCAAAATGGTAGGAAGTGACGGAAGAGCACTTACAGGTGTAGCATTTAAACTGGAAGAACCGTGGTTAAATGTAGTGGTTTCTTGTAATGTTGTTCCTGCTGTAATAGTCCATGAAGTGGGAACGCCAGCCGTAAATTGCTCAAAACTACCGTTTTGAAGAAGGTTTTGACTTTGAGCTAAGCCTATACTAAATAAGGCTAAAAAAAGTAATTTTGTTTTCATAATTTGTTTTAAAAGTTGGGCTAAAACTACAATAATAATTTTTATAATTAACAAGAAAAGTAGCTTGAATGTTAATTTTTAGTAAGATTGTTGGTATGTGGGGTTTGATTGGGTTTTTAATAAAAAGGGGTAAGTTTTTATGATTTTTTAAATGTTCTAATGAAAGATGGCGCACTAATTGACTTAATTTAAAATTTTATACCAAGTTTTCAAAATCAATAAAAGTCAGATTTTTTTTATGTTTTTGTTTATTGTTATGGTTTTCATTTAGAGGTATTTAACAAAGTTATATGACGCATATTTCAGTAAGAAATATTTTTATAAACTGAATGCTATTTTTATATATTTGCGCAGTGAATTTTTATTAAAATTTTCATAATTATTATTTTAATAAGTTAACTCAATACAAAAATCCCCAGCTTAATTATTAATTTTTTTAAAGAAAACGACTATGAAGAAAATTACATTTTCTATTATTTTACTTTTATTAGTTAGCGTTTCGGCTATTTCCCAAAGGAAATATGACGAGATAGTTAACACAGAGAATGCCGTACAGGATTTAGTACAAAACGAAATTACAGGAATTGTTGTTTTTAAGGAAGGGGGAACTGTAAAAGGTTTGGATCCTGAAACTAAAAAAATTGTCTGGACATTGACCAAAGATGATTTTGGAGGTAAATCAGCAGTGGATATCATAGGCGACACCGATCTTACAAAACTTTTTGCAGATAAAAGTAGTTTAACAAGCGTTGCCGGAAGTCCTTATGTTGAAGCTTACATCAATAGCAAGTACATTATCATTAATACTGATACTGGTAAAGTGGTTTACAATTCATCAAAAGAATCTTTTTGGGTAACACAATCAGATTTTATTCCGGAGACAAATGAGTATTTGCTTACTTTGAAACAAGACGGAGATATGGCAATCGCTTTATTAGATATGAAAACGGGAGAATTAAAATGGAATACTACTGTAGACAAAGCAAAATCATTATTTAGTTTTTCTTTCAAAGAATCTGTAAATACAAATGTTGCTACAGTACACGGATCAGTAATTTACTATTTACTGTATGGAAAATTATATTCTTTTGACAGAGCGACAGGAAAGTTAAACTGGAAAGGAGAAGAAGATTATTCAAAATTCTTTTTAACTCAAAACGATAAAAATATTGTTGTAGTGAATAACACTGGAACTTTTTCAAATAAACAATATTTGAATGTTTTGAATACAGAAACAGGAAAAAGTATCTGGAAAGAATCTATCAAAACAAAAAGAGTTGTTTATCTTGAAGATTGGGGAACAAAAATATTAGTAGCTCATTATAGCGGCTTTAACTTTTTTGACTTAAAAACAGGAGAAAAAATCTGGAAAAAAGATGCTCGTGGAGATGGTTTGAAAAGAGTAATCCCAATTGATCAGGATTTTTTATACGTTGCTGAAAACGAAATGATGCTAATCAATAAAGACGGAGAAAAACTTTGGAAAAAATTCATTGAAATTTCTGATGATAAAGAAGATCCTATTTACTACTTAGGAAAAGTAGGTGAAAAAGTAATGTACTTAACAGGAACTTACGGAAACATGGTAGATTATAAAACAGGAGTAAAACTTTGGAAACGTAACATTCAGTTTGATAAAGATCGTCCGGTTTTACCAACTTATGATGAAGCTACAAACTCTTATTTAGTTTATAATGATGAGAAATTATACAAATTTGATCCAAGCATCAGCGACAAACCAGAACCTTTTGCTAAAGTAAACATCAAAAAAGAAAAAGAATTAAACAGCATCGAATTGTTTCCTTGGGGAGTTGTGCTTTCAGGACCAGTTGAGGTTATGGGAGTTAATTTAGATGGAACTATAAAATACCACCACGTATACACACAACCAGGTGAAGGAACAAGACGCTTAATTAAAAGTGCTGCAATTGCAGGAAGTATTGGTTTAAGTGTTGGTTCTGCAGTAACTGCGGTAAACGCTTCTGAATTAACAATGACATACCGTGATTCTAGCGGAAACATGAGATCTACTGTTATTAAAGAAGAAGATAAATCAAAAATGAATCAGGCTAAAAATATGGCAGGAGCTTCAGCAGCATTAGGAATGGTAGCGGCTAAATTTAATTCTCGTTTTAATGCAATGAAACAAAATAGAGATTACTCTTATATCTTTGCAAAAGCTGACACGGGAGAAAAAGTTCTTGTAAAAGTGAATAAAGTTGACGGAGTTGAAGTTGATAAAATTATTTTCAATAACAATAAACCGGTTTACGAAATAGATCCTGCAACACAAAATATTTTTTATGTGTCTGATAAATCTATTCAAATTTTCAATAAAAAATAATAATAAACACATAAAGGCCATCAGGATTTTTTCTGATGGCTTTTTTTTTGCCTATGAAAAAAACTTTACTCTTTATTGTTTTGCTTGCAATTACCTCAATTCAGGCACAAGAAAAAATAAGCTCAAAAAAGAAGAAATTTTACATCCCAACAATTAAATATTCTGAGTTTCCGGTTCTTGATAATGTTTTAACGCAAACTACTTTTTATCAAATGGATAAAGAGCTGATACAAGAGGAAATTATTTTAAAGAAAAATTATTTTAATATAGATGGTTTTATAAAAGATCCTGCAAACGGAAAATTAAAAATTTACTTAACTATTGCATTGCCTAAATTTAATGCAACAAAAGTAGATAGTACCTTTGATAAAAAAAGAAATAGCTGGCAATTTCAGGTTTATTCTAATTATGACGTAAGAATAAAAGTTGATGCTAAGTGTGGTGAGAAAGTTTTATTTACCCAGGATTTTAATAGTATTGAATCAAGTATAGTTGGAGGTTCCTACGAGAAAGGCAATGTGAAAGTTGCTGTAGAATTAAGTAATAAAAGAAGTGCACAAGCCGAAAAAAACAATGATTATTCTGCCGAAGAATTAGGTATAGATCATGTAATTTATAGTTCGGTTAATAGAATTCAGAATTATCTAAATTATAAATTGGGTTATACTATTGATGAATCTAAAGAAAGATTTGAGTTCGTAACCTCAAAAGGACATTCTGAATACAATCAGATGTTAGCATTTGAGAACGAAATTACAGCTCAGATGGATAAAGTAACGCTGGAAAAAGGTCTGGATGAAAAGCTGTTAACGCCACATTTGCAATATCTTGAAAGCTTACTGGTTAAATATCCACTTTCGCCCGCAAACGAAAATATTCGGTTTATCGTAACAAACAATTTGGCAGAAACCTATTTCATGCTCGAAAACAAAGAAAAAGCATTAATGTATGCCAATTTGCTTGTTGAAAATGATAAGCAGGATTCCAGAGGATCTTCGATTGTCAAAAGAGTGAATAATGGCTATTTTGCAGATAAAAAAATAAGAAGTCATACTTCCCGCTTTGCTGATCTTAAAAAATTAGGAGTTAAAATTGCCGAAGAAAAAGAAGAATTGAGATTAGCTTTTTTTGAGAAAATAGAACAGCAGGATGCAGAATGGGAAATTGAGAAATCGAACCGTGAAGTAAAATTAGAAAAAGCAAAATTACAAAGATATAATATGCTTGATTCTATACCATATCAGCTTAACGCAAATTTGCTGGCTAAAGTAGTGGATAATTTAGGCGGAAGCCAGACCTTAAAAAAAGTCGAAAAAGCACATTTAATTTCTAAACTTTCTATAGAGGGAAATAAAGTGCCTCAAACAGAAGAAAAATGGGCAACAAACACGAATTATCTTCTTAGGAAAAAAATGCCCGAAAGCTATTATGAAATTGTAAACGGCGCAGAATCCTGGACTCATGATGATCGCGAAAGTGGTCTAAATGCTAAATGGGCTAAATCATCAACTTACGATTATACAAATTTGTCTAAGAATGTCGATTTGGTAAACTTTCTAACGGATCTAAGGCTTGACTTATGGAATAATTTTGAAGTTTTAGAAGATGAAATGTACGAAGGAAGATTGTGTTACCATTTAAATTATTTTGAAAAAACGTTGAGTTCAGGTAACAGAACAATTCCTAAAACTGATTATCATGTTTTTATCGACAAAGAGAATTTTAATATAGTTTCTACCGAAAAAACAGAATTTGATAATGGTAATAAAAGTTTTTTCGAGAAAAGGCTTTTTGGCGATTATCGTCCGGTTGCAGCATTAAATTCAGGTAAAATTCCGCATAAGATAAATTATGAAATCGAAGATTTTAACGGAGAAACCCAATATCAGGAAATCCGTGAAAAAGTAGAAATTAATCCTCTTTTTGGGAATAGAATTTTTATGAAAGAAGTTTATTTCGGAGGATTTAAATAGTCTTTTATCTTTAAAAAAAGAAGAAGTAGAATTGATTGGTTTCTGGTTTATTGACTCAATTATTTGAGATTAGTAACAGAAACTAATCAATTCTTTTGTTTTTGTACCAATTATCCCAACAAAAGTTTGTGAAATTTTAATAAAGTGGCGGTCAATAATTCAAAATTCCTTACTTTCGCACCTCGATTAAGAAAAGGATAAAATGAGCACAAAATTTACTGAATACAAAGGACTTGACTTGCCAGCAATAGCGTCAGAAGTACTTGATTTTTGGAAGGAAGAAAATATATTTGAAAAGAGTGTAACAACTCGCGAAGGTGCAGAGCCTTTCGTGTTTTTTGAAGGTCCGCCTTCAGCAAATGGATTACCGGGAATTCACCACGTGATGGCACGTGCGATTAAAGATATTTTTTGTCGTTATAAAACTCAAAAAGGTTTTCAGGTAAAAAGAAAAGCCGGTTGGGATACGCACGGATTACCAGTAGAATTAGGTACCGAAAAAGAACTTGGAATTACAAAAGAAGATATTGGTAAAACAATTTCTATCGAAGAATATAACGAAGCGTGTAAAAAAACCGTAATGCGTTATACTGACGTATGGAATGATTTGACCGAAAAAATGGGATATTGGGTAGATATGGAAGATCCATATGTGACTTATAAACCAAAATATATGGAATCTGTTTGGTGGCTTTTGAAGCAAATCTATGATAAAGGCTTGTTGTACAAAGGATACACAATTCAGCCATATTCGCCTAAAGCAGGAACAGGACTTTCTTCGCATGAAGTAAATCAGCCCGGAGCTTATCGTGATGTTACAGATACTACAATTGTAGCTCAGTTTAAAGTCCTATCCCCAGCCCTTTCCAAAGGAAAGGGAGTTGAAAACTCTATAGAAAAAGCATTTCGTCTTGTCTCCTCTCCTTCGGAGGGGTCGGGGGAGGATTATCACATTTTAGCATGGACTACAACTCCCTGGACATTACCATCAAATACTGCTTTAACAGTTGGTCCAAGAATCGACTACGTTTTAGTAAAAACTTTTAATCAATATACATTTGAACCTGTAAATGTTGTTTTGGCTAAAAATTTAGTTGGAAAACAATTCGGAAAAGGATTTTTTGCAAGCGAAGACGATGCGGATTTTGATAATGTAAAAGAAGGAGATAAAAAGCTTCCGTACAAAATTTTAGCCGAAGCAAAAGGAGCTGATTTAGTAGAAATTCGTTACGAACAATTATTGCAATATGTATTGCCATATCAAAATGCACAAGACGCATTTAGAGTAATTGCAGGAGATTTTGTTACTACCGAAGACGGAACCGGAATTGTACATACTGCTCCAACTTTTGGTGCTGATGATGCCAAGGTTGCAAAAGAAGCAAAGCCGGAAATTCCGCCAATGTTAGTTTTAGACGAAAGCGGAACACCGGTTCCATTAGTCGATTTGCAAGGAAAATTCACTTCGCATTTAGGAGATCTTGCCGGTAAATATGTGAAAAACGAATATTACGATGAAGGACAAGCTCCGGAACGTTCAGTAGATGTTGAAATCGCTATTCGATTAAAAGAAGAAAATAAAGCCTTTAAGGTTGAAAAATACGTACATAGTTATCCACACAGTTGGAGAACTGATGAACCGTTATTATATTATCCACTAGATTCTTGGTTCATTAAAGTAACCGATGTAAAAGATAGAATGTTCGACCTGAACGAAACTATCAATTGGAAGCCTAAGTCTACTGGTGAAGGACGTTTTGGGAACTGGCTGAAAAATGCCAACGACTGGAATTTATCTCGTTCTAGATATTGGGGTATTCCGTTGCCAATTTGGAGAACTGAAGACAAAAAAGAAGAAATTCTTATTGGTTCTGTTGAAGAATTGTACAATGCGATCGAAAAATCTATCGAAGCAGGTTTTCAAAAAGAAAATCCGTTTAAAGGTTTTGAAATCGGAAACATGTCTGAATCTAATTATGATTTAATCGATTTACATAAAAATGTAGTCGATCAGATTACTTTAGTTTCGGCTTCAGGCCAACCAATGAAACGTGAAAGCGATTTAATTGATGTTTGGTTTGATTCAGGAGCAATGCCGTACGCACAATGGCATTATCCTTTTGAGAATAAGGATAAAATTGACGAGAATAAAGATTTTCCTGCGAATTTCATCGCAGAAGGTGTCGATCAGACTCGTGGATGGTTTTATACATTACACGCAATTGGAACATTAGTTTTTGATAAAGTAGCGTATAAAAATGTAGTTTCGAATGGTTTAGTTTTAGATAAAGAAGGAATAAAAATGTCTAAGAGTAAAGGGAACACTATCGATCCTTTTAAAACCATTGCAGAATACGGTCCTGATGCCACACGCTGGTACATGATCATGAATGCAAACCCTTGGGACAATTTAAAATTTGACCTTGAAGGAATTGCTGAGGTTCGCCGTAAATTCTTCGGAACATTATACAACACTTATTCGTTCTTCTCGTTATACGCCAATATTGATGGTTTTAAATACGCTGAAGCGGAAATTCCGTTAAACGAAAGACCGGAAATCGATCAATGGATTATATCTGAATTACACACATTAATAAAATTTGTTGATGAATGTTATGAGGATTATGAGCCTACAAAAGCTGCAAGAGCAATTTCTGACTTTGTTCAGGAAAACTTAAGCAACTGGTACGTTCGTTTATGCCGTCGTCGTTTCTGGAAAGGAGAATATGCCCATGATAAAATTGCAGCTTATCAAACGCTTTATACTTGCTTGTTAACGATCAGTAAATTAAGCGCTCCAATCGCTCCTTTTTTCATGGATAAATTGTATCGTGATTTAACGAATTCTACAAAATCTGAGCAATATGCCAGTATTCACTTGGCTGAGTTCCCTAAATTTGTCGAAAACTTTGTTAATAAAACGTTAGAAAGCAAAATGCAGAAAGCACAGACCATCTCATCGCTGGTTTTATCGCTTCGCGCCAAAGAAAAAATTAAAGTGCGTCAACCGTTGCAAAAGGTAATGATTCCAGTACTTGACGAAAAAGAAAGAACCGAAATTCAGGCTATTTCTGAGCTTATAAAAGCAGAGGTAAACGTGAAAGAAATCATGCTTTTAGATGATGATTCAGGTATTTTGGTAAAACAGATAAAGCCTAATTTTAAAGCGTTAGGACCACGTTTTGGAAAAGATATGGGATTGATTTCTAAGGAGATACAAAATTTATCAGCAGATCAGATCAATCAATTAGACAAGCAAGGCACGTTAGGTATTGTTATTGCTGGAAATAACGTAACTTTATCATTAGAAGATGTCGAAATAACATCTCAGGATATTGAAGGTTGGCTGGTTGCAAATTCAAACGGAATCACAGTTGCGCTTGATATTACAATCTCTGACGAATTGAAAAACGAAGGTATCGCAAGAGAGTTGGTTAACAGAATTCAAAATATCCGTAAAGATTCTGGATTTGAAGTTACTGATAAAATTAAAGTTCAAATAAAAAGAAGCGGAATCTTAGAAGAAGCAATTCTGAAAAATGTAGACTATATTAAGTCTGAGACACTAACAGAAGATTTGGTTTTTGTGGATGCTTTAGAAAACGGCACAGAAATTGAATTTGATGATATTAAAACAATGATATTAATTTCAAAATAAAAGTATAAAAATGATAGATGAAATTACAAGATACTCTGACGCTGATTTAGCGGAGTTCAAAGAAATAATTCAAAATAAAATACAAAAAGCACAATCCGATCTGGATTTGATAAAAAGTGCTTACATGAATGATTTAAATAACGGAACAGATGATACATCTCCCACTTTTAAAGCATTTGAAGAAGGAAGCGAAACAATGTCTAAAGAAGCAAACTCACAGTTGGCTATCAGACAGGAAAAGTTTATACGCGACCTAAAAAACGCATTATTCCGTGTTGAAAATAAAACATACGGTATTTGTAAAGTAACAGGGAAGTTAATTGGCAAAGAAAGGCTAAAAATCGTTCCTCACGCTACAATGAGTATCGAAGCGAAAAACTTGCAACGATAATCAATATTAATAAAATAAGCGCTCCTTTTAGGGGCGTTTTTTTTGTTTAATGTTTTATTGAAACGAAGCATAAAAAGATTGTAAAGCTTTTGAAAGAATTTAATTATAAGTAATAAAGATGAGCTGAAATTAGAACTCTCTTTTTTGTAAGAAGGTAAAAAGTCTTGATTTGGGGCAATGAAAAAATAATTTTAATTGGAACTATCCTTAATTAAAAATAGTTCCAATTAAAAAAATAAGATAAAAACTAAGCTAAGTTTTTCTCTAATTCTAATTTGTGTTTTCTTAAAACAGCTCTTGTCATTCCTAAATTTGCCTTAGTAGCATCTGCAGCCAGGTAAATCATAAATTTTTTGTTTGGAGATATGTCGATAATGTGTATTTGATTCGTAAGTGTAATCAAAATATCTTCAATATCTTGTTTTAAATTTAAGGCTTTTACGGCGCTTAATTTTGCTTTAACAACTTCAAGATTATAAGCCGCAGCAAGTTCCGGATCAAACGAAGGATCTACTGTTAGGTTGCCAAAGCTTAATCCTGATTCAATTTCGGTTACGGCAACAGCAATAAAGCCATTTACGTTGGTTTTCATTTCATTTAAAAACACGTTTAAAAAGTCATTACTCATAATTTAGGTGGGTTTGTTGGGTTAATAGATCTATGTTATTTTAATAGGGAATTCTTACTTAATTCTACAGCAACTTCATCTGTTGAGCGCATTAATAAGCCAAGATTACTGCCGTCTTTTGAAAAAGCAATTATAAAGTTTGTGCCGCTTATTTTATTTCCAATAACAACACCTTCAGAGGTTTTTAAAAAGAGCTGTTTCAAAGCGCCCTTATCGAGATCAATTAAAAGTTTTTCGCTCATTGATAAAATTGCTGCACTCATTGCGGCAACACTATCTGCATAATCAAGATGCAGGGAAGTGATTAGTTTTCCTTTTCCGTTTAAAATTAATGCAGCCGAAGATTTAGTATTAACCAGAAAGTCGTTTAGAGTAGTTGTAATTTCATTCATATTTGTAAGATTTGGGAAAGTTGTTAAAATTTACTAGGTTTTGTTGGGGTATTGGACTAAATATGAGTTTTTGTTCTAAACAAGTGTTAATTTTTATTAACAAATATAAATTAATTTATGTATCATTGTAATACTAAATCGTTAATAATTTTATTTATTTACCGTAAAAAACTTACATAATGGCTAAAGTATTGAAATTCAAAGAAGTAACCTCGGATGTGGAAAACAAAATGAAGGATTTTGAAAAAATTCGCATTAAGCTTAAAGCCGATATAAAAAAGGCTGAAGCAAAAAAAGCAGCGTCTGGAAAGGAAGGAAAAGGTTTGCTTAAATCTATTTCTGAATTTTTTAGTGATACGCCCAAGACAACGGCTCAGCAAAATGTGAAAAAATAGATCTTGTAATAATAAAAGTATTTTAATTGCTCAGATTAATATTATAAAAGAATTAACGCTCCTATTGGGGCGTTTTTTTTGATTAAATTGTTACTTTTGCGCATCAAAATTTAATAAAATGTCATTACGAAAAGCGTATTTCCTTATATTTTTAGTTTTAATTATTGATCAGCTTTCAAAAATCTACGTAAAAACAAACTTTGTTTTAGGTGATGAAGTAAAGGTAATGGGGGCTGATTGGTTCAGAATTCATTTCATAGAAAATGAAGGAATGGCCTGGGGAACAAAAATACCCGGACAATACGGAAAATTGATTCTGACCGTTTTTAGAATTTTCGCAGTATTCGGAATTGCTTATTGGTTATCTGATTCAATCAAAAAACGCCATTCGACTTATTTAATAGTTTCAATTGCCTTGATTTTTGCAGGAGCAGCAGGAAATATTATCGATTCTGTTTTTTACGGAATTATTTTTGATGACAGTCATGGTAATCTTGCAACGCTTTTTTCACCGGAACCTTACGGAACATGGTTTCACGGTTTAGTGGTAGATATGTTTTATTTTCCTATCTGGAGAGGAACTTTGCCAACTTGGTTCCCTGTTTGGGGCGGAGAAGAAGTTTCTTTTTTTAATGCTATTTTTAATGTAGCCGATATGGCAATTTCTACAGGAGTTGGAATTTTGTTGTTCTTTAATAAAAGAGCCTTTCCTAAAACGGCATAATTATTTTAAAATCAAGAAATAAATAAATTCCAAATTCCAATATTTGAAGCGTTAATTGCTTGCAAGTATTGGAATTTGGAATTTTACATTATTGGGATTTGATCTTTTATTGTGCTATTTTTGCTTTATAAAACTGAACTTATGCAAAGTCCGTCTTTTTCTATTTATGATGCATCAGCAGGTTCAGGAAAGACCTATACGTTAGTTAAGGAATATCTCAAAATTATTCTTTCCTCTCCTAAAAACGATGCTTACCGAAATATTCTTGCAATAACTTTTACCAACAAAGCGGTTCATGAAATGAAAAGCCGTATTGTGGGCAGTTTGTCTGAGTTTACAAAAGAGCAGCCTTCCGCGAAAGCGTTAGATTTAATGGAGGATTTATCTCGTGCCACAGGACTTTCGGTTATTAAAATCAAAACAAAATCTCAGAATATAATTAAGCATTTAATTCATAATTATGCTGCTTTTGATATTTCTACAATCGATAAATTTACCCATAAAGTAATTCGTGCTTTTGCGCATGATTTGAATTTACCAATGACTTTTGAAGTCACTTTAGATACTGAAAATTTATTGGTAGAAGCCGTTGATGCAATTATTGCTCAGGCAGGTCAAGATGAAACTTTGACAAAATTACTGATCGATTTTACGATGGAAAAAACCGACGATGATAAAAGTTGGGATGTCTCGCGTGAAATTCTGGAAACTGGAAGATTGGTTTTAAATGAAAATAACAGAAATGAGATTTCGCATTTTCAGGATACTTCGATCGAAGAGTTTGTAATAATAAAAAAGAAAATGCAGGCGCTGTGCAAAGAACTGGAATCTGAAAATGAAAATTTTTCGGTTGAAGCTCTTGTCTTAATTGATAAAAACGGAATTGATTTAAAATCATTTTCCCGAGGAACTTTTCCGAATCACTTAGAGAGCATTCGTGATGGAAAATTTAATCCGCGAAATAAAACCTTTCATGAATTTGATGATATTGCAATTAATAAAACGGCAAAAGACAAAGCGTTAATCGAAAATATTATTCCGGAACTACTTCAGATTTTAGAGAAGATTTATAAGAATTTCGAAAAAAGAGATTTTTATAAAGCATTTCTAAAAAATATTACGCCGCTTTCTCTCCTGAATACAGTTAGTAATGAGTTGGCGAAAATACAATCAGAACAAAATATTTTGTCAATTTCAGAATTTAATGCCATCATTCATCGCGAAATTCAAAATCAGCCCGCGCCATTTATTTACGAACGTTTGGGAGAAAAGTATCGCCATTTTTTTATTGATGAATTTCAGGATACTTCAGAGATGCAATGGCAAAATTTGATTCCGTTGATACATAATTCACTTTCCGGTCAGGATGATTTTGGTAATAAAGGAACTTTGATGATTGTAGGCGATCCAAAACAATCCATTTATCGATGGAGAGGAGGAAAAGCTGAGCAATTTATTGAATTAGGAAAGGAAGCTACTTCTTTTTTTAATCATGAAAAGAAAGTGGAACATTTAGATACTAATTATCGAAGTTATAGCGAAGTAATTGATTTTAACAATGCTTTTTTTAGTTTGATTTCGGCCGAGTTTTCAAATGAAGATTATAAAGATTTATATGAAAATCATAGTTTTCAGAATTCCAA
The DNA here is from genome assembly GCF_043722275.1 of Flavobacterium sp. Lineage (GTDB taxonomy): Bacteria > Bacteroidota > Bacteroidia > Flavobacteriales > Flavobacteriaceae > Flavobacterium. The sequence goes on along the minus strand of NZ_JAYSPC010000098.1, from coordinate 53,539 downwards.
TTCAAAAAAAGGAGGTTATGTCAATATTTCTTTCCTTCCGATAATTGAAAAAAATGATTTTGCAGATGATGAAGAAGTTGTAGAAAAATCAGATTTGTATGTTTTGGCAACTTTAAATGCGATTCAGAAAGTTGTTCGCGAAGGTTTTTTATATAAAGATATTGTAATTCTGACTCGTAAAAGAGATCAGGGAATTGCAATTGCCAATTATTTAACAGAGCAAAATATTCCGCTTTTATCATCGGAAACTTTAATGATTCAAAATGCCACAGAAGTTCGGCTGATTGTTCATTTATTGAAATATTTAAACAATAGTGCGGATCTGGAATCCAAAGCAAATTTCCTGCACTTTTTGGCTTCAGGCAAAGATATTCAAATGCCAATTCATGATTTCATTGCTGCCGGAATGTCAAAAAAGTTTGAAGTTGATTTTGAAAAATGGTTATTGACTTTTGATGTTTCACTGTCTTTTGAAAATATTCGAAAAAAATCACTTTACGAAGCAGTCGAGATTATCATTTCAAAATTTGTAATGATTTCGGAAGGAAATGCCTATGTGCAGTTTTTTCTGGACATCGTTTTAGAGCGGGATATTAGAAATCAGGCCGGAATTGCAGATTTTTTAAGTTACTGGGATAAAAACGGAGAGAAATTTAGTATTCCGTCGCCGGAAGGAAATAATGCCGTGCGAATAATGACCATTCATAAGTCAAAAGGATTAGAGTTTCCTGTTGTTATCATGCCTTTTGCAGAAGAAGATTATAATCGAAAACCAAAAGATAAATTATGGCTTGATACCGAAGATACTGATTTAGGTGTTCCGAAGGCATTAATTGATAATAGCAGCGCAGTTGAAGGTTTTGGAGAAAGTGCTTCGGCAGTTTTTAATTTGAAAAAACAAGAAGAATTGCTGGACAATATAAATGTGTTGTATGTGGCGCTAACCCGTGCTGAAGAACAATTATATATTATTTCGCAATCTTTGAAAGAAAGAAAAGACGGAGAATTCCCGAATAATATGGCTTCGTTTTTTATTAAATATTTAATGAATAAAGGAGTTTATGATCAGGAAAAACTAGAATATGAATTTGGAAATAAAGCCAGGCTTTCAGAGTTTGTGGATTCTTTTGATTTAGTGAAAACTATACCAGTTGTTTCAGAAGTTTTGAATCCGAAAAATATTAGGATTGCGCAACGTGAAGCTTTAATGTGGGGAACACATCAGCAGGAAGCAATATCTTATGGAAATATAATTCATGAGATTCTGGCATTTGTTAAAGATAAATCAGATATTGATTTGGCGGTCACCAAAGCACTTGAAAATGGTTTAATTACAATCGATCAGACAGAGTTAGTTTTAAAAACGCTGAATGAAATTGTAAATCATCCTGAATTAAGTGTTTGTTTTGATGGTAATTATACTGTTTTAAATGAGCAAACAATAGTTCAGAAAGAAGGCAGAATACTGAAACCGGACCGAATTGTTCTTACTCAAAACAAAGAGGCTTATCTTCTGGATTATAAAACCGGCGTGATAAATTCAAAATACGCACAACAAATTCAAGAATATCAGGATGCTATTGAAGATTTAGGATACAAAGTGTTAAAAAAGGCTTTGGTGTATATAGGAACAGAAATCGATGTAGTAAATTTGTGAAAAAATTAATCAGATGTTAAAGTATAATTGACGCCTTAACAGGTTTAAGTTGTTAATTTTTAACGTTTTAAATAAATAAAAATGTACGGTAAAATAAAAGAGCATTTGCAAAGTGAGTTGCAAACTATTGAAGAAAACGGAATTTTTAAAAAGGAAAGAATTATAACTTCGGCACAAGATGCAGAAATTACTATTTCGACAGGTGAAAAGGTTTTAAATTTTTGTGCAAACAATTATTTAGGTCTTTCATCACATCCTGAAGTAGTGCAAGCTGCAAAAGACGCTATGGATACTCATGGTTTCGGAATGTCATCCGTGCGTTTTATTTGCGGAACTCAGGATATTCATAAAACTTTAGAGAAAAAAATCGCCGAATTTTATGGAACCGAAGATACAATTCTTTACGCTGCGGCTTTTGATGCAAACGGAGGAGTTTTTGAACCATTATTAGGGGAAAATGACGCAATTATTTCGGATAGTTTAAACCATGCTTCTATTATTGATGGTGTACGTTTGTGTAAAGCAGCACGTTACCGTTATGAAAACAGTAATATGGAAGATTTAGAACAACAGCTTATTAAGGCTAATGAAGCCGGAGCGCGTTTTAAATTAATTGTTACTGATGGTGTATTCTCGATGGATGGTGTTGTAGCGCCATTAGATAAAATTTGTGACCTGGCTGATAAATATGATGCGATGGTTATGGTTGATGAATGTCATGCTGCAGGATTCATTGGTGCAACAGGTAAAGGTACGCTTGAAGCAAAAGGTGTAATGGGCAGAGTTGATATCATTACAGGAACTCTGGGTAAAGCTCTTGGTGGAGCAATGGGCGGTTATACAACAGCTAAAAAAGAAATAATTGAATTGCTGCGTCAGCGTTCAAGACCCTATTTATTTTCAAATTCTCTGGCGCCGGCAATTGTTGGAGCTTCTATAAAAGTCTTTGAATTATTAGAAAAAGATACTTCTTTAAGAGATAAATTAGAATGGAATACAAATTATTTCAAGGACGGAATGAAAAAAGCCGGTTTTGATATAATTGATGGAGATTCTGCCATTGTGCCGGTAATGTTATATGATGCAAAATTATCTCAAAAAATGGCTGATGAGCTTTTAAAACAAGGGATTTATGTAATCGGATTCTTCTTTCCTGTGGTTCCTAAAGATAAGGCAAGGATTCGAGTTCAGCTCTCAGCTGCGCATACCAAAGACCACTTAGACAGGGCAATAGAGGCATTTAAAGTTGTTGGACATTTGTTAAAAGTTATATAATTCCCATTTGCTGGAATTTTTGTAGGTTTTTTTTAACATTTCATTTTGTATTTAAAAATTTTGGTGTTACTTTTGTCTGTAATTAACTAAATTGTAATTAAAAAAATTAAGTATGAAACATCTTAACAAACTTTTAGTTGCTGTGATGATGGTGATGGGTTTAAGTTCTCACGCACAAGACAGTAACAATCCATGGGCTATCTCTTTTGGAGTTAATGCCGTTGATACTAGAACAAGTTCTGGATCAGGAAGTGGATTCTTTGATCAACACTTTTCTCAAGCATTCGCTGCTAAAGACAACTGGAATATTCTTCCTTCTTTATCTTACATTGGTGTGTCTAGATATGTAGGTAGTGGTTTCTCTGTTGGTTTACAAGGATCTGTAAACAAAATTGATAAATTTGTTACTTTCGCTCCAAATGCTGTTGGGCATGACGGAAGAGGTAACGTTGTAACTAATCCTGGTGATTTAATGTATTACGGAATTGATGCTACTATTAAATATAGCTTCCAGGAATTAATCAAATCTAAAGTAGTTGATCCTTCGTTATCTGTTGGTGGAGGTTACACTTTCTTTGGTGATAGCAGCTACGGAACAGTTAATCCAGGTGCTGGAGTAACTTTCTGGTTTACAGATGCTATTGGTCTTGAGCTTGCTACAAGATACAAATGGTCAGTTAGTGGTGATAGAGTTGATGCTTCTGGAGCTCCAGATGCTCCATCTCACTTTCAACACACTGCAGGTCTAGTTTTCAAATTCGGAGGTAAAGATACTGACGGAGACGGAATCTATGATAAAGATGATGCTTGTCCAGATGTTGCTGGTCTAAAACAATTCAACGGATGTCCTGATACTGATGGAGACGGAATCGTTGACGCTAGTGATGCTTGTCCAGATGTATTTGGTTTAGCTGCATTAAACGGATGTCCTGATACTGACGGAGACGGAATTGCTGATAAAGATGATGCTTGTCCAGATGTTGCTGGTTTAGCTGCTTTAAAAGGTTGTCCTGATACTGACGGAGATGGTGTTGCTGATAAAGATGACAAATGTCCTACAGTTGCTGGTCCTAAAGAAAATGGTGGTTGTCCTTTCTTAGACGCTGATAAAGATGGTGTTCTTGACAAAGATGATGATTGTCCTACAGTTGCAGGTCCTGCTAGTAATAGAGGTTGTCCTGAAGTAACTGCTGAAGCATTAGAAGATCTTAAAGTTCAAGCTAGAGCGGTATACTTTAACTCAGGTAAAGCTACTTTCAAAACTGGAGACAAAGAAACTTTAGCTAGATTAGATGCTATCAAACAAATCCTTATCAACTATCCAAATGCTAAATTTAGCGTTGAAGGACATACTGATAGCGATGGTTCTGATAAATTGAATCAAAAACTTTCTGAAGACAGAGCTGCTGCTGTTATGAACGCTTTAATCGAAAGAGGAGTAAACGTTGATAACTTACAGTCTAAAGGTTTTGGAGAGTCTCAACCAGTTGCAAGTAACAAAACTGCTGCAGGTAAAGCACAAAACAGAAGAACTGAAATCAAACACATTGGTTCTAAATTTGCTGGTAAACTATAATCTACCTTCGTAAATAAATGCTAAAAGCCATTCTTAATTGAATGGCTTTTTTTATTTTTATCAAATGATAAATACTTCTTTTCTTGGCAAAATAGCATCCGTTATAATTCAGGATTATTCAGCGAAACTTGCTGAAACGACTATTATTTTGCCTAATAAAAGAGCTAAGGTTTTTTTAATCGAAGCTTTAAAAAATGAAACTAAAAATACAATTCTTTCGCCTGAAATTATTAGTATTGAAGACTTTGTACAAGATGTTGCTTCGATACGATCTGTAGATGCAATCGAACTTTTGTTTGAGTTTTATGAAGTTTATCTTTCTGTAACTGATAAGCAAAACCAACAATCGTTTGAATTATTCGCCAATTGGGCAAAAACACTTTTACAGGATTTTAACGAAATAGATCGTTATCTTTTAGATCCAAGTCATGTTTTATCTTATTTGAAAGATATTGAAGATATCAAAAAATGGGGAATTGAAGTTGAAAATAGTACCAGGCTATTAGAAAACTACATTGACTTCTGGAAATTGCTGCCAATGTATTATGATGCATTATACAATCATTTATTAAATAAATCTATCGGATATCAAGGTTTAATTTATAGAGAAGCAGTAAATAACTTAAATCACTTTTCAAATACTATTGCAAACCGAACTTTTATTTTTGCAGGTTTCAATGCATTAAATGCTGCCGAAGAAAAAATTGTACAACATCTTTTAGCGTTGGATCAGGCTAAAATTTATTGGGATGTTGATCAAACATTTTTAAATGATCCTTACCATGATGCCGGACTTTTTGTGAGAAGGTTTAAAGAGAGTTGGAAACATTATAAAACAAATATTTTTGAATGGATTGTAGATGATTTTTCTCAATCTAAAAATATTCAGGTAATTGGAACTCCTAAAACTATCGGTCAGGCAAAATTAGCAGGAAGTATAATCGAAAATATAATCAACGAAAATCCAATGACTTCACTGGATAAAGTTGCTATTGTATTGGGAGAGGAAAATTTATTAATGCCAATTTTATATTCGTTGCCTTCATCAGTTGGGAGTTTGAATATTACTATGGGATATTCCGGAAAAAATAATCCGTCTCAAATATTAATTGCAAAACTATTTAAAATGCATACAAATGCGCTTTCCAGAAAAGGCGATAGTTATGTGTTTTATTATAAAGATGTACTTGATATTTTAACGCATCCATTAGTTGAACCTTATGCAAATGCGGGTAATTTAGTCAGGATTATCAAAGAGAATAATTATACTTTTATTACACATAACAGGGTTATTGAACTTAATCCTGAGCCATCGCAATTGTTTAAATTGCTATTTCAAAAATGGGAAAGCGGTTCCATATCTGTTCTTGAAAATGTATCGGCGCTTTTACTTTTGATAAAAGAGAATTTTAATAATGATAATGAAGAAGAAAAGATTGCGAAGGCGTTTGTGTTTGCGGTTTTTAAAGTGATTAATAAGTTGATAAATTATTATTCGCAACATCATCATATTGATAATATCGACACTTTGCATGCTATTTACAAACAAATTATTGATGTAGCCGAAGTCTCGTTTGAAGGAGAACCTTTGCATGGATTGCAAATTATGGGAGTTCTTGAAAGTCGTGTTCTGGATTTTGATACCGTAATTGTAACTTCTATGAACGAAGGAAAATTTCCTGCCGGTAAATCTCAAAATTCATTTATTCCTTATGATGTGAAAAATGAATTAGGCTTGCCGACTTTTAAAGAAAAAGATGCCATTTATACCTATCACTTTTATCATTTACTGCAAAGGGCTAAAAATATTTATTTAATTTATAATACTGAAAATGATGGATTAGATGCTGGTGAACGAAGCAGATTTATAACACAATTAGAGGTCGAGAAACAGCACAAACATAATTTGACTTTTGATATTTACAATCCTGTTTTGCCAACTATGGCATATACGCCAATGACAGTTTTAAAATCTGAAGCTGTGATGGAACGTTTAAAAGAAATCGCAATTGCAGGTTTTTCACCTTCGGCATTGACGAGTTATATTCGGAATCCGATTCAGTTTTATTTCCAAAAAATTCTGCGTATTCGGGAAGTAGATGAAGTAGAGGAAAATATTGCGTTAAATACGTTGGGAACTATTATTCACGAAACTTTAAAGGCATTGTATGATCCGTTTGTGGGGAAATTTATTTCGGAAACTGATCTGGAAAATTGTTTTAAACTTTTAGATGAAGAAGTTTTAAAGCAATTCAAAATGATTTATAAAGAAGGTGAAATAAAAAAAGGACGGAATCTTTTGGCATTTGAAGTGGCAAAACGAAATGTTTCTAATTTCTTAAAAATCGAATTAGAATCTATTAAAAACGGAGATGCAATAAAAATTATAGCTTTAGAAAAAACATATCAACGTGAATTGCATCATCCAAAGTTACCTTTTCCGGTTTTAATTAAAGGAAATGTCGACAGAATTGAACAACGTAACGGAAAAATCAGAATTATCGATTATAAGACGGGAAAAGTCGAAAAAACGAATATTATACTTAAGTCCTGGAACGGATTAACACAAGAGCTTAAAAACGACAAAATTATTCAGGTTTTGGCTTATGCCTTTATGTTTGAAAAAGAAGCAGGTGATTTGCCAATCGAAGTTGGAATTATTTCGTTTAAAAACCTGAAATCCGGTTTTCTTCCTTTTGGATTTAAAGAAGAAAGAGAATTAAATTATACCGTTACAAAAGAAATTCTGAATAATTATACAGAAGAAATCGTAATATTACTATCAGAAATTTTTGACGCTACTATTCCTTTCGAGGAAAAAATAAATTAAGAGATTAGAAAACTACAAAACATATTCGAATTTTTTAAAACCACTTTGGTTATTAACTTAACTGTTTGTTCTATTGCTGTTTTGCTGGGTGGTTTTGATTTTTTTATTCTGTTTTTAAGTTTTGGTTTTTTAATAAGTATAGGTTTTAAAGAATTATACCGTAAAAACGAATATTTGTTTTATGCAAATAATGGAATTTCGAAAATTCAACTTTTAGTTTTCAGTTATCTTTTTACTTTTGGAGCGACGATCTTGATAGGGTTCATGATTTTTTTAATAAAGAAAATATTTTGAAAAAGCATATTTTAGAAGTTGATGGAATCCAAAAGAAATATGGCGAAAGAGTAATTCTTTCAGATGTTTACCTAAAATGCGAAACTTCAGATATTATTGGTTTGTTAGGAAGAAATGGTTCCGGAAAATCGACTTTGTTAAAAATAATCTTCGGAGTAATATCAGCTCCAAATAAATGTATTCGGATTGATGCTGTGTCAAAAAATAACCAAAATATTTTATTGGATGATATTAGTTACTTGTCGCAAGAACAATTCATTCCCAATCATTTCTCCGTAAAAAAAGCAGTTTTATTATCTGTCGATAAACAAAAAATAAAATTTTTCAATGAAGATGAGTTTATTCGGTCGATTTCAGGTAAACGAATAAATCATTTATCAAGTGGAGAATTGCGATATCTTGAAATTAAAATTGTTTTATTTAATGCTTCAAAATTTGTTTTACTGGACGAACCTTATAACGGATTGTCGCCAATAATGGTAGATACGGTCAATGAATTGATAAAAACCAATTCGTACAAAAAGGGAATTGTCATTACAGATCACAATTATCAAAACGTAATTAAGATTTCGACTCAGTTGATTTTGATCAAAGATGGTAAAACCCATTATATCAAAGAAAAAGCTGAACTTGTTGATAAAGGATATCTAACTAGTTCAGCTTTTTTATAGCCATTTTTTCTAACTAAAGATTTTTTTAAAAAATCCTTTTTTTGCTTGTTCTTGTAAGTTAGAATTGTTTATGCTTCCGTTTTCAAAACGAAACCTTCTAAATTTCATTAATTTGACATTTAAGTCAAAACGTACTTCGTCAACAGTTTTCATATCGTGCAATTTTTTTTGCAAAGTTATGAAAAACTCCCAGTAAACACTGTTTGTTCCAAGTGTTAAGATGGGAATTAAGATATCGCAAACAGAATCTAAATTTTTCAAACAATTCTTCTTTTTTTCTTGCTCTTTTTTACTAGATTTATTTTAAAAATCAGGAAACATTATAGTATAAATAAAAGTAATTCAAATGGTTACGTGCTACTTTTTTTTAACAAGTGTTTATCGGACAATACTATATTATTAAAATATCTTTGAATCTTCTTAAAAATGAAATAATAGCAATATGATAGATTTGAATACACTTGTCGAGGAAACTGGAGCTGAATCTGGGTTAACATTTAACATAGATGGAATCTTGCTGGAATCGGTTAATTTGGAGTATGATGGAAATGTAGCTGCAATGATTGGAATGATCTTAAAAATGTGTTTAGAGATGTCTGAAGACGTAAATAATGGAGATCTAAAACAAGTAATGATTAAAAATAAAGATGGTATTATAGTGGCAAATAAAGACGAATATGATAATTGTGTTGCGCTGCTTTCTAAAGATATAAGCAAAATGGGACTTTTGTTACGCAAAATGGATACCGTTTTCAATAATTAATTAAATAAAATTTAAAACATGTCAGATTTTTTACAGAATTTTCAAAACGATTTAAAAGAAAATATTAATGGATTTATTGCCGTTTCAGTAACTGAAGTTGAAACAGGAATGTCTTATTGTTCACTTTCTCTAAATCCAGATTTTGATCCGGAATTAGCATCTGCTTATAATTTAGAAGTTGTAAAAGCAAAATTGAACGCCATTAAAGCTTTAGGATTAAATCAAAAAATCAATGATATCTTAATTACACTTACAGATCAAATACATATTATAGATGTATCTGAAGATGGTAAATATTTTATTTATTTAGCAGTTGATTCAACTAAAGCAAACCTTGGATTAACAAGAGCAACTTTAGCTAAATTCAAAAAAGACATTATTTCAAAACTATAATTTTGCCCCCAATAATGAGAAAAAGGCCGTTTCAAAATTTTTTGAGCGGCCTTTTTTGCTTTTTATCTGAATTGTTTTATTCGAAAAAATCTAACAAAATAGTTTTCAATTCTTCCTTATTTTCGATCTGGCTCATATGTCCGTCATCAAAAGAAACCAGTTTTGCGGTTGTGTTTTCTATTTGGGTACTATTTTCGTCGTAGTTTAAAACCGGATCTTTTTTGCCTAAAACCAATAATACAGGAAATAAATCCTGTTTCAAGAACGATTCTCTGTCTTTCCTGATTTTCATTCCTTCAAGCGAAGCTACAATTCCCTGTAAAGGAGTTTTTAAAGCCTGAATTTTTACTTTTTCAATTTCATCGGCTAATCTTGTTCTGTTGTTTTCGCTGAATAAATTAGCAATCGCCAAGCTTACAAAGTTCACATAATTTTGTTTTACTGCTTTAATGGCGCGATTTCGGTTTATTTTTTTATCGTGACTATCTGCTTTAGAGCTGGAATTTAATAAAACTAATTTATTGATGTTCTTCGGGAATAATTCGGCGAAAGCCAAACCAACATAACCTCCCATAGAATGTCCAAGAACAATCGCTTTTTCGATTTTTAAATGATCTAAAACCTCATGAACAGCATTTGCATTATCCTCCATAGAATGCACATATCCCAAACAATCAGATTCGCCGTGACCTAATAAATCAATGGTGATAACGCGATAATTTTCAGAGAAAAGAGCAACATATTCCTGCCACATTTTTTTGTTTTCTAAAAAGCCGTGAAGTAATACAATTACAGTTCCCTGACCCGAATCAGTAAAAGATATTTTAGTATTTTTATATAGAATATTTTTCAAAATGATGTTTTAAATTATAATTGCAAAGATAACAAAACCCAAAACCATATAAAAAACATTAGTTCATTCGGGTTAAAAAAAATAAGTCATTCAGTTCAATTTTAGCAAAATAATTAAACCATATAAGTTATATAAGTTCATTTAAAAGTTGAATCTGAATTAGCGTTTTAAACTAAAATGAACTTATATCACTTATATGGTTTAAAACAAAAAAATGGTCAGCATTTCCGCCAACCATCTTTCTTCTATACTCTTTCTTCTTCTAGTCTTTCCTCACTTAAGAGTTCATCAAACTTTCAATTTCCTCCACTTCAACCGGAATATTGCGCATTAAGTTAAAAGGTTCTCCTTTTTCCTGAACCACAACATTATCTTCAAGACGAATTCCGAAACCTTCTGCCGGAATATAAATTCCAGGTTCAACTGTAAAAACCATATTTGCTTTCATAGGTTCGTGAAGCAAGCCATAATCGTGCGTGTCAAGTCCCATGTGGTGAGAAGTTCCGTGCATGAAATATTTTTTGTAAGCTGGCCATTCTGGATTTTCGTTCTGAACATCGGCTTTATCGATTAAACCCAAACCAAGCAATTCCGAAGTCATGATTTTACCAACTTCAAAATGATATTGTTTCCAAAGCGTTCCCGGAGTCAACATTTTAGTCGCTTCGTTTTTAACTTTCAAAACCGCATTATAAACCGCTTTTTGTCTTTCAGAGAATTTTCCCGAAACCGGAATTGTTCTCGTCATATCGCTGGAATAATTTGCATATTCGGCCGCAACATCTAATAAAATTAAATCTCCCGCTTTACATTGCTGATTGTTTTCGATGTAATGCAAAACGTTCGCATTATTTCCCGAAGCAATAATAGGCGTATAAGCAAAACCTTTAGAACGGTTACGGATGAATTCATGAACCAACTCGGCTTCGATTTCATATTCAGTAACATTTGGTTTCACGAAAGGCAATAATCTACGGAAACCTTTCTCAGTAATATCACAAGCGTGCTGAATCAAATCGATCTCTTCGCTTTCTTTTACAGACCGAATACGTTGTAAAATTGGGTTGCTTTTTGCGACATTGTGCGCAGGATAACGTTCTTTCCACCATTTTACAAACCGAGCTTCGCGAGTTTCAGTTTCAACAGTTGCGCGATAATGTTCATTCGTATTAATGTACATTGTATCAGCATACGTCATCATTTCGTTCAAAACTTTATGAAAATCCTGCAGCCAATAAACCGTTCTGATTCCAGAAACCTGAAAAGCACGTTCTTTAGTCAGTTTTTCCCCTTCCCAAATTGCAATATGTTCGCTGGTTTCTTTCAGGAAAAGCATTTCTTTTTGGTTCTCATAAGGCGCATCCGGAAACAAAAGCAAAATACTTTCCTCCTGATCCACACCGCTCAGATAAAAAATATCCCTGTGTTGCGCAAATGACAAAGTACTATCAGCACTAACCGGATAAATGTCGTTTGAGTTGAAAACGGCAACAGAATTAGGTTTCATTTCTGCCGTAAATTTTCTGCGATTTTTTACAAAAAGAGCGCTGTTTATTTGATGATATTTCATAATAACTTATTTTTTGAACTTCGAATTTCAAAATTACTAATTTTTAGAGAATGGCATCAGATTGCTTTATTAAAGTTTTCTTATTTGTTTTGGTTTTGCACGAAGACACTAAGTCACAAAGTTTTTTTACACAATCATATTGTTTCTGAAACGAAGAATCTCCGTAAGTAGCTCCGCAAAGTAAACCCGACAGGTTTTAAAAACCTGTCGGGTTTGTCAAAGATTGATTTTGAGTGATTTTTGCACAATCTTGGATAACTTAGCAACTTAGACTCTCAGAACCTTAGAATCTTATAATGGTGTGTCCGTCCGGGTCGGGCTTTCGGCTATATCTTTTATTCCGCCTCAATCCCTCACGCGAATCTTAGTTTTTATTAGAAGTTTAATATTTAGAAATAAGTCGGTTTTTCAATTATGGTATTTTGTATATTGGTGTCCATTACAATTAAGAATATGGAAAAAATAAACGATTCAATTTTAAAGCGGTTTCAAGAAATTGAAAACGAAGCAAAACAAATAGTTACAGACGATTTGAAGAAATCAGAAAATAAAACCTTTTTTGCTTTTTATAATTTATGGAAAAATCAAGATCGAAAAGATACAATTCAGTTGATGTTTGAAGAATTAAAATTGAATATAGATAAATATTGGCTAGCCGATAAATACAATAATGATATTGAAAAAAGTTTCAATATGATTTATTTTGAACATGGAGGTTTGTATGGTGGAGAATTAGAAGCTTTTGCTATTGACTTTAATGATTCAGATTTGCAACTTTCTGAATTTGAAATAATGGATGATAGAATGGAATATTTAGATAATATATCCTCTTTGCCCGCTTTTGTTTCTCCCACTTTATATTATTTAACAGAAAATATACAAGGCGAGGAAAATAATTTTGATGATTTTATTGATGTGAATACTATTTACAATCTCTTTGAATCAACAGCATTAATAGAAATAAATCAATTGTTTAAAAAGGCAAATGAAGATAATATTTTTGAAAAACTTAATTTAAAAAAGCCATTTTATTTTGCAGTTGCTGAACATGACACAGGCGCACCAAAGTTAATTTATGTTATTGAATAAAGATAAAATAGAAATTTAATAACGCCAATTACCAATCCATTACCGAGGGCAAAACCCAAAATACCACGATTTATTAAAAAATGAGCATAAAAAAAGCAATCCCCAACAACCACGAAACTCTCACGGAAATCACCAAAAAGTCAAAAGCATATTGGGGATATTCAAATGAGCAAATCGAAATCTGGTCTGAATTTCTAACGGTTTCTAAAGAATATATCGAAGCCAATCCGGTTTATAATTTAATTGTTGAAGACAAGATTATTGGATATTATTCTTTCTTCCATGAAAGTAAAAATACTATCAAGCTTGATAATTTGTTTGTTTTGCCTGAATTTATTGGTAAAGGACTTGGGAAAATATTAATGAACGATTTTTTAAACAAATTAAAAAACACTGAAGTTCAAAAAGTGATTCTCAACTCAGAACCAAATGCCGAAGCTTTTTATGCAAAATTCGGATTTGTGAAAATTGGTCAAATAGAAACTTCAATTAAAGATCGATTTTTACCAATAATGGAATTGAATTTTTAGTTTTTTTGTGATTCTGAGAAATGTGTTTTAGTTTATTCGCAAGCTTTGTCATTTCTGCGACAGAGGAGAAATCACATCCAATATTCGGCAACGATTAACAATTTTCTTTGCGGAGTTTCTTGTGCGATTTCTCCTCTGTCGAAATGACAAGATTGTGCATAATTGCCAATAATGGAATTGAATTTTTAGTTTTTGTCAATTTCGACAGAGGAGAAATCACATCCAATATTCGACAACAATTGAACCGATAGCGCGGATTTGCAATCCGTGCCCGCAACAATAAGCAAATTCATAAAAAAACCCTTGTCAAAGTTTTAAAATTTTGACAAAGATGCAGAATGTTTATTAAGAAATTCTTATTTAAAAAATTATTTCTCGCTCAAAAACTTTTCTAAAAGAGCAACTTTTTCTTTTTCAGCCTGAATTAATAAATGATAAAGTTTTTTATTTTCTTCGATAGATTCCAGAAGTTTATCTAACGGATTAAAAGTACAACCTAAATTTACTATAGAGGAATTATTATCTGCTGTATTCCCAATAATATTAAAAATAGCTTCATCTGAAAAATTCCTTATTACTTCGGCAGGAACGCCCAAAGCTTCGGCAATTGCTTTGAGTTTTTCATCATCAACGCTTTCGCTTCCTTCAATAATATAAATAGATTGTTGCGTCGTGCCTATTGCCATCGCAAGTGCCTCTTGTTTCATATCTCTAAGTTCCCTGATTCGGCTAATGTTTCGCCCAATATGTTTTGGTTTTGTATCTGTGCTCATAGTTCAAAGATATTTAAAATTCTGTTACGTTTTGGGTTTCGGTGGGAAACAAGTCTTTGTTTGTGAGATACATTTTTGGATTTGTTTCTCAAGGTGTAAAAATACAATTTTTCGGACTCTTGTTGATTTTTATAATAGAATTGCGTAATCTTGATATAGAGAAACCGAAGCATTTCTGCTTCGGTTTTATTTAGAATTTGGAATTTTTATATTGGAATTTAATTATTCCACCCATTTATAATATCTCGCTCCAATTAAATTAGGAATTTCTTTTTCAATTCTGGCTAAAATCCATTCGTTTTTAGGAGTTCGAACACTTTGTTTTTGTTCTTTTTTATGAAGACTTTCATAAGTTTCAAAACTAATTTCAACACTTTCTTTCAGATTTTCAAAAAGTTTTGTTTTGGCTAAAGCCGATTGCCATTCAGGTTGAATTGTTCCTTCAAAAACTTTTGATTTAGATCCGCTTCCGTAGGCAAGAAATCCAAATTTAGTTCCTGCAATTTCTTGCTTTGTGTCGTAATAATGAGCCAAAGTCGATAATAATCCCATGAAAATAGAACCTGTATAAAGATTTCCTATTAAAGACGAAGCCAATTCTGCTGGTTGCAATTTCTCAGTTACGAACTTTTTGTATTCGTCAGATTTTCCAACTTCTTTAATTTTGGTTTGATAATCTGCGGGTTCAATATTGTCGGAAATAATTTTATCTTCATGATCTAAAGCATAAATTTCAGATAACATTCTGCGTCCCTGAAAAGAGTAGGGAAGATGCATAATAATACTGTTCCAGGAATTGTATAAAGTTTCGGTAGTATTTTTTAATTTCTTGAATGAAAAATAGGCATTTCGCGTGCGATCCATATAACACTGATTCGAATATTGACCATCAAAAACCGGTTGATCTTTATGGATTTCGATTTCGGCTTCTATATTATCAAACCACGGATTGTTGTTTTCGTTTTGCGTAATCGCTTCTTTTGAGATAGTTCTGTACGGTTTAAAAAAGTCGAAAACACCCTTGGTACTTGTTGCCCAATTTTCATCAAAAGCAATAATTCTTGGATTCGAAGTTATTAGCATTGCAAGTGCTCCGGCTCCTTGTGTGTATTCTCCGGTCGAATTTAAATCATATTTTGCAAAATCGGTCGTAACAACAATTGCTTTTTTAGCTGGATTCAGTTTTACAAAATCAATACAGTTTTGCAAAGCGTCAACACCGCCAATACAGGCAAAAGTAAAATCAACAACATCACATTCGGACAAGGAATCTTCTCCAAATTTTTGTTCCATTAAACTAATCAGGAAAGAACTAATTGGTTTAGAACTGTCTATTGCACTTTCAGTTCCCACATAAATCCGATTGATTTCGTTCAGGTTTATATCGTTTTCAAGGATAAGTTTGGTCAAAGCATTTGCTCCAAAAACAACTACATCCTGATGAACGTCCGGTAAAGTCATTTTGA
Source organism: Flavobacterium sp. (assembly GCF_043722275.1). Taxonomy (GTDB): domain Bacteria; phylum Bacteroidota; class Bacteroidia; order Flavobacteriales; family Flavobacteriaceae; genus Flavobacterium. The sequence goes on along the minus strand of NZ_JAYSPC010000098.1, from coordinate 37,799 downwards.
TTAGTCCGAGACCTTTTTCTAGTTTTTCGGGTTCAATATTTCTGGCTATTGCCAAAGTTTTTATAGGTAAATGTATGTTGGCTACATCAAAAGAGATAGCGTCAATTCCTGTTTTCATTATCATTTTTTTTGAAGCCGATAAAGGTAAAATTATGTTATGGAATGACAACTTTTTAAATCTATTAAAATTGTTCTCAATGACACTTTTGAAGAAAACAAATTAAAAGTTTACTTAAAATACTAATATGATAAATTTTTGAGATGATCAGGATTGTGTGTCATTATGCTAATTTGTTTCTTTAAAATGTACATTTATAGATTTTTATGTGGTATCAAATGTTTTTTATACGTAGAAGTACTTATATATTTTCTATTTTAAAATCATTATAAATAACAGCGAAATGGTTGTAGTTCATTGTTAATTGAGTTATTTTTGTGTAATTTTTTAAAACAAACTACTTAAACACTTATGGCACAATCTGCACTATTGAATGCTTCCATCTTAAAGAAAGTGGCTATGGCCCTTTCGGGAATATTCTTAATCACGTTTTTAGCGCTGCATGTTTCCTTAAATTTTATTTCTATTATTAGTGAAAATGTTTTTAACGAAGCTTCTCACTTTATGGGATACAATCCGCTGATTCAATATGTAATGCAACCAGTTTTGGCAATCGGAGTAATCTTCCATTTCGTTATGGGATTCGTATTGACTGCTCAAAATACTGATGCAAGACCAATTGCTTATGCAAAATACAACGGAGCTGCAAATGCTTCATGGAGTTCTAGAAATATGATTATTTCCGGATTGGTTATTTTGGCTTTCTTAGGACTGCATTTTTACGATTTCTGGTTTCCGGAAGTTGCTTATAAATATGTAAACGGAACTGCGCCAGATGCTACGAGATATTATGGAGAATTAGTTCATAAATTTCATGACCCAATTCGCACCGGAATATATTGTGTTTCATTTGTGTTATTAGGGTTTCACCTTTGGCACGGATTCGGTTCCTCTCTTCAATCAATGGGGATGCACAATAAATATTCAAGATTTTTAAGTAAAGTAGGTTACTGGTTCGCAGTTGTGGTTCCGGCACTTTTCATAATTATCGCATTATTTCATCATTTCAATAATTAATATCAATTATAATGGCATTAGATTCAAAAATTCCACATGGCCCAATATCGGACAAATGGACAGATTATAAAGATCATATTAATTTAGTAAACCCTGCAAACAAACGTAATTTAGATATTATTATCGTTGGTACAGGTTTGGCTGGAGGTTCAGCTGCGGCTACTTTGGCTGAGCAGGGATATAACGTAAAAGCATTTTGTTTTCAGGATTCACCTCGTCGTGCGCACTCTATTGCAGCACAAGGGGGTATCAATGCAGCAAAAAATTATAAAGGTGACGGTGACTCAGTTTACAGATTATTTTATGATACTGTAAAAGGTGGTGACTACCGTGCACGTGAGGCAAACGTTCACCGTTTGGCCGAAGTTTCGTCTAATATTATTGATCAATGTGTGGCTCAAGGAGTTCCATTGGCTCGTGAATATGGCGGATTATTAGATAACCGTTCTTTTGGAGGAACTTTGGTTTCCCGTACTTTTTACGCACAAGGACAAACCGGTCAACAATTATTGTTAGGAGCTTATTCTGCAATGAACCGTCAGATTGGTCGTGGAAAAATAAAAATGTACAACCGTCACGAAATGCTTGACATTGTTATCGTGAACGGAAAAGCGAGAGGTATTATCGCTCGTAATCTTGTTACAGGAGAAATAGAAAGACATTCTGCTCACGCAGTAGTAGTTGGTTCTGGAGGATACGGAAACGTATTTTTCTTGTCAACAAATGCTATGGGAAGTAACGCAACAGCAGCTTGGAAAATTCATAAAAAAGGAGCGTTTTTCGCAAATCCTTGTTACACACAAATTCACCCAACTTGTATTCCGGTTTCAGGAGATCACCAGTCAAAACTGACTTTGATGTCTGAATCGTTACGTAATGACGGTCGTATTTGGGTTCCTGCAAAACAAGAAGATGCAAAAGCGATTCGTGAAGGAAAGAAAAAAGCAACTGATTTATCTGAAGCTGAAAGAGATTATTTCTTAGAAAGAAGATATCCTGCTTTTGGTAACTTAGTACCTCGTGACGTTGCGTCTCGTGCTGCAAAAGAAAGATGTGATGCTGGTTTTGGAGTTAATAAAACCGGAGAAGCTGTTTACCTTGATTTTGCTGCAGCAATCAAACGTTACGGAACTGAAGAAGCTTTTGTAAAAGGTTTAGATGCTAATGATGCTGCACTAGTAACTAAATTAGGAGCTGAAATCGTGAAAAGTAAATACGGAAACTTATTCCAGATGTACTACAAAATCGTTGACGAAGATCCTTATACAACGCCAATGATGATTTATCCTGCGGTTCACTACACAATGGGTGGAACATGGGTTGATTATAACTTAATGACTACAATTCCGGGATGTTTCTCAATTGGAGAATCTAACTTCTCTGATCACGGAGCAAACAGACTTGGAGCTTCTGCTTTGATGCAAGGTTTAGCTGATGGATATTTCGTATTACCTTATACTATTGGAGATTATTTAGCTCCGGATATTAAAATGGGAGAAATTTCTACAGATTTACCAGAATTCATAGCAGCAGAAAAAGAAGTGAAAGATCAAATCGACAGATTTATCAATAATAAAGGAACTCATTCTGTAGATTATTTCCATAAGAAATTAGGAAAAATCATGTGGGATAAAGTTGGTATGGCGCGTAATGCTAAAGGTTTATCTGAAGCTATCGTAGAAATTGCTGCTTTACGTGAAGAGTTTTATAAAGATGTAAAAGTTCCGGGAAGTCCTAATGGATTTAATCAGGAATTAGAGAAAGCGACACGTGTTGCCGATTTCTTAGAGTTAGGAGAATTATTCGCGAAAGATGCATTGCACCGTAATGAATCTTGTGGAGGTCACTTCCGTGAAGAATACCAAACAGAAGAAGGAGAAGCACTTCGTGATGATGAAAACTTTGCATACGTTGCAGCTTGGGAATATAAAGGAAAACCAAGTGATGCCGTATTACACAAAGAACCGCTGGTTTACGAAAACATTAAATTAGTTCAAAGAAGCTACAAGTAAAATTTGGTCGAAAGTCGAAAGTCAAAAGTCTTAAAGAAAGGCTTTCGACTTTCGACTTTAGGACTTTCAAACTAAAACAGTATGAAACTTACATTAAAAATATGGCGTCAGAAAAACGCCCAAGATAAAGGAGGAATTGTTGATTACCCAATTGACGGAATCGAACCAGATATGTCTTTCCTTGAAATGCTTGACGTTCTTAACGAACAATTAATCAACAAAGGCGAAGAACCAGTAGCATTTGATCACGATTGTCGTGAAGGAATCTGCGGAATGTGTTCATTATTCATCAACGGAGAAGCACACGGACCAGACAGAGGAGTTACAACTTGTCAATTACACATGCGTATGTTTAAAGATGGTGACACGATTTTTATCGAGCCATTTAGAGCAAAAGCTTTCCCGGTAATTAAAGATTTAGTTGTTGACAGAAGTTCTTTTGACAGAATTCAACATGCAGGAGGATTTGTCTCGGTAAATACTTCAGGAAATACAATCGATGCAAATACAATCCCAATTAACAAACACGATGCTGATAAGTCATTTGATGCTGCTGCTTGTATTGGTTGTGGAGCTTGTGTTGCAACTTGTAAAAACTCATCGGCAATGTTGTTCGTTGCTGCAAAAGTATCTCAATATGCTTTATTACCTCAAGGTAAAATCGAAGCTGTTGATCGTGTTTTAAACATGGTTCACCAAATGGATCATGAAGGTTTTGGTAACTGTACCAACACTGGAGCTTGCGAAGTAGAATGTCCTAAAGGAATTTCTCTTGAAAATATTGCACGTATGAACCGTGAGTATTTATCTGCAAGTTTACAAGGATAATTTAAAAAAAAATACTTTTAATTTTAAAAAAAAGGTTCCGATGCTCGGAACCTTTTTTTATGTCTTATTCGTAATACAATTGCGAAGCACTAATTTCTTGTTTCTTTTTATATGATTTATTTATAGTTAGCTAAATATCAGTTAATTGCGAGTTTATTTAAAATATTTTCCTACATTTGACTTGCGTTTCTAAATAAATTGAATCTATTAAGCTACATTATATGAAAAATCCAATTGAAAAGAAAATACATTCTTTAGAAACCAAGGGCGCTTGCCCATACTTGAGCAAATCGAATGTTCCTATTAATTTTGAAGATCCAATCTTTAACAAAAGTCCAGAGCTGACATTTCAAAAATTAAGAAGCAATGCTCCTATCCAACAAATTACTTTAGGCGATGGTTTTCCTGTTTGGCTAATCTCCAAATTTGATGACGCAGTGTATGTATTGCGTGATCCAAGATTCATCAAATCCCCCAATAATTTAAGAGTTTTTGGAGATGAAACTTTAAAAGGACAAACAAAACGAACAACTTCGGCCTATATTCTTCGAAGATTTCACATGCTTGCTAATGATCCGCCAGAACACACTCGTCTAAGAAATTTTGCTCAAAAAGCATTTACGCCAAAAATCATTGCAGGAATGCGTGCTCAAATTCAGAAAATTACCAATGAATTAATTGACAAAATTGAAAGTAATAAAAAATTCGATTTTATTGATGACTTCGCTTATCAGCTGCCAATTATTGTAATAGCAGAATTATTAGGTCTTCCAGTGGAAGATCGTGAAAAATTACGAAACTGGTCTGATATATTAATAGAAGTTCAGGTAACCGAAAAAAACAAACAATCTATTGAAGACAGTGCGGATGCTTTCATTGATTACTTGAAAAATGTTTTTGCTTTGCACAGGAAAGAACCAAAAAATGACTTAATCAGTGCATTTTTAAAATTACAAGAGACTGATGATAATATGACAGAAGATGAGCTTTATGCAACCATTTTTCTTCTTATTATTGCCGGACATGAAACCACCGTTAATTTAATTAGCAACGGAATGTATGCTTTGCTTTCTCATCCTGAACAATTAAATCTCTTAAAAAACAATCCTGAATTAATTCATTCAGCTGTAGAAGAAATGCTAAGATATAACGGACCAGTTATAAACTCTACTATGAGATTGGCAGCAGAAGACATTCTCATTAATGGAGTCACAATTAAAAAAGGAGAAGGTGTATTAGTGATTTTTTTATCAGCAAATCATGATGAAACTAAATTTGATAACTCCTTAAGTTTTGATATAACACGAAAAAACATCAAACATCTGGCTTTTGGATACGGAATACATTTTTGTATTGGAGCTCCATTAGGCCGTTTAGAATGTGAAATTGCTATTACCGCTATTTTAAATCGTTTGCCTAATTTAAAACTTGATCATACAGCTGATTCTATAGAATGGCGTACCAGCAATATAATTCGGGGATTAAAAAAATTTCCAGTTATTTTTTGATTTAATTAAAAAAATAAAGGTTCAAAAAAAAACACAGAACGGGCTGTTAGTAATGCATCTTTTTTTATTCGTAATACAATTGCGAAGCGCTTATTTCCTGCTTTTCTTTTCCTTCCTGTTGGATAAAACAAGTTAAAGTTGTTCCGCCAATCTGGTCAAAATAATTGATATAGATTTTATGAAAACCTTTTTCGAGTTTTACAGCTCCGTACGCTTCATTAAGCCAATGAATGCCATCATTATTAACCACTAATTCATTATCGATAAAAAGCTTTGATCCGTCATCTGAAAGCGTAGAAATCGTGTAATTTCCAGTTTCGGGAATATTGATGTATCCGTCGAATTTTAAGCCGATATAACGCTCTGTTTTTGATTTCCATTTTTCACTGCTTATTGCGCCTTCAAAAATTCCTGAATTAACGGGTTTTGCCAATTCTAAATCCTGAACTTGCTGGAATAATGTTCCCGTATAATAGTCAAATTTTAACCCTTTCTTAGCTGGTTTTATGGCTAGAGCCGATTTTAGATCTGGGTTTCTAACCAATATTTTATTGATTGAACTTCTTCTCCCGCTTGGGCTGATTTGAACTGTTTTTATGATTCGGTATTCGCCTTTGGGGATATTTATAGTTACTGGTTTTTCATAAAGTTCTGCGGTTTCATCCGGATTATAACCATCAATTGTATAGAAAATTTGACCATTTTTGATCGTTGGCTTTAAATTTAAAATATATTTTGATGCGATTAAAGCTGTTTCGGTTGAGCCGAAAGGCGTTGGAACTTTATACAATCTTTTTTGTTCTTCTAATTTTTCTAAGTGATATGGCATTCTGTTTAAAACGAAATTGTTGTAATTTTTGTTTTTAGGTTCTGTCCAGGCAATTTCTGCTAAAGCAAACATTCTCGGATAAAGCTGATAATTTAATTTTGCCGAACTTGTTAAATATTCCGACCAAAGATTAGACTGAACTCCCCAAATGTACTTTTGTTCGTCGACCGATAAACTATCAACTGGCGTTGGATTGTAATTGTAAATTTTATCAACCGTAATTAATCTCCCAACCGTTAATGGTTCCTGTGGCGAATAACCCTGATTATAATCTAAATATAAAATTTGTTCCGGATTCATGACTACAAGATGTTTTTGTCTGGCAGCACTAATTCCGCCCGATTCTCCTCGCCAGGACATTACCGCCGCATTTGGAGCTAATCCGCCTTCAAGCATTTCGTCCCAACCCAGAATTTGTCTTCCGTGCGCGTTTAGAAATTTTTCTATTCTGGTTGTTAAATAACTTTGCAATTCGTGTTCATCTTTTAATCCTAAATCTTTGATTCTCTTTTGGCAATTCGGACAAATTTTCCATCTTGCTTTCGGACATTCGTCTCCGCCAATATGAATATATTTACTCGGAAACAAAGCGATAACTTCAGTTAAAACATCTTCTAAAAAAGTAAAAGTTTCCTCTTTTCCGGCGCAGAAAATATCTTCAAAAACTCCCCATGATTCAATAACTTTATAAGGTCGATCCGGAAAACAGGATAAATTAGGGTAAGCCGTAACTGCGGCAGTTGCATGACCGGGCATTTCGATTTCAGGAATTATATTTACATAATGTGCTTCGGCAAATTTTACAACGTCTTTAATTTCTTCCTGTGTATAGAATCCTCCGTATGAATTTCCGTCAAAAAACATTGGTGATCTTTCGAATTTATTACCAACTAATGTCTGTGCTCTTTTTGATCCGACTTCGGTTAGTTTTGGATATTTTTTTATCTCAATTCTCCATCCCTGATCGTCAGTTAAATGCCAATGAAAGTTGTTTAACTTATAACTGGACATTTGTGCGATAAAATCTTTTATGACATCAATAGAGAAAAAATGGCGACAAACATCGAGGTGAAGCCCACGGTAGCTGTATCTCGGCTCATCTTCGATAGTTACGCAAGGTAATTTTATTTCCTGATTTTTTGGTTTGTTCGGTAAAAGCTGCAAAAGACTCTGAACGGCATAAAATAATCCTTCTTCACTTCCTGTAACAATTATTTTTTTTGGAGTAATAGTGATTTTATATGCTTCTTTTTTTGAAGATTCAGTTGGATTTTTGGCGATGAACAAAACTTCAATATTGCTTTTTTTATTTGCAACATTTGAGTTTATAGCCGACTCAAAAATGTCTGCTGTTTTTTGTTCTTTGGCACTAAATTTATTATTCTCAAAAACAACTTTTATTTTTCCGTTTAAACGAATACTATCTCCCGTTGCTTTGTATGAATTTGGAGCAGGAATTATAGTATTATTATCAGAAGTAGTTTGAGCATTCGCAAAGGAATAACAGAATATCAAAAAGAGAAATATACTTTTGTGCATGGTTGCTTTTTTGGTTTGTTAAACAAATTTATGTTTTGTATGTTAAGTTTGCATTTTTTTTGCAAAACTTATTTGGCTTTAAATGTCTTTAAAATAGCGTAATTAACTTTTTTATTACTTTGTGTTATAATATGTTTCGCAATAATATTGCATTTATTGTTTACATTTGTTCCAACAAAAACGAATTTGCATGAATACTGAGAATGAAGTGGTAAATTATACCAAGGAAGAACGTAAAAATCTTATTTTAAAAGAGATTAACTTGCATACTCGTGTAAGTTTTGAAACGCTTTCGGCAAAATTATTTGTTTCTGAAGATACGGTCAGACGTGATATTAATGAACTTGAATCAGAATCTTTGTTGATTAAGGTAAAAGGCGGTGCAATGACAAAAGCATATCACCATTCTTCGACTAATAATCAGACTTATGCAGGCGAATCAAAACAAATTATTGCGCAAAAAACTTTAGGTTTACTTCATGACGGAATGGTTTTGTTAATTGGCGGCGGAACTACAATTCGTGAATTTATCCGTTTGATTCCTGATGATTTAAATCTTACTATTTTTACCGTTACCGTTTTATCTGCGGTTGAACTTCTGGACAAACCCAATGTTAAAATTATCATGATTGGCGGCAGTATTTCATCTTATAGCCAAATGTGTGTTAGCGGCGATGTTTATAATCAGTTGGCGAATATTAAAGTCGATTTATTAATATTAGGAACCAATGCCCTTGATATCGAAGGTGGTTTCTCAGATTCTGATTGGGAAACCGTTCAGGTAAAAAAAGCAATGATTCAGGCTTCGGAAAAAACTGCGATTCTGACTATTTCTGAAAAACTGGATACGGTTCTAAAAATGAAAATTGCCAATTTATCCGAAGTTGATTATGTTGTCACGGAAGTTGATCCAAACGACGAAAAATTACAATCATACAAAAAGGCAGTTCCCAGTTTAGTTTTTCTTTAATCCCAATTTTTCATTAAAAAGTTAATCCAGTTCTGGTGAAAGATCTTATTTAAATCTTCATCAGAATATCCGTTGTTTTTAAAAATCAGAACCAATTTTTGTAAATCGGCAATGGTATTTAAATCAGCCGGAGATTGTTCTGTCCCAAAAGCACCGTCAAGATCAGAACCCACGCCAATATGATTCGCATTTCCTGCCAATTGGCAAATGTGATCCATGTGTTTAAAAACAGTTTCTAAATTACAATTTGTGCTTTGCGGAGTCGAAACGCCTCTTTCCCAATCAGGAACTAACATCCACGCATCTAAAGCTCCACCAATTACGGCTCCTCTTGAAATTAATGCCTGAATCATTTCATCACTATATTGACGATTGTGATTTACTAAACTTCTACAATTGTTATGACTCGCCCAAACTGGTCCATTATAATGGTCTAAAGCTTGCCAAAAAGCATCATCGCATAAATGTGTCGCATCCAGAATAATATTCAAACGCTCCATTTCCTTCAATAAATCAAGTCCGTTTTGTTGCATTTTTCCCGTTGCATCCGTTCCGTTTGCGTAACGTCCGGGTCCGTAATGTGCAGGACCAATAGCGCGTAATCCGTAATTGTATGCTTTTTCTAAATACGAAACATCAATAATAGAATCAGCGCCTTCAAGACTTAGAATATATCCTATAGGTTTTTTATCATTTGGGGTTCCATCATTCCATAAATCAATTTGTTTTTGGAGTGATTTTTTATCTGTAATGGCGGTTATTTCTCCGGCTTCTTCCATCGCTTTGTACCACACAAGTTGTCCCTGAGTTTGTGCCCAGGCTTGCTCAGGAGAATTCCAACCGGGAATAATACTGTCCGGTTTTACAAATCTTGCAATTTGAGTTGCCACAACAATACCTATATTGCCGCGTCGTAAATCAGGAAACGAAACCGTAGCACGTTCACGATCTGGTTTATCCGTCATTCCTTTTTCGAGATGGCGTAAAGTGGGAACGTCATTTCTTAAATCTCTATTCCATTCCATTGCATTCATGCTCAGGTCTAAATGGGCGTCTATTATAAACATATTATTTTTTTTAAGGGACAAAGGGACAAAGGCTCAGAGATTCTCTACAAGTATTATTATAAGGTCTGTTCTCTTTCTTCTTCGCTCTATTTTTTATTCTTTTTTCTTTTTCGCCTTTTTCTTCTGCTAGATATTAATTTTTCTGCTGCGCGCAACGACTTGCCATTCATCGCAAATTTCATGTGCTGCATTTACTACCTGAACTGAATCATAAAGGGCGCAAGTTGGGCAAACATGATAAGGAATTGCATAAATTTTGTCGCCAATAGCGTACTCGTTTTTCCCTTTATTTTCTATAATCAAATGTTCTTCTGAATGTGCCGTTGGGATTAGGTTTTCATCATTCAAAATCACTAATCTTTTGTCAATTGGGTGTTCAGAAGCTACAGCTTTGTATCCGATATCAATACAAAATGTAGAACTTGTAGGTTTTGAAATTATGGTTCCAACAATAACCAAAGCGGGTTCAAAGTTTTGTTCCGGTAAATGAATTTGATAATTTGAATCCCAAAAAACAAAAGTTCCGGGACTTGATTCTACATTTTTTTCTGAGGAATAAAACGGAAATGTATTAGAACCTCCCGCAACAATTTTTAGTTTATAATCTAAATTTTGCTCCACTTCTTTAATCTTTTCATTGATGCTGAAAAAGGCATTTGAAGCCGCAGCAGTCCGTTCTTCTACATCGCCTTTTAAATGACCATCATAAATGTGAATTCCGGTAAAATGAAGATTCTTTAAATGAATAATGGCAATAATCAAAGCGCTCCAATTTTCAGAAGTTGAAAATCCGGTTCTGTTCATTCCGGTATTTAAATCTAAATAAACAGCAAGTTTCAAATCATTTTTCTCGGCAATTTCATTCAAGGCTTTCGCCGATTCAAAATTGTCAACAATGGTCGAAAAAGCCGTATTTGGATATTTTTGTATTAACGAAATCCATCTTTCTTTTTTAACGCCAACAGGCTGATAGGCGAGAAGCACATCTGGAATTTCATGTATCGCAGCAAGTTCAGCTTCGGCAATTGTGGCGCATTTTATTTTATTGATGTTGTAGGTTTTAAATAAATCCAGAATCTCACCAATTTTATGTGTCTTTATATGTGGTCGCAACTTTTGAGTTTCGCCATTTACTGATTCAATCAAACGCTCGATATTTGACTGAATACGATCTTCGTAAACAGCTAAAAATGGCGTATCAATACGGATTTCGGAATTAATTTTCCACCAATTTTCTTGCATAACTTTAGTTTCTTGTTTTTGCGACAACTTCAATTAAATTTTGAAAAGCTTGTAATGATTGTTCATACTTTAAATCCAAAAGCATTTCTTTCGAAAATAAATTAGAACCAATTCCAACACAAACAACGCCGGATTTGAACCAGGATTTCAAATTGCTTTCTTCCAAAGTTACGCCTCCGGTTGGCATTATTTTCAAATTCGGAAAAGGTGCTATAATTGCTTTTACATATCCTGGTCCGCCAATTTTATCAGCAGGAAAAAGTTTTACGATTTCGGCTCCTAATTTATTAGCGTGAAGGATTTCGTTTAAAGTTGCAGCGCCGGGAATCCAGTAAATATTATTTTTGAAGCAATAGTTTCCAATCTCTAAATCAGTATGCGGGCAAACAATACAATCTGCTCCTAATTGATGAAAAGTTTTGGCATCGTCAACGCTTAAAATAGATCCAACGGCTATTTTAACATCTAAATTATTCGCTTTTTTAAAGGCGATCATTTGGCTAAAAACTTCTTTAGCATTATCTGCACGAGCAGCAAACTCTATAATTTTTATTCCAGCATCAGCCGCGGATTGCAAGACAATTTGGGCTGTTTCAATATTAATTTGTGTTACTAACGGAAGTACGCCTTGTGCTTTTAAAATGCTGTACATATTCTTTCTTTATCTGTTAATTCTATTACTTGAGCCGTTTTTGATAAAATGACTTATTTCGTTAAGGTTCGTTATCGCGAAATCTCCGTGAATACTTTGTTTGATTACGCCGCAAGCCGTTGCCCATTCGATACATTCCTGTCCGGAAAATTTATTGGATAATCCGTATAATAATCCAGCATTAAAAGCATCTCCGGAACCAATTTGATCCGTTACAACGTGTATTTTGTGTTCTTGTGTCTGGTAGAAATTACCTTCGTGAATCAGTAAACCTTTGTATAAATGTGCTGGTCCGTCTGATTTTCTAAAACTCATTGCTAATGTTTTTAAAAAAGGCATTTTTGCTTTTAATAATTCGAACGTTTTCTGAAAACGATCTTCATCTGAATCTTTGTTATCAGTTTTGATTCCGAAATAAATTTCAATCGCATCTAAATCAGCAACGGTAATTGTGCTGTATTGAAGCAAATCAGGCATTATTTCAGAAGGATGTTTCCCATATTGCCATAATTTTGATCGAAAGTTAAAATCAGAAGAAATCGGCAAACCTTTTTTGTGTGCTGCGAGAATCGCTTCTTTGCAAGCTAAACCTGCTTCCTCAGAAACTCCCGGACTTATTCCTGACCAATGAAAATGGGTAACATCGGCTAAAGCCAAATCCCAGTCAATTTGATCTTTTTTAATTGTTGCAAACGAAGAATTGCTTCTATCGTAAATAACCTGTGATTGCCTGATTTGGTTTCCGGCTTCAACAAAATACAATCCTAAACGTTCTCCGCCATAAACACATTTTGAAGTATTTACTTTGTATTTCTGAAGTTCGTTTAAGGCTAATTGTGCCAAATCATTTTCGGGTAATCGGGTAATATAATCGGTTTGAATGCCGAGTTGAGAAAGTAAAACACAAACATTTGCTTCGGCACCGCCAACATGAATTTTTATTTCATTGGCCTGCGTAAACCTGTTTCCATTAGCAACGCTCATTCGGAGCAATAATTCTCCAAAAGTTGCAATTCTAGTTTGTGGAGTATTTATATTCATTTGTTTATTTTTTTTGCCACATATTTTTTGTTTCTAATGGTTTTTTAACCGCAAATTCCACAAATTTTCACAAATCAGTACGTGAAAAATTAATTAGTAAAATTCGTTGCAAACAAATATTTAATCTGTGCGAATCTGTTTAATCCGTAAAATCTGTGGCCTAATTTTTAATATAATTCGAAAACAGCTTCAACCTCAACAGGAATATTATCCGGTAAAGAACCCATTCCTACGGCGCTTCTTACGCCAATTCCGTTTTCTTGTCCCCAAACTTCAGCAAATAATTCACTGCAGCCATTTATTACATACGGATGTCTAAGGAAATCGCCATTGCAATTTACCATTCCTAAAACTTTTATAACACGTTTTACTTTATTCAGGCTTCCAAAATTGGTTACAATTGTAGAAAGCATTGTTAAGCCGACTTGTCTTGCTGCTAATTTTCCTTCTTCGATATTCATGTCATCGCCAATTCGGCCAATGATTAGGGATTTGTCATCATTAACAGGCCCATGACCTGAAAGATATAAATATTTACCATCAACTAAATAAGGTTTATAGATACCAAGTGGCTGAGGGGCCGGCGGTAAAGATAAACCAAGAGTTTCAAATTTTTCTTGTGGTAATAAATTCATGATATTAATGTATTATAGAGTTTAAAATAAAAACGAAAATGATTCCTAAAACTGATACTAAAGATTCCATGACGGTCCATGATTTAAAAGTGTCTTTCAGGCTGATGTTAAAATATTCTTTAAACATCCAAAAACTTGGATCGTTTACATGCGAGCACATTAGACTTCCGGCTCCAACAGCCAGCACTAGTAGGTTAGGATCGAGACCGGCTGTTTGAAGTAACGGCAGTAAAACACTGGCGGTCATTAATCCGGCGGCTGTTGCAGACCCAACACAAATGCGAATAATCGCTGCCATCATCCACGCCAATAAATACGGATGAATGTTTATTTGTGTCAGGGTTGTTACAATCGTTTCGTTTACTCCGCTTACGATCATAACTTCTTTTAAACCTCCGGCACCGCCAACAATCAGGACAATAAGGGCAACATCTTTTATAGCAACTGCATAATCATCCATAACGGATGTAATGCTTCTGTTCATTCTGATTCCTAAAGTATAGGTGCAAATCAATAGAGAAATAAGCATTATCATACTTGGTTCTCCAACCATTTTGCAAATATTTACTAAGGTTTCATTTTGAGAAATCATTGGTAATACAGAAGTCAGCGTTAACCCGAAAACCGGAAATAAAGCGGAGAATAAACTAATAGAAAAACTTGGAAGTTTACCTTCGTTTACAACTTCTTCGACATTCAAAATTTCATGATCTGATTCGGTTTTGATGTTTTTTAATAAATTCGAAAACAACAAACCGGCAATAAAAATAGTCGGAATCGCAATGATGATTCCGTAAACTAAAACAAGTCCAATATCAGCATTTAAAATACTGCTTAAAGCCATTGGAGATGGATGTGGAGGCAAAAAACCGTGTGCGACTGAAAGCGATGCTAACATTGGGATTCCCAGATATACTTTTGAAAGCTTAAATTGATGGGCTACTGAAAAGATTAATGGAACTAACAAAACAAATCCTACGCTATAAAATAGCGGTATCCCAACAATAAATCCGGTAATCATTAAACCAAGGCGAACGTATTTTTTGCCGGTCCATCCCATAACTGTTTTGGCAATGACATTTGCGGCGCCTGATGAAACGGTAAGTTTACCAATACAGGTTCCGAAAACAATAATCAATGTAATCGATCCTAGCATTTCGCCCAAACCTTTTTGAACGGTTTGTGACAAAGTGTTTATTGGCAGGCCTAAAAAAAGACCTGCTAATAAAGCTGTTATGATAAAGGCAATAAACGGATTGATTTTAAACCAGGCAATCTGAATGATTAAAAACGCAATGCATGCCGTAAGAATTAATATGCTCATTTATCTTTTTTTAATTAAAAATTGAGAATTAAAAATTAAAAATATTTGAAACTGCATTGAAACATAGCTATGTGCCTTATGAAAGTGAAATACTTTTTTAGCGCAAACAAAAGCTATGTTTCTATGTGTTTAAAAATTTTTCACCAACAGTTGTTATTTATTTATCCCACCACATTTTTGTTGTAAATGTGTCTTCGCCCTGGCGTTTTATCGCTTCAGCTAAGTTACTCGAATTCACTGAATATTCTGTAGTTGGGTATTTGAAACGTCTTGGAATTGTGCCGTTTGTAACGTTGCCCGGAAAGTTTACAGGAACTAAAACGGGATAACCAGTTCTTCTCCAATTCGCATAAACTTCCTGCTCGTCTACAAATAAGGCGATGTAAATTTGAGTGTGAATCTGGTTCATTTTCTCTTCAAATGATCCTGCTGCATTAAACGGATTTAAGGTTAAATAAGCAGTTGCATCTGTAATGGCATAACTTATTCCGTAGATTCCCATGTTTAAAAAGGAGGCTTTTATGCCTTTCTCATACAAATCTTTATCGGTTTCTCCAATATACCAACCTCTTGCAGCGGCTTCGGCTAAATATAAATTAGTTTCGGCGTTGCTAATTAGTACAAGCGGTGCATCATATTTAAAAACAGTACTTTGGTTTGGTTCAGAATAAGTTCCTTGTTCAACGGCTGTTGGTGCAGTTTTGGTTCCGTTAGGGAAACCTTTTTGTATTGCAAGTGTTGTGTTTTGAGATGTTCCCTGCCAAACTCCGGCGTAAACACTAATTCTTGGATCGGCTGTTGCTTTTAATAAATCGATGAAGGTTTTTCCTAATTTTCCGCCTTCAACATTTTTCTGACCAAAAGATCCTGCGGTGAAATCCTGCTTTCTGGAATCAAAACCAACAGGGTTTCTGTTGATGTCATTTGGTCCATCGGTATATTTCATAATTGCATTATCGGCAGTATTTAAAATTACTCCGCCGGCAATTGCTTTTGTAACCCAGGTTTTTGATAAAGCCGGATCAACTTTACTTAATCTCAATCCTAAACGAAGCATTAATGAATAAGAGAACTTCTTCCATTTTGCAACGTCGCCATCATAGATAAAATCGGCTTTGCCAAAACTTGTTTTTGCAGGATCTAATGCTGTTGCAGCTTCGTCCAATTCTTTTAATAAATCTTTGTAAATGAATTCCTGAGTATCATATTTTGGAAGAAATATTTGTGCACTATTTGCTTTTGCAGCTTCAGAATAAGGAATATCTCCGTACAAATCTGTAACTCTGTGATACAAATATGCTTTCCAGATTCTTGCAATATTCAGTCTATTGCTATCGGTTGGTGTATCTTTTAAAGTGTTAATTACAATTTCGGTTTCATTTATTGCCGTTGGATAAACCTGATTAAAATAAGCAGAATAATAAACTTCATTACTCAAATATTTATCTCCGGCTCCTGAAGCTTCTTTATACGTTGCATAATGCTGAATCATTCCGCCACATTCTAATATATTGGTGGCAAAATAATTATTATTCAAACCATCTAATTGCGCTTTGCTGAAAATAAAGTTTGCATTTGGTTTTTCAACAACGTTTGGGTTTGTATTGATTTCTTCAAAATCCTTGGTACAGGCTGTCATACTTCCTAAAAGTATACCTGAGATGTATAATATGGTTAACTTTTTCATGTCTTTTAATTTAAAAATTAGCAATAAAGTGAGTTTAAAATTTGACATTTAAACTTAAACCGAAACTTCTGGTTTTTGGCACTCCAAATTGTTCTACACCCTGAGCATTTCCTGCGCTAAACACAGATTCCGGATCTACGTTTGGTGTTTTCTTATAAAGAATGAATAAGTTTCTTGCTACAAATGAAACCGAAGCTCCCTGAAGTTTTGATAATCCTTTTATTTTTTCAATTGGTAAATCATAACCCAGAATTACTTGTCTTAATTTTACAAAACTTGCATCGTAAACAAATGTTGATGAAATGTTTCTTAAACCATCATAATACGTTCTTAGGTTTTCCGGAGCAATAACCATATCAACCGGATTTCCGTTTGTGTCAACACCTTTTATTGGCAAACCGTTTTCACGACCTTCAAGCGTTAATTTTGTCAATCCCATACGAGTTCCGTATAAATCTGTTCCTGAATATAAACTTCCTCCAAATTTACCATCGATCAAAAAGCTGAAAGAAATGTTTCTGTACTTAAATTCGTTGCTAAGTCCTGCTGCCCAAGGATGAACTCCCTGACCTAATTCTTCAAGAGGACCTTGCGCGATAGTAGCAGATCCGCCACTTACATTATAAACCGTATTTCCGTTTGCATCTACACGAGGTTTGTAACCTTTTATGATACTATAAGGGCGACCAACATCACTTGTAATCGTTACATATCCGTTTACCGAAGTTGCCATTGTGATCGAATTCAACTGATCTGTAAGTGCTTCAACTGTATTTTCATTATAAGATCCGTTGAAACTTGCGTCCCAGGAGAAATTTTCAGAACTAATGATTTTTCCGCTTAATAAAACTTCGACACCTTTATTTCTCATTTTTCCAAGATTCAATAATGCTGTACTTGCTCCTGAAGAATTAGAGATTGTAGTTTCGACAATGTCATTTGTTGTTGCACGATTGTAATAAGCAAAATCAAGATTCAAACGATTATGAAAAAATCCTAAATCTGTACCAATTTCAAATGTTGTAGAAGTTAACGGACTTAAAGTCGCATTAGGAACTCTTGTACTTGTAGGTCCTTGTAATTGCTGACCATTATGTCCGCCCTGAATCATCGAATAAGATTGGTTCAATGCATAAGGATCCGGTGTTGCGCCACCAACTTGCGCCCATGAACTTCTTAGTTTAGCAAACGAAACAAATTCCGGCATTGTTATAATATCTGATACAATTATACTTGTTCCTACCGAAGGATAAAATACAGTATTGTTTTCTTTTGAAAGTGTCGAGAACCAATCCTGACGTCCAGTTACGTTTAAAAATACTATGTTTTTATAGTCAAAATCTGCTGCACCGTAAACCGAATTTGTTTTGGTTTTTCCGTAAGGATAACTATAAGCAAGTGTCGATAAATTGCTTAAGGCATAAAAATCATCTAATACAAAATTTGAACCTTCCACTTTAGTTTCGTCTCGTAAATTAGTACGGGAGTTGACTCCGATCAATGCATTTAAAGAGAAATCATTGTAAATATTTTTCTTGGTGTAATTAAGAATTGCTTCAGAATTCAGGTTGGAAATTTTCATTCTTGAACTTTGTGCATATCCGACGGGATTGTTTAAAGTTGTTTTTGGGATGTATCCAAAGAATTCATAATCTGTAAAATCCTGACCAATTCTACCTTGAAGGAATAAGTTGGGTGTAAAATTCATTTTTACGTTCAACATTCCAATAAAACGGTTTTTTGTATCGTTATTTTTAATTTTATTAACTACAAAATAAGGGTTTGTCGCTACAGCAACAGGATTCCATGCTTCCTCAACACCATTTGCATCATATCCCGGGGCAAGATTTCTAATATCAACCGTGTTGGCGATCATATAAGTTCCCCAGTTTGGGTTTGCTTCAGCATCAGAAACCGTAACTCTGTTATTTGATTTTTCTAAATTATATTGTGCTACAACATCAAATTTTAACCAGTTAGTTAAATTCACATTGCTTGCCATGTTGACGCTTTTTCTGTTGAAATCAGTATTTGGAACAACACCTTGATTTTCCATGTTTGAAAACGAAAGACGTCCCGTAGCTTTTTCATTTCCTCCAGATAAAGCTATCGAGTTAATGAATGTTGTGCCTGTATTATAAAAGTTTTTGATGTTATTTTTTTGAGCAACATATGGTCTTTCAACTCCGTCAAACTGAACAACATTTGTTCCGTCCATTTTAGCTCCCCACGACCAGCGTCCGTCTGCAATAGCTTCAGCTTGAGTTGTTGGTTTTTTTCCATTTGCTCCTGAACCATATTCATACTGCCAATCTGGTATGATTGATGGAGTTTCAAAAGTAAACGAAGTATTATAGTCAACTCCAATTCCTTTTTGGGCAGATCCTCTTTTCGTCTGAATCAAAATTACACCATTTGCGGCATTTGCGCCATATAGTGCAGCGGCAGTTCCACCTTTTAAAACGGTAATTGTTTTGATATCATCAGGATTAATAACTGATGTTCCGTCACCACGATCCACATTAATCCTTGTAGATCCGGCACCGTTCCCAATTCCCGGTAAGTTAAGCTGAGTATTGTCAATTGGTAAATCATTTACAACATACATCGGCTGGTTATTTCCGTTCAACGAACCATTTCCTCTAATCACAACTCTGCTCGAACCGTTAGGTCCAGTTGCGGTGCTGCTTACGTTTACACCTGCAATTTTTCCCACCAATGCATTGGCAATATTAGTTTCTTTGGCTTTTGTAAATTCAGTTCCTTTTAATTCGGTTACTGCATAAGCTACAGATTTGCTGCTTTTTTTAACTCCTAATGCAGTTACTAAAACCTGATCTAATACATTTTCGGCAGGTTTTAATCTTATGGTTAGATTTGCAGATTGGATTAACGGAAATTTTGAAGTTTCGTAACCCATGTAGGATACAACAACGTGACTTTCGTGTTCCGGAACTTCTAATTTGAATTTTCCGTTTTCATCAGATATTGTTGCTATTTTATTATTGCTTTCTGCATAAATAGTTGCTCCGGCAATTGGCATTCCGTCATCCTGACCTAAAATCTGGCCAGTAATTTCAATTTGATTGCTTTTTTGTTCAAAAAGGTGCTTTTTAATTGCAACCTCTTTTGCATTTGCTGAGAAGATCATTCCCCCAATAAATACTAATGAAATTAGCGTTGTTTTCATAATTGTTTGGTTTTCATGTTTTTTTTGGTTTTTGTTGGCGATCAAATATAAAAATTAATTCTTCACGTTTGCATATTTTTTGCACAAAGTGCATATTTTTTGCAATATTTTTTCGTGAAGCATTTTTAATATCCAAAAGATCTGTGATTTTCAGCGGTGTTTTGAGAAATTTTTGCAGATAATGTTTTTTTTGCAAAAATTAATTTTAATCTTAAAATTCGTATTTTTGAAATATGAAAATAGCACTTATACAATCGGATTTATATTGGGAAGACGTTTCTAAAAACAGAAAAAGCTTTGAATCGAAGATAAATGAGATCGATTCCGGAGTAAATTTGGTCGTACTTCCGGAAATGTTTTCAACAGGATTTACCATGAATGCATCTCAAGTTGCTGAAACTATGCAAGGTGAAACTGTGTTGTGGATGCAAACTATCGCAAAACAAAAAAACTTCGCCATTACGGGAAGTTTGATTATTGTTGAAAACGAGCAATATTATAACCGAATGTTTTTTGTTTTTCCGTCAGGCGAAATTCAGTATTATAACAAACGCCATTTATTTTCACTTGCCGGAGAAGATAAATTTTATACCAGCGGAGATAAAAAAGTAATCGTAGAATATTTGGGCTGGAAAATTTGCCTGCAAATTTGTTACGACTTAAGATTTCCTGTTTTTGCAAGAAATGTCGAAAACTATGATTTGCTTTTATATGTTGCAAACTGGCCAAAAGTGCGAACAAACGCCTGGGATGCTTTATTAAAAGCAAGAGCAATCGAGAATTTAAGCTACGTTGTTGGTGTAAACAGAATTGGGCTTGACGCCAATAATTATGAACATATTGGACATTCGCAAGCCGTTGACTTTTTAGGAAATTATATTTTAGAACCTCAGGAAACCGAAGCCACTTTTATAGTCGAACTAGACAAAGATGTAATGTTAGAAACGCGGAAAAAACTCGATTTTTTAAGTGATAAAGATATTTTTGAGATTAAAATCTAAAATGCTTTTCTCTTTTTCTCGTCCTGTTTTTTCTTTTTATCGACTTGTTTTTTCTCTACTTCCGGATTAAAAGGCACACTTAAATCAATTGCCTGATCTACGTCCCAATTCGTTCGTACGTCAACATCGCTCTGGAAATAAAAGACTTCTTCAGCATACTTTTTGTTTAAAAATTCTCCTGAATCATACATTTTGTTCTTATTATCATCATAGATTATTCGGATAGTAAATTTTTCAGGCACCATTAAATTGAACTCAATTTTAGTTTTACCCTCAGAATAATCGCTGGCATAAACAACGTCACCTTTTTTATTTGTTACTTCAACTATTATAGGGAAGCGTTTTACGTTTTGTAAATTCAAAACCAGATTTCCGTAATCAGAGTATTCCTTTGTCGTTAATTTATATAGTAAAGTATCGTTTGACTTTTCATAAAAATCAGTCAGTGCGCCGGGAAAAAGAGTAATGTTGTATTTTTCAACAGGTTCTTTTTTGAAATCAAGATATAATTTTTGCTCAAATTCATCATATTCTGTCGTATAATCTACCGCAACAGAATCTTTATTGACTAATCTGATTTTTGATTTATCAAATTTTACCAATGGCGTTGAAGATTCCAGCGTAAATCTTTCTCTAAAATTAAGAGTTCCGCTTTGAAGTGCGGTAATATTTAAAGTATCTTTCTTTTGATCTTTGACTTTAAAAGCGAACTTTTTATCATATTTATCCTTGCTGATTTCCATTGACAATGAATCGGCTTTTATTGGTTTATACCAAACTTGCAAGGAATCTTTTTTAGGAAAAGCAGTCACAATGGTTTCTAAAACTTCATTATTGTGTTTAAGAACAATTTTGGGTTTAGAAATTTTAAAATTTTGTTTTCCTTCATAAGGAAGATATACTCTGTTTCCGGAAGCCTGAATTGGTTTGAATGCTTTAAGCGGAAGCGTTTCCTTGAATAATTCCAGTTCAAAAACACTATCATTTGGAACCGTTATATAATGTTTAAGAAAACCTATTTTATCATCTTTAGGATTGTATCTGTTGTTTCCGCCTTTGTCCTTCAAGGCAACTAATAAATATTTTCCTGCCTTTAAATTTTCTAATTTAAAAGTTCTCAAACTGTCTAAGGTGTTTGTGATATATCTTGGGCTTTGTTTGTAAATTAAGGAATCCTTAAAAGTATCATTTACCTCATATAACATTACTGATACAAAATTGTCTACGTTTTTTTCGTACGCATCCCTAACAATTCCGTTAATTGACAGCGAATCGATATAAGCTCCCGTCGAAAAAATATACTTGAATTGATTGATCGCATTTCCCTCATTATTGTCTGCAATACTTTGCCCAAAGTTGAAACTATACGTTGTATTAGGTTGTAAAGTATCTTTTATTTTTATGGTAAAAACTTTACTGGCAACCGTAGGCAAAATCACCGGCTCATGTTTCATTGGTGGAGAAACAATAAGCTGTTTGTTTAGATTTTTAAGTTTTACATATTCATCAAAACCTAAAATGATTTCGTTTCCTGTAAAATTAGTGCTCATATTTTTGGGAGAACTATATTTTAAAACCGGAGCAAGAGTATCTTTTAATCCGCCGGTAATGCTGCCTCTTTTAGCGCAGCTCAACATTAAAAATACCAGTAATAAGGAAATATATCTGAAGTTGTTTTTCAACATAACGGTTTCTGAATTTGATTGCACAAAATAACGATTATATTTGCTTTAATTGAAATTTTTTATCCATTTATTAGGATTTATAGCTTTTGTCCGGCGCTATTTTTTTGATTTTGAAATCACCGAGAGGATATAATTTCTTACTTTTGATTTCAAATTTAATTTTTCCCGGTTTTGATAAAAAGATATTTCTTTGGTTTGCTATTTCTTTTACTGATTTCCTGTGGTAAAACCGAAAAGCCAATTGTTGCTTTTTATTATTGGAAAACTATCTTCAAATTATCCCAAACCGAGAAAGAAGTATTGCGTGATAATGAAGTTAGTAAACTCTATATCAGGTATTTTGATATAGGTTTGCATCCCATAACGCAAGATCCATTTCCGGTTAGTCCTGTTCACTTTAAGGAAAACACCAATAATTTTACTATTGTTCCTGTAGTTTTTATCCAAAACAAAGTCATGTCAATGGTTAATCTTGATATTGATGATCTGGCTCAAAAAACGATTCGTTTAGTTGAAGAAATTAATGTTAAGAATAAAATTAGTTGTCAGGAAATTCAAATTGATTGCGACTGGACTTTAAAAAGCAAAGACAATTATCTTAAATTTATAGAGCAATTCAAAAAGCTTTCGCACAAAAAACTTTCGGCAACAATACGTTTGCATCAGGTGAAATATTTTAAGACAACGAAAATCCCAAATGTTGATTCCGGAGTTTTGATGTACTATAATATGGGAACAATTGCGCCGGATTCGTTAAACTCAATTTACAGTAAAAAAGTTGCAGAAAAATATCTGAAAAGCTTAAAAAAATACCCGTTGCATCTTGATTTTGCTTTGCCAATTTATTCCTGGGCGGTTCATATCAGGAATCAAAAAGTGATTGGTTTACGTTCAAAATTAAATGTAAATGAATTAAAAAAAGATGCTAATTTTAAATCCATAACTCCAATATTTTTTAAGGTTATAAAATCCAATTACAAAAATGGTGTTTTTTATGAAGAAAATGATTTGCTCAAAATAGAAGCAATTTCTTCAGAAGATTTAAAAGAAATGGCTGAAGAATTACAGGAGAATGTAGTTCAGGCTCCAAAGGAAATTATATTTTACGATTTAGACGAATTCAATATTAAAAACTATGAAAAGAATATTTTTAAACAAGTTATTTCTTGTTTCTAGTGCTGCTTTACTTTCGGTATATGGAATAATTTATGCTTGTGGCGGCGGCGATGATTGGGATTTTGGCTATAGTTCCAATTTTACGCCGGAAACATTTACGGATAAATCATATTCGCCACTTTTTTTATCAGGTGATATTTTTTACGGAATTGGTTTTGATACGCAACACAATTCCAGATTTAATGATGATATAAAATCAGATTGGGAAGGTTATCTAAAAGGGAAAGCAGATGCCGCTACAATAAATTATTTCCTGATTGGCGAAGAAACAAATATGTATTCGTCTAATGATAAAACGAATCAAAATAAAACGGATATTACGCAACTTCATACTTTTTTTAAAACCAAAAAGGAAAATCCAACTTCGTTAAAATGGGGAAAGAAAATTAGTCTGAAAGATGCTCAAGTAAAAAGCTTTATTGAGTTTTTGTATTTGGCACAAAAAATAGAAACCGTTTCTATTGGTGACGATTATTGGAGTTATGATCCCGTTGTTGCAAAAACTTTTGACGATTTAAAAATGATTCAGTCAATCGAAAACGTGTACAATACAACTTCAGATTCGTTTTTGAAAAACAGATATTGGTTTCTTACTACAAAAGCGTATTTCTATAGCAGCAATAAGAAAAAAACAATCGAATTTTTTAATAAAACAGAAGCTTCTGTACCTAAAAATGTATTGTATTATCGTGCGCTTTCTTATATCGCAGGAATAAATTACAAGCAGAAAAAATATTCGACTTCAAATTATTTATATGCTCAGGTTTTTGATAAATGTCCAGCATTAAGGGTTGTTACGGCGTATAGTTTTCATCCTCAAAATGATGCCGATTGGAATAAATCATTGGCTTTGGCAAAAACCAATAAGGAAAAAGCCGCGCTTTGGGCAGTTCACGGATTTTATAAAGACGAAACTCAGGCGATAGATAAAATTTATGAATTAGATCCTAAAAGCGAGCATTTGAATTATTTGCTAACGCGTTTGGTCAATAATCAGGAACAAGCGATCAATAGTTCATTTGAGGCAAAAACAAATCCGGACGATTATAAAACTCCGGCTTTAAAACAAACCGTTGCAGAGAATAAAGAAGCAAATAAAGCTAAAATTAATACTAAAGCTTTTGATTTGGTTTCAAAAATTGCTGCTGCCGGAAATACTGAAAAGCCGTATTTATGGGATATTTCGTTAGGATATTTACAAACGTTAAAAGGTGATTATGCTGCTGCGGATAATAATTTGAATAAAGCAGAAAAAACAATGCCTAAAACCGAATTGGCAAATTATCAATTGAGATTGCTTCGTTTTGTAAATAACATGAGCAAAATTGATAAACTGACAGACAAAAACGAAAAAACAGTTTTAGCCGATTTGAACTGGTTGTATAATGAACTTCCCAAAACATATAAAGGACAGGAATTTCGTTATCAAAATGCAGCATCGTGGAGCAAGAATTATTTAGCGACACTTTATCGTGCAAAATCAAATCCTGTAATGGTAGAATTGTTTGGCGGAGAAATGCCGGAAGATTATTGGGGCGCCGGAAATTCTTTTTATGACAATGAAAAGAGTTTGCTTGATATGAAAGCATTTTTGGCTAAGCCAAATAAAACTGAAATTGAGAAAATAGGAGCGGGGATTTATAATTTGAAACTGAAAGATATTAATAATTTTCAGGCAGTTCAGTCCACATTCAAAAATAAAATTCCCGAGGCAATTGCTTTTATTCAGCAAACAGATTCAGTTCAATATTATACTTTTTTAGGAAATCCGTTTAACGGAAATATTAAAGATTGTCACGATTGTGATCATGCAGCGTATCAAAAAAAGAAATATACTCAACTTGATTTTTTAAATACTTTGAAATCAATGCAGGATAAACTGGCTCAAAAAGAAGATGTTTATACCAATAGTTTATTGCTTGGAAATGCATTTTATAATTTAACTCATTTTGGTAACGGCAGAACTTTTTATGAAATAAGTATTATAGGTTATGGCTCAGGTCCATATTCGTTTAGAGAGCCAATGAAAAAAATGATTACGAATTGTGATGTTCCTAAAATGTATTACCAAAAAGCATTTGAAGCAGCAACAACAAAAGAACAAAAGGCAAAATGTATTTATATGCTGGCAAAATGCGAGCGCAACGAATATTATAATAATAAGTACAACAATATGAAAAATGGATGGGAAGTCGATGATGATAAAATTAATTTTATTGCCTGGAATAGCTTTAAAACCTTGAAAAAAGACTATTCTGACACTAAATACTATCAGGACGTAATTGCTGAATGTGGTTATTTTAATACTTACGTTAATAAATAAGTTGATTTCTTAAATTTAAATGTCATGGTAAATAAAATAGAGCATATCGGGATTGCAGTCAAAAACATGGACGATGCAAATGTGTTGTTCGAAAAATTATTAGGCGTTCCGTCCTATAAAATGGAAGTCGTGGAAAGCGAAGGAGTTTCGACATCTTTTTTTCAAACCGGAACCAATAAAATTGAACTTTTGATGGCGACAAATCCGGAAAGTCCAATTGCAAAGTTTTTAGAAAAAAAAGGAGAAGGAATTCATCACATCGCTTTTGACGTCGAAGATATTCATGCCGAAATTGTTCGTCTAAAAAACGAAGGTTTTGTATTGATTAACGAAGTTCCAAAGAAAGGCGCAGATAATAAATTAGTAGTTTTCCTGCATCCAAAAAACACAAATGGCGTTTTAGTCGAGCTTTGTCAGGAAATTAGATAAAAAAAGTAGTTTTTTTATTTGAAATAAGATGTTGAAAATCAATTATGTTGTGAGAATATAGCGACTAGTATTGAAATTAAATAGAAATCATATCCCAAAATATTTGGAGTGAATAAAAAATAGTAGTAATATTGCATCCTCAAACCGGTCCTATAGCTCAGCTGGTTAGAGCACCTGACTCATAATCAGGTGGTCCCTGGTTCGAGCCCAGGTGGGACCACAAGAACAGACGTCTTAACAAGTTGAAAAACAACAAGTTAAGACGTTTTTGTTTTTACAGGTGTAAAACAAAGTGTAAAACAATCTTCACCTTATCTTTTCTGGTCAACTTTCTACTTCATCTAATAATTCTCGGGAGTAATTAAAAATCATTATTTTTTCTCAATACCAGTTGCAAATACTATTTTTCGTTTTGTAACAACTTGTATTGACAAATACATACAAAAACGGCAATCTTACTATAAAAAATCCATCTTCTTTAAAAAGATATATTTTCAGTTTTATATATAATTTAAGGTTGAAACAAATCAACTCAGAAAAATAAATACAGAAAATGAAAAAAAGATTACACACCAGTTTTATCAAATTTATTGTTGAGAAATACGACAAAGAAATTCAGGAGCTTCCAGAAGAAGAAACAAATTATAGTAAAGATATCAGCGATGAATATGATGAAATAATGGGCTATGGCGATGAAAAAGATGATGAGGTTCAAGATGAAGAAGAAACTGCAGAAAATGATGATGAAACCATTGATGCTTTGATTAAAGAATATAATTCATTAGCCAAAAAATATAAGATAAAAACAAATGATAGTATTTGTAATAAAAGAAAATAAGAAGTATTATGATGTAGAAACAATTCGACAAATTGTCAATGTTTCAAAGTCGAAAATTCAAAGAGAGTTGAAAAAACAAGATACTGAAATAGTCAAGTATAAAAATTTACATCTTTATAACGAACATACTCTATTTAAGTTGATGGAGGTAATTCTAATAGAAAAATTAGAAAAGATCAATGATTAACTATGACAAAATTAAAAAGTTGAACAGTCAGATTATCATAAACAAAGAAAAGTTACAGTCTGAAACCGATATTAAAAAGAAAGAAAAGTTGAGATGTTTAATTCAAATCGACATTTTAAAAACAAAAATTGAAAGATTAAATTAAAAAAAACGAAAAGGAACAATTCATTTCTTTATATATAATTTAAGGAGTTAAAACAAAATCTTTATAGAATGGCGGATAATGAGTAACGCTGGGTTCTATATCGTAATCACTACCAGGGGAATTATACAAAGTGAAATCGTGGCATTAAGGTTAGGAGCGAGAGGTATGACAGTGCGTCCAAATAGCATTGACAGTGGCTAACCCAATAGTAAATCAAGGACGATTTATTATGAACAGGGTATTTATACGGCAAGAAAAAAATTGTTGGTAATTATGTTCAAGATGACCCAGCAGATTAACATCTGTATTGGGATAAACTCATCTGAACAAAATAATTACCAGCAAGTAAAGACCAGACCAAAAATCTAAATGTTTTAATCAAAAATTGACATTTAAGAACTCAAAATACAAGAAACAATACTTTGTGTTGTTTCGTTCAAAATAACCTTCCAAAAACGCCCTATTCGCGCGAGAAAAAATAAAAAAGCGATTTGACTAATATCAAATCGCTTTTCATTTTAGAATACTATTCAGTTTGATATTTCTGCTCTTTATTCTATTATCCTTAAAAAATAACTTGTTAATATTTTCCATGTTTAGGATTTATAAACTACACAATAAGAATAGCTTTGTTTAACTTAATAATACATCTAATTTTGTACTTCTTTGATGCTTTAAGATTTCTCTATCAAAGACTTTATCAATAAATTCGGGCGTGTCTACTTCGTCTTCAACATCTAAATACCTCTCTTCGAATATCACTACATCATTATAAGTTATTTTAATGTTTTTTCCCCAATTATCAGTTTTTCCGTATGCTTTATACATATTTAATTTGTTTTATTTAACGATTTATTTTTTAGCTCTTTAATACTTAGTTGCTTCTTTGTTTATTTAAAAACTCTCCAATGTGTTCCGTGGTCTTTGAGAACGGAAACGCAAAACTTTACTTTCAATGAACCACCTAAAAGCAATGCTCTAACATTGTTTTCAGTAATAGAGGGGTTCTTCTTTTTCATATAAGAAGTAATGCGAGAAATCGTCCAACATTTTAGTTCTAATTCGTTATTTCCTTTCATTATTAATGAAACATCATCACCAATGACTTTCAGAGATAATTTAAATCCGTTATACAGAGTTTCTTTTGATGCAGAAATAAAATCTGTTTTAAGAGTTATTTTATCTCCAATTTTTTCGCCCATAAATTTCGTCAATACATTCACATTTGAAGTTTTTTTGTTCTTTTCGGGTCCGCAATAGAAATTATTAAAAGTTGTCGGTAAAGTATCTTTGCTCTTTACTTCAATTTCTTTCGTTTCAAAAGATTTCACTTGTTCTTTTTCTACAATTTTAAACTTCACATTATTTGAAGTTAAAAGATTTAATACCGCATTATTATTTGCGCAAGTTGGACAATTGTCAAAGTGTATTCTCATCATAATTTTATTTTTGTTTTACTTTGTTACTATTTTTTAAGCATAGAAATCCACCCTCACATAATGCGAATTTTTAAAAATCGAATTGTAATGATTTGAATTTTAAATCTCTAAATGATTGTTAAGAGATGTTGTTTTTGATTTCTTAGGCAAAGATATAATGAAGAATCTTTGAAAAAACATCATCTAAAATTTGGAAATATTGCACCCCAATGAAGTGATTTTTAGTGTTGAGATATCTATTTATAGTTGAGGTATTTTTGAGAAATGTTAAAATTTAATTTATTTTTCTTTTTTTCTAGTCGAAAAGAACAACATAAATTACTTGTAATTTTTCACTTATTCTTATTAGATTTTTTAGTTTTATAAAATTGTAATTCATAAAAAAAGCGAGAAAATCTTCCCGCTTTTTTTATTGATATTTTTATCTTTTAGTTTTTCCAGTAATTAAAATGTGGAAATTCTTTTTTTAAATCATCTAAAATTTCATAAAGTCTATCCTGAGAAAGTCCATCTAATCTCCAACCTCCATCAATAGTTCCGTCAGAATTTGGCATACAAACAGGCTGAGGTGAAGCGTTTTTATGTGAAAACTCATTGCCATCCCTATAATGTGTACTCACTGCCAAGCTGAATTTTTCTCCAGAGAATATTGTGATATTATAATCTATGATTGCTTTCTTTTTTTTGTATTCTTTGTAATTTTTAACAAAGGTCAACTTAGCACTATTATTTTGCTCAGTTTTCACATATTTATAAGTGTCTGGTTCTCCATTTTCATAATCAATATCCTTAGTGATTATATATTCATTACCTATTTTTTCTTTCACTATCTCGTTCACCAGCCAACCATTTTTAAATGTATTTTTATTAGTTATTGTGTCATATTGATCCTTTGTTACACAAACACCTGTATATAAATCTTTGCTCCCTTTTTTGGTCACACCTTTAAGTTCACCATCAGCTTCAGTAAGTTCAGAACAATTACAATCTGCAATAACATCTTCAATTTTTTTGTCTGTGTTTTTCTCTTCTTTATCAGTTCCTTTTCCTCCGCAAGAAAATAGAAGAACACTAAACGTTACAGCCGATAAAATTTTTATTATTTTCATATTTAAAAAATTAGTTGTTTTCTACTCTTTAGGTTTTTCGATTACACCCCGTTTTTGTTTTGGTTTCTGAACTCCAATTTTGTATTAATAAACTAGGATTTTATTCTAATAATTAAATGTCAGTGCAAAACGATTCCCCTTTTTCTTAAAACAGTATATACGATTACTTCCGCTATCAGTATCAATAGCCTCAAAGTGATATTCTACATTTTTTATAATCTCTTTTGCTGATGTTTCGTCATAATCGAAGCCTGTTTTTCCTCCCTCATTTACAGCAAAGTATAGTTTTCCGTCTATTGCTCTTACATCAACATAAAAAGTAGGATTTGAACCATCAATGCTCATTTTTACAGCATAACTGTCAACAAATATTTCTCGATTAATTTCGTGTTTCTTGTTTTTATCAAAAAACCTAATTAACCCTGATTTAAGGGGATTTAAACTGATATGTAAACAAATAGATATTAGCATTAATATCACTAACAATAGTCTATTGTGTTGTTTCATATTCTAAAAATTATAATAGTTTTTACTCTTTAATTTTTACGATTACAGTTCTTTTTTTTAAATGAAATCAATAAATAGAGTTTTATTCTAATAATTAAATTTTAGTTCAAAACGATTGCCTTTTTTCTTGAAATGATATGTACGACTACTTCCGCTGTCTAAATCATTAGCGTTAAAGTCATATTGAATGTTCTTTTGAATCTCTTTAATTGATGTCTCTTCATAATAAGAGTTTATTGAACCACCCTCATTCACAACAAATTTCAGCTTCCCTTTTACTATACTTACATTAGCGTAAAAAGTTGTGTTCATAGCGTCAATATTCATTTTGACAGTATAATTGCCAATAAATTGTTTTCTATCAACAACTGTTTTATTGTTGCTTACGGGTAATGCTTTCTTCTTGTTATTGATTGCTTCCCATCCATTTTCAGTCTTTTTCATACCAAGAGTGTTACTTGATTTCGTAAGCTCAATCTCTTCTTCTCCTTGAAATTTAGATTCAGTGTATTCTTCGGACAGTTCTTGTTGAGATGCCTGATTGTTAGTTTCTTGATGTTGACTGTTAGGTAAATATGATACTTGAGCGTATCCAATACTGCTCATAAATAGTAATAAAGTAATAGTTATTGTTGAGGATGGATCAATTTTCATAATAATGATTTGGTTTAAGATTTTAAAGCCTTTGGCTATTTTGTAAGAATTACATAGGCAAATATATAAAAAACATGAATAACTAATCATGTATGATTAGATAGGTAGCCAATAATTAAAGGATTTTTACATTTTAAACTCATAATTTGTAAAACTTTGATCTATACCAAGGATAAAGATTATCTGATAAGATTCGGAAAACATCTAAAAATGATGCGAGAAGAAAAAGGTATGTCCCAAGAAGAGCTAGCCAATTTGGCTGAAGTTTCATTGCCACAAATTACTAGAATTGAGCGAGGTGTGATAAATCCAACTATTTGCACCATCAAATCTTTGGCAATTGGCTTAGGAATTGAAACATCTTTAATGTTCAAATTTGAAAATGAAGTTTGAGCGTTTGGAAGAGTCTCACTGAATATTACATTCGATAACTTAAATTAGGATAGATAAACGAAGATTATTTCGATTACAACGAGCTAGCTAATGGTAGAAAGCCGAAGCGTAACACACAAAAAACTAACAAGCAATGACATTAAAAGAAGCCGTATTAAAAAGTTTAGAAGACATTAACGACATAACCAATTATTTAGCGGTTCTCAATCATATTGTTAGTAAAGGCTACTATGACTTTGGCGTTGCAAAAACACCAGGTTCGACAATTTCAGCAGTTCTTGGCGACTTCATACGTAATGGCGACACTAGAGTAAAACGAATTAAGCAAGATGGCGGAACATATTCCTACTATTTAACGAAAAACGAGCAAAATATTGGTATCGAAATTTTGAGTGGAGACATAGAAACTCAAATATTAAAATCTGTAAAGACAAACAAGTCAAAGACTTATGATGAAAGAGATTTACACAAACTTCTCAGCAGTTACTTAAAAAATACAGATACTTACTCAAAGACTATTTTCCACGAACAATCAAACGGAAAGGATAATAATCAAATTTGGACGCATCCTGATATGGTTGGAATTAAGTTCTTGAGTTTGCAAACAAAAGCCAGTCAAAATTTTTTAAAATCTATAAATCGTGTTGATACTTTTAAGATAAGCTCTTATGAGTTAAAAAGAGAAATAAACAGCGACAGCGAACTTAAAAAAGCTTTTTTCCAAGCAGTTTCAAATTCTAGTTGGGCGAATTATGGTTATTTAGTTGCATTTGAATTTAGCGACAGTTTAAACGAAGAAATGGCTAGACTAAATCAATCATTTGGAATTGGAATTATTGAACTTAACGCAAACCCATATCAAAGTAAAATCCTTTATCCTTCAATATTCCGAGATTTGGATTTTAAAACCATTGACAAACTTTGCAAAATGAATAAAGAGTTTGAAAAGTTTATTGAACAGACTGAAAAATTAATGACGGCAAGCGAAAAATATAGCTCAGGTGCAGAAAAAGAACTCAATGAGTTTTGCGATAACTACTTTGCTAACGATACAGAAGTAGAAAATTATTGTAAAGAAAAACACATACCGACAAACGAGGAATAATAAGATCCTAGATAACGCTGCTAAAAATTGAACTTCGTTAAAAATCAAAATTACGGAGTCAAAATCCTTTAATTTTTGTAGTTTTGAAAATTAAAAAATTAAAATGAAATTAAAGAATCCATTAACATATATTAGTTTATTCAGCAGTGCTGGAGTTGGTTGTTATGGCTTCAAATCCGAAAATTTTCATTGCGTTGCGACAGTTGAAATTTTAGAAAAAAGACTTAATATCCAGAGATATAATTCAAAATGCGATTATGAAAGTGCTTACATAAGTGATGACATAACAACAATTCAAGCTAAAAATAAAATCCGTACTGAATTGTTGAAATGGAATATTAAGGAAAAAGCTAAAGAACTTGATGTTTTGATTGCAACTCCACCTTGTCAAGGAATGTCTGTTGCAAATCATAAAAAGGGGAACGAATTAAACAGGAATTCTTTAGTAATAGAATCTATATTATTAACAAAAGAAATAAAACCTAAATTTTTCATTTTTGAGAATGTTCGGGCATTTTTAAATACAGAATGCACAGACATTGACGGAAAAGATAAGAGTATCAAGGAAGCAATTGAAGTAAATCTTGCAGGAGAATATCATATAAATTATCAAGTTTTAAACTTCAAAGATTACGGGAATCCATCAAGTAGAACTCGAACTTTAGTGATTGGAACTCGAAAAGATTTGAAAGAAATTACACCTTTTAATGTTTCTCCAAGTTTAGTAAAAGAGAAAACCTTAAAAGAAATAATTGGAAAATTACCAAGTTTAAAAACAATGGGAGAAATATCGGAAACCGATATTTATCATAGTTTTAAAAAATATACTCCAACTATGCAAAGTTGGATTTCTGGCATTAAAGAAGGTGAATCAGCATTTGATAACAAAGATTTAGATAAAATTCCTCATAAAGTTGTTGATGGAACTATAATTTATAATGCCAACAAAAACGGAGATAAATATAAAAGACAGTATTGGAATAAAGTTGCACCTTGTGTCCATACTCGCAACGATATTTTATCCAGTCAAAATACTGTTCATCCAGTTGATGACCGCGTTTTTAGCATTCGTGAACTTATGCTAATGATGTCGGTCCCGAACAGTTTTAAATGGACTGAAAAATCAGTTGAAGAACTAAATAAGCTTTCATTAGAAGATAAAAAATTATTTCTAAAAAAGGAAGAAATGAATATTCGCCATTGTTTAGGCGAAGCGGTTCCAACAATTATATTTCAGCAAATAGCGAAAAAAATAAAAACTTATTTGCTTAATGATAATTTTAATGAACAAAATATAAAAAGGCTAATTGAAGAAAACGATTTAGAAAAAATTGAAAACTTAAATTCATTTATTGAGATAAATAGTTTCAAATTTCCATACTCAATACTTTCAAAAATTGCAGAATTATCCAATACTGCAAGAACAGAAAACTCGGCTTATTATACAAGTCAAGACATCTGCTACTCCGTAATAAAAGATTTACCCGACGCCAAAGAGTTCAAAAATTTAAGGATTTTGGAGCCATCGATTGGAGTTGGGAATTTTTTACCTCTTTTAATTGAGAAATATAAAACAGTAAATAAGGTAATAATTGACGTAGTTGATATTGATGAAAATTCAATTAATACGTTGAGGTTATTGTTGAAAAAAATTGAAATTCCAAAAAACATTTCAATTAATTTTATTAATTCTGATTTCCTTTTATTCAAATTTGAGAACAAATATGATATTGTAGTTGGAAATCCACCATTTAAAAAAATCACAAAAGAAAAGTCTTTATTATCCTCATATAAAAAAGGAATCTTTAATACTGAAACAAATAATATATTTTCATTTTTCATTGAAAAATCATTGAAACTTGGAAATATTGTAGCTTTAATTATTCCAAAAAGCTTAATCAACTCTCCTGAATTCAATAAAACTAGAGAATTATTAGAAAACTTAAAAGTTAAAAAAATAACAGATTATGGAGAAAAAGGATTTAAAGGTGTTAAAATAGAAACAATAAGCTTTATTGCTTTTACTCAAAAAAAACCAATAAAGAATGTTATTGAGATCGAATCATACATTACAAAAGAAATTAGTATGAAAAGTCAAGAATATATTTTTTCACAAGATTTTCCATACTGGTTAATTTATAGGAATGACCTGTTTGATGCTATTTCAAACAAAATGAAATTTAATATTTTTAATGCTTATAGGGACAGACAAATCACAAAAAAAATAACAAATACCAAAGGTAATTTTAGGGTTCTTAAATCTAGAAATATAGCATCAAATAAAACAATTGATATTAAAGATTATGATTGCTA
Organism: Flavobacterium sp.; assembly: GCF_043722275.1. Lineage (GTDB taxonomy): Bacteria > Bacteroidota > Bacteroidia > Flavobacteriales > Flavobacteriaceae > Flavobacterium. The sequence goes on along the minus strand of NZ_JAYSPC010000098.1, from coordinate 2,836 downwards.
TACAGATGAAATTGAGAGTCTGGATGTGAAAAAATTTATTAATAACGAAACGGCCGTTTTAGTTCCAAATTTAACCTACAATCCTAGAGCTTGTTTTTTACCTAAAAATACAATTGTTGACGGTTCTGTAGCAATTCTAACATTAAGAAATGGCAGTCGTCCAGTAAATGAAAGAGATTTAGAATATTTTGGTACAGAAGAATTTAGCAAGTTTTATTCTGTTGCAAGAAATTACGGTACACGTTCATTAAATATTGATAACAACTCCGTTTTTTTCTTCGGACTTCTAAAAGATATTGAATAGATGACAGAATTGCAAAAATTACTTAATAGTATAAATTACGACATAAGGGTTAAACAAGATGCAAGATTTATGGATCAAAAATGTACACCTGATGTTGTGTGTATTATTGCTGATTGTATTATAAATTTGCGAGAAAGTGAGCCAAATAAAGAGTTTACAGTTCAAGATATTTGGGATTCACAATATTTTATTAAAAACGTTAAAGCGATATTTAATAAACCGTCTGCTACTAATCCGACAACGAAAAGTGAATATGATAAATTCATTCAACAACCTTTACGTCTTTTAGCATATGCAGGAGTTTTGAATATAGAAAAACGAGGGACGAAAAATTATTATAATATTGCAAACTTGTCAGTTTTGGAATATATTTCGCTAAAAGACAGAAATGCCTATAATTTTCTCTATCAATATTTTGTAAAAGTTTTATCGGATAGTGGGTTATTGAAGTTTTTTGAATCATATAAAGTAAAATATGAGGATGGTACTTTAACACAAGTTGATTTTGAAGCTCTGAAAAGTCGTTTTATAAAATTTATAATCGGAAACACTGCAATAAATAAGGAAGTTGAAATTAAAAGAATATACCCAAAACTTCTTAATTTATACGCTTGCGAAAATGATTTGCCGGGTTCCGTCGGCGGGAAGATATCAAAAAGCCAGTTTTATTATACAGATTTAATGTATAATAGAAAAAATTGGCGCGATATATCAAAAGATAAGACCATTTCACGAAAAGAAGCTATAAATGAAAGTGAGCAAAACATTGTATCGGGAACTGCCTTTAATGCTTATTTAGTTCAAAAAGCAATCTGTCAGATTAAGAAAATGTACACTGAGAGTGAAATTAAAGATCAATGGAGTAACGGAGATGCTACACAAGTTCATCACATTTTTCCTAAAAGCAAATTCCCTCAGCTTGCTCATTATTTAGAAAATCTAATTAAATTAACAGCAACACAACATTATACAAAAGCACATCCAAATAATAAAACGGATGCTATAAATCCAGATTATCAACTTGTATGTTTATTGGCAAAGACAGACAATATTGAAAAATCATTAAATAAAAATGAAATCTACTACCGAAAAGATTCATTTGTTTACTGCATAAATACAGGGTTAAGTAAAGACTTAAAAGTTGATATGACTTTTAGAGAAATAAAGACTGAATTAGCAAAAATTTACAATGATAATTAAAAAATAAAATTATGTATCAACAATACTTTGGAAAAAGACAAAGAATGAGATTTGATTCTCAAAATGAATATTTTGAAACATTAGGGTTTTTAGCAAAATCAGATGGCTCTATCTCTTTGTTATGGGAAGAGAATCAACTACAAGGTGCTTGGGGAAGAGAGGGTAGAATTCATTGCCATTCTAATTTAATTAAATTTACTCCTCCTTTAAGAAGAAAATTTACTAAGGGTAGAGCTAAAAATGTACTTCATAGAATAAATTGTAATGAATTTGTTCAAGATTTAATTACAACTCATAGTTTTTCGGAGGGAAAAGTTCAAAATACAGCAGTTATTAGGAGTACTATTCCTCAGCAATATCTTGTTGATTTTGATCGAGGATTAGTCTTATAATACAGATCGAGTTGGAAAGTAGTTTTTCCTTTAAAATACGAATTAGTAACTATAAACGAGAAAAAGCTTCTGACTGAAGAAGATCAATGTATCAAAATTTAGCTATACTTATATCAGGGTACCATTAACACGGAACTTTGTTCGGTTTTATTGACTTAATAATGTATCAAAAATAACTACGCTAAATTAGGTACAACTATAAAGGTTCCTTATCTTTGTTTCAATCATAAAGCAAAGAAGAATGAAAATCGCAAAATATATTAGAACCAGTACAACCGAGCAATCAACTTTAAGACAAGAAAACACTACACACAAAACTTATATTGATAAATGTTCTGGTTCTATTCCATTTAACGAGCGTCCAAGTGCAATAAAATTATTGAATGATATAAATGCTAAAAAAGTAGAAACTTTGCATGTTCATTCTATTGACAGATTGGGACGTAATGCTTATGACATTCAAACAACACTAAATACCTTAAACAACCTTAATATTAATGTGTTTGTAGAAAACATTGGTTTATTTTCGATAGTTGAGAATAAACCAAATAGCATTTTCAAAATGATTACTGATGTTTTAAGCAATGTGGCTGAAATGGAAAGAAGTTCTTTGTTGGAAAGACAAAAAGAGGGGATTTTAATAGCGAAAGCAAAAGGTACTTACAAAGGGCGTCAAATGAATACAAATGAAACAACTGAACAATTTTTATCCAAATACAATCAATCCCATTTAGAACTCATCAAAGACAAAAACTATTCAATTAGAAAACTCTCCTCAATAACTAGTCTTTCTAACAATACAATTGTTAAGATTAGAAAAACTTTACAATCTTAAAATAGGGTATCTATTGTAAAAGTGGATATTCTGGATAAAGTGAGCACCTAATTCTGGATAAAAGTGAGCAGTATAAATGAACTCAAAAAGGTGTCTAAAAAGTAG
>NZ_JAYSPC010000097.1:0-13276 GCF_043722275.1 Flavobacterium sp. | reverse complement strand
CTGTGACTTTCTTTTCCATACAATTAGACTTTAATACTAATATATGTAAATCAATTTAACTCTTCCGAACACTTATGTTTTTGAAACCTGTCGGGTTTGTTGTTGCTTATGATTTGAAATTTCTCATCTAGCCCCGATAGAGCTGATATCCTTTGAGAGGAACGAACAAAGATAAAGGCGAAAGCGGGACAAAAGGTCTTTAAGCTTATATGTTTTTTGCTCCAAAAATTTCTACATAATTAGACGAACTCCACCTAAATCTGAAACTTAGTAGGAGAATTTATTTTGAAATTCTAAATTATGAAATTATTTGGATTCCTGAAACTTTTTGAGTGACAATAAGGCTTGTTCCTGGATTTTATTTTGAAAAAATCCTGTCCATCCCAGTAAATATCCAGCAGGACCAAAGGCTTGTTTTGACCATTTCCAGACATCAAAACTATCTGTATGTTTGATAATAAGTCCGTCCTGAAAAGCAAATTCTGCTGAGATTCTATTAATTACGTTTCTATTGGTTTTAGTAAATTTATAGGTCGCAACCCATCTTGCAGAACCTGTAGAATCATCTGCTTTTATATCTGAAAATTCGATTTTAAGATTGCCTTTGCTTCTAAAAATCAGCATTTCCCACATTTTAGAAACCTGATCTTCTTTAAGTAAGCCAAATGCAGGATCAATAAAATGAACTTTAGGATGATAACATTCGCTCATTGTTTTAGCGTCGGCATTTGAAAAAGCAGTATAGAATTTTGTAATTAAGGCTTCGTTAGAATTCATATGATGTTGTAATTAGAGTATAAATATAGGATTTATTAAGACAAATAATTTATTTATAAAGCACTAATTGCGGCGGCAGTATCAAATGATTTTTTAGATTTATCAAAGGCCGTAGAAAAATATGTCATTTTATTTGAGGCTGTAAAATATCCTGTTTGATCACCAAAAGCATTAGAATTTCCTGTAACGATGAATCTAATGCCTTTGATGTCATTTTTTTTCAGCTTAACCATTTCAGCAGGAGTAAAGTAATAGTAAGATGATGTTTTGCCTTCGATAGTTTCATTACTGTTTCTGTCAACACACGGAATCACATCTCCATTTGCTAAATCAACATAAAGACCTCCTGAAATTCTTGTTTTATTACTGGTCGTGCCAATGCTTAATTTTAAAACTCCTCCTTTATCTGTTTTTGCGATCTGAACATTTGCTTCACCTGTGTAAACATACTTTTCGCAAATAAAAGTATATGCTTGTGTCGCAGGAAAAGGCTTGGAGCCTTTTATACTCATTGTTTCCTGAGCATTTGCAAAAGTTGAAATTAACAGTAGGATAAAAAGAGATAATTTTAAATTCATTGTTTTGCTTTATTATTCTGTTAGTTTAGAATCAAATTTTTCATCCCAATCCATTGATTTAATGGCAGAAATCAAATTATCTTCATTCACAAAAACGCGCAATTCTTTATTGGCTACTTTTTTTGTGTATAAGGCGTGATAGCGGTAAACGACTTCTTGTTTTGTTTTATAAACGCCGTCTAATTTTAAATCTATGAAATTGCCGTAATATTGTCTAAATCGCTGACATGTTTTTGTCAAACGCTCCTCAGTCGTATTTTCTCTGACTGATGATGTAACTTCGGTTTCATTAAAAGGTTTAAACTTTGATGTATTACAAGTTTCTAAAACTCGTTTTCCCAGCTCGTAAGCTTTTTGCTGCTGATTGGCATTAATTTCTGCACCAGAAATTTTCTTGATTTTTAAATCTTCAGTATCTCTACTGATATTTTTTGATTTACATCCTATTAACAACAACAAACATATAATCAATCCTGCTTTCTTCATAATCATTTAAGTAATTTTTAATAATAAGTTCGGGTCAGGGCAGTTTTCTATATAAAAATTCAAATCACTTGTATTGCAAACTCCGGGATAATCGCCAAAATAATCTTCAATATTTTTTATAATCTGAAAATGTACATGAGGCGCATAATCTCCGTTAACATCTGAATTTCCTAATGATCCAATTTTTTCTCCTTTATTAAAAACTGTCCCAACACTAAGGTTTTCTATACTTTCTAACGATAAATGTCCATATAAAGTATAAAATTTTTCATTTTCAACAATGTGTTCTAAAATTATTGTTGGTCCATAATCTCCTAAACCAATGTTGTTTTTAAAACTATGAACTGTTCCTTTTAATGGCGCCAAAACCGCTGTGTCAACTTTTGTCCATAAATCCAGGCCAATATGAATATTGCGTTCCGGTATTGAATCATTTTTAAAAATCGTACTCCGTTGATATAAAGTCCGTCCTTCAATATATCCTCCAAATGCAACTTGTGCATTGTTTTTTTCTAAATAATTTGAAATAAAACTCTCAAATTCTTGAGGATTTTCAGGTTTACTTTCCATCAATTCCTGATTGGTTACAGATAAATCCAGCGGAATGTATTTTGAAAAATGAATACTGGAATCAATAATCTTTGTAGATGGCAAGGCTTTTAAAATGGAGACAAGAGGTTTCATAAAATGTAAAATTTAGGCGACTTTTTCAATAATTATTAATTCATTATGAACTTCTACGCGGGGCAGCATTTTTGAAGTAAATAATTCAGCGTTTATTTCGGCAATATATTTTCTGTTTCGAACATTATGTGCTTCATCTAAAATCATGGTGTTGAATAAAACAAATCCATTATTTTTTAAAAGAAAACAAATACGCTCGCTAAAAAAACTTTCAAACAAAAAATTCGGCATTTTGATATCTTCAAAAATATCAATTATAATGAGATCATACTTGTTTTTTGTTTTTAAAACAAATTCAAATGCATCATCAATAATAATTTCCAGTTGTTTTATTTTATCTAGGCCAAAATATTGATTTGCGATCTGAATTATATCTGAATCAATTTCGACACCCGTAATTTTACCTTTATATTCAATTTCGTCAACCAAAGTTTTAATAACGCTTCCGCCGGCAACTCCTAATAATAAAATGTGATCCATTTTCAGAATAGTTGGATAACCAATAGTTCTTAAACCGTATCTTAATATGCGTTGTAAACTTCCGTATGAATAATTTGTGTTTTCAGAATCCAAAACCAATTCTCCGTTTGCCCATGTAACTTCAATGATTTTGCTTCTTTCTGATTTTTTTTTAAATATTTTTATAGGAATTATATAACTAAATAATTTTTGAATCATTTTAAATGCTTTTACTCAAAAATACCATTTAAATCTTTTATTTTGCATGAAAAAATAAACTTTAATGAAAAAAGGATTGTACAAATTCATCTTTTTTAAGCTAATGGGCTGGAAAATAGTAGGAATTGAAAATGCGGAAGTGAAAAAATGTGTGATGATGGTGATGCCCCATACAAGTAATCATGATTTTTATTTAGGAATATTTACTCGTGGAATCTCCGGATTAGAGATGAACTGGGTGGGAAAGAAGGAATTATTTAAATTTCCGTTAGGCTATTATTTCAGAAGTGTAGGCGGAGAACCATTAGATCGCTCAGGTGGATTAAATAAAGTAGATTCAATTGCAGCTATTTTTGACCGAAAAGAAGTTTTTCGCCTGGCTGTTGCTCCGGAAGGAACCCGAAAAGAGGTTAATGAAATAAGAAGTGGATTTTATTATATAGCGCTTAAAGCAAATGTACCAATTGTTCCTGTTGCTTTTGATTGGGGCAAAAAAGAAGTCAATTTTGGAAAAGCATTTTTCCCAAAAGGAAATTACGAAGAGGATTTACAGATTTTGAAAAAACATTACGAAAGTGTTATTGGCAAAATTCCTCAAAATGGATTTCAACTTTAATTTTCGATATTTTTATTGTTATGGGAGAATCGCTTAAATGAAAATTATTTTTAATTTTTTTCAAATATGCGATTTTTTCAATTTACGGATGATAGGCCTTAAAAGTTCCGTTTTTATAAAAAATAACAATTTTCTCAATTTCCCCTTCTGCGGAACTTAAATTTTGATTTTTAATTTCTGGAGAAGCACTTGTTTGTACTTTTTCAGTCTTCATATAATTAATTTCAGAAAATAAATCCGGTCCGGCAAAATTTTCATTTACATAAATAGGAGCAGGAGTTTTTATATTTTCAGAAACATCTTCGTTACTTTTAGGGAAACTTCCTTTTCCGTTTAGAATCCAGTATAAATCTACATCCGGAAAAACTTCTAAAATTTTCATCACAAAATCCAAGCTTGGTTTGTTTCTGCCCGATAGGAGATGAGACATACTTGAACGCTGTACTCCAATTCTATCTGCAAAAGTAGAAGCATTTAAAGCATAATAATCAAGTATTATTTCAAGACGTTTTACAAAATCATCGATGTTTACCATTGTAAATTATTGTTTTTAAAATCATTGTTTACAAATGTAATTAAAAGAAGTGAATAAAGCAATTTTACAGTTGCTTATAGGCATTTTAAGCTAATATAACTATCTAAAATACTTTAAGTAATGTTAGTTAAGTAATTGAAATACAATAACTAATATATCTATAATTAGAGTAATAACAAATGTTAATCAATAATGCGTCAAATAAACAATAATAGCAGAAAATCCTGTTTACAATTCTAAATTATCTCATTTTTTAATTGTTTACAATTGTAAAAATAAAGATGTTTACTTTTGTAAACAAATCAAAACGCAATGAATTTAGAAGAATTATTCAACCAATACAAAGAACAAAGCATTGAAGGTCGTTACCTGACTTTAGATCATATTCAACCTTTATTAGATAAGCTTAACACAAACAAGCAAATACAAATAATAGGCAGATCTGTTTTGGACGAACCTATATATAGTTACCAAATTGGAACTGGAGAAACTCGTATTTATTTATGGTCACAAATGCATGGAAATGAAAGCACAACAACAAAAGCATTGTTTGACTTTATTAATGTATTAAACAGCGGATCTGAGTTTGCTGAGAAAATGCTTAAAACGTTTACCTTTTATAGTATTCCAATTTTAAATCCTGATGGCGCGCGACTTTATACACGTGAAAATGCGAATAAAGTAGACTTAAACCGAGACTCGCAAAACTTAACTCAGCCGGAAAGTAAGGTATTAAGAGAAGCTTTTGAAGCATTTAAACCTCATTATTGTTTTAATCTTCATGATCAGCGTACTATTTTTGGTGCCGGAGCAACAGGAAAACCTGCAACGGTATCTTTTTTAGCGCCTTCCTATAATGAGGAAAGAGAAGTAAATGATAACCGCTTAAAAGCAATAAATGTGATTGCTGGTATTAATGATGTTTTACAGCAATACATTCCGGGACAAGTTGGTCGTTTTGATGATTCCTTTAATATAAACTGTATAGGAGATACTTTTCAATTCTTAGGCGTGCCTACAATTTTATTTGAAGCTGGGCATTTTGCAAATGATTATGATCGCGAAATTACCCGAAAGTTCCTATTTTTCTCACTTATTTCGAGTTTTGAAATAATCAGCGAAAACGATTTAGTTGATAATCGAATTAATGATTATTTGAATATTTCACAAAATAAAGTCGTTTTTTATGATTTTATGTATAAAAATATCAAAATAAATTATGATGGTATCGAAATTATTACGAATTTTGTCGCACAATACAAAGAAGAATTGATTGAAAATAAGATTCATTTTAACGCTTATATTGTTGAAGTGGGCGAATTGGAAAATTATTTTGGACATTATGAATATGATGGTAAACAAGCTATTTATTCCGATGACTACAATGGTTTTCCGAAATTGAATCAAAAAGCAAATTTTTATTTAAATAAAAATGTTAAATTTGTTAACGGATTGATAAAAAGTTAATTTTTATGTGAATTTGTTGTTTTTTATATATATTTTTATACTTTGTTATAGCAATTAGTAATATTAATTAAAGAATTATGAGTAAATTTCGTTTAGATGAAGTAGATCACCAGATTTTAGATATGTTAATAGACAATACGAGAGTTCCGTTTACTGACATTGCAAAAAAACTATTGATATCTGCTGGTACAGTGCATGTTAGAGTAAAAAAAATGGAAGACGCCGGGATAATAATGGGATCGTCACTAGCCTTAGATTACGATAAACTAGGATATTCATTTATTGCTTATGTTGGTGTATTCCTTAATAATACGTCTCAAACTAAATTTGTATTAGAGCGAATCAATCAAATTCCATTCGTAACAGTAGCTTCTGTAACGACAGGGAAATTCAATATTTTTTGCAAAATCAGAGCAAAAGATACTAAACACGCAAAAGAAGTTATCTTCATGATTGACGATATCGAAGGTGTTTACAGAACAGAAACAATGATTTCATTAGAAGAAAGTATAAACGATAAGAAGCGTTTGATGCATACTATATTTAAAAATATGTAATATTTTCTTGAATGCTATATTAAAATATAACCTCAAGTTTATTCTTGGGGTTTTTTTATGACTAATTAACCACCAACTACAATAGATTATGTATACGTTGCCTAAAATAGAACGTTTTAATCAAGATGTTCTCTCAAAATATCACATTTATAATAGTGTATTTATAACTTTACCTTTTGATTCTATAGATAATACGGGAGCGTTACTTCCTTTATTTACAGAAACTTGCGAAACAGGATTTAAAAAAAATGAAACACCTAAAGAAATTTTTAATTTCTTTTCTGATAGATATTTAAACAACCCTTCTGAATCAGAAAAAATCGATTTAATGTTTCGATTTATTCAGTATACAGAACGTCAAATTGTATTATTTGATGCCATTGAAGACGCTGCTTTTCCGGAAGTTAATAACATGGAAGGTCGTGGATCTTTGCGTGATATTAAAGAAAAATCAGATGCGAAGGAAAAAGACGGCGAATTAATTGAATTCCTCGAAAATTTTAATGTAAGAACTGTTTTAACAGCGCATCCAACTCAATTTTATCCCGGACCGGTTTTAGGGATTATAAATGATTTGACTGATGCAATTCGTTCAAATGATTTATTGACAATTAAGGAATTGCTTGCTCAATTAGGAAAAACTCCTTTTATACAAATTGAAAAGCCAAATCCTTATGATGAAGCGGTTTCTTTGATTTGGTATTTAGAGAATGTTTTCTATGCTACATCCGGAGAAATAGTTCATTACTTGCAAAAAAATATTCTACAGGGAAAAGCCATTCAGAATAAATTAATAAAACTTGGTTTTTGGCCGGGAGGAGATCGTGATGGAAATCCTTTTGTAACTACAGAAATAACTTTAAAAGTTGCAGAGCGTTTGCGTACTTCAATTTTGAAATGTTATTATGTCGAAATGCGAAACTTAAAACGTAAGTTAACTTTCTCAGGTGTAGATACTTTAGTGTCTGAACTTGAACATAAACTTTATCGTTCTGTTTTTTATTCTAAAGGTGAAATTTATATCACTTTAGAAGAATTATTATCACAATTAAACCTTATTCGAGATATTATTATCGAAAAACATCAGTCTCTTTATTTAGATGAACTGGAAGCATTTTTGGTAAAAATTAATCTTTTTGGTTTCCATTTTGCCACCTTGGATATTCGTCAAAACAGTAAGATTCATAATGTTGTATTTAAAGATGTTGTGAATCATTATTTGAATTCAGGTTCTGAAATATTTCCTAAAAATTATTTTGAATTGTCTGAAGATGAAAAATTAATTGTTTTATCTAAAGTAAAAGGAGATTTAAATCCTGCGGACTTTGAGGATGAAATCACAAAATCAACATTAGAATCTGTTCAGGCTATTAAAACTATCCAAAAAGCGAACGGTGAATTTGGTGCAAATCGTTACATTATAAGTAATAATGAAAGCGCGCTGAATGTTATGGAAACTTTTGCAATGATTCGTTTGAATAATTGGGAAAACCCTAGTGTTGATGTAATTCCGCTTTTTGAATCCGTTGATGATTTACAAAATGCGCATCATATTATGGAGCAATTGTATACTAATCCTGAATATTCAAAACATTTAAAAGAAAGAGGAAATAAACAAACTATCATGTTAGGTTTCTCTGATGGAACTAAAGATGGTGGATATTTAATGGCTAATTGGAGTATTTATCAGGCAAAAATTGCTCTTACTGAGATTTCAAGAAAATACGGAATTAAAGTCATTTTCTTTGATGGTCGCGGTGGACCTCCGGCACGTGGTGGAGGAAAAACACATAAATTCTATGCTTCTTTAGGACCAAAAATTGAAAATAACGAAATTCAGATTACTGTACAAGGTCAAACTATTAGTTCTAATTTTGGAACTTTAGATTCTTGTCGCTATAATATTGAGAATTTATTAACCGCCGGTGTAACAAATCAGGTATTTAGTAAGGAAAAAAATGAATTAAGTGCTGATGAAACTCAGATTTTGACGCAATTAGCTGATTTAGGTTATGAGAAATATTTAAGTTTCAAAAATCATCCAAAATTCATTCCGTATCTGGAAAAAATGAGTACGTTAAAATATTACTCTAAAACTAATATAGGAAGCCGTCCGTCTAAAAGAAGTAAATCTGAATCATTGGATTTTGCTGATTTAAGAGCGATTCCTTTCGTAGGATCGTGGAGTCAATTGAAACAAAATGTACCAGGATTCTTTGGAGTTGGAACTGCATTGAAACATTTTGAAAAAACCAATCAATGGGATAAAATTCATGATTTGTATCACAATTCATTATTCTTTAAAACGCTGCTTGAAAACAGTATGATGTCATTGGCAAAATCATTTTTACCACTAACGGCATATATGAGAAATGATGCTGAATTTGGTGAATTCTGGCAAATTATTTTCGATGAATTTCAGGAAACAAAGCGTTTATTATTAAAAATTGCTGGGCATAAAACGCTGATGGAAAATTATCCTGATGGTATAGCATCAATTCAGGTAAGAGAGCGTATTGTGTTGCCGTTGTTAACAATACAACAATATGCTTTGTTGAGAATTAATGAATTGAATAAAGAAAATGATGTTGATGAAGAGTTGGTAAAAGTATATGAAAAAATTGTTACAAGATCACTTTTCGGAAATACGAACGCGAGTAGAAACTCTGCCTAAATTAGTTTTAAAAATTACAGAATATTATAAAAATTGTAAAAAATCATAAAAATGAATTCAAGTCAATTATTAGAAACAGAATGTTCCGGTCCTTTTGCTAACTATGTTCGTGAAGCCGGAGAAGTAAATTTAATCGAAGAGTTAGAAATTTCTCTTCATGATTTTATCAGGTTTGTACAAAATATTCCATTAGATAAATTTGATTACCGTTACGCGGAAGGAAAATGGACTATTAAAGATATTATTCAGCATTTGATTGATTGTGAACGTATTTTTGCTTATCGCGCCTTGCGTTTTGCACGAAATGACAAAACAGCATTAGCTGGATTTGAAGAAAATGATTACGTAGACAATACGGATGCCAATAAAAGAGGAATTCAGGATTTATTAACTGAACTTTCTGCGGTAAGGCATTCAACTTTATTGTTTTATAAAAGTTTATCCAGTGAACAACTTAAAAGAACAGGAACTGCTTCAACACATCAAATTTCTGCCGGTGCTTTGGGTTTTGTGATAATTGGTCACCAAAAACATCATCAAAAAGTTTTTGAAGAAAGGTATTTGTAATCTTCTCTTTTTATTATAAAAAAATCCTGTGAAATTAATTCACAGGATTTTTTGATTTCACTAGCTTGTCATTTCATACGTTCGTAAAATGTGGAAAGGACCAAGCAATTCCTGGCAAGATTTTGATAATGTGATTTCTCCCTTCGGTCGAAATGACAAAATAAATTTAAAATAATTTTTAATTACTTATTTCTCTCAACAATAGCAAGGCCTAACCTGATTTTATCATAAGATAATTTTTCTTCAAAATGATCATAATATGGTTTTAAGGCGGTAGGATATTCAAGTTCCACTTGTGCTTTATGTAGAGTTTTAACCTCTTCATCAGTAACAAATTGGCTTAAATCAATATCATTTCCGTCAACATATAATTTGGCTAAATGCGAAATAATAGTAGTATGACCTAAATTTCGTTGTCCGGCAATATCTTCTACAGAAATACCACTTTGAAATAATTCTAAAGTTGTTTTATAAGTGTTGCCTTCTTTTTTAGGTTTTGACTTAGCATTTTCTTTTTTTACTTTTTCATAATAAATAATAGCATCGATAAATTCTGAGCCGTACTTTTCAAGTTTTGCTTTTCCGACACCATCAATCGCAAGGAATTCCTCATCGCTCATTGGGCGCAAAGTTTCCATTTGCCTTAAAGCAGCATCACTAAAAATTACATAAGCAGGAACTTCTTCATCTTTTGCAATTTCAGATCTTAATTTATGCAGTATTTCAAAAAGAGAATTTTTTGCCGTTCTGGTTTTTGTTTCCTTGATTTCGTTTTTGTCAATTACCTTTTTAACAACTGTATTTAATTTTACTTTTTCTCCTTCAAATAAAACTTTCCTTGCAAATGAAGTCAGTAAAATTTTATTGTGCTGATGAAAAGCAATTTCACAATATCCCAAATTTATTAACTGAATTAAGTATTGATTCCAATCATACCATGAAATGTCAGCGCCAATTCCGTACGTTTTTAAACTTTGATAATTTTTTTCATGGATATATGCGTTTTTCGAGCCTCTTAAAAAATCTACAATCACAGCTAAAGGCTCAGATTCCTGTAAACGACTAATTGCCGACAATGCTTTTTGCGCGAGAATCGTACCATCGAAAAATGTTGGAGGATTTTTGCAAATATCGCAGTTTCCGCAATTCTCTTTTACCAATTCACCAAAGTAGGAGAGCAGAATTTTTCGTCTGCAGCTCAAAGCATCGGCATATTGTTTCATTCTTTCCAGTTTTGCTAATTGAACATCTGAATTCAAACCTTCCGAAGCAAATTTCTGAAGCTGAATCACATCGGCATAACTTTCAAATAAAACAGTTTCTGCGGGTAATCCGTCACGACCTGCACGACCAATTTCCTGATAATAACCTTCAATATTTTTTGGTAAATTATAATGAATAACCCAACGCACATTCGATTTATCAATTCCCATCCCGAATGCGATTGTAGCACAAACTACCTGGCAATCATCGTTTATAAATTCGTCCTGGGTTTTAGCACGAAGTTTATTTTCTAAACCTGCGTGATAAGCTTTTGCTTTAACTCCATTTTTTTGCAATTTAAGCGCCAATTCTTCGGTTGTTTTTCTGCTTAAGCAGTAAATTATTCCTGATTCATTGGGTTTATTGTCTACAAAATCAATAATTTGTTTGACACGATCTAATGCCGGACGAACTTCGAGACTTAGATTCTTTCGATCAAAAGAAGCTACAAAAGTTTTCGGGTTTGTTAATTTTAGCTGTTTTGTTATATCAGTTCGTGTTGCTTTATCCGCCGTTGCAGTCAGGGCTAAGACGGGAGTAGAAGGGAAGCGGCTTTTTAAATATCCTAAATTAGTATATGCCGGACGAAAATCATGTCCCCACGAAGAAATACAATGGGCTTCATCAATTGCAATTAAGCTGACTGTTAACTCATTAAATACCACATCTAAATAAGATAAACTCTCCGGAGCAATATAAACGAGCTTGAAATTATTTGATTTTAAATTATCAATATAAAATTGCTGTTCTTCGCTAGTTTGACTGCTATTAATATAACAAGCATTAATTCCGTTAGTTTTTAAACTGTCGACCTGATCTTTCATCAAGGCAATTAATGGGGAAATAACAATAGTAATTCCCGGTAAAACCAATGCCGGTAACTGAAAACAAATTGATTTTCCTCCACCAGTGGGCATTATTGCCAAAGTATCCTGACCTGAAAGAATGGTATTTATTATTGTTTCCTGATTGGGCCTGAATTTTTCAAATCCAAAATTTTCCTTTAATTTGGCGTGTAGAATTTCTGAAGTCATTGTGCTGATATTTATAAATAGCTAAATATAATCAAATTTATTAAATATAGTATTTTTCTTATATTTAAATATTAATTTCTTTTGGTAATTAATAAAAAAAGGAACCCGAATAGAGTTCCTTTAGTTTATTTTGAAAGATTTAGATTAATCTTCATCGTTTTCATCATCTTCGTCTGCGATATCATCCGGATCTTTGTCTTCATCATCATCGTCATCACCACCATCAACATCTGGTTTGTCTAGATTATCATCATCATCGTCGTCATCCATATCATCATCAAGATCAAGTCCTTTTACTGGTTCGATTGTATCAACATCAACGTCGATATCATCATCTTCATCGTAATTCTCGATTCTGTCAGCAAGTTTTGTACTAATTTTTACTAAATAAATAGTGTCGTCAGTACGAACTTCAACAGCTTCGATCAATTCGTTTTTAGCATTTCTAAAACGGATTACATCCGAATCATCATAACCATCAGGAAATTTCTCAACCAATAGGTTCAAAATTTCGTGGGTAAGTTTAGCGTAGTCTACTATAACTCTTTTCATAAATATCCTATAAATCTAATAAGTAAGCAAAAATTAACGGTGCAACAATTGTAGCATCCGACTCGATAATAAATTTTGGGGTTTTAATATCTAATTTACCCCAAGTGATTTTTTCGTTTGGAACTGCTCCGGAATATGATCCGTAACTAGTTGTTGAATCTGAAATCTGACAAAAATAACTCCAAAACGGAATATCATGCATTTCCATATCCTGATATAACATTGGTACCACACATATTGGAAAATCTCCTGCAATACCACCACCAATTTGGAAAAATCCAATTCCGTTTGTACTGTTTTTTGGATACCAATCAGCAAGGAAAACCATATATTCAATTCCTGATTTCATCGTAGAAGCTTTTAAATCTCCTTTGATTACATATGAAGCGAAGATATTCCCCATCGTACTATCTTCCCATCCCGGTACAATAATAGGTAAGTTTTTCTCAGCAGCTGCATACATCCAGCTATCTTTTAAATCTATTTCGTAATATTCTTCTAATACTCCTGATAACAACATTTTATACATGAATTCATGCGGAAAATAACGTTCTCCTTTGTCATCAGCATCTTTCCAGATTTTATAAATGTGTTTTTGTAAACGACGAAATGCTTCATGCTCCGGAATGCAAGTGTCTGTAACACGATTTAATCCTCTTTCAAGCAAAGCCCATTCATCTTCTGGAGTCAAATCGCGGTAATTAGGCACTCTTTCGTAGTGAGAGTGTGCTACTAAATTCATGATGTCTTCTTCTAGATTGGCTCCGGTACATGAAATAATCTGCACTTTATCTTGTCTGATTATTTC
>NZ_JAYSPC010000096.1:0-6576 GCF_043722275.1 Flavobacterium sp. | reverse complement strand
CATCTCCAATCCAAGCAAAAAGTAAGCCAGTTAAGAGGATTTTTCGAGATGGAAATTTTCGATGAAAATAAACTCCAAATCCTAATAACGGAATTAAAGCCGGTTTTAGAAATAAATCTAAATTTTCATTTCCCCTAAATAAAACAATGAGATATACAATACTAAAAACAATATAGATTTTAAAAAAAATGGTGTTTTTCATAAGCGGTTTATGAATTGATTATTTGGTTTTGGTTATTTTAAAATCGATAGTTACAAAGTAAATCGAAAGTAAAAACGAGATACTCAAATAACTTAAAATGATATAATTACTTGCAGAAAAAACATGATTTAAGCCAAACCAATCTCCATAATACGCTATAATAGCAATTGCAATTATAAAGCGTAAACCTTCCCACAAAACAGCAAATCTGCTTTTGTCCATTAATTCCGTGTAGCTATAAATGGTTGCTAATATAAAGAAACCGTATATAAAAATGTTTGGTAAACCAATTTTAGCAATATTATCAAATAAATAGGTTACAAACAACAAGGTGATTAAAACTTGTGTTACAGACCAGTAAATTAGCTTTTGAGAGTTTTGCGTACCGTACTTTTCAAAATCAAAAACATTATCGATTTTGTTGACAGGATATTTTATTTCAAAATTTTCAGGTCTCCAGCCCGTTGGTTTAAACCAAATCGTGAATTTGTCTTTCCAATTTTCAGATCTCCAAGCATCTTTAATCAATAACGTCAAATGCTGAAAATTAATTCGGATAGGATTCCATGTATTTGCTGGTCTTGTAATACCAAAAACCGGAGGAACATCATCTAATTCAGCCTGAAAAGTGCCAAAAAGTTTATCCCAAAAAATGAATATTTGCGAATGGTTTTTATCTAAATATTCCGGATTTATAGCATGATGCACACGATGATGTGATGGCGTAACCAAAATATATTCAACAAATCCCATTTTTTTAATATGTTTTGTATGATACCAAAATTGTAAAAATAAATGGAGCGGTAAAGTAATTGCAATTACTGTGGCAGGAACGCCTAATAATGCGGCAGGAATCAATAAAAAAGTAAATAAATTAGCTAAACTTGCAATAGGCTGACGTAAAGCGCAGGCAAGATTAAATTCCTCACTACTATGATGAATCGCGTGTTTGTTCCAGAAAAGATTAATTTGATGCGCCCATCGATGGCTCCAGTAACCATAAAAATCGATGACAAAAAAAGCAATGCAATAAGAGAGAATATTGGCTTCCTGATGATAAATGGCAATTTTAGAAACCATCCATTCATAAGATATAAAAGTCAGGCTTAATCCCAAAACATCTTTTACCGAGTTGGTAATTCCGGAACTTATGCTCGATACGCTATCAATTAAAGGAGCGGTATCGTCCTTTTTGTAAATGCCGTATATTTTTTCGAGTATAATTAAAACTAAAAAAATAGGCGTCGCGATAATCAATATCTTTCCGTATTCTTCCATAAAAAAACATTCTATTTTATTCCAAATATAGAATAAAATAGAATGTTTTTTACATTATTGGCAATTAAACAATTTCGGCACTTAATCCAGCTTCCAAAAGTTGTGTACATTGAGGTCTTAACTTGTCCATTGGTCCCGTTTTTACAGTACATTTTCCGTTGTAATGTACAATTAAGGAACATTGTTCTGCTTGTTCAGGCGTGTGACTGCAAACACGCATTAAAGTGTCAATTACGTGATCAAAAGTGTTTACATCGTCATTATAAACAATGATTTCGTTATTGAAACTTGTCGCTTCCTTTTCGCGAACTCTTTCTCTTACTTTTTCTTTAGTACTCATTTTTTTAAGTTTTTGTACTGTTGTAATTACTAATTTACTTGCCGGAGATTTGCAATTAGCAAGGTTTTTCAAAAACTAAATCTGTGCTAATCTGTTTAATCCGTTTGATCTGCGGGCGCATTTAAAATTCAGATAATCAACTATCTAATTTACGTATTTTAATGAAACCCAGTTATTTCTTTGAAATTTTTTAACATATGTTAATCCTTTTTCCGTGCATGAAGCATCAATAAAAGGAATATCTTCTTCATAGAAACCACTAAACAATATTATGCCGTCTTTATTTAAACAATCAACATAACTTTGCATATCGTTCAACAAAATGTTACGGTTGATATTAGCAATAATTAAGTCATAACTTTTTCCTGCTAATAAAGCCGCGTCGCCTTCGTAAACGGTAATATGTTTGCAATTATTGCGTTCTGCATTTTCGATAGAATTTAAATAACACCAATTATCAATATCAATTGCATCAATTGGTTGAGCGCCTTTCATTTCGGCTAAAATGGCTAAAATCGCCGTTCCGCAACCCATATCAAGGGTTTTAAGACCTTTAACATCCATTTCAAGTAAATGCTGAATCATCATATGAGTTGTTTCGTGATGACCAGTTCCAAAACTCATTTTTGGCTCAATTACAATATCAAATTCGGCATCAGTTTTTGGGTGAAAAGGAGCGCGAACATGGCATTTTCCGTCCACATCAATCGCTTCAAAATTCTTTTCCCATTCCTCGTTCCAGTTTACCTGATCGATTTCTTCAACCGTATATTCGATTTTAAATTCTTCAGATTCTAAAATATAAATGTCATCCAAGATATTCTCATCCCACAAATCCTTTTTTACATAAGCCGAAATTCCTGTTTCAGTTTCTGTAAAAGTTTCAAATGCTTTTTCACCTAATTCAGCAATTAAAATTTCTGAACCTGGTTCTTTTGGTTCAATCGTAAAATGGTATCCTAAATATATATTCGACATAAATAATTTTTTTGCAAAGGTAAGAATCCAAAGCAGAAGTTGTTCATAAATAATCGACATCCTTATATTTATTAATGTTAATTTTGAATAGAATTTGTAAGGATTTTTAAAATATGAAGAATATCATTTTTATTTTGCTTTTTGCGGCACTTAACGGCGCAACTTGTGAAAAAGAAGAACATGAAGTAGTGCGATCGTTTTGTTATTGGAAAACCGATCTGAATTTTCAGAAAGAAGATGATTCCTTAATCAGGAATTTGAAATTACAGCATATGTACGTTCGTTTTTTTGATGTTGACTGGAATCCATACGCAAAAGAACCTTTACCAGTCGCGACAATTCACGATATCAGACTTAATGAAAGTAATCCTGAAATCACGCCAAGTATTTTTATTACCAATGAAGTTGTTTTGCAATCAAACAAAAAACAATTAGACAGTCTGGCGGCACGAATTGCAAAACGTGTGCAAATAATAGGTGAAAAAATAAATGAAACGAAAGCAGATAATGTTGCCAACTCAATTGTTTATCCAAAGGATTATTACAAACAGGAAAATTACAAACGTATTAATTACGACTCAGTAAAAGCAATTGAATTGGGAAAACTAAAGGTTGATTTTAAAGAAATTCTAATTGATTGTGACTGGACAGAAAAATCGAAAGACAATTATTTCTATTTACTGAAACAAATTAAAAAAGGATTTCCAACGGCGCAAATTTCTGCCACAATCCGACTCTGGCAATATAAATATGCTTCAAAAGCCGGGATTCCGCCAGTTGATAAAGGTTTATTAATGTGTTATAATTTGACAAAACCGGAAGATTTTAATTCTAAAAACTCAATAGGAACCAGCGAGGAATTGGCACAATATATTACGCACGATCAATATAAACTGAAACTTGATATTGCATTGCCATTATACAGTTGGGCAGTTGTTTTTAGAGGAAATCAGTTTAAAGGTATTTTATCAGATTATGATCAATTACGGAATGATTCGATTAAATTAAAAAAAATATCATCTGAGAAATATGTTTTGGAAGACGATGTTTTGATTGGACAAACTTATTTGAGAAACGGTGACGAAATCAGGATTGAGAAAATTTCCGAAAAAGAATTGGAGGAAATGATTTCGATTGTAAAAAGCAAAATTAAGATTGACAATCAAACCAAAGTGACTTTTTTTTCTTTCGATAAAAAATACATTGACGATTATGGAACCCAAAATATATCCAGCTATTATGAGAGTTTTTAGTAGTTTACTTTTAGTTTTAAGCTTTCAGGTTTCCTTTGCCTGTGGTTGGAGCGTTTCGCCGGAAACAAGTCGTTTGGCTTTGTTTAAAGCGCAAAGAGAAGGTTTTTTTAAACTGACACCATTTTATTATTCAGCAGATTATTACTATGCTACAAATACTATTTCCGGCGTTGATCAGGAATTGAATTGTCAGGAATGGCAGAAAAAACTAGGCAGTCAAATTGATCCAAAAGACGTGCATACTATTTTGTATGAAACTGACGGAGAACAATTTGAAGCTGCTTATGAAGCCAAATCATTAAAAAAGGCTTTTGATAAAAATACTTTTATCGAAGCTTTGCTATTACCAAAAAATAAAGCCTTTTTTAATTATATATTATTTGCTAAAAAGCTCGAATACAATAGTAATAATGATGTAAAATGGGAATCCTGGGATCAGGTTGGTTATGGAAGCAAAGATCATAAATTAGCCGATGTTAATGATTTTGAAAAGAAAATAAAAACGGCAAAAGATGCTTTCCTGAAACAGCGTTATGCCTTTTTAATTTTAAGATATAATTTTTATGCTGAAGATAAAAACGAAGTAATTCGTTTATATGATACTTATTTAGCGGACAATAAAAACACTATTTTAGAACCGTGGGCTTTGTATTATAAGGCTTTATGTATCGAAAATTTCCCGTTGCAGAACTATTTACTGAGTAAAGTTTTCGCTTCATGCGAAGAAAAATCGTTTGCAGTTTTACAGCATTATAATTGGAAATTAACCGAAGAAACTTTGGCTCTTGCCCAAAATGACGAAGAACGAAGCGTAATTCTGGCAATAGAAAGTTTTAGAAATCCTGCGCCGGATTTAAAAACAATACAAGAAGTTTATAAAGTAAGTCCAAACAGTATTAATTTAAGTTTTTTAATTGGAAGAGAAATCAATAAACTCGAAGATTGGATTTTCACGCCTCAATATACCAACAACGGAAGTCCATCGGTTACTTTTGAAGGTACAGATTGGTATGGAAATTATGCCAAAGCAAAAGAAGAAAACTTTAATAAGGATATCTCGCATTTAAGAGCATTAGAATATTTCTTAATTTCTATTCGCGAACAAACTTCAGGAGAACAAAAAGATTATGTTACCGCAGCGATTGCGCAACTGTGTTTTATGGATGATGAGATTGATTTGGGAAAAAAATATACCAATATGATTTCTGATAAAGCCAATGCATCGATCCAAATGCAAAAAAGTATTCAGTTGGCATTAGTTTCCTTAAAACAAGATGATTTGAAAAATGAAAAAGTTCAAAACCAACTTTTTAAATACTTTGATTCAGTGGAAAGTTTGGTTGAAACTGACAACGGATTATTTAAAAATTTATATAGTTTGTACCGAATTGCCAGTGGAGATTTTGCCAGGAAAGGTGATCGTGTTACTGCAGGATTATTAATGATGAAATCAGACACTAAAAGCGGGGGAGAATATTCGGTTTATGATAATCCTTATTTCTACAGTTATATAGGTTATTTTGACCGAAGCGCAACCATAGAAGATGTTGATAAATTGATGGCGTTACAACAAAAAGAAGGCAAAACGCCTTTTGAAAAATACATTTGTTCCGGAACAATCGCACCAAATATAAATTATTATAAAGATCTAAAAGGAACAATTGCATTTAGAAATAATAATTTAGAATTAGCTTATGAAACCTTTGCAAGTATGCCAAAAGATTTCTGGGAGAAGAATTATGCGTTTGCCGATTATTTGAACGAAAATCCTTTTTCACCTAAAATTCTGCAAAAAGATAAGGAACGCAAATTTGATTACCGTTTTAATAAAGCCGATTTTATTGCAAAACTAATTCAGTTAAAGAAACAAAATACGGCATCGGGCAATTTACAACTGGCACATGCTTATTTTAATGTTTCGTATTTAGGAAATTCCTGGATGATGGTTGCGTATGATTGGACAGCCGGTGAATCGTATGTTGATTATGTATATGGAGACAATTCTGAGAATGAAAAAAGATATCAAAAAGGCAATTATTACAGCTTAACAATGGCTAAAATGTATTATGAGAAAGCTCTGAAAATGTCGAAAAACAATAACGAAAAGGCTTTAGCAAGTTTGATGATTTTTGAATGTAATTATTACAATCATAATATGAATAGTATTTCAACTGAAGAGGAAGAGAAAAATCCGTTTAAGGCAGGGCAGGAGCTGGTCAATTTTTATTCGGTTTATAAAACAACACCAACTTTTAAAAAATACAATTGCCCATTATTGCAGTCCTTTATAAACTAAAATTTAAACCATATAAGTGATATAAGTTCATTTAAGTTTGATTCTGAGAAAATAAAGCATAAAAAAAGTGTTCGCAAAGCGAACACTTTTTTTATAGTAAAATCTAAAATCTAAAATCTAAAATCTAAAATATAAAATCTAAAATCTAAAATCTAAAATCTAAAATCTAAAATCTAAAATCTAAAATCTAAAATCTAAAATCTAAAATCTAAAATCTAAAATATCAGAA
>NZ_JAYSPC010000095.1:0-2082 GCF_043722275.1 Flavobacterium sp. | reverse complement strand
GCCCGGAACTGAAGCTAAATTTATAACTAAAAGCCGAAGTTTAGAACTACTGCCCGGCAGAATTACGTCCGCCGAAACCAAAGCTTGGATATGCACTGCAGATAATTGCTTCAACGTCAAGCCCCAATTGCACAAAACCGTTTGTTATGTGCTGCCAAATTATTTACTGAAATTTTAAGCGGAAGGATTTTGAAAAACTATATTCTATATGTTTCTTGGTCTTCAACCTACAATAATCCAATAGTAAACAAGGGTCATAATTACATTCGTTATAAAATTTGCAATAAAGAATGGGCCTAATAATCTATTTTTTTTTGATCGATCTTTAAGAGCTAAATAAAATATTGGGTATTCAATTATTAGTGTTGCGATGAAAGAGGCTGCCATACCAACAAAGAAACCTTTAAGCCCATAACCTAAATTATCGTTCTTTCCTCCCCACCAAAAGCCTTCATTGCCAGTAATTGTAGAAAAGTAAGGTGCAATAAAATATAGGCCAATGAATGCTGAAATATAATTTGCAATTATTATAAGCCACGTGTGATTAGAAAGTTTAAATTTCTTAAGAACTATACTCTCAGCAATTCCAATAAAAATATTGAGAATTGCACAATGCAAAAGCCCAAAATACATCATTGAGGAACCGGCATTCCCAAAACACAATAAAGGAAAAAAGGAAAGTATAAGAGAAAGCTTGATTAAAAGCCAATTAGTATTTAGATTGATTTGAGATTGCATTTATGTAAAGTTGATTATAATATCAGAAGTTAGTAATTACGGAGCGGTCAGTTGGTTGCACATAACGTCCGGGTATTGGCGAAGGCGGGATATTTGTTGCTGTGTCCGCCCACATGCCGAACTACATAAAGAAACGAAAATTTGATGAAAACGTAAAGCTAATTAGTGAACGGTCTGCCTATGACCGATGATTGGTAGCGGTATATGCTGAAGAAAGTTTGTCATGCCCTGCTTTTGCCAATACCGTGTTATGGGCAGGTTTTATATCCTTGCTTTTTCTTCTTGTAAGCAAACCCCACAAATTTTTAATTGCCTATTTGGCATTAATGCTGCAAATGAAATTGCTTCCGTAAGCTTGTCAAAATATCCATACCATCTGTCATTTGGTGCTGTATAATCCTGTAACCTGTCTAGTCCTTCTCTTGCATGGCCACATGTGCTTTTATGTACAACTGCTTTTCTTTCAGCCCGCCAATTTTCATAAACGAGGTATTTGTCGTTACTTTTCATATTTAAGGGTTTAGATACAATAAAAATTAATCAACTTTTTGTCAGAGAATATTTTGAATTATTTATAGTCATTTGTATTTATCCAAGTACCATCTGCATATTTATATGTTATGTTAATATCAACATAGTTTCCATAGGCCTGGTCAAATACTCTAGCTACAGATTTGTATTTACAGCTACCAATATAATATATGTTTAAGTCAAAAATCAAAACATTAGAAAAGCCAGATATTCTATTTATTTCGTAGTTTTTAAGTTCAGTTTCATGTCCTACACAATTACCAAGTAACATTTTAAATTTATCTATGTTATCTTTTGCAATGTCTGAATTACCAACGATTTCCTCATCTGGTAAATAAATTGAATGGTAAGGTGATTCTTTAGCAATAGCAAGATATTTAATTATTGCTTCATAATATGTTATCTGTGCCTCATAAGTATTTTCTTTCGCTGTTAATTTACCATAGTAATAATACAATTTATATGCTGCTAAAAGATTCTTACTATCATTTTGAAGCGCTTTTTCACAATACTCTTTTCCTTTGCTCACGTCTCTTTCTTTGTCAAGATAATAAGATCCCAAAGCCCCTAGAACATATGGATTATTTGGAAATTTAGATAATCCTTTCGTAAGAGTATCAAACCTTTCCTGTTCATTTTCAATACATCGGCTCAATAAGTAATATAGTTCGCCAGATTGGGGATTTGCTTTTTTCAACTCTTCATACTCATTTCTAACTTTTACAGGATTACTTTCATTTTGATATTCAACGTGTTTCCATATTTCAGTTAGTGGTATTTTTTTTGAATTTGGTGTGCATGAATTTAATAATG
>NZ_JAYSPC010000094.1:0-2095 GCF_043722275.1 Flavobacterium sp. | reverse complement strand
GGTCAATTCATAAGATTTTGAATGAAATAGTTAATAAACCTAAATATCTTATTTTAGAAAATGTTGATCGACTTTTAATTTCGCCCTCGGGGCAACGTGGGCGAGATTTTGCAATTATATTGCAAAGCCTAAATGAATTGGGTTATGTAGTTGAGTGGCGTGTAATAAATGCAGCTGATTTTGGTATGCCGCAAAGACGGAGAAGAGTTTTTATTGCTGCCTATCATCATACGACAGCTATTTGCGAATCAATTAAAAAATCGACTATAAGTGAATGGCTGCTGCAAAAAGGTACGTTTGCAAGTGCTTTTCCCGTTACGGCTAAAAGTGCAATGTTTCCGAATGAATTTGAATTAAAAGGTGATGTGGTTGAAATTTCTGAAAATTTTAATAAAAATAAAATAACAGGAGTGTTTGAAAACGCGGGTCTTATGATAAACGGCAGAGTCACAACATTCAAAACAACGCCAAATTATGAGGGTACGTATAACATACTCAATGACATTATTCAGAATGGTGAAGTAACAGAAGAGTTTTACATTGATAAAAAAGCGCTTGATAAATGGGTTTATCTTAAGGGGTCGAAGAAAGAAATGCGAATAAGCACGCAAGGTTTTGAATACCACTATACCGAGGGTGGAATGTGCTTCCCTGACTCACTTTACAAGCCTGCGAGAACTATTATTACTGGGGAAGGCGGGCCATCACCATCGAGATTTAAGCATGTGATTGAAACACCCAAAGGACTTAGAAGGCTGTCACCTGTAGAGTTGGAGAGATTAAATATGTTCCCTGATAATCATACAAAACAGACAGGAATTTCTGATGCTAAAAGAGCGTTTTTTATGGGTAATGCCTTGGTAGTAGGTGTGATTGAAAAAATCGGAATTGCTTTAAAGCAGAAAATTCAAGAATGAGTACCCCATATAACGCAGATAGCAAAGAGTCAATTATCGAATTCGCTAAATTGCTTATTGGAAAATCAGTTTCATTAGAATTTAAAGATGAAATCCCGAAGCTAGGCCTATCTAGTAACGATAAAGGGCAATTGGGAAAAGTTATAGAAGAGTTGTATTTTAAATACAAACCTAATTCTAGTTCCGAAGCTGATTTTAAGAGTGCTGGACTAGAGCTGAAGTCTAGCGGCCTTAAGCAACTTAAAAATAAACACTTTAGGGCTAAAGAAAGACTAGTTCTAAATATCATTAATTTTTTTGATGCACTGAATAAAAATTTTGAAGACGATTTTTTAATTGGAAAAAATGCACATCTGCTACTTATTTTCTATTTATATCAAAAAAATACCGACCAATTAGCCTCCATAATAAAACTTGTCGGAGACTGGAAATATCCTGAAGCGGATTTGGAAATAATTAAAAAAGACTGGGAGCTAATAAAAAAGAAGATTACTGATGGCAAAGCGCATGAGCTTTCTGAGGGAGATACTTTCTATTTGGGAGCTTGCACGAAAGGTAGCAAAGGCGGCAGTTTAAGGAAACAACCAAATAGCAGTGAATGGGCGAAACAAAGAGCTTATTCACTGAAGCAAGGATACTTGAATCATGTTATTGCCTCAATTGCCAATGAGCCAGCTTCGGTTTACGGCAAGTTAATTTCTACGGCAGCTATTGGTAAGAAACACACAATTGAGGATGTCGTTTTAGACAAGTTTTCAAATTTAATGGGTCTGACTGACGCGCAATTGGTAACAAAATTTAGTTTAAATAGTATCAATCCTAAAATTAAAAATTATCATTCTAAAATCGCAAATGAAATAGTTAAGTCAATATTTAATGTGCCAAAAAATAAAAAAATTGAAGAATATATTGAAGAGTTTGACAAGGCAGATGTTGTCGTTAAAACAGTAAGGCTTAAAGAAAACAATTTACCTAAAGAAGATATATCTTTTCCAACTTTTAGCTATGAAGAGCTGATTGAAGAGGGTTGGGAAGAGTCGGAAATTAAGAACAAGTTAGAGCGTAAATTTTTATTTGTGTTTTTTCAATACGAAAAAAATCAGCTTATTTTGAGGAGAGTTAGATTTTGGAATATGCCTTGTAGCGATGTTGAAAAAGTTAGGGAAGTTTGGTTGAAA
>NZ_JAYSPC010000093.1:0-5691 GCF_043722275.1 Flavobacterium sp. | reverse complement strand
CTGCAATGCCCTTGCTTACTCGACCCTGTGAGTTTCTTATTCAAACCTTCCAGCCTGATTACAAATTCAGAAAGAATCCTGTAAGTTTCTTCTTTAAACCTATCCTATGAATTGTCATCCAGAAAGGACCCTGTGAGTTTCTTACTCAAACCTTCCTGTGTGATTACAAATTCAGAAAGAATCCTGTGAGTTTCTTCTTTAAACTAATCCTAGGAATTGTCATCCAGAAGGGAGTGTGTCACGAATGTAAGAAATAAGTATCGTTCTTTCAATGCTGAATAAAAGATGATAGTAGGTCTATCGTATACGCTGTACAGACGGAGTATGCAAACTGCCTTGCAGGTGCTGTGTTCAAAAGATATGGTGCTGAGCGTGCAAGGAAAAGGTGTTAGACAATAACATCAGGTGCGTGTAAAGAAGCTGAACAAACTTGAATCGCTGTTGACGGGTCGAAAGGATACCTCGTTGTCAAAACCATGAATTTTCCTTGATCATGGGATTACTGTAACGGAAGGCTGTTTACTGGTTACAGGGCAACCGGTCTTGAGGCGACAGGAGCTTTACATAGGCTTTTATTCGGAACGTGAGAAACTACGCTGTTGATGCGCGGAATGCTTTGCTGGAAATCTTGGAGAAGAAAACAAGATGACTATTTGAGATAAGCTCTATAGTTCAGACGGCAGCTCAATTCTGACACAGTCAGAAGAAGCAACATGTAGTGTCGGACGAAGTCATAGTAGTGAAGAAGTTTCTGTAATGGAAATGGAGCGAAGGACTTCGATTATCTAAGTAAAAGTAAAGTGAAACAACCATTAAGAATGGAATGATGACACAAGAAATTACAAAATCATTTGCGATCAGCAAACGGATGGTTTATAACAGCTATCTGAAGGTGTGCGAGAAAAAGGGGAGTGCAGGTATAGATAAAGAAACGATTGAAATGTTTAATCAGGATTTGTCGAAGAACTTGTACAAGCTTTGGAATCGCATGGCCTCAGGAAGTTATATGCCGCCACCCGTTCGCACGGTATTGATTCCTAAAAAGCAAGGCGGAAAAAGACCGTTGGGTATTCCCACGGTAGGTGACCGCATTGGACAAGGGGTAGTAAAAGATTTCTTAGAGCCAGAGATGGAAACCATCTTTCACAAAAATTCATTTGGTTACAGACCAGGCAGAAGTGCACATGATGCGTTAAAACAATGTCATGAGAACTGTAACAAATATTCATGGGTGATAGATGTAGACATTAAAGGATTCTTTGACAACATCAATCAGGAATTGATGATTCAGCTTTTACAACAGCACACCCAAGAAAAGTGGGTGTTGTTGTATGTAAACAGATGGTTGAAAGCAGGTGTGGAACAAGAAGATGGAAGTATAATAACAAGGACAAAAGGCACTCCGCAAGGAGGTGTAATAAGTCCTCTGCTAGCGAATCTTTATCTGCACCATGCCTTTGATAAATGGATGGACGAAATAAATCCGCGTAACCCATTTGAACGTTATGCAGATGATATCATTATTCATTGTCAGAGTAGAGAAGGAGCTGAACGAATACTTACGCAATTAAGAGAAAGGATGCAGCAATACTCTTTAGAGTTACATCCTGATAAGACAAAGATTGTGTATTGTAAAAACTTTCGACGTGGGGAAAAACACGACAAAGAGAGTTTCACTTTTCTCAGCTACAGTTTTCAACCACGAACGATTACGGATAAGTTTGGCAGAAGAAAACTAATGATTGTGTTTAGTCCCGCCATTAGTACGGCGGCAAAGACTCACATTAGAACACGTATCAGAGAAATACTGATTCCTCGACAAACAACCAGACCATTAATCTGGTTTGCGTCTCAACTGAATCCGAAAATCAGAGGCTGGATTAATTACTACACTAAATTCAACAAATCAGAAACGTTGGACGTATTTTATCATTTGAATTATCTGATCCGTAAATGGATTGAAAACAAATATAAAATTAGGAGTAAAAAGAAGGTACATGAAAAATATCTACTATTACAATCTGACTTGCCAACATTATTCTATCACTGGAGAATGGGTATTAATAGTTGATTGGATAATAAGAGCCGTATGAAGGGAGACTTTCAAGTACGGTTCCGTGAGAAGCTTGGGCTGCAATGCCCTTGCTTACTCGACCCTGTGAGTTTAATAAAGTATTTCAAATAAATTCAAAAAATTTAAATCACTCTTCAAAAATTTATCGCCGCCAGATACTTTTCATTTAGCGGTTTATTTACATATTTTACAACCAGTGGATTTGTAGAAGCCCGGTTAATATCCTCAGGACTAATCGATGAGGATAGTACGATGACTTTACAATTTTTTTTAACCGTATCAGGTAGTTTTTCGTATTCATTAAGAAAAGCAAAACCATCCATAATCGGCATGTTTAAGTCAAGAAAGATGATTTGAGGTAGATTTGCATCCTCTCCTGAGTTTTCTCTTAGATAATTTAAAGCAGATTCGCCCGAATTTTTAACAATAACCTTATTGGAAAAAAAATTGGTTGTAATCATTCGTTCATTGATAAAATTATCAATATCATTATCGTCGATAAGCAAAACGCGATCGAATTTATAAGTTTTATCTTCTGTTTTCATGCAGTTTATATGAGCGAGAAGTGGTGATGAGTGGAATCGAACCACCGACACAAGGATTTTCAGTCCTTTGCTCTACCAACTGAGCTACATCACCATCAGGCCGGCAAAAGTATGAAAAAAACATGTCCTCCAAAATATATTTAGTTTTAGGTATCATGTATCTTCTATCAGAATAAATTGCAGCCAAATATCTTTGATGAATCTGACCATAGACATAGGAAATTCCTTTATCAAGACGCTTGTTTTTGAGGACACTATTCCTGTATACAGAAATGTTTCAGAAACCTTGACTTCCGTTCATATTGAACGCCTGCTCAATAAGTTCCCCATTAAAAATTCAATGCTTTCTTCCGTGGTTGAGGTTAAAAAACCAATTTTAAATGCACTAAACAAACTACCGCATTTAAAAAAGTTAACTGCTTCAACTTCAGTTCCGGTAAAAAATCTTTATGAAACCCCCGCTACCTTGGGTAAAGACCGTCTGGCCAATGCTATTGCCGGAGCTTTTTTATTTCCGGGGAAAAATGTATTGATTATTGATGTCGGAACCTGTATTAAATATGATTTTATTAATTCAAGGAAAGAATATCTTGGAGGCAGTATTTCTCCCGGACTTCAAATGCGATTTAAATCATTGCATCAATTTACAGGCAAATTACCCTTAGTAAAAGAATCGAAAATAACAGAATTAACAGGCAGATCAACCGTTAAAGCAATACAAACAGGAGTAATAATTGGAATTTGTGAAGAGATGAAAGGGTTTATTCATAGGTATAAATCTAAATACAAGTCATTGCAAATTATTTTAACAGGCGGAGATGCTAACCATTTTGCAGAAGACTTAAAATTAAGCATCTTTGTCGCCGAAGATCTGGTAAATATTGGTTTAAATGAAATTATCAGATATAATATAGCTAAACGCTTTCAAAAATAAATTCAGTTTATCTGCTTACAATAAAATTATTTGGATATTTTAAAAGAATATCCTTTTATTAATTGTTATAAACAGAACTGTCAATAAAATTAATTTGAGAATCCAGAATAAAATACCTGTCGTACTTTTTAACATTTTTGCATTTTTGTTTTTAATCTCCTGTGTCAATAATTTACAGGCTCAGAATGCAACAAGTTCTCCCTATTCAAGATTTGGAATCGGCGACCTAAACTCAATAACCTTCGCTCATAATTTAAGTCTGGGTGGAACTGAAATCGGCCTTAGCCAGCCCGGTCATATTAATTACGGAAACCCGGCTGCTTATTCTGCTCTTATATATACGACCTATGAAGGTGGTATTGATTTTAAACAAAATGAGTTTAAGACAAATAATTCGCGCCATCGTACAAATACAGCTTCTGTTTCTTATTTTGATTTTGCTTTTCCCATTACACGCCAGAAATGGTCTCTGGGCTTTGGATTACTTCCTTATAGTAAGATAGGATATTCTGTTACAACCAAGACCATAAATCCGTTTGGAGATGATGAAATATTTAACTATGAAGGTTCAGGAGGTATAAATAATTTTCATATCGGAACAGGATTTAAAGTTTCCAAAAAGCTTTCCATTGGATTAAATACAGAATACCTTTTTGGTGTTTTAAATAATGACCGGATTGTATCCTACAGCAATCCATATTATTTTAATACTTCAATCAAATCAAACACAACTGTTGGATGGTTTCATTTTATTGGAGGAATTCAATATAAAATGGACAGCCTTCGATTGGCGAAAAGTGATTCTATTCTTTTTCTTGAAAAGAAAATTTCTTTATTAAAAGATTCATTAAACAACTTAATCAATAATAAAAAAGGAGATACTTCGCCGGAAAACTATTCTTTAAAAAATCAACTTACACAGGAAATTGCAGCAACTTCTTTTATGGAAAAAAATGTTGTTCAAAGAAGAGTTAAAAGTGATTGGAATCTTGTTCTTGGACTTGTTGCTTCTCCGACAGCAGACCTTCATTCCAGAAATTCTATCCTTGTAAATACATTTCGTTATAAATTTTTTGGAACTCCTGAATCTTTGATCTTAGTTCGCGATACTATCCTTCAAACAAATGGTGAAAGAGGCTATGTTCGTATTCCTTTCAGTTCAGGTTTCGGATTTTCATTATCGAAAGGAAGCAAATGGTTGTTTTGCAGTGATTTTACATATCAGCAATGGAGTAATTTTTCTTTTCTTGGTGTTGAAGATTCACTGGCCGACAGTTGGAAAGTCACCGCCGGAATCCAATACACACCTAATGAACGGGCATTAAAATCCTATTGGAAAAATATTCAATATCGTATTGGGTTTCATTATGACAGCGGGTATCTAAAATTTAACAGTATTAAAGTTGATGATGTTGGATTGTCGGCAGGATTCGGCTTGCCTGTCAGGAAAGCGGGAACATTACTTAATTTTACAATCGAAGCAGGCAAAAGAGGAACACTTGAAAATAATTTAATTCTTGAACGTTATCTAAAGGTTACATTTGGATTTACGATCAGCGATCTTTGGTTCCTTAAAGCTAAGTATGATTAATAATTTATCAATTCATTGAATTAATCAGTGATAAATTCTAATAATAAAGGGATCGCTATTTGGTTATTATGCGGTTGCTTTTTAATTTTCTGCATGGTAGTTATCGGAGGTATAACCCGATTAACAGGATCCGGTTTATCAATAACAGAATGGAAGCCCATAATGGGAACATTGCCTCCATTAAACAATGAGGAATGGCAGATTGCTTTTCAGAAGTACCAACAAATTCCTCAGTTTCAAAAAATAAATTATAATTTTCAATTAGAAGATTTTAAATCGATTTTCTGGTGGGAATTTATTCATCGACTGCTTGGAAGATTTATTGGAATCGTTTTTATCGTTCCGTTTCTTTGGTTTTATTTTAAAAGAAAGTTTGATAAAAGCACTCTCAAAAAAGTACTTTTTCTTTTTTTTCTCGGAGGCTTACAAGGAGTGATTGGATGGTTAATGGTTAAGAGCGGATTATCGGAAAGAACAAGCGTAAGCCACATTCGGTTGTCTATACACCTTATTACGGCCTTCTTTACTTTTGGTTTTACATTCTATT
>NZ_JAYSPC010000092.1:0-18906 GCF_043722275.1 Flavobacterium sp. | reverse complement strand
ATTCTCACTAATTCCTCATAGACTTTTATAGGAGAAGAACCTGTTGCTAAACCTAATACGCAAGATTTATTTTTTTCTTGTTTAGATCTAATTAATTGCTCGATTTCCTGCGCTACAATTATCGAAGCTTCTGCTGAATTTTTGAAGATTTCATTGTGGATTTTCTCAAATCTGGTTTCTTCAAATTTTCCCGCGCTTTTATAGCTGATATCAGGTTTGGTTTCTAAATCAGTTTCCATTTTTTATTAATTTTATTTGGTTATTTTATTTTAGAATAGGACAAGTCCCATCGGGCAATGTCATTAAGTTAAAGGGAAATCTATAAAATTACTTAACAGTTTAATCAAGAAAGTAATTAGGAAAATCTGTTTTCATCAGTGTTTTCGCTTTAGCGAATCAGTAAAATCAGCGTCTAATTTTGACGCTGATAAAACAGATTTACTTGGTAAAAACGCGGATAAAAACGGATTTGATTTGCAATGATTTTATTTTTTAAAAGCTTAACTTAATGACAAGTCCCATCGGGACGTTATATTTATAGAAATTAGGGTTGTCTTATATGAACCCCAGCGGGGTGACATATTTTCATAACAATATAAATGTTTGAGATATTACGCTCCTCCGGAGCTTAGGTGAATGCTAATAATTGGCTATAAATATTACGCTCCGCTGGAGCTCATCATTAGCACTTTATTTATTTCTAAATCTATGTTTCTATGTGTTTAATAATTTTTTTATCAGAAGAAAGAGTAGTATACAACCCGATGATAACAAATACAACTCCAAAAAGCGTATACAAAGTAAGTGGTTCATCGACCACAAAATAGGCAATTAAAAATCCGAATATCGGACAAAGAAAAAGCCAATATGAAGCTTTGATTGGATTGTTTTTTAATAAATACAACCAAAACTGAACCGCACCAATAGAAACCGCAATTGCCAGCCACGAAGTCGAAAACCAAAAACCGCTGTCGAAAACATTCTTATCAGGTTCATACGTTAAAAACAAAACCGGAAGCAGAAATACAGCGCCAATAATAGTTTGCCACCCATTAATTGTAAGAATGTGTAAGCCGTTCCAGTTTTGTTTTGAATAATAAATTGTTCCTAATGAATAGGCAATCATACTTGTAACTAAAATAAGTATCCCGCCGGGAGTTGCAAAACTGCTTTGTAATAAAGGATAAGCCGCTAGAAATACACCAATAAAACACAGCATTAAACTAAGTATGTTTTTAAATTTAATTTTATGCGATAACCAAACAGCTGAGATCAAAACAATAAAAACAGGATTAGTTGCTACAGCCAGACTTCCCAAACCGGCGGATACTTTTTGCATGGCAATGACATACAATCCCAAATAAACAGTGATATTGAATAAACCATAAATGCTGATTTGTACCCATTCTTTTTTTTGTGGAAATCGTTTTGCCATTAAGATATGCGAAATAAAAAGCATAATGGTTCCGGCTATTATAAATCTGAAAATAGAAATCACAAAAGGTTGTGCGGTGTGCAAACCAATTTTAGTTGCCGTTGATGCAGATGCCCATAAAAAAGCAAATAATATTCCAGCAATAATGATTTTAAATTCTTTAATTTTAGTCGTAATCAGGAGCATTTTCTCTTTCATCATTTTATGAAATAATAGTTTTGTTTTTAGAAAAATCCAAAGTTTCTATTTCAGATAAATCATCATTAAATTGTACAAAAGTGGCAGGAAATCCGGTTTTTATTTTTCCGAATTGATCTTCTAAACCAATTGCACTTGCAACGCGCGAAGTTGCCATTTTAATCGCTTCATCTGCCGAAACATCGAGATGATTATACGCATTTTGAACGGCTTCTAACATTGAGATTGTTGCGCCTGCGAGATTTCCGTCGTCGTTTCTGTAAAAACCATTATCAAGATGTGCATCAAAATTGTCCCATTTAAAGTTGGCTACTTTTCGACCTAAAAATGTTGCATCGCTAATCAAAAAGAATTTTTCCTTTTTGAGTTTGTATGCTAATTTTGCCGCAGCATAATCGCAATGTGCGCCATCCAGAATTACAGGAGCATAAACATTTTCATTTTCAAAAGTGGCGCCAACCAAACCCGGTTCCCGATGCCCAAATTGTGTCATTGCATTAAATAAATGCGTTACAAGTTTAATGCCTTTCGAAAAGTAAATCTGTGCTTCTTTGTACGTAACCGTCGAATGTCCAATTGAGATTTGGATACCACTTTCTAACAGCATATTCAGTTGTTCGTTTGTAAAACATTCCGGTGCAATCGTGATCACTTTGATAACATCTTTTCCAAGCTTTATAATTTCTTCAAGCTCAGCATTCGTTGGTTTACGAACCTGATCAATACTATGTGCGCCACGTTTTAACGGATTCAAAAACGGTCCTTCCAAATGCATTCCGATTACGCCATTATCATGTTTTTTCATATAAGTACGAACGGCTTCAATTCCCTGCAAAATTGTTTCATGCGATGAAGAGATCAAACATGCAAGTACTTGCGTAGTTCCGTATTTTAAGCTGGCATCATAAATATCCTGAATCGTTTCCTCGGTTGGAGTCTGACTAAAATATAGTTTTTCTCCACCATTAATCTGAATATCTATAAAACCCGCGGAAATATGTTTTCCTTTTAAATCAATCGTTTCAATAGCATTTGGAATTTCTTTTTGTACCGATAAGATTTTTCCGTTTTCGATGATAATAACTCCGTTTTCGATGATTTCATCGCCTGTGTGTACGGTCGTATTGATAATCGCTTGTTTCATTTTTTTTAAATTATTTTTTTAAATTTTTAATCGGATTAATCCCGATAGCTAAACCGGATTAAATCCGGCCCTACAATATTGGTCGAGCCGATGGCTCTTTTTTGAAAGCTGGATTTTTAATCCAGCTCTACAAAATTTGTTGAGCTGATGGATCTTTGTTAAACCGGATTAAGATCCGGCCCTACAATATTGGTCGAGCCGATGGCTCTTTTTTGCTTTTTGTTTTAATCTATCAATTTCGTTTTGACGTTTCTTGATTGGGATTTTCTACAAAATTAGCCCGATAGCTTTTTTACTTTTTAATTAATTTGCTGTTAATAGTTGTATTTGTATCATTTATATTTAAAAGATAAATGCCTTTGGCTTGATCTCCCAATGAAAAATAAGTTTCTGTTTCATTAGAATTTAATTTTTCTGTACGAATCATTTTACCTGATAAATCATAAATGCTGATCGTAATATTTCCTTTAGGATGGTTTATTTTGATTTTAACTAAATCATCAATTGGATTTGGATTTATTTCAATATTAAATTTTTGATCTTCAGTTGTTACCTTTTCCTGTGTTTTTTTGCTGAGCGAAGGATTGCTTGCCGCAATAAAACTATCCGCGCCATTCGTTAACCAATTTAAGCTAAAACGAACAAAATACATTTGATAAGTTGAACTTTCTCCATTTTCATAATAAATGCCAATTGTTCCGTCCGGCAAAATCGTTAAACTTGAATATGCCGAAGCTCCGGTAAAAATAGTTTTTGGCGATCCCCAAGTTGTTCCTTCATCGGTACTCAATAATACACTCACATTTTTTCGGCTTCCTGAAAATGGAATAGAATGTAATAATCTGTTTTTATCATAACCGTCAAGCGTAGAAGTATAGCGAATAAAATCGCCATCGCAATTAGGTTCAGTAATACTCGCTTGGTTGTAAGCCGTTCCCCAGGTTGCACCTTTATCTGTAGAAACATTAAAACGACGCGTTCCCGGATTACGAATACTCATCATGATATTGCCATTGTTTAATTCTACAACTTTGGCTTCGTCTCCGTCTAATTCAGCTCTTCCGGTTGATGCTGTCCACGTAATTCCGTGATCAGCACTTGTAATCATATAATTATTAATGTGTTCAACGCCCGAAACATTTTCGCGCACTGCAATTGCAGCTACAATTTTTCCGTCACGTAATTGATGCGCTCTTCCTGAGGCTACAAATAATCCTTTCCAACCCGGATTTGGACCATAAATTTGGCTTGTGATATCAACAGGAGTTCCCCATGTTACGCCATTATCTGTACTATGAATGACTAAAACTTTTGCCGGTGCTGCATTTGTCGAAGCAAAAAAGCCTTTCTCGGCAGAAACCAGACACAATAATTCTCCCGTAGTTTTATCCAAAACCAAAGACGCATCGCCCGCTCCGGTTGAAGCACCAAAATTGGCAATGACAATAGGAGCAGACCACGTTTTTCCGTTATCTGTACTGCGACGAACGACAGGATCAATTTTGGCTGCTAGATCTCCGGCACCATTCCATCTTTTATCTGTTACCGTTACCAATGAACCATCGGCAGCGGTGATAATGGCTGGAATACGATAACTGGCAGATCCTGCATCACCCGGAGTAAACAAAAGCGTATTGGCTAATAATATAGTACGGTTGCCCGAAACTGTATTAGCTGTTGTATTGTATGTAATGCTGTTCGCTACGATTGATTCGCAAGTAGCATCTAATAGATTTCCTTCGGTTGCAGAAGCTGAAATGTCATACGTAATCCAAAAATAATTATCTCCGTTTATTAATGCTTTTGATCCGTTAATAATAAGATTTCCGCTTGACGGAGAAACATTTCCAAACAAAGTTGCCGTTGCAGGATTAAAAATTGCAGTAGATCCGCTGGAGTAAATTTTGATATTGGTAACATCAGCAATATTTGTAGTTCCTGCCATGGTAAATTTTAAAGTACTTACCGTAAGAGGATTTATTGTCCCACTAACAGAAGCTTTTACAGCAATAATTCGTTGGTTAGTATCGCCAATTCCGGTTGGTAATTCAGTTTGAACTAATGAAACTGCATTGATTTGCATTTCATTGGTTTGGGCAATTACCATCGCTCCATTGTTTAATGTTCCCTGATGATTATTTCCTGAAATGTCCGGAACGGTTGTACCGCTAATGTTTTCGAAATCCCAAGCTGCAATTAAGTTGGTTTGTGCTCCGCTTATAATTGCTGTTTTATCCGTTACAATTTCTGCGGCTGTCATAGCTTTATTCCAAAAACGAATATCGTCTAATTGCGCATTCATATAAGAAGCAAAATTACTGAGAGTTCCAAATAATAAATCTCCGGTATTTGAAACTGTATTGGTTCCGCCAATATTTGTGGTGGTTTTGGTTTGTTGCAAAACACCATCGACATAAATTTTACAACTTGTTGAAGCAACATCTATAACCATTGCTAAATGATGCCAAATATTGTTGGCGATATTTGAAGTTCCGTATGGAGGTCCGGCAGCACCGGCACTTGTCGTTAAATTAACTCCAAATTGTCCACCGCCGGCAGATGTATTATTGATAAATTCATATCCGATTCCTGCGCCACCTGGGCGTTTACTTAAAATACGTTTGCTAAAATCTGAGGTTTTTATTTTGCAGGTCATCGTTAAACTTTGTCCGGCTGCTATATTAAAATCACTATGATTTACGACCGACATATAATCATTAACACCATCTAAAGATAAAATCATCGGAAAAGCATTTGATGTCGTTGGAGATCCAACCAAAGTTCCGGGATGGTTATTTCCAGAAACATCAGGAACAGTTGTACCGCTTATACTTTCAAAATTCCATGCAGCCAGAAGATCTGTTGCAGGAGCATTGACAATAGCGGTCATATCAGTTTGCAGCTGAGTTGCTGTCATGGCTTTATTCCAAATGCGGACATTGTCGATTTGTCCTGCCCATTTGTAACTGTTACTTGCATCTGAAGTCGCTCCAACCACAAAGTTTAAAGCATTAGAAAAATCAGAAGTAACCGATGTAAAAGGTTTTCCGGTATTCGCCAGAACGCCGTCAATATATCCGTACATGGTTCTATTACTTGAAGCGTCAATAACCAAAGCAATATGATGCCAGGTTCCGTCTGCAATAGAATTGACCGAATATCCTGCGGTACTAATATTGTTTGGCGTTCCGGTTCCGTTCATATTTAGGGCAAATTTTCCGGCATTGGTTCCGTTGCCTGTCCAAAATTCATAACCGTTTCCTGAAGAGCCATTTCTTTTGGCAAAAATTCTTGGTGTTCCGGTTGAAGTTGTTGTTTTTATCCAACATGTAATTGTTTTGTTTTGGCTTGCGCCGAAATCTAAATCAGGATGATCAGGAACAGTCATAAAAGTAGAAATTCCATCGAGGTTCAAAACCTTACCACTTTGTGCTTTGGTACTAATACCATACAAACACATAAAACACGAACAAAATAAGCGTAATAAATTTTTCATAGTTTTTATCTTGGTTAAAATTGGTTAATAAGCGTAAGATTTAATCACGAACATCTTGATGGAATAGCTGGTACTATAACAATTATGGCAATAGTTTATATAATAATTAATATAAACTAAACATTAAATGTGCCTAATAGACGGTCATTTACAAACTTTGATTTTCATGCTTGACTGTTTTTTCAAGATATTCGTTTAATATTTGCGAGCAATACCATTCCTGACGTGGCAAGTGAAAAGGTCCTTTATAGAGATTTCCTTTGGCAGTTTGCGCTACAGTTCCATCTCTGTGTAAATATCCAAACCATTCTCCGTTTTCTTTATCGTGGAATTTACTGTACGCATAATCATGAATCATTTTATGCCATGTTGCATATTTTTCATTTCCGGTCATCGTGTACGCCAATAATGTTGCAATAATAACTTCATTTTGAGGCCACCAGAATTTCATATCCTGCCAATATTCCTGAACAGGTTTACCATAAACATCGCAGAAATATAAAATTCCGCCATGTTCTTTATCCCAACCGCGTTCCCACATATAATCCAGCATTTTACAGCCTAAATCGATTAAATGCGGATCATTATTTCTGTATTTTGCCTCATGCAATATGAACCAGGCACCTTCAATAGCGTGGCCTGGATTCAGCGTTCGGCCGTCAATGTGATCGATGATTGAGCCATCAGGAGCTACTTGTTCCATCACACATTTAATGTCGTGTTTTACAAAATCATTTTCGATTTCGGCAATCCATTTGGTGATCCATTCATCGCAACGAGAGTCTCCAATGGTTTCTCTTATTTGCTGTGCCGTATTGATCATAATCATCGGTGATCCAATTCCTTTTGACGGGCGTTCTCCTGTATATTTTGGTTCTAATAAATCCGGAGTGCTCGAATATTTAATGCATTCGCCAAATAAATGACGTGCTTGTTCTGCAACAACTTCATCTCCGCTAGCTTTCGCGTAAGCGCTCATTGCAATCACAGCAAAAGTTTCTGAGAAATAATAACGGCGTTTGCGGATTGGGTTTCCTTCACGGGTTACGTGAAAAAACATTCTTCCATCAGTATCAAAACAATGTTTGTTTATGAAATCAATTCCTGATTTAGCGCCGTCCAGCCATTTTTGTTTAGGTTCAATTGTGTTATAAAGCGTCGATAATAACCATGCAGTTCTACCTTGAAACCAAACCGATTTATCATCGTCGATTAAGTCGCCATTTTGTCCGCGCATTAATAAATAACCGCCGTGAATAGTGTCTATCGATTGTGGAAACCAAAACGGAACAGTATCATTTAATAATTGGTTCTGATAAAAATCTTTTAGGTGTAAGAGATCAATATTGGAATAACTCATTTTATATATTTTTTAGACTTAGTTTTTGTATTTGCTAAGTGTTGATTTCTTTTTTTATTCTAGTGTTTGAATTGGCTACAGCTTTAGCTGTAGTAATAAAATGAAATAGAGATTGGCTTTAGCCAAAAGACTTTGACCATTTGGCTAAAGCCCTATTTATTATTCATTCTTCAATCTCCAGCTAAAGCTGGAGGCTATTCAAAACAATGAGAACGATTAGTTTAATTTGATTTTAATTCGTGTTTC
This sequence comes from Flavobacterium sp., assembly GCF_043722275.1. Taxonomy (GTDB): domain Bacteria; phylum Bacteroidota; class Bacteroidia; order Flavobacteriales; family Flavobacteriaceae; genus Flavobacterium. The sequence goes on along the minus strand of NZ_JAYSPC010000092.1, from coordinate 11,027 downwards.
AATTTTTATTATTTAAATCCAGTTGAAAAGTCGAACACGGCAAATTCGCTTCATTGACAAGATTTGCTGTTGTATAAGGTTTCCAGGCATATAAAACGGTTTTTATCTTTTCGCCTTTTGGAATGTTTATTGAAACTTCGTTTTTAATAATTGTTGCTTTACTTTCGATTCTAATTCCTTTTTCGGTGACCAATTCAAAACCTGTTAATTCTTTATTATTGGCTGTCGATAATTGTTTTGCATTCGAAAAAGAAACTATAATTGCATCACCTTTTTGAGTTGCTTTTTGTGCCGATGGTCCGTTTGCGATTACATTTTTCCCGTATGTATATTTCAATGCCAAAAGCGCCAGACGATCTCCAATTTGTTTTTTCCTTATCGGATGAACATTTGTAGAATCACCATAATCTGAGCTAATTACCATTCCGCTATTCGGGATTATTTTCTGTAATTTATTTTGTACATCTCTAAATGCTGGCCAAGTCGGGCGATCTGTTCCTGATAACTGAACGTAGTAAAAGGGCAGGGAAGTCCCCCAGGCTTTACGCCAACTTTGCACTAAAACCGGCATTAAATGTTCGTACAATTCGATGTTGTGTGCGTTGCTTTCTCCCTGATACCAGATAATTCCTTTTACAGGAAAATCGGTAAAATGAGTTACGCCGGCTTCATAATTATAACCAGGTCCGTACGGATGTCGCTGTTTTGGGTTTTTGGCATTTTTCAAATTTTCATCCGCTCGAGATCTTACCCACGGCATCATAAAATCAGATTTTCGCCAGTTGGTTAATTCGTCTACCACTTTGTCATCATGTTCTAAAGTATATCTGTCGATCCAGGATTCGATGGGAGATCCGCCAACGGAAACTTGGATTAAACCAACTGGAATATTTTCTTCATGAGCAATATTTTGTCCGAAGTAATAGGCTATTGCCGAGAAATCTTTGGCACTTAAAGAATCGGAGATTTTCCATTTTCCGGAAAAGAATTCTAATCGATTTGTTTTTTCCAAAGTAATAGAATCCCAGGTTTTTTCATCTGTTTCGGCAATGGCTTCAAAATTGAATAACCGAAGATTGGTATTGTTGATGGCTTTTTTAATTTCAGTAATTCCGTTTTCTGATTTATAAAGTGGAAAAGCCATATTCGATTGTCCGGAACAAAACCAAACATCTCCAATTAGAATATTTTTTAAAACTATATTTTTTTTATTTGATGAAATTGTAATCTGATGTGTACCGCCGGATTTCATCTCAGGAAAAATTACTTTCCATTTTCCGAATTCATTTGTAATAGTAGTTTCTTTTTTATTGTCTAAAGTAATTTCGACTTTGTCACCACCATTTGCATTTCCATAAATTACAATTGGTTGATTTCTTTGCAAAACCATATTATCGGTAAAAACAGGCGATAATTTTAATCCGCCAAAATCTTGGGTGATATTTCCATAAACTGTTTTTGCTAAAATTGTTGCGCCTTCTTTTGTGGGATGTAAAGCATCAGGAAAAAGATCAGGACGATTGTACAATTTTTCATGAAGATCAATTAGTTTGACATTATTGGCTTTTGCAATTGATTCAATATGTTCCTGAATTTGCCAAAACCAATCTCTCGTTCCTGATTTAAATCTTGGATGTTCATTGAATATCGGCGTCATTTTGCAGATATAAATTTTTACCTTCGGATTTTGTGTTTTTAAAGTATCGATTAACCATGAATAATTAGCATCAAAATCTTCTCTGTAATTGGGCCAATTTCTGGGATCAGTATCGTTTAAACCCAAATGAATAATGGCAATATCCGGACGATAGGCAATTGCTTCGGCACATTTTTCGGTTTTAAAATAAGGCGTACTTCCTTTCTTTAAAAGCGTTGCGCCGCTATGTCCAAAATTTTTGACTTCGTATTGATTTCCCATCAAAATTTGCAATTGCGAAGGATAAGATTCTGTCTGAGGATTGGCTAAAAGATAACCAGCGGTAACAGAATCGCCAATGCAGGCAATTTTTATTGGAGTTTGCGCCGTCATTTCAAGATTCAAAATCATTGAAATGAAAAGCATAACTATAAAAAGATTTCGTTTTTTTGTTCTCATTTTTTTTGGAACTATTATTAAAAAAAGGCTCATTTATAAGCTGGGCAAAGGACATAGCTCCGCCCTGGCTTATAAAAACTTCAAAAAACCAACTAACTCTTAAATTGTAAAAAAGGGGTGAACGATTACGTTTTACGCATCTGCAAAATCATTGACTTTGGGTCGTAGAAAACTAATTTGAACTATTAATGCAAGCAATACAACTCCGGCCATCAGCGCGAAACCAAAACCTAAAGTTCCGGAATCTGCAGATTTTCCAAGCAATGAAGTAACCAATGCACCGCAGCCAACTCCGGTCATATTTAATACTCCGTAAGCGGTTGCACGATGTTTTGAGGAAACAAACTGACAGATGATGGGCATATTATTGGCATCGAACATTCCGTATCCAATACCAAAACATAAAACGGCTCCAACCACATGAAATAAGGAATGACCAAAACCAATTAGCATTAAGGCGGGAATTGTTAAACTCAGACCAATTGCACTGGTATAAACTCTTCCTTTTATATTTTTTTGAACCCATTTATCAGATAAAATCCCCCCGAAAATAACTCCTATTAAGGATGAGAATGAAATTGTAATTGTTGCTATTGGTCCGGCCTGATCCATTGAGATTCGTAAGTTGTCTGAGAATAGGGTAGGTAACCAGTTTTTAGTTGCCCAACCCGGTAAACTGATAATGGCGAAATAAAATAAAATTACCCAGAATGAAATATTGGTAAACAATAATGCTAAACCTTTAAAAAGTGAATCCTTTTCGTGTGTTTTATTAAACTCAGGATCAAATGTTTTGGTCGAAACTTTTTTCTCGTATAAAAAGAAAACCAACACGATCGAATACACAATGCCCACAATACCAAAATGATGAAAAGTAGTATGCCATGAAAATCTCGCAGCAATTGTAGCGCCAAAACCTCCCAAAGCCGAACCTACATAAAGCCCTGTCATGTGAATACCAATGGCAAGCGATCTTGTTTTTTGCTGATGATAATCGGCGATTAAAGATAAACCTGCCGGAATATAAAGGGCTTCACTCACGCCCATAATGGCTCTTAACCAATAAATCTGATTGTATGTTGTAGCATAACCCATGGCGTATGTAACCGCTGACCAAACAAATAAACTGCCAATGATTAACCATTTTCTATTTAATTTGTCGGCGATAATTCCGGAAATAGGGCTCATTAAAGCATAAATCCAAAGGAAAATAGCCATTAAACGTCCAAAATTTTCACCCGAAACCAGTTCAGGAATGTCGGCTTCCATAGATGGTCTCATGGTCGCCAGCATTTGTCTATCCATATAGTTTAGCAACGCTACAATCCAGAGTAACGCGACTACTAACCAAGGATAATATTTAGAGTTTTTCATATTTTGATATGCTTTATTATTTATTCTTCTCAACCCTAACAGGTTTTTTTGAACCTGTTAGGGTTTGTTATTGAACATTTTATTTTTATAGTCTAATCTGCCGGGGTTTGCCAGACCTAACAGTTTTTTAAAACCTGTTAGGTTTCTTTGTCCAGCCTTCAGTTATTTTATAGTTCCCAACATAACATCTGGCGTACGAATTCCGGGTTTTATTTCTCCATTCGATAAAACTACTTTATCATTCCAGATTGTGGCTGTGGTTGTTACTTGTGCAAGAAAAGGCAATTCGCCAATTTTTGACCATTTATTTGTATGTGTGTTGTATACTAAAATAGCGTTGTAAAAACCTTTATGTGTCGTGTTTAAAATATTTTTTTCGGCAATAAATTTTGACTTTTCTTCTTCAGATGTGGCTTTTGCAATTTGGGACAAAAAGGTTTCTATTTTATGAAAAGTCGTTCCGTTATCTCCGCCAAGAATCAAAATGTATTCATTGCCAACAGCAACTCCTGCGCCGGCAGAAAAATTTGTTTTGTGTTTTCCGTCAGAGATATCAGCTTTAGTTTCCCAAACTTGTTTTTTTAGATCAAAAGCTAAAGTAGTGTTGTGTAAATCGCTTATTCCGGTTGGAGTTTTGGTTCTTCCGCCAACAACATAAATTTTATCATTTTGAATTACTGCAACTGAATTTGCTAAAGCAAAAGGTAATTTGGGCAACGATTTCCATTCCGGTTTTTCAGCATTCAAATCAAGACTAAAAACTAAATGGGAGGATTGTTTTGCTTCATCTCCGCCAATTGCGTAAACAATATTTTCATGATTTGTAAGCGTAATATTGGTAATGGCGATTGGGAAATCCTGTAATGATTTTGTTTCAATTTCATTTTTATCGGCATTCCATTTTATAATGTATGCTTTATTCGAAAGTCCGTTTTCATTTTCTCCGCCTACATAAACGATTCCTGAATTTGTGGTTGTATTTCCCGGATATGCAATTGATTCCGGTAATGTATTTATAAATTTTTTGTTCCAATGGTATTCATCGCCCACTTTTTCTAAAACATGAATTTCATTCGAATAATGTTTTTTTCCGCCTTCCCAAGGCATTTTATCCTGAAAATTTGCTCCTCCGGCAACAATCAAAACGTTATTGCTAATTCCGTTTATGGGACCTGCAAAACCTAGTGAAAGACTTCCGTCAGCATTTTGCAATTGTGCGGCTTTTTTCCATTCGACATTTGAAATCTTTGTTTTTTGCGAAAAACCAATGGTTGTAGACATAATAAAAATAGTAAGGATTAAGGAAGAAAAAGACATATTCATATTGGGTTTGTTTTAGAGAAAACGAACTTGATTATTTAGATTTAAAAGCATCGAAATTTAAACCTGCAACATCTTTTTTGAATAACTCAAATTGTTCAGCACTCATGTTTTTAACCGGCAGTCTAAATTCTCCTAAATCATGACCAACCAATTTCATATACGCTTTTCCAACAGAGATTCCGCCATATTTACCTAAGAAGCGAATCATATCAATTGATTTTTGCTGAAGCGCTCTTGCTTTAACCAAATCATTAGTATTGAAAGCTTCAATCAAATCATAATATAATGGAGCAGCATAGTTAAAAGTACTTCCTACAGCACCTTTTGCACCCAGAACCAAAGCAGATAACATATTTTCGTCACGTCCCCAAAGCATATCAAATTTTCCGTTTTCGTAGCTCATACAACTCTGGAAATCCATAAAATCTTCGTGTGTGTATTTTACACCTGCAAAATTTGGAAGTTTTCCATCTAAAGCTCTTACCAAATCGTACATCGCAATATTTACGCCTGTTAACACGGGAATGTGGTAATAATAGAATGGCATATCAGGAACACTTTCCCCAACTTTAATACAGATTTCGGCAAGTATATCTACATTGTTTGGTTTAAAGTAAAAAGCTCCGGTTAGAGAAACAGCGTATAAACCAATTTCGTAAGCGTGTTTTGCAAGGTCGATACAATCAGCCAGACAAGTTCCGTCAAGGAAAACCATTACTTTAAAATCGGCATCGTGATTGGAGCAATCTGCCCAGGCTTGTGCAACGGCTTTTTTTTCTTCTAAGGTTATAGAAACTCCTTCGCCGGTTGATCCGTTGATGAAAGCTCCGGTGATTCCGTTTCTTTTTAAAAAAGTATAATAAGCGGGAATCAGGCTAACATCTAATTTTCCGTTGCTGTCAAAAGGGGTGAAAGGAGCAGAAATCAGACCTTGTAAATGTTGAATTTTCATGTGTATGTTTTTTTATTATTTGTATTTTGTTTAATTAAATCGGGAACTTTGACATTCCCGATCTAATGGTAAACTATAGTTTTTAAATCTTATTTGCTAATAGGATTCTGAACAATTTTTGGATTGAAGTTGATTGTATTTTGAGATATCGGAAACAAAACTTCTTTTCCTGCTGTCATCGATGGCACTAAACTTGTTTTGTTGAAACGAACTAAATCCCACCATGATTTTCCTTCAAAAGCCAATTCTTTCAAACGTTCATTTAAGATCACATTATCATTATTTGCAGGAGAATCATTTGTGAAAGAAGCCGTAGCATCTGCTCTTTGCATTACCAAATTCATTTCTGTAGTTGGATCTTGTCCTAAAGCATTTTTAATTTCAGCTTTCATTAATAAAATATCTGCCCAACGGTAAATGATAATATCACTTACAAAACGTCTTAAAGTTCCGTCAACAGTTCCGTTGTATTTTACCAAACCTGTCACTACAGGAACTGCTCCGTTGTATAAAGTAAGGTAAGTTGCAGCTTTTCTGGTGTCTGTCGCTGCAAAGTTGAATCTTGTAATATCCGGTTGCACTCTTGAAATTCCGGCATTTCCGGCTCCAGTTCCTAATGTTCCAAAAGTGGCTGTTGCTGTTGCAGATGTTAATGGAGCAAAATCACTTGGCCCCACAAACATAAACTGATTCCAGTTGTCGGCTAAATTCGAAGGTAAATCTGCAAGCGAATAACGAACGGCAAAAACTACTTCGGCATTTGCTTTTTTGTCGTAAGCAAAAACATCTTTAAAATTAGGCAATAAAGTTGGAGTTCCCGGTATTGTGTTTATGGCTGTTAATGCTGTATTCAAATCTGCTGTTCCGCCACCTAATTGTTTTGCGGTCCATAAATTTACATCGGCTTTTAAAGCATAAACAGAGGCAAGCGACAATTGAATTTTATTATTTGTTGCGTCAGGAAAATTTGCAATTGCTGCATCAATATCTTTTTTGATGAAAGCAAAAGTTTCTTCGATACTATTACGCGGAATAATATATTGTGACTGATTGCTGTTTTCTGTAGGATCTGTTACAATTGGAACTCCACCCCACGAACGCGCCATAATAAAATAACATAAAGCACGCATCGAATACGCTTGTGCAAGATATCGTTTTTGCTCATTTACTGTTGTTGGGCTAAAGGCAATTTGTGGTACATACTTTAAAACTAAGTTTGCAGAATGTATTACTGTATATAAACCGGCCCAGTCTACGTCGATATTTTGCGGCGTAAGCAGGTTGTTGTAATAATTGGCTAAAGTCAATGGTGATTGAACACCACCAGTTATTTCGGCACTTCTGGCTCCTCCCAATAAATAATAATTTTGTTGGGTTTGGATTCTGAAATTTACGTACATACCATTTACACCGGCTTTGGCGTCATCTTCAGTTTTCCAAAAACTATCAGATGTAATAACACTATCAGATGTAAGGTCTAAATCATCCTGACATGAGTTGAATAGAGAAAGACTAGCAAAAAGTATAGTGTATAAAAGGAATTTCTTTTTCATGATTTTATTATTAAAATTTACAAACTGATATTTAAACCAAGAATAATATTTCTTGGAACAGGATATGTACCTGTAGAACCTGCTGCGCTTAATCCTAAACTTGATCCTCCGTCAATACCTTGTACTTCCGGGCTTAATCCTTTGTATTTTGTGAAATAGTATAAGTTGCTTCCTGTTACATAAACGCGAACCGATGTTAGTTTTGCTCTGTCAATTAGCATTTTTGGCAGGTTATAGCTAAAAGTGATTTCTCTAATACATAAGTAATCTCCACTTTCGTAGTAACGGCTATTTCCCTGAAACATATTGGTGTTGTATGCTGCTCCGCTAGCTTCAGATCTAAACAAGTTGTTTTGATTCGTTTGATCTGCCCAACGGTAACGAGGTACATCTGTAACATCACCTTCTTTTTGCCATGATTGACCAGTTTCTGCCAATAATCCGTAATTACCCTGAAACTGACCTAAGAAACGTGCTCTTGCTTCGTTGTAAATTGTAGCTCCTAATGAGTAATCTGTTCTTACTGTTAAAGAGAATCCTTTGTATGAAGTATCAAAATTAAATCCTCCTACAAATGTTGGGAACATATTTCCCATATATTTTCTGTCTCTGCTGTCGATTACTCCGTTATTATCCGTGTCTTCAAAAACGGCATCTCCGGCGAATTTTTTACCAGTAGGATTTCCACCGTCTGCAGCTGTTTTAGTTACATAAGTATCATGTACTTTTAGGTTGTAAGCATCTGCTTCTGCCTGAGTAGAAAGAACGTATAATTGTTTGTGCGCGTAGAAATTTCCAATTTTTTGTCCTTCTTGCAAACCTCCAACATATTGATATGTTCCGCTATTTTGATCGTAAATTTCTGTTCCGCCAATTCTGTTGTTTAAATTTCCATTTGATGGTAATTTTTCAATTGTATTGGTATTGTGAGAAACGTTTGCTCCAACATTAATTTTCCAGTCGTTTTTATTGTAAAGATTCGCTTGTATTTCTAATTCGAAACCTTTACTTCTTAATCCACCAAGATTTGTTAATACGGTAGAGAAACCACTATTTGATGGTAAAGTCAGATTTGTTAATAAATCAGAAGTTAATTTGTTATAAAAATCTCCAATAACTCTGATTCTGTCTTCGTTGAAACCTAAGTCGAAACCACCATTTACAGTTTCAGATTGTTCCCATTTTAATCCCGGATTTGCAATTTGTGAGTTGATGATTGCAGATTGTCCGTTGTAACTATTTGCTACACCATTTGTAGAACCTGAATATAATCCTCCTGCCTGAAAATCTCCAAGAGTTCCCAAGTTCCCATTTACACCATAACTTCCACGAAGTTTAAATGAGGAGAAGAATTTTGGCATTGCCGCTTCCCAGAATTTTTCTTCCTGAATGTTCCATCCTGCAGAAATTCCGGGAAAGAAACCATATTTATTGTCTGGTCCTAAACTTGATGAACCATCATAACGGAATGATGCTGTTGCAAAATACCTGTTTTTGTAATCGTAATTTACACGTCCGAAAACACTATTTAAAACCAATTTTGTATTGTTGCTGTAAACAGAAACCGGAATTGGAGAAGAATCTAAAGTCTGCGCCAAATCTGATGGGCTTCCTTTTCCTGATGCGTTAAAAGATTTGATGGTTCTGTCGTATTTTGAAGCTCCTAATTTAGCATCAAAATCTCCAATTTTATCCCATCCTTTTTTATAAGCAAAAACTCCTTCGTATTGTACTTGCGAAATTTGATTGCTCAATCTTGTTGCTGTACGTGTATTATCTACCAAACCACTGTTTCCGCTTAAGAATGCCTGTTGAAAAGTATTGTCATTTTCGTTTTCACTATAAAGAGACATAGAAGGAGTGAAGGTGAAATCTTTAGCCAGTTTTAATTCGCCATCAACGCTTATTTGCAATTTGTTATTTTCGTTGATTCCTTTAACTTTCCCCATTTGATACAAAGGATTTCCGTTGATGTTGTTTTGACCCGGAGCCAATGTTCCATCTTCAAGATATAATTTTGTAGTTGGTGAGTTTCCTAAATATCGGTTGAAAACTACGCTATTGGCAACCACCTGATTGTTACTCGCTTTAGAGAATAACATACGACCATTGATGGTAAAATTATCGGCTACTTTTAAGGAAGCATTTAATTTACTTGTAAATCTTTGATATCCTGTAAATATGGTGATACCGTCGCCTTTTAAATATCCTAAACTCAAGTCAAAAACGCCTGTATCATTACCTCCGCTAATACCAAGGTTATGACTTTGGGTCATGGCAGTTTGAAATAAAACATCATTCCAGTCTGTACTTTTATACATAATAGTACTATTAGAATTTAAAGGATCTTGTAGTTCCTGCCAGCCTTTTGCCTGCAATTGCGAAATACTTTCAGGCGTTAAATTAGATTTTAATAAAGTAGCAAACGGAGTATTGTTTTGTAGGTTATTGCCTGTACCTGCCGGAGTTGCACCTGTTAACTGACCCAATCTTGCAATACCTGTTGTTGTAGAAAGTCCTGCAATTTCGGCAGCATTATACAAACCCTGACGTTGAAATTTGATGTAATCTCCTCCGTCCATGAAGTCGTATTTTTTACCAATTGTACTACTTTGAGTAGAAACATTATAGGTAATTTTCATTTTACCAGATTTACCTGTATTTGTCGTAATAATAATAACACCGTTTGATGCACGTGCTCCGTAAATAGAAGTTGCAGCAGCATCTTTAAGTACCTGAAGTGAAGCAATATCAAAAGAGTTGATGTCGTCTATTTGAGTACGAATTACGCCGTCTACTATATATAAAGGTGTTGCTCCTGCAGGATTATCGATAGAAGTTCCTCCACGAACTAAGATGTTCGAAGCTTTTCCAGGTTGTCCGGAAGCCGTTTTGACCACCAAACCGGTTACGTTTCCTTGCAAAGATTGTGTTACGTTTGAATAAGGTACATTTTCTAACACTTTTTTGTCCAGTTTAGAAACCGCAGTACTTAAAGTTCGTCTGTTTTGAGAACCATATCCTACTACAATTACCTCATTCATTTGTTGTCCAATTTCTTTAAGAACAATAGTAAGCGGTGCAGTACCAATAGCAACTTCTTGTTCCTGAAGTCCAATATAAGAAACGATTAAAGTAGTCGCATTATCCGGTACTTCAATAGTAAATTTTCCGTCAAAATCTGTTTGAGCGCTAAACTGAGTTCCTTTTGCAACAATGTTTACGCCTGGTAAAGCTTCTCCTTTTTCATTTGTAACTGTACCGGTAACTTTCTTTTGAACTAAGTCATTCTTTTTTACATTTTTATCTGTAAGTGCAATACTTTTTTCTGTCTTCGCAGAGGCTAACTGCATGGTAAAAACTAAAAGCAACGCAGATGTCAATTTAATAACTTTTACGTGTTTAGGAGTAAACCTACAATTTATAGGTTTACTTTTTGGCAATAATTTCATACTTTTGTAATGGTTTGGTTAATAATAACTTTGTTAAAGGTCTATTATCTATTTCCTTATCATTGTTCCTTTATGGAACCGGCCAGCAATGTTTCCAGCATTAGCTGGCTTTTTTATGATTAAGAAATAAATATTTTATGCAATTGTTATGCTGATATTTATGTGATCTCTAATTTCTTTACCGGATATAAAACCTAATTTTTCGTTTTTTGATTTTTTAAGATGGCTTAAATCTTAATGAAATGACTATTTTAAGTTTGTTTTTTGAATTTATTGCT
>NZ_JAYSPC010000091.1:0-40513 GCF_043722275.1 Flavobacterium sp. | reverse complement strand
GAAATAGTGGTAATCTGCGATGGAGATCCCAGTAAATCACCACTATTTAATACAACTTAAAATATCTTCCGAACACTTATGTTTCAAAAACCTGTCGGGTTTACTTTGTCGATATTCAAATACGAATAATTTACATCTATAAAAATACAGCATCAAACCGACAGGTTTCAAAAACCTGTCGGGTTTACTTTGTCGATATTCAAATACGCATAATTTACATCTATAAAAGTTACAATATCAAACCCGACAGGTTTCAAAAACCTGTCGGGTTTAAAGTAATCTTTAATCTCATGAAAAATTCTTTTTAAAGGCAATAAATACTCTAATTAAATGTTTTATTTAAACGAGTTAACGCGTTTAAATTTTAATGCGTAACTTTTATTTTATTTATTAATATTACGTTTTATGAAAAGAATATTGTTCCTGGCTATTATAATGGCCGTTTCTATACAAGGATATGCACAAAAAGAAGTGAATGGGAAATACAAACCCATTAATTCAAAAAACCCTGACCTTAAAGAGCCTTTGGCACCGCCTACAGATCCGCCGCCAAACACAGATCCGGCACCTTTAAAAGACGAAACTGTTTTAAAAATTAATCCGGATGAACTTTTTAAAAATAATATCCTCTACAAACAAGAAGCTAATGTTGAGGGAATTTTTTACAGAAGAAACGAATATTTGGGAGGTTTTGTAACCAATTCATCTATTTCAACAGTTCGTTATCGTGATGCTGCTTTTGTAGATGGCGATAAAATCAGAGTATATCTTAATGATAAAGTGATTGAAAAAGAAGTGAGTTTAGATGGCGAATTTCAAGGGTTTAAAATAACATTAGTAAAAGGAATCAACAAAATTGATTTTGAAGCGTTAAACGAAGGTTCTGCATCACCAAATACAGCCGAATTTCAGGTTTTTGATGATAAAGGCGTTGTAATTGAAGCAAGTCAATGGAATGTTGGTACAGGATATAAAGCCACTATTATTTTATACAAAGAATAATAAAGTCTTTTAAAAAATTCTGCGCCTACATCATTATGTAGAAAAAAGTAAAGCCATGAGTTTTCAATTTAAAAGTTGAAGACCCGTGGCTTTTTAAATTATTATTTTTTATAATCATATCGATATATCTCGATATATAATTATATATTTACAATATGGATTTTATAGAAATTAATAAAGTATTATCAAACCAGATTCGGGTTGATATATTACACTGGCTCAAAAAACCGGAAGATAATTTTCCCAAACAAATATATGTTCCAGATTTTAGCGACGGAGTCTGTGTTTGTCATATACAGGACAAAACAGGTTTATCACAATCAACCGTTTCGCATTATTTAACAATGCTTCAAAAAGTAAATCTGCTAATTGCAACACGACATGGTAAATGGACGTATTACAGACGAAATGAAAGTGAAATTCTAAATTATATCAATACATTATCAAACGAGCTTTGATACTTTAACACAGCTAAAAATTAATCAGGAAAATGGAAAAAGACTTACTATTAATGGGAGCCAATGCTTTAAGAAAAGCGGCATTGAATGAACAGGCCAAAGAATATATACTTTCTAATGAAGTTTTATTTAAAACCATAAAAAAAGCCGCCGATCGCTACATAGGCGGTGAAACACTTGAAGAAACTATTGTTAAAGTAAAGGCTCAAAACAAAGAAGGTTTTAAGTGTTCGATGGAATTTATGGGCGAAAACACGCTAACAGAAAAAGAAGCTGTTGAAGCAACCAACGAATTTATTAGAATTGCTCACGAAATTAAATCCCAAAAATTAAATTCGACTTTTTCTCTTGATCTTTCCCATATCGGATTGTCGATTTCGCGCGAATTATGTCTTAATAATTTGAATTTAATTTGTCAGGAAGCCGAAAAAGAAAATATAGAAGTTACAATTAGTGCCGAAAATGTAGCAATTACAGATGCAATTATCGACATCTACAAAACAGCATCTAAAACCTATAAAAATACTTCGATAACACTTCAGGCTTATTTACACAGATCAAAAGATGATTTTGAGGATTTAATAAAAGAAAACGGAAGAATCAGAATCGTTAAAGGCGCATTTGAAACTCCAAAAGATGTTTCAATCCCAAGAGGAGCTGAACTTAATGAGCGTTATTTATACTACATCGACCAATTATTATCCAGAAAACACAGTTGCGCCATTGCAACGCATCATGATGTGATCCAGAAAGAAGTTGTCTCGTTAATTGAAAACTATAAACCTGGTAAAGATTTATATGAATTTGAAAGCTTGTACGGAATCCAAACGCAACAGTTAATCAATCTAAAAGAACAAGGATATTCTACTAAACTATATTTTGTGTACGGAAAAGAATGGTATTTGTATTTGTGTAACCGAATTGCAGAATATCCATTAAACATATTCCAGGCATTGCATGATATTGTAAATTAATACTTTATGATTAATTTTTTCATACTTGTTCCAAATTCTATAAAATTGAAAGAAATTGTAAACGGATAAAAATAAAAACACAGGACAAATTATAAAAATTGGTCCTGTGTTTTTATTTTAGATTAAATCTAAGCCCGCGATCTTTCAAAGTAGTAATAGCATAGAATGCAAGCCTAATATAAATGTATAATTAAATCAGGATTTTTAAAACTGAAGAGTTTCGCTTCTATTGATACATTAAATTACGTTTCAATAATTCGGCATTTGTTGAATATTGTACCGCTTTCAGTGCTCTCATAACACCCCATTTGATACAAGTTGCGCCCCAGGAAAAACCAGCTCCAAAAGTCGTAATCAAAATATTTTGACCTTCTTTAAAATCATTTTTAAAATCCCAAAGGCATAACGGAATCGTTGCTGAGGTTGTATTACCGTATTTATGGATATTCACTTTGACTTTTTCAATACCAATATTCAAATGTTCGCTAACTGCTTTGATAATTCTCAGATTCGCCTGATGTGGCACAACCCAGTCAATATCTTCAACACTTAAATCATTGCTGGCAAGTGCATCCCAAGAAACGCTGCTCATTGATTCAACTGCTTTTTTAAATACAAATGAACCTTCTTGTTTGATAAAATGTTCCCTGTGTAAAATACTTTGCATACCAGCCGGTACTTTAGAGCCTCCTGCAGGAACATACAATGCCGATGTTCCGCTGCCATCTGTTCTCAAAATACTTTTCATTACGCCACATTCTTTTTCAGTTTTCTCTAAAAGAACCGCTCCTGCTCCATCTCCAAAAAGAATACAAGTATTACGGTCTTCATAATCAACAATAGAACTCATGGTATCTGCGCCAACAACAACAACTTTTTTATAACGGCCGCTTTCAATCATAGTCGTAGCCATTTCTAATGCATATAAAAAACCACTGCAAGCGCCGTTTAAGTCAAACCCAAATGCATTTGTAAAACCGCTAATCTCGCAAACTTTACTTGCTGTAGGTGTTAAAAGATGATCCGGAGTTGCAGTTGCTAAAACTAATCCGTCAATTTCTAAAGGATCAATTTCATAAGTTTCTAATAAATTCTGAATTGCAGCATTGGCAAGATCTGATGTTGACAGATTTTCATTAGTCGCTAATCTGCGCTCTTTTATCCCTGTTCTTTTCTGAATCCATTCATCTGTTGTATCAACCATTTTCGAAATCATCTCATTACTAAGTACATAACTGGGTACAAAGCCACCGATAGCTGTTATTGTTGCATTCATCCTTTATATAGATTTTTTGTTTTTGGTCTCTTTTTCTAAATGATAAAAAAGAATTTACAAAATAACGCTAAGAATTTGGAAAAGACAAGGCCGATGGCTCTAAACATGCAGTCTAAAATCATAAATATAAGTTAAACAATTGATCTAAGAAGGTTACCAAATTAATAATTTCGGAGTTTTAGAAGGGTAATTCCGAAAATTAATCAAAAATCAATGGTAAAATTTTAGATAATAACTAAAAAATAACCGACTCCAGAAATTCAATTACTTCCCCATTCGGACTATAAACCAAACTGTTACTTACCGTTACCACTTTCCTGCGATTTTCAAGTTCAAGGGTTTCCTTATCTGATAATGGTTTTGCACCGTTTTCTATTGCTTCGTTATAAGCTTGTTTTGCATCGTTCACGATAAAACAAATATGCAAAAGCGAATTTTCGACATATGGATCTCCTTGTTTTCGCTTTCGGCCCTGTGTGGGGAAATTGGCATTACTGTCGCAGATTTCTATGTAACAATCAAATTGAGTATTTTTCAACATTACACATTTTTCCAGATTAAACTCTGGCAAACTCCAGCTGTGTGCTATTTCAAAATTAAGTGTTTTGTAAAATTGTACTGTTCCTTCAAAATCCTGAGCTTTAATAGCAAAATGATGAAATCCTTTAATATTATTATTCATTATGATGTTTTTATATTCGCTGATGTTTCTTTTTTTAACACAGAAACATACATTTTTTAACTCAAAAAAGGCGTTTCACTTATTTAAAACACACAAAGCTATGCGAAAGAAATATTTCTCTTTGTTTGCTTTTAAATCTTTTCAACTATAAATCCTAATGTTTCTATGTGTAAAGTATTTTTTTAATAAGATGTTAAAATATAAACCTTTTTACTTGTAATCACTTTTATTCAAACGTAAACCATTCCTTTACATCATCAGCAATAGTTTCCTTACACATAATACTTTCAAACTCATTTGTAGCACAATTATGCTGATAATCTTTTTGCCATTGTTTATTATTTAAAACTACTTTTTGAATGGCTTCACAAACAAATAAAAGTTCCTCATTTGTCATTATCGGATGCAATGATAAACGAACCCATCCTGGTTTATTACTTTGGTTTTTCTGAAGAAGTTCCTCCGTTAATTCATTCGATTTCTCCTCGTCAATATCAAATAAATAATGCGCATAAGTACTCGCGCACGACCATCCGCCGCGAACCTGAATCCCGAAACGATCGTTTAAAAGCCTGACAACTAAATTATAGTGAATATCATCAATCAAAAAAGAAACACAACCAATCCTGTCCGTTTCAATATCTCCTAAAATTGATAAACCCGGAATTTTTTGAAATTCAGAATAACACAAATCAAGCAATTCTTTTTCCCTGTTTTTTATGTTCTCGACATTCATTTTATCCTTTAATTCCAGAGACAAAGCCGTTCTTATAACCTGCAAAAAACCCGGAGTTCCGCCATCTTCCTTTACTTCTATTGAATCACTGTAATGATATCGTCCCCAAGGATTTGTAGCCTTTACATTTCCTCCGCCAGGATTGTCCGGAATATCACTTTTATATAACTTTTCATTAAAAACCAAAACACCGCAAGTTCCGGGTCCGCCAAGGAATTTATGCGGAGAAAAGAAAATAGCATCTAATTGTTTTTCGGGATCTTCAGGATGCATATCGATTTTTACATAAGGTCCGGAAGCTGCAAAATCAACAAAGCAAAGTCCGCTATTTTGATGCAGTATTTTAGCCAGTTCGTGATACGGCGTAATAATTCCCGTTACATTTGAAGCCGCCGTAAACGAACCTATTTTCAACGTTCTGTCCGCATATTTTTCAAGTAATTCTGAAAGTATTTTGGGATCAACCAAGTTGTTTTCATCCGGTGGCAATACCACAACATCCGCATTAGTTTCATACCATGAAACCTGATTAGAATGATGCTCCATATGCGTAATAAAAACTACTGGTTTATTAGTATTATCCAGCGCAATATTCGATTTATTATCTGCCGAACGCAAACCAATAAAACGCTGTAATTTTGATAAAGCAGCCGTCATTCCCGTTCCTGTTGTAACTAAAACATCAAATTCATTGGCGTTTACATGCTTCTTAATCAATTGTCTGGCGTGATTATAAGCATAAGTCGATGTTTTTCCTGTTTCGCTGGAAAAAGAATGCGTATTAGCAATCATCGGACCTATTTTATTCAGCATAATATCTTCAATCGGCACATATAATCTTCCGCTTGCGACCCAATCTGCATATAATAATTTTTGCTGCCCATAAACCGACTCGAAAGTGTGGTTTACTCCTATTGTATTTTCTCTGAATTTTGAAAAATATCGCTCTAACTGACTTGGTTTCGTTATCTTCTCAATTGCATTTATTTCCATATCATTTTTAAATTTAACTGACTTTTTATTTTGATTGAATTCTGGTGTGTGTAATTATTTTCAAAACATAGAAACATAGGTTTTGTATGCTGAAAAAAAAAAGGTGTTTTGCTTGTTATACACATACAGTATCCGGTAAGTTGGTCATTTCGATTTCTGATAAAAACAAATCTTTTATATAAGGGATTTGGTTTTTATTTCTCGCAGATTTTGCAGATTGAGCAGATTTTTATTTTGACAATCACCATCATCCCGAACGAGAAATCACATCCGGTATTCAACAAAGATTGACACATTTAGTGTTATTTCTCTTTGCGTCGAAATGAAAAACAAGCGTGGAATTATTAACATTTAACTCCTGTTCAAAAGCGTTTTAAGCGTAGCCTGAAGTTCTTCGCCACGAAGATTTTTTGCCACAATAATTCCTTTTGAATCTACCAGATAATTGGCAGGAATAGCTCTGACTCCGTATAATTTTGCGATTGCACTATTCCAGAAAAGTAAGTCCGAAACTTGAAGCCAGTTTAAATTGTCGTCCTGAATTCCTTTAACCCAGTTTTCTTTCTTTTTATCTAAAGAAACTCCAAAAACATTGAAACCTTTATCATGATATTCTTTATAAGCAGCAACAATATTCGGGTTTTCTCTTCTGCAAGGTCCGCACCATGAAGCCCAGAAATCAACCAAAGTATATCCGTTTAGATTTTCAGAAAAACGAATATCTTTTCCTTCAGGATTTTTAGAAACAAAATCAGGTGCTTTTTTTCCAATTTGTAATCCGTTTAAAACCGTAACCAATTCCTTTAATTCTTTTACATAAGTTGAATTTTGCTGACTTTGATCTAGAAGCGCAATGTTTTGCGTAATTTGTTCCGGAGTTAATCTGTACGACCAATTTCTATACAATACATAAGCAGAAACCAGAGAACCAGGATGTTCTGTTATAAATTTACTTATATCAACGTTCTCCGTTTTTTGATAAATATCGAATAAATCCTGAGAGGCAGAACCTTCAACAACCGAAGTACTGTAATATTTAACCGGACTTAATTGTACAGTAATTGGCGCTTTTTCAAGAAAAATATACAACGGACTATTCGCTGTATTAACGCTTAATCCGTATAATTCAGGAAGTTTTACTTTGGTTTTAAAACCAAACTTTCCATCCACTACTTTCACCGAATCTATTGTGGTAAACATCTTATTATGAAACTTTTGCAGATATACATATTTTACAATTGTGTCTGTAACAGTTCCTTTTAACTGAACATTTGAATCTTGTGCCTGAATTGCCGTTGCAGAAAAACATACGGCTAGAAATAATACTATTTTTTTCATTTTATGGAGTTTAAGTTGAACTTTGTCAAGTTTAAAACTTGAAAGTTCATGTAATTTGTGTTTTTAATTGGACATAAAAATTCTCTCGACCTATTTAAAAATGGTCTAATGGAAATATTGAAGAAAAAAGGGATTGTAAAAATTAGCGGCTGCGCATTCGGAAAACTAAAACTTCGTTTTCCGGGAAAGGCAATTGTACTTGATTGTAAAAGGCGTTTAAATTGAATAGCTTAATTTTCATTTTAATTATAAAAAAGGTTTTAACATAATGATCTTATTCAGATTTACCAAGGAAATCTTTCTTATCTGTCCGCCTTAGCGGAAGGATTTAGCACCTTATTGGGCAACAGGTTGCTAAGACGTCACAGGGCCTAATCCCTCAGTCTTTCTGGATAAGTTTACGCAGAAACATTCTGCTGATACAAATATATATAAATTCTATCTAATTAGTATAGTTTAAAATAATATTTTTTAAAATAATTGTAAATAGGTGTTAAAACTGGTAGCCTTTTGCAAAGGTTATCTATCATAAATCCTTAAAAAAAATATTTAATTAGAGCTATAATAGCAAAAAGAGACAATTCGGATATTTCTGATTTGTCTCTTTTTAAATTATTAAAAAATATATTATAACTATAAAACTATATTTTCATTTACGAGAATTTATCGTCTTTTTAGAAAACAGAACTCTTATTTTGTCGAAAGAGATTCTAAAATTTTAGAATAAATTTCGGTATTCTGATAAACTCCCGTAAAATTTTGTGCGCCTGGTCCGTAAGCAAAAACAGGAACCGGAACTGCCGTATGATCGTTTGTACTGAAACTTCCGTGAACATATCCTTTTTCAATATTTCCGTCGATTAAGGATAATCCGCCAGTTTCGTGATCTGCCGTTACAATTAAAAGTGTGTCGGGATTTTTATCTACAAATGCCATTGCCTGACCCACTAATTTATCAAAATCAAGCATTTCGCGAACCACATATTCCACATTATTTTGATGTCCGCCATAATCGATTTGCGCACCTTCCGCCATTATGAAAAATGGATTTTTAGTTTTCAAAAAAGTCGAGGTTGCTTTCGCCAAAGATTTAGTCAAAAAATCTCCTCTTCCGTTTTTCATCGAAACTACCGAAGCATCATCTAAAACAATAAATTTAGCATTTTTAATAGTGTCTAAAGCGCTGAATTTATCCGAAAAAGTATATCCTTTTTGCATCAAAACCTTCGATAAATCCTTGCCGTCTTTTCTTGAATTGAACTCCTTTGCTCCTCCTCCAATTAAAATATCAGACGGATTTGCTAAAAAATCTTCTGCAATTGGTTCGCTGTAACTCCTTTCCGGTTGATGTGCGTAGAAACAAGCTGGCGTAGCATCTGTAATATTTCCTGCCGAAATAATGGCCGTTTTGTAATTTTTTTTAACCAATTGCTGAGTGATTAATTCCAATGGTTTTCCGTTTTCATCAACGCTAATAAAGCGATTATTGGTTTTATGTCCCGTTGCCATTGCCGTTGCGCCCGCAGCAGAATCTGTAATATAACTATCCGATGATTTTGTAATTGATAATCCCTGAGTTGGAATGTTAAATAAATTCAACTGACCTTTATTTGCCGTATATCCCGAATAAATCTGCGTTAATCCCATTCCGTCACCAATTAAAAGAATAATATTTTTTGGATTTTTTCTAGAAAATTTCACTCCGTTTTTAGGAATATAAGCTTCGTGAAACTCGGTATTTTGATAAAATGTCGATTTGATATTGTTGATAAAATGCGTCAGTTCAGGGACATTATCTGTACCAATAAAATCAACTTTCAGGTTCATTAAAGTCATCCATGTATTTACATTATCCTGCGTTGCCCAAAACCGAACTTTTTTATTTTGATCGTGTACTTTTTTAATAATTGCCTGTACTTTTTCCGCATCAAATTGCGTCATTACACCTTTTCCGTTCCAGATTGTGATTTCTTTCAAATCTTCACTAATCATTTCAACGCGAGACAATTGTTCTGCCGAATAATTCTCATTCAATCTTCCGTCAAAATAAATAAAATCAGGATAATCCTTCCAGTTTGCTGCCGAAGGTCTATTTCCTGAAATGACTACTTTTATGTTTTTATTCGATATTATATCCGGAAATGTTTTTAATTGCTGCGCGATTAATTTTAGCGTTGCATCAACTTCTGTCTTGATGTCAATCATTAAAATCAAAGGTTTATTGTCTGGATATGCTTTTCCGTTTAAAGCTTTTAATTTATTGGATAAAGGATCAAGATATTGACTTTTAAGCGTGTTTTGCGTTGTAATTTCTTTAGACGTATGCGCAACAAAAAGTTCATTATTAACTAAAAAAACATCGGCTTCAATAACGCCTGATTCATTTGAATACGCTTCATAAAAAGGCAATTTACTAGCATAATCATTATGCGAGTGAATATTAGACGAACTGTATTCTTGCGCCTGAACAATCACGAAAAATTGAAGGCAAAAAAGGGTGATTAATTTTTTCATATGAAAAATAAGATTTATTCTATTTGAAGTCGTGGGTTTACTTTATTATTATGTAATTATTTTTTTAACACGCATGTTTGTCATCCTGAGCGGAGTCGAAGGACACACAAGTAACTCACCAAAGATTGTCACCCTGCATTGTAGAGTTTCTTGCGGAGATCCTTCCTCCGTCAGGATGACAAAAATGAGAACATTTTTTGTCGAACTAAAAATCAACATCAGGTTTGTCATCCTGAGCGGAGTCGAAGGACACACAAGTAAGTCGCCAAAGATTTGCTTTTCTATACGGAATTTCTAGTGTGATTCTCGTTCCTCGAAATGACATACTAAAACGAAAATCTAATTTTATATATATTTCGCTCCGCTGGAGCTTAAACTCAACAATGTAATAATAGCTATAAATATATTGTCCCGCTGGGACTTAATTTTTGGCAACATTAAAAGATTTGCTTTTCTACATGGAATTTCTAGTGTGATTTCTCGTTCCTCGAAATGATATACTATAAGGAGAAATTTATTTATAAATATATCGCTCCGCTGGAGCTTAACTTCTATAATCTATATAATAGCTATAAATATATCGCTCCGCTGGGACTTGATTATACTGACATATTAAAGCAGAAAATCACAATGCAAAAACCCGCCTATTTTTAATCTTTAATTAATATAATTTTTCATTACAACTGCAAGCTCCGACAAGCTTGCAGCGTAAAAAAAAAAATAAACAAAATAAACTACAAACTACCAACCCTTATTTTGGGTTAATGCTCCTTTGCTCACTGCGATTTCATCTGGTGGTATTGGCCAAACGTGGTGAATTGCAGGGTTAAAATTACGCGCAGGATAAATCACGCTTCCGTTATAATGGTGCAATGGTTTTGCATAAGTTGCCTGAGCATCGCCCCAACGCACTAAATCAAAATGACGGTCTGTCCATTCTCCGGCAAGTTCGCAACGTCTTTCCCTTTTTAAATCCGTTAAAGTTGCTCCGGAAATACTGGCTAAACCTGCACGATTTCTAATCATATTAATTTCAATATCAGCGTTTAAGCCTTTCATTAATTTGGCTTCAGCCAACATTAAAATGACATCGGCATATCGCAAAAGCGGAACGTTTAAAGCCGTTGACGGTTTGTCACCGTTAGCATTTACATACCGAATATCGATTCCGCCAGACGTTGTTTTTGCATAACCAAAAGGCTCCATGTATTTATTAAACTGATAACCTGTTCTGTTACTTGAACTTACTATATATTTTCCTTCGTTAAAAGTCACTAGTTCACCAAAATACATGAATTTATCCCCTTTTTGTAAAATTGTCGCGCTTCGTCTTTTATCTGTTGGATCATAAGTATCGAACAATTCTTTGGTAGGATAAAAATTTCCCCAGCCGTTGTAAACTCCCCAACCTTTATCTTCAAGGCAAACTCCCGGAAATATTGAACCTAACGAAGTATTTTCGGCACTTGAAGTTACAGACCATATATATTCTGACGACCAGTTATTTTTGATTTTAAACACATCTTCAAAATTGTCAAGCAATTTATGTTTTCCGCTGTTTACAATCATATTGGCATATTTAATCGCGTTGTCCCAATCTTTTGCATACAAATACGTACGAACTAAATATCCCCAGGCTGCGGTTTTATGTGCGCGCCCGTAATTATCAGACGTTAATTCGTTGAAATAAGGTAATAAATCTGCTGCTTTTACTAAATCTGCTGCGATATACGCGTAGTTTTCGGCCACATTTTTAGCGCGTGGCACATATACATTTGTTGGATCTTCGCGATCCTGAATTGGTATTCCTGCACGATCATCTCCATAATGATACGCCAATTCTAAATGCATTACGGCATGATTAAAATACGCTTCACCAAGCATCATATTTTTAGTTTTATCGTCTAATGCTATCTTCGGGATATTACGAATTACATCGTTACAGCGTTTCATCACTTCGTAGTGTAATCTCCAAATATCTTTTGTATCAGATTCTGCTCCGTCAACAATAAAATTTTTGATACGTTCAGCATTTTGCCTTGGTTTTGTTCCTATATCATCACTCGCATTATTCAGCCAGAAAAAACCACGGCCGTACATATTATCATCAGAATATAAAGCATAAATAGCGTTCACTCCTGCTTTTGCATCGGCAGGTGTTTTCCAGAAATTTCCGCTTGACGGAGCTCCTTGAGGCACTAAATCAAGTTCACTTTCGCAAGCTGTCGTGCTCAATAAAAGCAGAAAACTCATTAATAAAAGACTTAAATTTTTCATTTTATTTGTTTTATATTTTTTAAAAAGTTGCGTTTACACCCGTCATATAAATGCGGGAAAGTGGATATTTACCTAAGTCCATTCCAAAGTTGTTCAAGCCAATTTCCGGGTCCATTCCTGAATAATTCGTGATTGTGAAAAGGTTTTGTGCCGAGATAAAAAATCTAAGTTTTGCTTTTCCGTTCAGCCATTGATCTTTAACCGTGTAACCTATAGAAAGGTTTTTTAATCTTACGAAAGATGCATCTTCGATATAAAAATCAGAGATTCTCCCGAAGTTATTATTGTTATCCGTCGCAGAAAGTACCGGAATATCTGTGTTTGTATTGGTAGGCGACCACGCATTTTTAGATTCAGCTAATAAGTTATATCCAGGGAAAGAACCATTTAATCCCGTATATTTTACGGCATTAAAAACGCTGTTTCCTGCTGCTCCGCTAAAAAACACATTCATGTCAAAACCATTGTATCTAAAGTTCATATTCAAACTAAAAGTAGTTTTAGGAAACGGATTTCCTAATACAACTCTATCGCTGTTATTGATTACGCCATCGCTGTTTACATCTTTAAATTTAATATCTCCCGCAACCGCACTTGGCTGATACACTTCGCCTTTTGTATTTGTATAGGCTTTTGCTTCGGCATTACTTTGGAACAATCCATCTGTAGAATATCCGTAAAAAGCACCAACCGGACTTCCTACTTCGTAAATATTCGCTAAAGGCAAACTACGAACTCTGGTAAGATTTAAAGGTTCAAGAGATGTCAAATCATCTTTGATCGAAACAATTTTATTGCTTAAAAATGCTGCATTTGCCGTTATATCAAACTTGAAATCTCCACGAGTTTTCTGGTACATTAAACTGGCTTCGATCCCTTTATTTTCAACATTTCCTGAGTTTACAATTCGACCAAGCGGCGTTCCTGAAACACCCGGAAGCTGATCGCGAACCAGCATATCTTTGTTGGTTTTTACATACGCATCCAGAGATCCTGACAACGCATTATTGAACATCGTGAAGTCTAAACCTACGTTTGTCTGCTCTGAACTTTCCCATTTTAAATTTGGGTTTGATAATTCACTTTCAGAATATCCGTAATTAATCACTGGACTTGAACCTATCAAAGCCTGAGTCTGATTCAACGGAACACTAAATTGGTAAGGTCCCAGGTTTCCTAAATTCCCAATTTGTCCCCAGCTTGCACGTAATTTTAAGTTGCTTACTATCGGATTAATCCCTTTCATAAATTCCTCTTCAGATATTAACCAACCCGCAGAAACTGAAGGATATACTTTCCAGCGGTTTTCTGACGTTAGCTTTGAAGTTCCGTCACGACGCACAATTCCTGAGATTAAATATTTTTGATTAAAATCATAATTCAATCTTCCAACATAGGATGAAATAATCTCTTCAGACATTCCTGCGCCCAATTGCTGGATAAGTTTTGCGTTTAATAAATAACGCTGTGATGCATCTTCGTTATCGAAACCAGTTCCCTGAATAGTATAAAAATCTCTTTTGGTTTGCTGATACGTATAACCCGCCAAAGCTTTGAAATTATGTTTCCCTAATGATTTTTCGTAAGAAACTGTTTGCTCGCTCAACAAATCTATAGTTGTTGCATTTGTTTGCGTTAATCTGTTGAAATCGAATATCTTACCCGGTTCTGTAATTTTTACCGCAAAGTCAGTTGAATTGTTTTGGATTCTCGTATAGCCCCAGTTTGATTTTATTTTTAAGCCTGGAATAATTTCCCATTCGGCATACGGATTAATCAAAATAGTCGAAATAGGATTTCTGTTATCCAATCGTTTTAAATACGCCACCGGATTAATCACGTCACCATAAGAACCGATATATTTCTCCGGAACTCCTCCAAAATGTCCTGAACCGTCTTCCCTGTAAATCGTAGCATTTGGCGGATAAAATATCGCTGCCAAAATCGCTCCGGTATAACCGCTTGTTGTATTTGCCGCCTGACCATCTGTTAAGGAATACGATAAGTTTTCGCCTAAAGTAAAATTTGGCGCAAGCTTAAACGATGAATTTGCTCTTGCTGTATAACGGCTTCCGAAAGTATTCAATAAAATTCCTTCGTTTTTTCTATAACTTCCTGATAAAAAGAAATTCGATTTCTCGGTTTTTCCGTTTACTGAAATTGATAAATCCTGAATTTGTCCTGTCTGGAAAATTTCATCCATCCAATTTGTTTTTGTAGTTCTTGCCGTAGGTTCAAACGCCGGATCAAACGCCGGAATTCTGGGCAAACCTGCATTATCCCTTGCCGTATTCATTGCGTCAGCATATTCGCCGGCATTTAAAACGTTTAATGTTTTTGCCACGCTTTGAACTCCGCCCTGATAATTTACATTCACATTAATTCGGTCAGAAACTCCTTTTTTAGACGTAATCAAAATCACACCGCCCGAAGCTCTTGCGCCATAAATTGCCGCCGAAGCCGCATCTTTCAAAACACTAATCGATGCAATATCATTTGGGTTTAATGTATTTAATGAACCGCTGTAAATGATTCCGTCCAAAACAATTAAAGGCGTTTCAGCATTTAACGAACCAATTCCGCGAATGTTGATTGTAGGTTCCGCCGTAGGATCTCCACCATTGTTAATTACCGTAACACCGGCAACAGTTCCCTGCAATAATTCGGCTGCGGTATTGTACGTTCTACTTGAAGTTTCTTTCATGGAAACAGTTCCAACAGCGCCTAAAACTTCGTTCTTTTTTACACTTCCGTAACCCATAACCACAACTTCCTGAAGTTGTTTCATATCAGCTACAAGCTTGATGCTTATGTTTTTATCCGCTTGCGTTACTTTCACTTCCTGGGTTACATAACCTACGTACGAAAAAATAAGTACAGCTTCCGATGAGTTGATTTCCATCTTGAAAGTTCCGTCAAAATCTGTCGTTGCGGTGGCATCAGAATCTTTGTCTTTTATGCCAACGCCCGGCAAAGGCATTCCGTCATCACCGCCAAAAACAGTTCCCGAAAGGTTTATTTTTCCTTGTTCTGAATCCGCAAGTTTCTGATTTTTTTTGATGACAATATTATTGCTTACAATTTCATATTTCAGTAAAAAATTGCTGCATATTTTGTCTAATGCCTGTTCTAAGGTTACATTGTTTAATTTTAAACTAATTTTTTGATTGGTATTTACCTGATTGCTTTCGTACATAAAATGCACATCGGCTTGTTTTTCAATATTTTGGAATACATTTTTTATACTTTCATTCTCTACTTTTAATGTTACTCGTTTGCCAATATCAACACTTCCTGCTTTTGTTGTTAATCCGATAAAAAATAAAGCAACAAACAGAAGCGCTTTCGTCAACACCGATTTTTTAACGCTTTGACACTTTACGACATACCGCATTTGTTTTTCATTCATGATTGTGGGTTTTAATTGTTTTTGATTGTAGGGTTTTATTTGTGGAACTTTTATTATTATTTTAAATTTTTAAATAAAGTATAAGTTTCTGTGTACTTATTTTTTGCACGCAGATTAAGCAGATTTTTAATTTTTAATTCTCAATTTTTAATTCTTTTATCTTACTGTATGATATAATTTCCTGCTTCCAGTTTATAATTGGCATTAATGATATTGCATACTAAAGCAACAACCTGATCTACAGGTAATTCTTTAAAATAAGCGCTAATTTTTAGATTGTTTAAATTCTTGTTTTCGATCTGGATTGTTACATTATAATTTCTGTTAATCGTAGCGATGACTTCGGGCAAAGGCGCATCTTCAAAAACAATAATATTTTTCCGCCATAGCGAAATTGAATTCACCGGAATATCTGTAAAAGCCTTCAACTTGTTATTCTGAGATTTAAAAACCACTTTTTGTCCCGGCGTTACATACACATTTTCCTCGGTTACGGTCGATTTTACATTCACTCTTCCGGTTAAAACCGAAACTTCCTGCGTCGTATTATCGGGATACGCCTGAACGTTAAAACTGGTTCCTAAAACCTTGGTATCCATTTTATCAGTGTGAATTATAAAAGGATGTTTTTTGTCTTTGGCAACATCAAAAAAAGCTTCTCCGGTTAAATAAACTTCACGTGTTCCGCCATTAAATTCAACAGGATATTTTAATAAACTTCCCACGTTCAACCAGATTTGGGTTCCGTCGCATAATGTTATTTTGGCGTGTTCTCCTGATTTTGTAGCATATTGTCTGGTTATGGTTTTCACCGATGTCAAATAGAAAAAACACGATAATCCCATTAAAAACAGCAAAGAAGCTGCCATCGCCCAATTTCTATTTTGAAGAAAAATAACCTTGTTTGTTTTTTTAATTTGTCTGATTTCCTTTTTTAAAGTCAAACGATCTGATGTTATAATTGTAGCAGAATCCAGAATTTCCTCTGGATGATCGTACCAGTTATTCCATAATTCTTCTCCTTTTAAGGACGGTTTTCCTTCCAGAAAAAGTTGTATATCTTGATGTAATTTTTCAGGCATTATAATTTGTTTATCTCTTAATAGTATGTCTTGGAAATCTCAATTTCAGGTAGGTCAATAAGGTTACGCTTTTGTTAAGAAAAGAAAATGCAAACCTCAATTTCAAAACCTAATAATTGAATTCGCCCAAATAGTTTCGCATAAATTTTAGCGCATAAGCAATATGATACTTTACGGTTTCGTGCGACACGTTCAATTCCTCGGCAATTTCTTTGTTCGTGTAATGTTTGATTCGGCTTAGGATAAAAACTTCCTTGGATTTTTTTGGGAGTAATAAAGTCGCTTTGTCAACCGCTTCTTGTAATTCTTCGTAGTAAATAGAATCCTCTGTGCTATTATTGCTGCTAAAATCATTTGTATTGCTGTCCATCACTTCCTTTATATACTGATCTGTGATTGTGTGTGATTTTATATAATCCAGAGTCACGTAACGAACTGAAGTATAGACATAAGCCGAGAATTTCTTCTGGATAACAATGGTCTTCCGGCGTTCCCAAATCGTGGTAAAAACTTCCTGAACAATCTCTTCAGCAATCGCCACAGATTTCATGCGCACATATACAAAACGCACCAAAACATCCCGATATCTAAAATACAATTCATCAAACGCCTTGTCTTTTCCCTGTCTCAGCAATTCAACAAGCTGTTCATCTGTAAAACCTTTATACATGATGTTTTGCTTTTGTAGTATTAGAAAAAATGGCGCTTTGTAAAAGACATATTCTCCTTATTTTTTTGCGATGTATTCTTAATTTTAAAAATGACATATACTAGTAGTGTTGTTTTATATATGTCTCCAAAATTAGAAATCAGGGTAGGTCGATAACGTTACGTTTATATTAATAAAAAGGTCATTTTATGAAACATTGTATTAACATTTTGTAACCGAATATCAAATAATCGAAATGAGTTTTTAAGATTAATTCGAAAGAAATAAAATGGATTATTTGTATAAACTTCAGTAATTTTATAACCAAAAGCAGGATCTTTATAATGTAAACGCGTCTAAAACATGGAACAGATAAAAGCCTATTTTCAAACTAAATTGCAATTGACGGAGGAATATTGGGAATTGTTTTCATCGAAATTAGAACAGAAAAAATATCCCAAAAAATCATTGCTTATTAAAGCTGGCGAAACCGAAAAATATCTTTCGTTTATCAATAAAGGAATGGTCCGACTTTATATTCCGGAAGAAATTGAAGATCTGACTTTTGGCTTTGCTTTCGAGAATAATTTTGTCAGCGCTTACGATTCTTTTCTTACCCAAATACCTTGTACATATTGCATTGAATCTCTGGTAGAAACTGTGGTTTGGCAAATATCATATGATGATTTGCAAAGTATTTATCAAAACTCAAAAGAAGGTAATTTTATGGGAAGACTTGCCGGTGAATCTCTATTTTTAGAAAAAGCGCGCAGAGAAATTTCCTTCCTCAAAGATTCTGCTGAACAGCGTTATTTGCATTTGTTTACCCAACAGCCACAACTTATTAAACACATTCCGTTAAAATATATTGCATCGTATATTGGCATTACGCCACAAGCTTTAAGCAGGATCAGAAAGCGAATTTCTTAACCTGGGTTCATTGTTTTGACTGACTATCTTTTGCAATTTTGCCTTAATTATAAAAGATAGAAATCATGAAATTAACCGTAAATTTTATTATCAACGCTCATAAAATACTGGTAAGTCCGTTTGTCATTTTCCTAATGTGGTATTATGATAATTGGTCTGTCTCAGCATTTTTGTATTTGGGTTTGCACGGAACATATTCCTTATTATGGCTTTTAAAACAGGATTTATATCCGGACAAACGATTTGAACAAAAAATTCCTTTCTGGATTGGGATTCTGACTCCGTTTTTGCCACTTGCAGCCTATTATATTGCGCCGTTTCTTTTAATTTCCCGACACATTACTTTGCCTGCATGGATTTTTGCCGTTGCGCCTGCAATTTATACTTTTGGAATTTTTATGCATTATGTCAGCGATGCGCAAAAACATTATACATTACGTTTACAAAAAGGAATTATTGATGATGGTTTATTTGCAAGAACCCGAAACCCTAATTATCTGGGCGAAATATTAATTTATGCTTCTTATGCGCTTTTATCATGGCATTGGCTTCCGTTTTTAATATTGGGTTGTTGGATTTTGTATTTTTTCAAAAATATGCGCAACAAAGATCAATCGATGTCCAGACACGCTGCTTTTAATGATTACAAAAAGAAAACAGGCATTTTATTTCCGAAGTTTTAACCGCGTAAAAGCATATATTAAAGTTTTGAAAAAGATATTTAAATAGAAAAAGGCAATCTTTACGGATTGTCTTTTTTAGCTTTATCCTATTTCATTATTAAAATTTCAATAACTTTGAACCCAATATGCAGGCAAATCTTAGAGAACATATCGAAAAAATAATTCCGTTAACGGATGATGAATTTGCATTTATATGCACTCATTTTTCGACTAAAAAATTTAAGAAACACCAATTTCTTATTCAGAAAGGTGATCCTGTAAAACATTCTTATTTTGTAATTTCCGGACTTTTAAAATTGGTTTACACCGATGATGCTG
Source organism: Flavobacterium sp. (assembly GCF_043722275.1). Taxonomy (GTDB): domain Bacteria; phylum Bacteroidota; class Bacteroidia; order Flavobacteriales; family Flavobacteriaceae; genus Flavobacterium. Next base: position 21,192 of record NZ_JAYSPC010000091.1, on the reverse strand, counting down.
CAAAAGAACATATCGTTTCGTTTGCTATGGAAGATTGGTGGGAAAGCGATTATTATGCGTTTTTTACTCAAACCGAAGCCACAATGTCATTAGAATGTCTGGAAGATACTGAGGTGCTTTGTTTTTCGCTTGACGATTATAAAAAAATGTGCGACGGACTTCAAAAAATGGAACGCTTTTTTCTGGAGAAGGCAACCTTCGGGTTTCTGGGATCACAAAAACGTATTATTTCCTGGCTCACTTCAAACTCAAAAGAACGTTACGAACAGCTTTTAAAACAATCTCCATCACTAATTCAGCGCGTTCCTAAAAGTCTTATCGCTTCGTATTTGGGGATTTCCCGCGAAACTTTAAGCAGATTATCTTCCTGATGTGACATATCTCACTTTAAATTCGTGAGAAATGTCAAGACCTTATTCCACTTGTAATTTACAATTTTGCAGTACAAATTTTAAACTGTTATTGTGAAAAAATCAGCACAACTTTTAGTATTACTAGTATTAACGATGCCAATATTGGCACAAACTAAAAAAGCAAAACAAATGGAAAAAAGAGCAATTAATCCTTGGGAATGGCAAAATCAGCGCAGTTATGTTCAGGCTGTTGAAGTAAAAAATCCGGAAGGAACACTTTATGTTTCAGGACAAACGGCAATAAATGCCGACGGAATTTCGAGTAACGAAAACATGGAATCGCAAATAAAACTGGCGCTTAAAAATCTGGAACAAGTAATTACCGAAGCCGGATATGAACCTAAAGGAATTGTGCGCCTGAATATTTACACCACAAATACTGAGGAACTTTGGCCTCATTTTAATCTTATTCAGGATTGGGTTGCGAAACACGGTATCAAACAAGCCACAACTTTACTGGAAGTCAAAAGCCTTTTTGAAACCTTAAAAGTAGAATTAGAAGCTACGGTTGTCAAATAATCTGATTTCAAATTGATATTGATATTGATGTTGATGTTGATGTTGATATTGATAAAGTAAACCCGACAGTCCCGAAGCCCAGTGTCATTAAGTTAAGGTTTTTCAACCTATATTTTTCAAGCAATGTGTAGTTTTGAATTGCCTCCAGCTTTAGCTGGAGTATTTATAAAATCAATCTGAATGGCTTTAGCCAAAAATGTGTGATTTGGCTAAAGCCACCTTATCGTGCGCATTAAACACCTCCAGCTGAAGCTGGAGGCTAGTCAAAAACTTAACTTAATGACATTGCCTGAAACTGTCGGGTTTAATACTGTAAATTAAAATCAACCTTATTTATTTTCAATCGCTCTTTTTTTGATGATACTTAAAAATACGGGCGTAATCCCTAAATACGAAGCGATATGTTTTTGCGAAATCCTTTTGTGCAACATGGGATATTGTTTGTTGAAAAGTGCGTAACGAATTTCGGCAGATGTTGAAAGTGCGAGCGTCAATCTGTTTTGGTACAAAGCGAATCCGTTTTGAAACAGAATTCTAAAAAAACGCTCTAATTTCGGAATCTGAATATAAAGTTCTTCCAGATCTTTTAGATCGATATAAATTACTTCACTGTTTTCAAGCGCATCAATGGAATAAGTTGCAGGTAATCCCAATGAAAAACTATTAATGTCCGAAGCCCACCAATTTTCCGGACAAAATAAAATATTGGTTTCTTCGCCATTTTTATGATTCTGATAAATGCGCAAACATCCTTTATTGACAAAATAAATATTCCTGCAAGGATTTCCTGCCGTTAAAAGCGCTTCGTTTTTAGAAATTATCTTAAAATGAAGTTTTGATTTTAACTGCGTTTCTTCGGCTATTTCTAACTGAATGTGTTTTGCTATATTTTGGAAAAAAAGTCCGTACATCATATTATTTTATAATGCTAATGTAAGGACTCTTTTCGCTTGATTTGAAGTAAATCATTTTTTTTGAAGCGTTAATTATTGCAGTTTTTCTAACGGATAATCGTTTGAGAGTTTAAAAAAACTAACCAAACGCGTAATCTCAAAATTTGCATTGAATTCAAAATAATCATAACCCGTATTGGTTTTTTCTTCATATTCTACATGCCAGACATATTTTCCAAATGTGTGGTGATGTTCCGGTTTTTCTAATACCTTGAATTTTCTGTTTGGAATAATTTCCAGTGATTTCTGTGCAAAATTTGCTATTCCGTCTACTCCAATAATATCCTCAGAATACGGATCAACATAAACAGCATTTGCTGCCCAGCATTTCCCGAATTCTCTTTTATATGCTTCGAGATTATTCTCGTTCCACGCCGAAACATATTGTTCAATCATTTCTTCTACTGATGTTATCATGACTTTTAATTTTTAAGTTCATGCAAACTTACAGGAGGATTTTCAGTAAAAAGTTTAACTAGTTTAAGAGATATTTTCTTTTTTATTCTAAGACAGGATTTGTTTGCCATAGATTTTATTCTCATTATTGTCATCCTGACGCAGGAAGGATCACACTCGTAACTCGACAAAGATTGTCACTTATCTGTGCGGAGCTCCTTAATGAGATCCCAATGTCATTAAGTTAAGGCGATATATAAAATTATTAACAGTTTAATCAAGAAAACAATTAGAAAAATCCGTTTTTATCAGCGTTTTTCGCTTTAGCGAATCAGTAAAATCAGCTCTAATTTTGACGCGGATAAAACAGATTTTCTTCGTAAAAACGCGGATAAAAACGGATTTGATCTGCAATAATTTTATTTTTTAAAAACTTAACTTAATAACATTCAATGAGATTTCTCGTTCCTCGAGATGACAAAATCAGCAGAAACCGCGGGCAATAATTAAATTCGTGCTAATTAGTGGATCCCGATAGCTATCGGGAGTGGCAAAAAAAATATAAAATCCGTAAAAACCAGTTTAACCCGCACAATCTGTGGGCAAAAACAAAATTCTTTAAATTACAAACAAAAGTATTTCAAACAGTTACAAACCTAACAATCAAAAAACCATCTTTATTTCAAAAATTATAACCTTTTTTAAAACTCAAAAGTAAGTTTTATCGTAATTGTTTAAAACGATAGTCTTGTAATGAGATTGGATTCAATTCACTGTAACGTTTTTGGAAAAACATTGGATTTAATCTTATTCCTGATTATCGTTCTTTTTTATTAATTTTTAAGAAGAATAAGCGTGGACAACATAAATGTACAACGGTTAAATAAAACTTTGGCTTACCTGAAAAGCAAACAACGCGAATTAAAAAAGACCCAAACTGACACGCGAAGTCTTGAATCGATGATAAAATATCTTAAAAAAGATATGCTGGAGCAATTCAAACTGCACAATTATGATATCTATATCAAGGACGAAATCAGTAATACCGAAACTTTTATACAAAGCGTTCAAAGTATTATAGACAGTAATTCCTCAATAATTGAAAACTTTTAACTTTATTTAATTAACCCAAAGGTTCTTTTATTTGTGTTATTTTGTTGTATTCTTCTAATGATTTATTTGGATCTGCGGTTGCATATTCATTTTCCGGTTCCGGAATTACGTGAATTTTAGAATCGCTTAACGATACAATTGCTGAACAAACATAAACCCCAATTTTACCTTCGCTGTATTTGAAATCCAACAAGGTTAATTTGACGACTTCGTTGATCGAAAGTTCATAATAATTTCCGTAGCGAATAATCTTAAAATAAATCTCTTTATTTTCTACAATTTCAAACTGATTGGTTTGGATATTTTCGAAAACAAAATTATTTTTTACGTCTTTTTCATTAAATCCCCACGCTCTAAACTGAACAAAACCGTTTACAAAATCAATCGAAATATAATACGCAGTTCCTTCATCATCACATTCGATTACAAAACCTGTTTTCCCCATTCCTTCCACCGCCAAAGTTCCTTCCCAGACAAAATTTTCTGATGGTTTTTCAAAGCAATACACTTCATAGCCGCTTCTACAGCCTATTCGCCATTTATTTTCATTTTCCAACTCAAAATTTGCCGATGGATTTCCTAAAATCGGCGTTGGAATTGGCAAGTTTTTTTGATGGATTGTTCTTTGATAAAGCGTTTCCCAATGGTGATATGTTTTTAATAAAAGTCTTCCGTTTGTATCAACGCCCAATTGTTTTGGCGGCGGAATCACGCGAAGTGTATTGACATTTCCTCCCACAAAATAGAAATTATAAATCAAATAATAATCGCCTTCTTTTACAATTCTGGCAGCATAATTACCTTGTGGCAGCAATACATTATTATGAAAAGCGTGATATTCGCCTTTAAAATCCGGTGAAAACCAATAACGCACTTTTATATCTTCCCGAATAGAACCCAGCAAATAATGCATTCCTTTTATTTCGACCACGCAAGGACATTCAATATCATCATAAACATACGCAACATGCAATGGTTTTTGTAGCACAAATTCCTTCTCGCCTCTTTTTGCTACGCCTATGCAACCTCGTCTATATGTAGGACCAACGGCACTTCTGGCACAAATTAGTAAATAATCTTCTCCTTCAAATTGGTATTTATAAGGATCTCTAAAACTGAGCCATTCCCGCGGATTATTATCTCTGCTTTCATAATACGGCGCGTCACTTTTTAGTGGTAAACCGTATTGATTGTCTTTTGTCCAATGCAATAAATCTGGCGAAATTGCACGTCCTACTTTCTGCGTCAATCCTTTATCCTTGCGTTTTAGTCCTGTATAATACATTTCGTAACCTTCGCCCGCCGAGTTTTTACTTACGTGCATTGTCCATAACATATCATCGTCCCATTCGCCGGGATCACCCACAAATAGCGCGTTTTTGACTCTTTTCCATGAAAGTCCGTCTTTTGAAACGGCATGCGCAATGTAATCATGATTGGGAATTATCAAATGAAATAAATGATGGATTCCGTTTTCGTCAATGAATACATCGACGTCGCCAATTTCCCAATTACTAAATCCTGAACCTGAATACATATTTTATATTTTTATTATTTAAGGAGTTTAATGTAACCGCTTTTGTCATCCTGACGAAGGAAGGATCTCCACAAACAAAATCGCCAATCTTTGTAGAATATCGTACGTAGATTTGTTTCGCCTGTTCGCTATCGCTTGGGTCTCATTCCTCGAAATGACAAAATGGACGTAAATTCACCTTATTTTATTTTATTTAATTATTTTATAATGCTTTAATCCTTCTAAAATCCCTGACGAAGCTGAACTTTTAGCCACATAAATACTTTTAGTCGTTTCATATTTAGCTAATTCTATACTTCGGTTTCCTACGATGATTCCTTTAATTGCACCTCGAAACATATCAATATCATTTCCTGAATCGCCCGCAGCTATTACGTTCGTTAACGGAATCGACCATTTACGGCACAAAAATTTAATGGCATTTCCTTTTGAAGCCCTTTTTGGAATAAAATCCAAAAACTCGCCATGACTTGGGATAATGTTTATTTTGTACCATCCTGTGCCTAATGCAGCAATTATCTCGTCATAATCGTAATGTTCTTTATCATAATAATAGGATATTTTATAAGGGTTTTGTGCTTCGTCTTCCTGCATTCGCAACCACGGAATCTCCTTTAATCTATTCACAACATCTTCTCGTTTCCAGCGACCGGCGAGAAATTTGGCCCAGCCTTTGTCAAGGATATAATCTTTACCGTTTGTATAATAAATTTCGGTTCCCACAGAGCAAATAATAAAATCCGGAATAGGAAATTGTTCCTCTTCAATGACTTTTTTAACGAGCGCTAAATTTCGTCCTGACGCTAAGGCAAAAGCCATTTTATCGGTTCTGTTATTCAAATGTTCCTTCAATTCCAGTAATCCCGGATTATTAAGTTTGGGTTCAATCAAAGTTCCGTCAATATCCGAAACAAATAAATGCGCCACTTTTCGTTTTAATCGTTCAATATTAATATTTGGATAATGCTGTTTTTTGAATCCTGAACCTGACGATGATAATAAATTTTCATTCACCAATTCTACATATTGATTGACGTGGCTTAACCAACTGTAATGTTTCTGGATATTAATTGCTCCGTTATTAGAGTAATATTTCCATTGACTTTCATTAGTTAAGATATTTCTTAAAGATTTTTTGATTTCATTTTCGTCAAGCGGATCTACCAATTCTCCGTTTTGACAAGTTGGAATAATCTCAGATGGTCCACCGTTTTTTGTAACAACAACAGGCAATCCTGAACTTGCAGATTCAATTACGGTTAAACCGAAGTTTTCATGCAAAGCCAGATTCACAAAAACTCCTCGTTTTTCGGCAGCATAACGGTAAATAATCGAAACTTCGTTTTCAACGTCATGTTTCTTCGGAATTGCCATTTTTCCGTATAAATCATATTTGTCCATTAACAATAAAAGATCCGTCAGAACATCTTTTTCAGATTCCGGCATTTGCGAAATGTCTTTCCTGATTCCGGCAAAAATTACCAGATTCGCAATGCTTTGCAATTCCTTATCTTTTCCATAAACTTCAATTAAAGTATGAAGGTTTTTATGGCGATCAGGTCGTGAAAGCGCTAAAATAAAAGGTTTGTGCGGATTTATTAAAAACTTTGAAATGGTTTCGGCAACCCAATATTTGCGCTGCTCCTCTTCCATTTGTTTCTCGCCATCCTGTTCTCTGTGGTAATACGGAACGAATTTACTGGTATCAATTCCGGGAGAAATGGCGTGGTATTTTCCTAAATCAAAATTTAAATAGGGTTTGTAAGTTTCAATTTCCTGCTCTGTCGAAGTAACAATAAATTCAGATAATTCCAATGTTTTTTCCTCAGCCGCAATTCTTTGTGCGAACTTGAATTTCTTCTCAATTTCTTCTTCATTTTCACCGCTTTCCAGCAGTTTTTTCTTTTTATGATATCCTAATGAATGTCCGGTATGTGCAAACGGAATATTTAAAATTGTAGATAATTCGCTTGCCACATATCCTGCATCTCCATAATGCGAGTGAATCCAGTTTGGGAAAATATCATGAAGTTTGATATGCTGGACAATTCCGTTTACAAAAGTGTCCAATCCGTCCCATAATTGTTCCTTTGGTTTGTACTTTTTTCCTAAGAAGGGAATTCGCCTTATGTCTAATTTTTCATTAATGATTTCGATAGGTGCTGCATATTCCGGTGAAAGCTTAGGATCATCAATTAATCTTGTAAATATATGAACGTGTTCTACATCTGGGTGTTGTGATAAAAACTCAGCGAGTTCATACACATATTTAGTTTGTCCGCCATTATCAGCATCTCTACCAATCTCTAAACCGGAACCTTTTAACAGTCCATGAATGTTGATTAATGAAATTCGTAATTTTGTCATCATTGTACTTTATTTGTTAGAAAATTTAAGGTACGAAAAATCGACGAATTTGACCTGAACTCCTAAAAAAAATAACAGGATTCTTAACATTTTAAAGCAATTATGTAAGAATCATAGTGATGACAAAATGTATTTATGCTTTTTTGATAATAAGATGAAAATTTTGAAAACATGGTGTCTTCAAGTCCTAACGATACAATATATTTATTAGAAAATTAAAAAAATAAAGCCAGAATAGTTACGGAAATATGACGCTCATAGAGCTGTAAAAAAAATACTTTTCTAGTCTGAGCGAGACGACATATTTATAGAAAATTAGACAAATGATACAAAAACCCAGCGAGGTGAAATATCAATAGCTATAAATATGCCGCTCCGATGGAGCTGAAAAAACATACGTTTCTAGTCTCAGCGAGACGACATATTTATAGAAAATTAAACAAATGAAACAAAACCCCAGCGGGGTGACATATCAATAGCTATAAATATGACGCTCCGATGGAGCTGTAAAGTTAATTGAACTATTATTTTTCTAATCCAGCGATCCCACATTTCCGGTTCTGGTTAATACTCCCCAACTCTGGCTTTCTCCTTTTATAGCTCTTCTAATTGCTTTAAAAAGTATCACATACATCAACTGACGGTACACAAATCGTTGCGGAATCAGCCAGATTAGTTTGCTTAATTTTTCTTTTTCGAAAATAAAAGCAATCACACTCACGAGCATGTCCACCAACATAAATACGAGATAATAAATTCCTATTTTGTGAAGGCTGTCTATGTTGTTATGATTCCAGATTAAACTTACTATCAGAATTAAATCTGCGAGCGGAGCAAAAATGGGAAGCACAATCTGAAAAATCAGGACATTTGGCAATGAAACCATTCCGAGGCCTTTGTATTTGGGGTTAAAACAAGCGTCACGGTTTTTCCAGAAAGCCTGCATAATGCCATAACTCCAGCGAAAACGCTGTTTCATAAACTCATTCAAAGTTTCCGGCGCTTCTGTAACCGCAACGGCTTCGACACAATTGACGATTCGGTAATTATTTCGAAGAATCCTGATCGTTAAATCACAATCTTCGGCAAGTGTATCTGTTGTAAAACCTCCGGCAACTTCAATCGCCTCTTTTCTAAAAGCGCCAATTGCTCCGGGAACGACCGTGATTCCATTAATTAAATCAAAAGCTCTTCTGTCAAAATTTTGCGCCGTTGTATATTCAATACTTTGCCATTTTGCGAGCATCGTATTTTCGTTCCCAACTTTTACATTTCCGGCAACGGCACCAACTTGTTTATTGTCTTTAAACTGTAAAGTAAAACGCTTCATTAATTGCGAAAGTGCATCGGTTTTTAATTGCGTGTCGGCATCAATACAAACTACAAAATCATTTTGAGTAATGGCAATTCCGTGATTAAGCGCAGAGGCTTTACCTCCATTAATTTTTGTATGTACTTTTACAATATCATGATTTTTAAATGCTGTATCGACCTGACTAAATGTGGCATCTTTTGAACCATCATCGACAAAAATAATATCAAAATTAGGATAATCCTGTCGCAGTAAATTATGAAGTGTTTTTACGGCGTTTACTTCCTCATTATAAGCCGGAACAATAATACTTACTTTTGGATGTGTTTCTCCTGTTGTATCATAACTTAATGGATGTTTATAGTCTTTCCATTTCTTTAAAAAAGCCATAATCGCCATCAATAAAATGCGAAAAAAACCTAACAGAATCGCAATCCAGAAAACGGCTGTAATAAAATGACCAAACCAATATCCGAGATCAAAAATAATGTTGTCAATGGTTACCAAATTGCCTTTTGCCTTGGGCATAATTTCGTCTTTTGTTTTTCCCAATAACTTAGAAACAGTGGTAAACTGAATTCCTTTATCCTTAAAATATTTAATAATTCTCGGCAAAGCTTCTACAGTTGCCTGTCTGTTTCCGCCGGCATCATGAAGCAGAATAATTCCTTTAGTGGGATCAGCTTCATATCCTCTAATTACTCTTGCGTAAATACTATCTGCAATAACGCCTTTTGCCCAATCATTTGGGTCGATACTTTCGCCAACGGTATAATAATTCTGGGCTTTGCTTAAGGCAACAGGTCGCAATTCTGCTTCTGTTGTTGGTTCAGCATCAGCATTGTACGGAGCTCTAAAAAGTACTGTGCTTCGTCCTGTTACGGCTTCGATTAGCAATCTTGTGGTTTCCATTTCGGCAGAAGCCCTTTCTTTACTTACCAATGCAATATTAGGATGCGTAAAAGTATGATTCCCAATCTCATGTCCCTCAGTATAAATGCGCTGTAAAAGCGGAATATTATCTTCGCCCTGAAGTCCGACTACGAAAAAAGCGGCATGAATTTTTTCGCGTTTTAAAATATCCAGAATTTGCGGCGTATAAGTAGGATCGGGACCATCATCAAAAGTTAGAATTACCTCTTTATGTACGTTCCCAAACTTGCTTATTACATATTTTGTTGGCAATTCTTCATAATGTTCCTCGGTGATTATGGATTCATTTGCAGCTGTTTGAAGCTTAATTTTTCCGGGTTGAGGATCTGTTAATACATTCAGGATTTCTCCTTCACCAATATAATCCGGTGTTGAAAAACTCATGTGTACTTTTTCTAAAACTTTAAAATCAAATGCTGCTTTTGCAATACTTTTATTAGTTAAACTTCTATTATAATAATGCCATAATCTGCCATCTTCACTGCCTAATCTCCACAATGCGGTTCCGGCAGTTCCATATTCATCTGCAAACCTGATTGTATTAAAATTTGTTGCCGCATCTGTAAAATATACCTGATGTTTTTTTCCTCTTCCGTCAGTATAATTAAATGAATTGTTGTAACTGTTATTGTCAAAAGCAATCGTTGCGCCGTATTGTTTTGCGAGGGATAATGCTTCATCATAAGTTACGGTTACGGCTTCTTTACTTTGTTCCCAATCGTAACCATAACCTGCAAAACAGAGGATAATTTTGTTCGACGGAATTTCTTTTGCAACTTCATCCAGGATTCTTTCTGTCCATTTTTGACTGCTGATTGCGCCGGGAACACTTCCGCTATAATGCTCATCATAAGCCATTAAAAACATATAATCGTTATATTGCGATAATGCTTTTATATTAAAATCATCGTCGTTTGCCATTATATCCTGCGTCACGATCAATCCCATTGGATGCAGTTTTTCATACAATTCTTTCTGAAAAGCTATAATGGGTTCGTCGCTGGTTTCTTTAAACTCTTCAAAGTCAATATTAATTCCCTGAAGTTTGTATTTTTTAAGGTTTTTAACAATATCATTTATCAGTCTTTCTTTTTTGACATTATCGTGTAAAATTCGATGAATCATATCGCCATCAAATTCTCCTTCTCCTTTAGATTCGTTTATATTATTGATTAGGGGAATAATTTTAATATTGGCTTTTTTCATGATTTTCAAAGCCGCGGTATCAATTTCTATGCGCAGTAAATCGGTTTTGGGATCTATAAAAAACCATTCCGGAACAACCATATTGAGTTTGTCAATATTTTTTTGAAGAGAAAACAAACTTTGCGGATCCCAATCGACATAAAAAGCGGCACGAATTTCAGGAAAGTCAACGGTTAAATTTTGTTTTTTGAGTTTCTCCATCTTTGATTTTGATCTCAAAAAGCTGTTAAAACCTTTGTATTTAATCAGTTCTTTTGCCGTAAGTTCTGCGGGAGTTGTGGGATTTAAAAGTTTTTGTGTTGATGTATCGTTGCCTAAAATGGGCAAGGAAGGCTTTAAACCTCTTTGCAGCGTAATAATAAAAACAGGAATCAACATAAGAAGGAGAAAAATAAGTAACCTCGTTGACCATTGAAAAGTTCTCCAGCGTAATTTTGTTTCTGTTTGAAATATTTGTTTTTTATTATCCATAGTCTTCATACGATTTGCATAAATATACGGTAAAATTCTGATTATATTTAGTTGTAAATTTTGATTATCCGGCAATTATAAAAAAAGGTTTGCCACAGATTAAGAGGATTAATTAAGTCCCGGCAGGACGACATATTTATAGATATTAGAAACCAAATACAACAGAATCCAAGCGGGGTGAAATTAATAATTACGCAATATGTCGCTCCGATGGAGCTTGATTTTAACAACCAATATTTATTTTCTATAAATATAGCGCTCCTCTGGAGCTTTGCCTCAAAACCTAATATTTATTTTCTATAAATATGACGCTCTTCCAGAGCTGTAAAAATAGGGTGATTTTTAACTGTAGTTAAAATTTATTCTTCCGGCAATAATTCATCTAAATCAGATAACTTATAGAATTTAAGATCGTTAAGTTTCATGTATTTACAAATAAACTCTAACGTTTCAATTTTTGTCTGATAATTTTCGGTTACATTTTTAACGGGTCTGTGACCGCATAAAAGCAAAATTTTATTGTGTTTTTTAGCATAATCGAGTAATTCTAAAACATACGGAATACTAAAATGAATGTGGCTATTGTCGATATCAAACGCAAATACAATTTTAGAATTATTAAAATAGCTATTTTGCTTTTCGGGAACTTCGCCTCCAAAAGATCTTCCTCGTATAATTTTATAATCTTTGGATAATTCTCTGTCAAGTGCCTGAGATCTTTCTCCATACGGATAAGCAAATGACGTCACATTAAAATTATGCTTTTTCATGGAAACAATCATCGGGTCAATTTCCTGTTTCATATAAGCGTTGATTCCGTGTTGTTTAACAAATTTTACGGCATTGTAATGATGATATCCGTGCGCTGCAATCTCATGTCCTTCTTTTTCCATTTCATGCAATTTCTTGATTTGTGGAGCGCCAATAGAATCTATTCTGCAAACATTAAAAGTTGCTTTCCATCCGTATTTTTTCAAAGCCTGATCTGCTTCGTACCATTCATCGACATAGGCATCATCAAAAGATAAAAGTACACCCGCTTTATACGGTTTTGGTTCCTGGTTTTGTTTTTTAGTTTCGCAGGAAAAAAAAGTTAAGACTATTAAAAACAGTATTATTCGGGTAAAAAATATCTTCATATTAGGATTTTATTGTTAAAGAATTATGTTTCAAATAGCTATTATTGATTTTAAAGATAGTTATTTCCTGATTACAAAAATTCATTTTATTGCGTAATATATATTTTTCCTATTCATTGCGAGAGCCCTTGGTTTTAGTTACTTTTATGACATCAAATTTAATCACTGCCAATGATTATCAAAAAAAAGAATACCTGGTTTAAAATGCTATTTGAATGGAAAGGTTCTGTTTTACCGCAACTTCTTCCAAGGCTTTTATTATTGCTTTTCTTTTCATTTTCTTTAGTTTCGGCAAAAAAATAATCCCAATACAAAACCCTGACAACTATTGCATTACTTAATTTCTGATAATAAACTGTCCAATGATATCCGGTTATGAATAAAGTATTATTAGTTGAAGATGATCCCAGAGTTGCTTCGTTTATTACGCGAGGACTTGAAGAACATTTATATGAAGTCAAAACGATTACAAAAGGTTTTGAAGCCATAAAAGAAGTTATGGAAAACGGGTATAATATTATTATTCTCGACATTATGCTGCCCGATATTACCGGATTTGAAGTTTGTGAAGTTTTAAGAAGCCGAAAAATCATTGTACCAATTCTTATTTTGAGTGCGCTTGATACGCCACACGAAAAAGTAAAAGGATTACAAGCCGGAGCCGATGATTATCTTGCAAAACCTTTTTTATTTGAAGAATTGCTTGCCAGAATAAATGCACAGCTTCGTCGTGCCGAATTCAGCGCAGGGATTTTAGACTTTCAGTCATATGCCGGAATCGAAATAAACATGAAGGAACAAAGTGCTTCACGAGACGGAAAAGAACTCAATTTATCTTCAAGAGAACTGAAACTTTTAATTTTCTTCATGAAAAATCGCGAAACAGCGTTGTCCCGAATCGCAATTGCACAAGCTGTGTGGAATATTGATTTTGATACGACCTCAAATACGGTGGATGTTTATATTAATTATTTGCGAAATAAAATAGACAAGAACTTCCCTACTCCATTAATTCATACCATAAAAGGGACGGGATATATGCTCAAACAAAAGAGTTATGAATCTTAAAAACAAGTTAGCCGGAAATTCTACTTTGCTTTTTGCTTTTATAACAGGACTGCTTATGGCTGGATCTTTCCTGTTGTTTAGAAGTCATATGAAGGATCTTTATTTTGATAATCTTGAAGATCATGCGATGACAACGGCGCTTTTTTATTTTGAAAAAGATGAAATAAAACAACTTAACAGTGCTCGTTATAAACAAATTGAACTTCAGTACAAACGCATAAACAATGAATCGATAAGGGTTTATGATGCTAATACAAACAAGCTTTACATACATGACAATATTGATTTTGCTTTAAGCGAAAAGGAATTAAAAACAATCACAAAAGAAAAAATCTTAACGTTTAAAAGAGATGACCGCCAATTTGTTGGTTTATTTTACAAAGATAATCAGGGTGATTTTATCATTGTAGTTTCGGGAATTGATCGTGCCGGAAACCGACAACTTGAAATCCTTGGTTTTATGTTTCTTCTTTTTTATCTCGCGGGAATTCCGTTAAATTATCTTTTAGGAACTTTTTTAGCCAAGCAAACTTTTCGTCCTTTTAAGGAAGTTATTGCAAAAGTAAATACAATAACAACCGAAAATCTGCAAACGAGATTAGAGATTCCGCAAACAAGTGGAAAAGACGAAATCAAGGAACTTGTTACCACTTTTAATTATTTACTGGAAAGACTGGAAAGTGGGATTATGATCCAAAATAATTTTCTAAAAAATGCTTCGCACGAATTAAAAACGCCGCTTACTATTATTATCGGCGATATTGATGTTTCATTACAACAACCCAGAACCAATGAACAATACGAGAAAATATTAAAATCGCTTCGCAAAGATGCCTTACATCTCAAGGCAACTCTTGAAGGACTTTTGGTTTTATCAGGACTAGAACTTTCTGAACCTCAACAAATGGAAACTGTGAGAATTGATGAAATCTTGTGGAATGTTCTCGAAAAGAAAGCTATTGAATATCCGGAATCTAAGGTTTCGGTCAATTTAAATGCCATCGCAGATCATGAGGATTTACTTTCGGTTCACGCAAATAAACACATGCTTTTTATTGCATTGTACAATATTCTGGACAATGCTATTAAATTTTCTTTTCCTAAACAAGTTGATGTTTTTATACTTTCAGATGATGGAAAACTTCTGATAAAAATCGTAGATCACGGACACGGAATTTCTGATAAGGATAAGGAATCTATTTTTGATCTTTTTTTTAGAAGTGATAATACCCGACATATTCAGGGACAAGGTTTAGGACTTTTTATTACAATGCAAATTCTTAAACTTCATAATATTAATTTAATCGTAGATTCTGAGTTGGAGAAAGGAACTTCGTTTTCACTTTTATTTCCTTAAGAAATCATGCGTATAATAGCCAAAGAAACCACAATCATTGTCATCCATATTTCTATGATAAAAACAAATCTTTTTTATTAGGATTTGTTTTATTTCTCACAGATTGAGCAGATTTTTATTTTGACTAAAATACTCCACAATATTAATGTAAAATAGTTGGGCACTTGTACCGTCAGGTACTAAATATTTTCACATAATAACCAGAAATAAATATAACATGTCATAAATACGCAATATCTACCGTTTCGTTGCGTAACTAACGGCACTCTATTGAATTTAAAATTAAATTTCTACCAATTCAGTGCCAGACAGCACAAAAAAATCCGCTCAATCTGCTCAATCTGCGAGAAAAAAATGCCATACTATAATAATCAATTTTCACAATCGGTAACAATTGCTTAACACTCTAATCTTTTTCTAATGTACTTTAAATGTAACTCTAATCTGTTTATTTTTAGCATTTTACTCAAGTCGCTGATTTTAAAGAACTAAATCAATTCTGCCAAAATAACACGTTCATAATCCTGCGTTAACAATGAATTGTTTTATCATTTTAAGTTAACAGAAGCGTTAAATCTTATCGAAAACAACTGAGTTTCTTTGTCAAATAAAAACTAAACAACAAATGACAAAACTAAAACTCTTTTTTTCGGCTTTAATGTTCCTTGTCATGGGAAACATTTTTGCCCAGATTACAACCTCATCTTTATCTGTAAAAGTTAATGATGGTACAAGCCCGCTTATTGGCGCTTCGGTTACTTTAACGCATTTGCCTACAAATTCTGTTTACAGAGCTGTAACGGATAAACAGGGCCGAATTAGTTTCGAAAATTTAAATGCCGGCGGTCCTTATGAATTAGAAATTAAAAGTCCGGACACTAAAGATTATTCTAACGCACAAATTAATTTATCTCTTGGCGACAATGATTTACCTACAATTGTGGTTAGTAAAGCAGATAATAATGTACTTGAAGAGGTTGTAATAACTGGTTCTAAACCTTCGTCTAAAAATAACGGAACAAGTATTAATGAGAAGAAAATTAATGGTTTACCGCTAATTAACAGAGGAATTCAGGATGTTACAAAACTGGTTCCGCAGAGTTCTAACAACTCATTTGCAGGAACAAACTTTAGATACAATAATGTAACAATTGACGGTTCTATCAACAATGATGCAATTGGTTTTAGCCCGTCATTAGGCGGACAATCCGGAACATCTGGAATGCCGGGAAGCAGTACGCGTTCCAACTCTATAAGTCTTGATGCGATCCAGGATATTCAGGTTTATATTGCGCCTTATGATATTAAATTAGGAAACTTTTTAGGAGGAAGCGTAAACGCCGTAACCAGAAGCGGTACAAATCAAGTAAGCGGATCTATTTACAGTTATGGCAGAAGCGCCGCTATTACAGGTCCTAATAATGCCGGCGATGGTTCAAAAATGCCAAAATCTTTTGGTGATTATCAAATTGGTTTCAGATTAGGTTTACCAATTATAAAGGATAAATTGTTCTTTTTTACCAATATGGAATATGCAGAACGAACTGATCCATTGTTTTATAATGCAGGACAAACGAACTCTGACGGAAAATTAACTTCATTAGTGGATAATGCAACGGCAGAACAAATTTCGAATTTCGTAAAAACAAATTACGGCTTTGATCCCGGAACTTACGGCGCATACAATAACTTTGCAAAAAGCCAAAAATTCTTCAATAAATTAGATTGGAAAATTAATGACAAACATTCTCTTTCGTTAAGAAACAATACTGTAATATCCGAAGCTTCAAACTTAGAACGTGATGCGGCAAATTTCAGGTTTTCAAGCATGGATTTTACCCAGAAAAATCAATCGGTTAGTACGGTTTTAGAATTAAAAAGTCATTTCAACAGCCAATGGTCGAATTCATTTATTGCAAGTTATTCGGCAATAAAAGATTATCGTGATCCAAAATCAGGCAATGACATGTTTCCACAGGCAGAAATTGGTTATAACGGAGGAACTATTTTCTTAGGAAATGATCGTGAAGCAACTGTTTTTAATATGAAACAAAATACTGCCGAAATCACGGACAATCTTACCTACAAAACCGGAAACCATACTTTATTATTTGGTACGCATAACGAATTTTACGATATTAATTACGGATTTGTAAATGCGCTTAACGGACGTGTTTCATACAAATCATTAGGTGATTTTTTCAATAAACTTCCTTCTCGTGTTCGCGGAACTTATCCGTTTGACGGTTCAACAAGAGATCAGATTTTCAATAATCCGTATGCGCAATTCAAAGTAAACCTTTACAGTTTTTATGTTCAGGACGAAATCAGAATTGGTAATAAATTAAAAATTACTCCGGGCGTGAGAATCGATTATACAGATTTGCCTACGAAACCTAACTTAAGTTCACAAGTACAAAATTCTCCGGCTGATCCTAATTACGGAAACACATATAGTTATACGCCGTTAAATCAGATAAAAAACAACTTTTTTAGCACCGCATTAGTTTCTCCAAGAATAGGATTTACGTATAATGTAGACGAAGATAAAACGCTTGTTTTAAGAGGCGGTTCAGGAGTATTTACAGGTCGTATTCCGTTTGCATGGTTAGGATATGCTTATTATAATGATGGCGTAGGTTACGGAAGTTATGATAAAAACAACCTTACTCCGGCGCAAGTTGCAGCGGCAGGAGATCCATTGGCAACAAATGGTTTAAACGGATATCATGATGCAACGCCAAAAGTACAGGCAGATTTAGTAGATAATAAATTTAAAATGCCTGCGGTTTTAAGAAACTCATTAGCAATTGATAAAATCATCGACGGATATAAATTTACAACCGAAGGTATTTATACAAAAGTGATTCGTGATCTGGAATTTCAACAAGTAAATAAAACGGATAATCCAACTTATTTTTCTTATGATACCAATCATCAAATGCCAATTTATGCGGCGAATATCAATCCGGCATTTTCAAATGCGTACTTATTGTCTAATACCAATAAAGGATACAGATACAGCATTACCGAAATGGTTTCGAAAACATACGATTTTGGTTTGAATTTTATGGCGGCTTACACTTACGGAGATTCCAGAGATATCACAAACGGAATTCGTAATTCTATGGAAAGTAACTTTCAGATGAATCAATCCTTAACGCCAAATAATCCTCAATTAGCAACTTCTAACTTTAATATCAAACACAGAATTGTTACCAATGTAGGATATGCTGTAAAAGTGGCTGATAACAACACATTATCTGCTAATATGTATTTTAATGCGCAATCAGGAAATCCGTTTTCATGGGGATTTGTAAACTCAACCATTGCAGGAACAGGACAAGCGGCAGGATTAGCTTATATTTTTAAAGATGCAGCCGAAGCAGCTAAATATATTGGTGTAAGTGCTACCGGAGTTCCATCGCCAACAGCAGCGCAACAAGTAGCAGATTACGAAGCTTTTGTAAACGGAAATGATTATTTAAAAAGCCGACGAGGAACATTTACAGAAAGAAATGGTGATACAACGCCCTGGAACATTCAGGCAGATTTGAAATTAATGGATGAAATCAGGGTTTCAAAAGTAGGTACATTTCAGCTTTCATTTAGTGTAGCAAATATTGGAAACCTTATCAATAAAGATTGGGGAAGAAGTTATTTTGTTCCAAATACTTATAATTCAACAGCAAACCTTGGTTTAACAAAATCCGGAAATATTGGCGGAGTTGCAACTGGCGATCCAACATATACATTCCAGAAACCAACAACTACTCCTTATACTGTAGATCAATTAGCCTCAAGATTTCAAGGACAACTTGGAGTTAGGTATTCGTTCTAAAAGATTGTGTTTTATTTTTTTATTTGTCCCCCAGTTTCATGCGGTTTGAAACTGGGGGACTTTTTTTATATCCCTAATTTGTTCAAAACATTCGCTGTTCAATACAGATTTAATTTTAAATTTGAGCTTTTGTTATTCATCAACGGTAAATGAACTGTAAAATATTGCTTTTTCCATTTCAGTTTCAGTCCAAATATTAAAAATACAATGAAAATAATGATCATGGGAGCATCAGGAGCCGGCGCTACAACACTAGGTGAGAATTTTATAAAAAACAACAATGTTTTTTTGCATCTTGACTCTGATAGTTACTTTTGGGAAAAAACCGATCCTCCTTTTCAGACCGAAAAAAGTGCAGATGAACGTAATTCATTATTCGAAAGTGATTTTTATTCTCAAAAAAATGTAGTCGTTACCGGTTCAATATTTCATTGGAATACAACTTATAAAAACCTGTTTGATCTTGTCGTTTTATTATATATTCCCAAAGAAATTAGATTGCAAAGATTAGCGGAACGGGAAATTTCAAGATATGGAAATAAAATTCTTTCTGATGAAAAATTAAATACGAAATACAACGCCTTTCTTGCATGGGCATCTGAATATGATTTAGAAGAAAATACAACTACCAGAAGTCTTAAACAGCAAAAACAATGGATGACCGAAGTAAAATGTGCCACCTTATTTTTAGAAGGTGACTTAACTGTTAAAGAAAGACTTGACATTTTACAAAATTATATTGCTTAAATTAACGTTCAAAACAATATATCTTTCCCTTTATAATCCCACAACAATTTAATTTACAACAAATTATAAATTATCCTATTTTCATCTGATATAAAATCACCTTTATTCTATACTCCTTTCTTAAAATAAATCTGACTTAAAAAATAGATTTCATGACAATAAATATCCATTTTGTAACATATTTTTCTTTTCATAATCAATAGATATTTACTTTTAAAACAGATTAAAAACAAAACCAGGCAATAAATTCTCCCCAAAAAATGCTTGAAAAAAGAACAATATTAATAGGATGTGATGATACTATGGTTTTAACCAAAGTACTAAATATCTTGTCTATAATATCAGATTTCACTTTTTCAACCGTTTCTGTTTCACGGGCAATTGACCTGAATGATACCGCAAAATCATTAAATCCTGACCTGATAATTTTATGTTTTAGCAGAAATCAATCCATAATTAATGATCCTAATTTTAATTCCGGTAAAAAAGATATTCCTATTTTATGTTTGACAAAAAGTTATGAATGCGAATCTTTATGCTGGTCAAAAAACTGTATTGTTTTTACATATCCTTACAATCAAATTGATAATACTGATTTTTTGATTTACCGAATTCAATCTATTATTCTGCTCAAAAAAACAGAACCTAAAACCAAACCAACTTCCACTTTTGCAGCAGCTGCATTTCAAAAATCAGACAACGATACTATACGCGAATTAAGCCATTATGTAATGGAACTCGACCAGAAGGTTGAAGTTTTGCGCAAAGTAAAAGAACGCATTTCATATCTATATCCCAACGTAGACAATTCGACCCGAATTGAATTAATGTCGATTGTAAATTCTATAAAAAACGTTGCAAACGACACCAAACTCTGGGACGATTTTAAAATTTATTTCGAACAATCGAATCCCAATTTTCTTTTGGCTCTAGCCAAAAAACATCCTTCATTAAGTTCTAAAGATTTAAAATATTGCTGTTATATCAAAATGAATATGAGCAATAACGACATCACAAACCTTCTGGGAATCAATCAGGAAAGCGTACGAACTCACAAATACCGCCTTAAAAAGAAATTAACGCTTGAAAAAGAACAAGATATAATTTCGTACTTACGAACTGTTTCATGAAAACCGTCATATTTGTCATTCCGTAGCAACGACGAATCTCATCAAGGGACTCGACAAAGATTGTTTTTGCCCACGGATTAAACAGGTTAAACGGGTTTTCACCGATTAAAAAAAATATTTTGAATCATTAAAATTTACATCACAACCAATCTTTATCGATTTTGATGTGTATGATGGATTAATCCCGACGCTTCAGGCAATGTCATTAAGTTAAGCTTTTAAAATAAAATTATTGCAAGTCAAATCCGTTTTTATCCGCGTTTTTACGAAGTAAATCTGTTTTATCCGTGTCAAAATTAGACGCTGATTTTACTGATTCGCTAAAGCGAAAACGCTGATAAAAACGGATTTTTCTAGTTACTTTCTTGATTAAACTGTCAAGTAATTTTATAGATTTCCCCTTAACTTAATGACATTGCGCTTCGGGACATCCCTACAATATGTTTCGTTCCTCCTGAACTTTTATGAAAATTACGAAGGAATGATTTATTTTATAGCCAGGGATTTTAATCCCTGGTACACAACATAACCACAACATAACCACAATATTTGCCAATTTTGATTGCGTATGATGGATTAATCCCGACGCTTCGGGCAATGTCATTAAGTTAAGCTTTTAAAAAATAAAATTATTGCAAATTAAATCCGTTTTTATCCGCGTTTTTACGAAGTAAATCTGTTTTATCCGCG
>NZ_JAYSPC010000090.1:0-1676 GCF_043722275.1 Flavobacterium sp. | reverse complement strand
AAGGTGATATAAAAATAAGATGTAGAACATTGATAAAACAAATATGTGATTCGGAAGATGTTTCAATATTGTCAGGGGTAGTGAGCTCTGACCACGTTCACTTACACATTGAATATTCACCTAATAAATGCGTTAGCGATGTTGTAAAAAGATTAAAAGGAAGAACTTCGAGAAGAATTCAAGAAGAATTTCCGAGCATTAGCAAAAAATACTGGGGTAGACATTTTTGGGCAATTGGATATGGTGTTTGGAGTACTGGAAATATAACTGATGAAATGGTGCAGCAGTATCTTGAACATCACAGAAGTCCTTCAAATATTGATACGGATACAATTATATTAGAATAAAAAAATTGTAGAAACTGAAAGTCTTGCACTGAAAGTGCATAGTTTCAACTAACGAACTGAAACAATGAATTTAATTTTTCATGAAGTATCTGCAGTAAATACTTTAGCTTAATAAGCTATAGGTTTTTGCCTTATATTCATTTGCTGGATTTGGATTAATACAATTTAACTTATAGGTATAGGCGTTTAGTTGTCCCAAATTTTTCTACTTTTATATTGTGGAAAATCGGGATAAATTTGCAGGTATGAATTCAATAAAGTTCAACCAGTATTTCAAAACAGAGGATGATTGTATAAGATACATAGCCGATATAAAATGGGAAGAAGGTTATACTTGCAGAAATTGTGGGAGCGAAAAATATATCAAAGGAAGCAAACCACACAATAGAAGATGCTTAAAATGCAAGTATAATGAGAGTCCCACAGCTGGGACAATGTTTGACAAAGTGAAATTTTCTTTGCTTGTAGCGTTTCACATTATTTTTAAAATAGCAACTAAAAAGAAAGGAATGTCTACATTAGAACTTAGCAGAGAGTTTGATTTACGTCAAAAAACATGTTGGAGTTTTAAGTGGAAAATTCAAGAAGCAATGCAAAGTAGCCTCCAACACCCATTAACTGGTGAGGTTCATGTAGATGAGTTTTGGATTGGTGGACCAGAAGAAGAAAAAAGAGGGCGATCTTTAGGTAATAAAAAAATGATAGTCATTGCATTAGAGGTAATGGATAAAGGTGTAGGTAGAGCTTATGCAGAAATTATTGAAAAAGCGAATTCGAAAGAATTAGGAAGCTTTATGAAAAAACATATCGATAAAAAAGCACGTATTGTTACCGATGAATGGCGAGGATACCTTCCTCTTAAAAAAGAATATCCTAATTTGGAACAACATAAATCTGAAGAAGGAAAGAATTTCAAGGATATTCATATACACATAATGAATATGAAGGGTTGGTTAAGAGGAATACATCATCATTGTAGCAAAGAGCATATGCAAGGCTACTTAAATGAGTACCATTACAGATACAATAGACGCAACCATTTAGGGACAACCTTCGACTTGTTACTTAAAAGAATGGTTAAAAATAAACCAAGTCGAATAAAATCAACTAATTAAAAGGGACAACTAAGTGCCTATACCTATATTTTTTTATTGATTATTGCGGGCACTGGATCAATTACATAGACATGAGCAGCGGCAGTGCGGTAAAACAAAATTTTGCAACTAATCTGCCCAGTGCAGGAAATTATTTGAAAGTTGGGAATGACGGTAACCTTTACTACTTCAGCATCAGTCAGGGTTCATTGTATAAGATCATATACAGTGGCAG
>NZ_JAYSPC010000089.1:0-75947 GCF_043722275.1 Flavobacterium sp. | reverse complement strand
AATCAGTAAAATCAGCGTCTAATTTTGACGCGGATAAAACAGATTTACTTCGTAAAAACGCGGATAAAAACGGATTTGATTTGCAATAATTTTATTTTTTAAAAGCTTAACTTAATGACATTGGCTTCTATCCCAACACAAAAAAAGATAGTGTTTAAAATTTGTCATAAACTTATAACTTATAACCCATAACTAATAATTTATAATTAATAAGGGCAATGTCGACAATCATTTTCACAGCATGTTCCTCTTTTTAGATGAAACCAGGCTTTAAAAACATAGCTGCCATTTTCGATATAATAGTCAATCCCTTCAATAAGTTTTTCTTGTTTTGGTAAAGAAAGCGCTTTGTTTTTCAACGCTTTTTGAGGTGTAATTGTTTCTATATAAGCATCAATTTTGTCTTCGCATGCCTCTTTAAAGCAAACGGGACAAAGGCAATCTCCTCCTTCAGAAAGATTAAAAATAGGAGGAAAGTCATTGCACCAACATTTGCTTTCTGCTGACATATCTCCACAATTAAAAGAAGATTCACAGCTCGGGCAAACTTTTGTTTTTATGCTGTTCATAGGTTAAAGATGGTATTTTTTGGGTTTTGTAAGAATAAAGATAATCATAAAAAATAGAAATTGCCTTACCTTTGTTGCTATCAAAATGTAAATTATGAAATGGTGTTGATTTAAATATGCATAAAACGGAAAAATCAAAACTATTCCTTAAATAATAAGATAACCAATATATGAAACATTTATTCCCCAAATTAATTTTTATTATACCTTTTTTTGTTCTTATTGGATGTAAAAAGAATGAAACTCCAGAAATTACAAAACCTGAAATTGCAAAAAATAGTATCGAATATGCATCAGGACTTTCTATAGTAAAACACGAAGGATATACTACAGTAACCGTTACAGATCCGTGGCCAAATGCAAATGCAAAATTCACTTATGTTTTAAAGGAAAAAGAAGCAAAAGTTCCGGATAGTTTACAAAAATATACCACAATAAAAGTTCCTTTAGAATCTGTCGTAGTCACATCAACAACCAATATTCCGTTCTTGGAAATGTTAGAAGTTGAAGATAAATTAGTTGGTTTCCCTCACACCGATTATGTTTCATCAGAAAAAACCAGAGTTTTAATCGATAAAGGTTCCGTTAAAAATGTAGGTGAAAATGAAAAACTAAACATTGAACAATTAATTGAACTAGCTCCGGAATTAATTGTCACTTTTGGTGTAGATAACAATAATCCGGCATTGGAAAACTTGAAAAAAAGCGGACTAAATGTATTAATCCAAGCCGATTGGATGGAACAATCTCCACTAGGAAAAGCAGAATGGATCAAGCTTTACGGCGCATTATTTGGCAAAGAAGAAAAAGCAAAAGAATTATTTGATAAAATTGTTACGAGTTACAATCAGGCAAAAAAATTAGTAGCCGATAAACCTGCAACTTCAACCGTTTTATACGGTTCTATGTATGAGGATGTTTGGTACGTTGCAAAAGGAAATAGCTGGGTGGCGCAATTTATGAAAGATGCTCACGCAAATTATTTATGGGCAGATTTAAAAGGAACAGGAAGTGAAGGATTATCATTTGAAAAAATATTGGTAAAAGCTAAAACGGCAAATTTCTGGATTGCTTCCGGATCATTTAAATCTCTAGCCGAAATAGAAAAAACAAATCCGCATTACAGTCAGTTTGATGCTTTTAAAAATAAAAACGTTTATACATTCGAAGGTAAATTTGGCGCAACCGGCGGAACCGTTTATTATGAATTGGCACCAAGCCGACCTGATTTAGTTTTAAAAGATTATATCAAGATTTTTCACCCTGATTTATTGCCAAGCTATGAATTTACTTTTGCATCTAAATTAAACTAAGATCATTGATAAATAAAAAGCGAAATATAATCCTGTTTTCCATACTTGGTTTAGCACTTTTGTTAATGTTTTTTCTGGACGTAAGTTTAGGATCCATTACAATTCCGTTCAGGGAAGTTTATACCAGTTTAACAGGTGGCCAGGCAAGTAAATCAACTTGGGAATATATAATTATTAACTACCGGTTACCTAAAGCAATAACAGCATTTTTAGTTGGAGTAGGATTATCAATAAGCGGTTTGTTAATGCAAACCTTATTTAGAAATCCGCTTGCAGGACCTGACGTTTTAGGATTAAGTTCAGGATCAATTTTGGCAGTTGCAATTGTAATTTTAGGTGCAGGATTATTGCCGTCGTTTTTAAATTCGGTTTTATTATCCCCATACGCACTTGTATTAGCATCTACATTAGGCAGTGTTTCGGTTTTATTACTAGTTTTATTAGTTGCGCAAAGGTTGCGAAATACAATGGCAATTTTAATTGTAGGACTTATGTTTGGGAGTTTTACAAGCGCCATTGTTGGCGTTTTAACATATTTTAGTTCAGCCGAACAATTGCAAAAATTTACCTTTTGGTCATTAGGAAATCTTGGAAATCTTTCCTGGACGTCAATTGCTGTTTTAGCAGTTTGTGTAGGTATTGGTTTGCTTTTAAGCGCCAGCAGTATCAAACCTTTAAATGCATTGCTTTTAGGTGAAAATTACGCTAAAAGCATGGGCTTGAATTATAAAAAATCGAGATTAACAATCATATTTGCAACGAGTATTCTGGCAGGAAGCATAACGGCTTTTGCGGGTCCAATTGCTTTTATAGGATTAGCGGTTCCGCACATTGCAAAGCTGACTTTTCAAACCAGTAATCATGCAGTTTTATATTGGAGTACTTTTTTCTATGGCGGAATAATTATGTTGTTTTGCGATATTGCCTCGCAATTACCCGGATTAGATACCACATTGCCAATCAATGCAATCACTTCAATTATTGGAGCGCCGGTTGTTGTCTGGTTATTAATGCGAAAAAGAAATTTTCAGTAAAATATATTGCCCACTGATTGTACGGATTAAACCGATTTTCACAGATTCTTAAAATTATTTTAATCTATAGAAGAAATTCAGAAACTTAGTTACTCAGAAACTTAGCAACTTTAAAAAAATGAAAACCATTTTACAAACATCAAATTTAACCATTGGCTATAAGTCCAAGAAAACAACCGTGACTATTGCCCGGAATCTAAATTTGAATTTAAAATCAGGAAAACTCATTTCATTAATAGGAGCAAACGGAATTGGAAAATCGACTTTGTTACGAACTATTACAGGAATCCAGCAACCTTTAGAAGGAAATGTTTTTCTAAATGATAAAAATATAAATAGCTACAAACCCCTAGATTTAGCGCAGAATTTAAGCTTGGTTTTAACCGAAAAATTGCCGCCAAGTAATCTGTCAGTTTTTGAATTGGTTGCACTGGGTCGTCAGCCTTACACCAACTGGATTGGTACTTTGACTGAAACAGATATCGAGAAAGTTCATGAAGCATTACAATTGACTCAAATCGAACATTTGGCTCAAAAAAAACATTATGAAATCAGCGACGGACAATTACAAAAAGTTTTAATTGCCCGCGCTTTGGCACAAGATACTCCGCTGATTATTTTAGATGAACCAACCACACATCTTGATTTATTACACAAAGTTTCCTTGTTTAAATTGCTGAAAAAACTAACGCAGGAAACCCAAAAATGCATTTTATTCTCGACGCATGATATTGATTTGGCTATTCAGTTAAGCGATGAAATGATTATTATGACACCAGATTTAATAGTTCAGGACGAACCTTGTCATTTGATTTCAAAAGGAAGTTTCGCGACTTTATTCAAAGACGAAAATATTATTTTTGATGCCGAAAAAGGGAAGTTTGTAATTACTTAGGATTTTTGAGTCCCAGCGGGACATTATATTTATAGAAATGTTAAGCGTGTTTTACTAGAACCCCATCGGGGTGAAATATTTATTTGTCATTGGAGAATTAAGATATCGCTCCGCTGGAGCTTCGGTTGGAAATTTAATATTATCTATAAATATAACGCTCCTCTGGAGCTTGAAATAAAAGATGGAAATTTATAATTAAATAGATTTTTTGAGTCCTAGCGGACATCATATTTATAGAAATGTTAAGGGTGTTTTATTATAACTCCATCGGGGTGAAATATTTATTATCAACTCACGAATTAAGATATCGCTCCGATGGAGCTTCGATTGGAAATTTAATATTATCTATAAATATAACGCTCCTTTGGAGCTTGAAATGAAATAGAGAAGTTTATAATTACTTAGAGTTTTTTCAGGAGCTAATCCTTCTGTGCACTATATCTTTTGTGGCTCCCAAAGTTTCGGAACCGCCACAAAAGGATGCCGTTTCCATCAGGGCTAAAAAATTAGTTTTATGAGACCTTCATTTGCTTTAATTTCAAAATGAAGCTTATAATTAAACTATGTTGTTTTCCTTTTTATATCTATTTCGATGAATAGTAAGCGTAAGCGATAATTCACTGATATCTGTGCTTAAATTTGCAAGATCAAATTTCATTATCTGACCTGAATCAATGATAAAATAAATGAAGTAATCAGTATGATTTTTTTCGTTTATATATTCAGTAACTACTCTTTCATTTTCAATATTGCTCCACGGGACCAGAATTAAATTTCGATATTGAATTCCTTTGGAATTAATTCTAAATTGAACTTCATCAATTCTCTTTATTTCTTTAATTAAATAAGGGATTTGAAATAGAAAAATACCCGATAAAATAAGAGATACCAGAGATTGATTCTGATTTAGAAAATATATTGAAGCAACGACAAGTCCAATTAAAAGTAATATTCTCAAAAGAATATTTGTTCTTGTATAATAAATTAATATTTCTTTAGAATAACTTAAATTATTTACATCAATAATTGGTCTCATATTTAAACCTTCAACTTAATCTGACGTTTCGCTTCACCAACTACAAAAGCCACAGAATTCGCAATATTAAAGCTTCGGATTAATTTTGACATCGGAATCGTTAAATGATTTTCAAAACGTGCCAAAACTTCCGCGCTTAAACCAACGCTTTCCTTCCCGAAAACCAACCAGTCGCCATCTTGGAAATCAGTTTCAAGATATGATTTTTCGGCATGAGAACTCATTAAAAAAACACGTGATTGATCCGGAATCTGACTGATCCATTCTTCGATGTTTTGATATTCGGTAACGTCAAGATGTACCCAATAATCCAATCCGGAACGTTTCAGGTTTTTATCATTAATCACAAACCCAAACGGATGAATTAAATGTAATCTACTTTCTGTACCTACACATAACCGACCAATATTTCCGGTATTGTTTGGGATTTCCGGTTCTACAAGAACAACGTTTAGCATTATCGTTTATTTGGTTAATTGTTAATTTGTTTGGTCGTAAATTAAAGACTTATCTAATTTTCAAATTGACACATTTTCTAATTTAAAAAAATCAGAAACTTCTAAAACTTCTCCGGCTTTTAGGTTTTGCAAATATACATTTCCTATCCGAACGCGAACTAATCGCAAAGTGGGAAAACCAACTGCTGCGGTCATTTTTCGAACCTGACGAAACTTTCCTTCATTCACCGTTATTGATGCCCAGGAAGTTGGTCCGTGGCGTTCGTCCCGTATTTTTTTTGCTCGTGGTCCAAAATCAGGAATTTCGGTAACAATAAAAGCAGAACAAGGTTTAGTTTTGTATTTTCCGCCATCAAAACCTATTTCAACACCTTTTTGCAATTCTTCAATAGCTTCGGGAGTTATAACGCCATCAACCTGAACATAATATTCTTTGTCGACTTTTTTGCTTCTTATTTGTTCGCTTACTTTTCCGTCCGTAGTCAGTAAAAGCAATCCTTCAGAATCTTCGTCGAGTCTGCCAATTGCCATTGTTCCATCAGGAAAATCGTGCAATTCGCCTAAAAGTTTTTTCTTTCTTTTTAATTCATAGATAAATTGGCTTAAATAGCCATAAGGTTTAAAAAGAATGAAGTGTCTGTGCATGTTTGCTTTTTTTGTGGCAAAGATAGTTTTGTTTGATAAGGAATTAAAATATTGGCTAAATAAACCAAAAGCAATGTTAAAGCACTTAATTTTTAGCCTGAGAATTCGTAATATTATAATACTAACGCTAAAATATAAAATTATGGAAACTAATAATTTAGGATCAAAAAAGATAAATGGAGTACAAAAAGATATAGATGAATCTAAAGGAAAAAATATTTCTCATGATACAGAATCTCATAAATCAGAGATGAAAAAAGAAGTCGTAACAGATCAAGATGGAAATAAAGAAGTTGTGGACAGAGCTCGAAATGAAAATGAAGAAATAAATGAAGTTCCGGATAACTCAGGAAATACAAAAGAAAATGGAAATCGCGGAGTTACTACAGAAGAAGAGGCAAAAAAAACCGTTGAAAACAAAGATCTAAACTCAGATGTAACACCAAACCGATATCCTAATTCAAATCCTGAAAGTCATAAAGACCGTGGAAATATGAAATTAGATGAAGAATAATTCTTCCTTTTAAATAATGAATTTTTTGCTGATTTTCGGCTTTTTTTCTAAAATAACATTTGATTGGCAATCAGCATTAATGTTATTCTAAACTCTGTTTTCATGGACGTTGCCGGTTAATATCTTCGTAAATTGTAGTATAATTTTAAATATATTAAAAATGGCACTTTTAGAAAACAAGGTTGCTTTTGTATCTGGTGGTGGTTCAGGAATTGGACGTGCAGTTGCAGAAGCTTACGCTCGCGAAGGAGCAAAAGTAGTACTTTCAGATATTAACGTTGAACACGGCGAAGCAACCGTAAAAATTATAAAGGATAATGGTGGAGAAGCTTTTTTTGTAAAAGGAGATTCGTCAAGCGCAAGCGACAATAAACATATGGTTGAAGTAACCGTTTCTAAATATGGCCGACTGGATATTTCCTGCAACAACGCAGGAATGGGAGGTCCGGCAAAGCCAACGGGAGAATATGAGCCGGAAGCCTGGGATAAGGTAATTGCCTTAAATTTAAGCGGAGTTTTTTATGCCTGCCGTTATCAATTAGAACAAATGGAAAAAAACGGGGGAGGAAGTATTGTAAATATTGCCTCTATTCACGGGCAAGTTGCTGCGCCATTAAGTCCGGCATATACGGCATCAAAACACGGAGTTGTAGGTTTGACTAAAAATATTGCTGCAGAATATGCACTAAAAAATATTCGTTGCAATGCAGTTGGTCCCGGTTATATTGAAACAGCTTTGTTGAAAGACCATCTTAATAATGATGCTATGATCACTATTGCAGCAAAAGCGCCGATGAATCGTTTAGGGACCGTTGAAGAAATTGCAGCATTAGTAGTTTTTTTAAGTTCAGAAAAATCTTCATTCACAACCGGAAGTTACATAATTGCCGATGGTGGTTATACAGCCATATAAGGTTTTTTTGTATAAATTATAAAAGGCTATCTTAATTTGAGATAGCCTTTTTTGTTGCTTTTAATCAGTTTAAATAAAGTTTTATCTTGTTAAGTGATGTGCCTGAGTGAATTCTCACAATAATACATAATGTTGTAAAGTCAATATAACTGTAGTAATTGTTTAATTAATTTATAAATAAATTGAATTTTGTTATTGTATGTTCATAAAATGAGAAACAATAAGTTTATGGTTTCACAATATTGGCTTAACTTTAGAGTCTATAAATTTGACCTCTAAAAACTCTATTTTTTTAAACGTATGAAAAACATTTACTCTGTACGCCATCTCATGGCTTTTTTAAGTTTTTTTTGTTGCTTGTCAGGCAATCTTTTTGCTCAGACAATGCCAGCGGCACAAACATT
Organism: Flavobacterium sp.; assembly: GCF_043722275.1. GTDB lineage: Bacteria > Bacteroidota > Bacteroidia > Flavobacteriales > Flavobacteriaceae > Flavobacterium. The sequence continues at coordinate 68,166 of NZ_JAYSPC010000089.1, read as the reverse complement.
GCCTTATACACAAAATTTTAGTGGGTTAGCTGCTACTTCTACAACTTATCCTTCAGGTTTTCAAGGATGGACAGCAGGAATATCTCCAGGGGCGACTTTTTTGACCGGAGCAACTATGACTGCTGACAGGGCTTTAGTTGCCAGCAGTACAGCGGTTACCAGCAGTGGTAATTTTCATAATTATGATGGTAAAATTGGATTTTTAAATACAGGTTCGCTTGATCTGGCTATCGGTTTTGCATTTACCACAACAGGACAAACTGCGATACAGGTTAAATTTGATGCAATGACAATTCGTAATCCTTATGATGTACCTGCAAATAATACTCGTATTAATGAAATGGTTTTGCAATATAGAGTAGGAACTGGTTCTGCTTTTATTACATTATTGCCAACTGCTTATTCAAATAATGATGTAAAACAAGTAACGGCTGTTACAGCTCCGCAAAATTTAAAAACAATAAAAGTAACTTTACCGGCAGATTGTGATAATCAGCCTGTAGTACAAATAAGATGGATTTCGAGACAAGTTTCCGGAGGAGGTTCCCGTCCTTCTTTTACTATTGATAATGTAGATATCAGAAGTGATAATACAGCACCGATAAATGAAACAGGTTATCCAAAAGCAGAAAATATTTTATCCGGAGGTTTTGATTTTTCTAATAAATTAGATGAACCAGGTAAAACGTATTTTGTTTTATTACCTTCTGGAAGTGCAACGCCAACAGTTGCTCAAATTAAAGTAGGTAATAATGCAGATGATCTTGCAGCTTTACAATCAGGATTTTTAGATATTGCTGATCAATCTCAGGTTTATTCTAAAACTTTTTCAGGTTTAGACCTTGATACAGCTTATTCCGTTTTTTCAGTTTCAGAAGATCTTTTCGGAAACATTCAGGCAGTTTCTAATCAATTAGATGTTACAACGTTAAGCGTTGTGGTTCCCTCTTTATCAACAACAATTAATGCGATTGATTTAGGATTTTCAGAAACTAATTATGATTCAAACATAGCAAGTTACCAAATTCAGGGAAGCAATATTGGTACAGATGTAACAGTAACGTCTACAGGAAATTTCACGATTTCAAGTGATGGTATTACTTTTGGAACTTCGTTGACATTTGTAGCTTCGGCTTTTGATTTAAATGCAACGCCAACAGTTTATGTTAAGTTTACTCCAAATGCAACAGGTAGTTTTTCAGGACAAATATCTCATGAAACAACTGGTGCAACTACAAAATTAGTAACACTTACAGGAACAGGAATTAATCCTTATGTGCAAGGTTTTAATGATCCAAATGTTTTAACAAATAGCGGCTGGACACAATATAATGTAGCTGGTGCTTTAAATAAATGGACACCAACTACTGTAGCAAGAAATATAAATTCAGGTCTTGGTGCAGTAATTATGAATGGTTATTCTGATAGCGGAGCAAGTAAAGATTGGTTGATTTCGCCAAAATTACGTTTAGATAATTTTAGCCAATTTCCTTTATTATCATTTTTCTCTCGTAAATTTTACGCAGGAACTGATTTAAAATTAATGGTTTCTACAGATTATGACGGAACAAGCAATCCTGAAACTGCTACTTGGACAGAATTGCCTGGTAATTTTCCAACTACAACCGGAACTTACGCACAATCACAATTTATAAATTTAGGAAATTATAAAACCAATCATACTTACTTAGCCTGGGTTTATGTAACTACAGCTGGAGGTACAAATAATGCAGCAGAATGGTCTTTAGATGATGTAGCTATTACAAACGAAATTGGTTATGTAGCTGCAAATCCTATTTTAGATTTTGGAGATGTATTACCAAATGCTCTTTCTGCAAGTCAGTCTTTTGTATTTAAAGCAAGCGGTTACAATGATATTACAATTGCAGCTCCTGCAGATTATCAAATATCTCTGGATAATAGTACATTTCAATCTAATGTTATTGTTACTGATGCCGATGCAGCAGCAGGAAAAACAGTTTATGTTAGATTTGCCCCTTCGGTAAAGGCATTAACTATTTCAGGAGTATTTACAGTAACAGGAACTTCTTTAAACAAAACAATTGGTTCTGTAACAGGATCTTCTTTGCCAAAAGCAGATACTTTTGATATTGTAACTTACAACTTAGAGTTTTTTGGTACAAATGTTAAAGGTACAGACGGAGTTGAATTTGGTCCAACTGATAATGCGTTACAAATTGAAAATGTTGCTAAAGTAATGAACAAGCTTAATGCAGATGTTTATGTAGTTCAGGAAGTGTCAGATGAACCTGCTTTAGATGCGTTAATTCAAAAGATCAGTATCAACGGAAAAACATTTGATAAAACAATTTCAACATCATGGTCTTATTCCTTTAATGCACCTGAAGCAAATTTTCCACCTCAAAAATTAGTAGTAATCTATAATACACAAACAGCAACGGTAACAAATACCCGCGTAATGTTTAAGGATTTATACGATCAGGTTCGTGCAGGAACTACAACTTTACCAAGTTATCCGGGCGGTAATGGCGCAAGCTTTTTCTCATCAGGACGTTTGCCTTATATGGTTCAGATCGAAACTAATCTTGGCGGAGTAAAAAAACTGCTTAATTTAGTTGATCTTCACGCACGTGCAAACAGCGGAACTGATATTTCAAAATACAACATGCGTAAATATGACGCTCAGGTTTTAAAAGACAGTTTAGATCTTTATTATGCAAATTCTAATTTAGTTATTTTAGGAGATTATAATGATGACGTAAAAGCATCTGTAATTACTCCAAATCCTTCGTCTTACAAGATGTTTGTAGATGATATCGTAAATTATAACGCGCTTACTTTAGATATTAGTAAGGCTGGAGCCTTTAGTTATTTAAGTTCAAGCGGATTCCTTGATCACATTACGATTTCTAATGAATTAAACGATCAGTACATTAAAAATTCTATTGCCGTTTATGATCCACGTACAGATATTGCAAATTATACCAACACAACTTCTGACCACGGACCGGTAATTGCACGTTTCGAATTAAAAGCGACAAACTTATCTACAATTGATTATGAAACTAAAAACGGATATTTTGTACAAGCGTTCCCTAATCCAACAACAGATGTTTTAAATGTTGTGGTAAAAACGAATAATGATAAAAATCTGAAATTAAAAATTTATGACATTTCTGGTCATTTAGTTTCGAATCCTATCGAAATAAATGCAAATCAGGATATAAGTACAACAGCGGTTTCGGTAAGTCATTTACAATCCGGAATCTATATTTATACTTTGACAGAAAATAATAAAATTGTCTTTAAAAGTAAGATTATAAAGAAATAAGAATTCTTTTAAAATTTAAAAGAGGTATCCGCAATTATTTTAGTGGATGCCTCTTTTTTATGTTAAAATAAAGCTTTGAATGTATCTAAATCCAGATCAGGCGTTATATTATAAAAATAATCCAATTGCCATTGCTGGGTTTTCTGTGCTTGTTTACTTGTCGTTTCATCCCAAGGCGGATAAACTCTTGTAGCTCGTTTTCCTTCTTTAAATTCCGTAGAAAAAATTCCTTTTTCAAGTAAAATATTTTTTGGAAAAATAAATTGACCTGATAAATCATTTTTCCGGACACTTACAATTACAAAATCTATCGTGTCAAGAAAATCAAAAGGTTCAATTATTCCTGTTTTATTACGTTTCCATAAAGTTACAAACTGACCCGTTTTAGTCGGAGTTATTTTTGCTGTTCTGTAACAAATTTGGTTTCCATTTAATTGAAATCTGTAAGCGTCATATTCTTTGCTTTCAGTTTCCGGTTGAGGTTCTGTTACATCATAATTACAGCAATCGTAAACCAATTCTTTAACAATAATAAGATCTTTAGGCAATGATTTTAGACCATTCCAATTGTTTTTGATTGTCATTTATGGAGATTCTTTTAAATTTATTTTGGTAAAATTACCACAAAAAGAACTTTAAAAAGAAACATTCAATCCAAAATTTAATCCCCACTGAAACTGATTAAAAGATTGATTGTTTAATGGATTGATGTAATAATTCATCGCAGGTTCAACAAAAAAATTTGTCTTTTTATAAACACGATATTGTAAAGTACTGCTCAATGTAGAACCATAAACATAATTATTCGCATTTACATTTTGACCAATCGAATTACCATCTAACGCCACATTATTCGAAATCAGTTTCCCAACAAAACCTCCAGTATTTAAATTAATACTTGCTTTGTTTTTACTAAAAATAGAATACGAAACCTCTAGAGGCATTTCGATATATCGCAAGTTTTGATCTAAATTTCCACTTTGAATATTATTACTTTCAATATTATTTTGTTTCAGAGCATTTGCAGTCGCTGTAGGTACAAAAACAACATCAGAGCTTGCTGCAATTCGCGGTGCTGCAGCCGTTGTATTCAGATTAAAATAATCACTGGAACTAAAAAAAGCATTGTTTTTTGCACTCAGATATGAAACATTTGCCACACTTTGACCTAATTCATTTATTTTAAAACCAGAAGCAACAGCCCATTTTTTGTTAATTTTATACTTGGTTTTTACACCGTAGGAATTACTTTGTTTAGAATCATTTTCGTTGCCTAAAGTTTTATCATTTTTATAATTTTCAGAACTCGCAACTCCTGCAAAAACTTCAACAGCCCATTTTTCAGCGTTAGAAACCGGATTTTTTTCCTTTTCTATTTTCTCTTCAGGAGTTTGTGGAGTGATAATTCCTTTTTCTAAATTTTGAAGTTCGGCTAATTGAACAGAATCTTGTGGGCTTAAAACATCTTTAAATTTTGAATTGCTTTTTTGGTTGTCTGCAATTTGTTTCTCAGTAATTAAACTTCCGTTATTTTGTTTTGTAATGCTCTCATTTAAAGTTTTTGGATTCCCATTTAAATTTGATTTTGCAGCATTAGAAGCAATATTGGAACTCTTTTTTGAAGCCGATTGATCTTCAAAAAATGATTTAGACAATTGATTTTTTGAAGTTGGATTAAATGGATTTTTTTTACCAAAAGTTTTTTCAGCTAAAACTTTATCCGAAGCTTTTTTATCAGCACTTGCAATCTTATTTTGTGAACCAGAATTAAATCCATTTTTTTGATTTGAAACAGACGCTTTTTTAGTTAAAGTTGCATTAGAAACTTTTTCATCCACATTTGCAATCTGATTTTTTGAACCAGAATTAAATCCATTTTTCTGATTTGAAACAGAAGCTTTTTTAATTAAAGTTGTATTAGAAGCCTTTTTATCAACATTTGCAATTTGATTTTGTGAGTCAGAATTAAATCCATTTTTTTGATTTGAAACAGATGCTTTTTTCGTTAAAGTTGCATTAGAAACCTTTTCATCCACATTTGCAATTTGATTTTTTGAATCAGAATTGAATCCATTTTTTTGATTTGAAACAGACGCTTTTTTAGTTAAAGTTGTATTAGAAACTTTTTCGTCCACATTTGCAACCTCATTTTGTGAAGCAGAATTGAAACCATTTTTCTGATTTGAAACAGAAGCTTTTTTAGTTAAACTTGCATTAGAAATCTTTTCATCCACATTTGCAATCTGATTTTTTGAATCAGAATTAAAACCGTTTTTGTGATTTGAAACAGAAACTTTTTCGGCTACAGCCTTATTATTATTATTTACTATTCCGGTATTTGCTGTTGGATTTAAAACATCAGAATTATTTTTGTTTTTGGCATCAGAATGAGCAACTGTCGTTTTTTGATTTTGATTTTTTTGAGAATTTCCAACTTGATTAATCTTGTTTACTACAGATGAAACTGATTCGGTATCATTTGATTTTTTTTCAGAAGTTGTAGTTTCTAAAGTATTATTTTCCGGAGCAGAAATTGTTTTATTTGTATTTGAATTATTTTTTTGATCATCAAGAACAACGCTATTATCAAGAGCATCATTTTTTATAGTTTTGATTCCTGAAGCCGAGTTAAAATGTAAAACAGAAGGAAGCATTAATCCTAATAATAAGCATGCCGCAGCCGACCACCAAAGAATAGCTCTTTTTTTCTTTTTAGGTTTGTCTAGTTTTTCCTCAATTTGCCCCCATAATTCTGGTGGCGGAACACTTGAAAAGTCTTCCATTGATGAAAAAATATCTTCTATATTTTGCTTTTTCATGCTATTTTAAAATTTTTTATGCTCAGTATTCTTTTTTGCAATATTTGCTTGGCGCGGTTTAAATTTGATTTTGATGTTCCTTCGGAGATTTTTAATAATTCGCCAATTTCTTTGTGTTTCATTTTTTCGAAAACATACAAGTTAAAAACCGTTCGATATTGATCAGGCAAATCCCGGATATATTCTAACAATTTTTCTTGTTCAATCGGTATCGGATCTAATTCTTCCTCCTCCACAAAATCCGTATCAGGATCAAAAACATCTAAAAAAAAACTTTCTTTTTTCTTCTTATTTAAAGTTTCAATCAGTTTATTAATAAAAATACGTTTTAGCCAGCCTTCAAAACTTCCCTCAAATTTATACTGACCTATTTTTTGAAAAACAATGACAAATGCTTCCTGAAAAACATCCTTGGCATCATCCTCATTTTTCATATACTTTAGGCAAATACCATATAAAACAGGAGAGAACAACTGATATATTTTCAGTTGTCCCTCTCTGTCATTTTTTATGCACAGCTTAATGTATTTTTCTAAATCGTCTTTCAAAAAAGTGGTATTGTTTGGTTTTGCAAAAATAGTCGTTATAAGCTTATAAAACTATCTTTTAAAAATAGTACGAGCAGCATCTTCGTTATTACTAACAATTGTTAGGTTTTGATTGTCAAGGTTTTCTATAACATAAGTCTTCCCTTCAAAGGTAATCAGGTCATGTTGTGACTTGTCAAAAAAGCTGATGCCTTTTTCTACCTGATACGTACTATTTCTAATTTCAACATCATTTTTGTAAGTGATTACACGACCGTTTGGTGTAAAAACGACTTTTTTATTAAAACCAATAGTTTTAGGAGTTGCCGTGTAAGGATTGCTATTTCCTCCCATCGATTTTTCCCAGATCCATGTGTTTATAATAGATCCTGAACCTGCGTTTGTTGATTCTAATGAATATGCCGAAGAAAAAAGGCAAGACACCACAATAAATAAGAAGAAATGTTTTTTCATAATTTAGATTATTTTAAAGCTGTAATTTTATCCTGAATCGCTTTTTTGAAAACTTTTACTTCAGCACTTTGATCCGAAGTATCAGTATTGTCAATAAAAACTTTAGTTACTGTTATACCTTGACGAAGTTCAAAATAAACACCGCCATGATCAGCCGCATCAGGAGTTCCGTAAGTCTTAGTTTGCCCTTTTAAGTTTAAAATTTCAGTTGGTACATTTTTCAGGAAAAGCGTATAATCACCTTTTTTAGTTGTTGCAGTATATCTGTACTGACTAAAATCATAACCTCCGGCAGCAACATTTAAGAATTTTAAAATGTTGAAATCGTTTATCTGAAAGAATTTTTGACAATCAGCGCCCGTGCATTGTTTACTAAAAGTTCCTACAACAATATTATCAGTAGTTTCAGTAGTTTTATTAAAAAGAATTTGTTTACTGGTTCTTGGAATCAAAATAAAATCTGAAGGATAACTCGGTCCTTGCGTAAGAGTTTCACCAGCTTGCGGTGCTTTTTCGTAATAGTTAATTAAAATTTCGCATTTGTTTTCTACAATGCTCGTTATTTTAATTGAATATCCGTTTGTTGGTTTTAAACCTGCAAAAAGTCCAACCAAAATTTCTTTAGAAAAATCGATAGGAGTATCAGTACTATTAGGACAACTAGTTTCATGTTTTGTGAATAAAGTTTTCATTGTTGAGTCAGAACCAACCAAAACAAGAGTGGGATTATTAGGCAATGTGTTGACACTATATGAGCATAAAAGTGGAAATCCTGTAAAAACTTTATCTTCGCTCGCTCCGCAATCAACATTTAAATCGTCATTATTAAGAGAGCAGGCACTGAATCCAAAAGCTATAAACAAGCTTAACATTAATTTTTTCATGGTAAAATTTTAATAGGTTTATATATGGTAGATGTGTATTATTTGAAATGGTTGCGTGAAAAAAAATATTTTTTTGCTCAATCATAAAATTAACTGCGAGCTTTTAAATGTTTATTAAATTTAGAATAAGTACTAATTAGTGAAATTCCAATTTTAAAAATTAAGTACTACGCATTATTGCTTACTTTTACTTTAAAAAATAAAGTTATTTATGTTCGAGTTTTTACCTTATTTACTGGCTTTTGTTATTGCTTTATTCATAGGTGTTTACTTAGGGAAAATGCTGTTTTCGGCTAGATTTCAATCAGAAAAAGTAAGTTTAGAAGAACGATTGAATGCGCACATCCATCAGTTGCAAATGCAGAAAGAGCAATTTGAAAGAGAAAGAATTATTTTTGAAAAACAGCTTCATTTATCTGCTTCAGAAAAAGAAAACATCAGAACCGAAAAAGACAGTCTGGCAATTCAGCTTTCTAAAAAAGAAGTAGATTTTGAAAATTTATGGGAACGTCATAAAGAACAAAAAAGCGAAATAACAGAACTACAGGAAAAATTCACCAAAGAATTTGAAAACTTAGCCAATAAAATTCTCGAAGAAAAATCAGCAAAATTTACAGAACAAAATAGCGAAAACATGAAAAGTATCTTGCTTCCTTTACAAGATAAAATTCAGTTTTTTGAACAAAAAGTAGAACAAACCCATAAAGAAAGTATTGATTATCATGCAGCATTACGTCAGCAAATTATTGGCTTAAGCGAAATGAATGCGCAAATGAGCAAAGAAACCCTAAACCTGACAAAAGCTTTAAAAGGCGATAATAAAATGCAGGGAAATTGGGGAGAACTTGTTCTTGAGCGTGTTTTAGAAAAATCAGGTCTTGAAAAAGGGCGAGAATATGAAGTGCAGCAGAGCTTTGTCACTAACGAAGGAAACCGCGTTTTCCCTGATGTTGTCATCAATTTACCCGATGGTAAAAAAATGATTGTGGATTCTAAAGTTTCCTTAGTTGCGTATGAAAAATGGATCAACGAAGAATCTGAAATTCTTAAAATTGATTATTTAAAAGAACACGTAAATTCAATTAAACGGCACGTAGAGCAACTCGGTAATAAAAATTATCATGATTTATATCAAATAGAAAGTCCGGATTTTGTTTTGCTATTTATTCCAATAGAACCTGCTTTTGCGATTGCCTTAAACCAGGATTCCGGTTTATACAACAAAGCATTTGACCGCAATATTGTAATTGTTACGCCCACAACTTTATTGGCAACTTTGCGGACTATTGACAGCATGTGGGCAAATCAAAAACAACAGGAAAATGCTTTTGAAATTGCCAGACAAGCCGGTGCATTATATGATAAATTTGAAGGTTTTGTAGCCGATTTACTTAGAATTGGAAATAAAATTAAAGACACTAAAACCGAATACGAAAATGCAATGAGCAAACTTGTTGACGGCAGAGGAAACCTGATTTCAAGTGTCGAAAAATTAAAAAAAATGGGAGCGAAGGCTAAAAAGTCACTTCCGGAAAATATTATTGCAAGAGCTTCAACAGAAGATGAAAATCAATTATTAAATTAAAATCTATGAAACGAATTTTACTAATTATCGCGGCAATGTGTGTGTTGGGTTTAGCAGCTTATTTTGCTTTTATCTACTATGTTTCATACAGCGAAGGATATCGTTCCGGCGAATTAATCAGGATGAGCCATAAAGGCGTAATGATGAAAACCTGGGAAGGTGAATTGAGTCAGGGAGTTTCAGGATCGCAAATTTTTAGCTTTTCGGTTTTAGACAGCGATAAAAAAGTAATAGAACAACTGAACGAATTACAAGGTCAATATGTAAAACTGACTTATGTTGAACGATACAGAACTTTTAGCTGGTGGGGAGATTCCCATTTTTTTATCACTGCTGTTCAAAAAGAAAATTCCCCATTTAAATATAAATAAAATATGACTACAGACTTTAAACCGGTAACATCATCAAAAATCAGTATTTCAGAATTGATGCTGCCGTCCCATACTAATTTTAGCGGAAAAATTCACGGAGGATATATTTTGCAATTACTGGATCAGATTGCATTTGCCTGTGCATCAAAATTCTGCGGAAATTATTGCGTAACGGCTTCGGTTGACACCGTGAATTTTTTGAAACCTATAGAAGTTGGAGAATTAGTAACAATGAAAGCTTCTGTAAATTACGTAGGCAGAAGTTCTATGATTGTGGGGATTCGCGTTGTGGCCGAAAATATTCAGACAGGAGCAATAAAACATTGTAATTCATCTTATTTTACAATGGTCGCTAAAGATAAAGAAGGCAAGAGCGTGCAAGTTCCCGGATTGATTTTGTCTAATTTAGATGAAGTTCGTCGTTTTAGAAAATGCATCAAACAAATTGAAGCTAAAAAAGAAGTTGAAGAACATGCTAAAATTACCAATGTAAACTCGATCGAAGATTTGGCAACTTTAGACAAGTATAATGTATTGATAGAAATAAGTTAGAAATATATAATCACTCAAATTTAGAATATGGTAAAGTTTGGCTATACAATTTTATATGTAGAAGATGTAGAAAAGTCAGTTACATTTTATGAAAGTACATTTGGATTTTCAAGAAAATTTGTAACACCCGAAAATGATTACGGAGAATTAATTACCGGCGAAACAACAATTTCATTTGCATCAAAAAAATTAGCCGCCCAAAATTTAAGTGAAGGTTTTATCGAAAGCAGTTTAGAAGATAAACCTTTTGCAATTGAGATAGGATTTATTACTGATGACGTAGCAGAATTGGTTCAAAAAGCAACTTCTTTTGGAGCAATATTAGTAAAAGAACCCACGCAAAAACCATGGGGACAAATTGTGGCGTATGTGAGAGATTTAGATGGTTTTTTAATTGAGATTTGTACAGAAGTGCAAGGATAAAATAAATAAATCTCGTGGAAAATCGCAAATATTTGTCATTTCGACGCAGGAGAAATCACACTAGAAACTCGACAAAGATTAGCGAATTTAGGTACGGAATTACGTGTGTGATTTCTCCTGCGTCGAGATGACAATATTGTGTTTAAACTTTGCGTCTTAGCGCCTTTGCGAGATTAATTTTATTTTCTATAAAGCATAACTTAATGATATTGTTCGTAGGGAGTATCCATTATAAATTGACAAAAAACATTTCACAAATATTTAGCACAAAAACGACATCTAACAGCAGAAAATTTTCGTAACTTTAATTACAATCATTATGTTGCTATATTTTTCACGGAATACTGCCATTCTCTTTTTTTAAACTTATATTTAAGTTCAGTTTTTCTCTTCTTAAAACAAAAAAATCCGAATGACATAATTGTTTAATTGATGACGATTATGAAAAAAATTACTGTATTAATGCTGCTTTTTGCTACGTTTTCTACACTTGCTCAGGATAAATTTAAAACCAGTACGGCAATTGTCAATTTTGAAGCTTCAATTCCTTTTTTTGAAGAAGTTACAGCGGTAAATAAGCTTGGAACAATAGTTCTTGAACCTGAAAGCAGCACATTGATTTGTAGTGTTGCTGTAAAAGATTTTCTTTTTAAAATGGATTTAATGCAAACTCATTTTAATCAAAATTATTTAGAAAGTAATCGATATCCGAAAGCTGTTTTTAAAGGTAAAATTGAAAAATTTGATCTAAAAAACGTCGACGGAAGTGAAAAAGAATATGATGTAACAGGCAAACTTTACCTTCACGGAAAAACGAAAATAATTGACATGAAAGCTTTTATAAAACGAGTTCCTGAAGGCATACAGATTTCCTGTAATTATCCTATTTCAATGTCGGATTTTAATGTTGCAATACCAAGTGTTGTTGCAGGTAAAATTTCTAAAACCGCAAATACTAAATTAATTGGCGTAGTGAGAAGTGAAGAAATAATGTATCTGACATTGAAATGAACTTAATTGAGGCAACTTGCCAGAGCACTTTCTAAGTTCGTAAATTCAAATTCGAAATCCATTTTTTTCAATTTTTCAGATGAAACCCTTTGGCCTTCCAAAACAGCGAGACTCATTTCGCCCAAAACAATTTTAAGAACAAATGCAGGCGCTTTTGGCAACCAGATTTTATATCCAAATAAATTTGCCAAAGTTATGGACAAACTCTCATTTGTAGTATCGTCTGTGACACATGAATTATAAGGACCGCTCATTTTGTCATGCTGAACTGCTTTTAAATAAATCTGACATAAATCGTCAATATGAATCCAGGGAACATATTGTTTTCCTGTGCCTAAAATAGTTCCAAAACCCAATTTAAAACTCGGAACAATTTTTTTAAGGAAACCTTCGTCCTTGCCCAAAACAATTCCGGTTCTCACTTTTACGGTTCTAATTCCTAAAGAATTTATTTTATCGACCGCTTTTTCCCATTCCTGACATGTAATGCCTAAAAAGTCATTTGCGGGCGAAGCATTTTCAGTGCAAATATTATCATTAGTAATCGCGCCATAAATCCCAACTGCCGATGCTGAAACAAAAGCATCCAGCATTTTATTGTGTTTCTCTAAAACAGAAAAGATCAAATCAACAGGTTTTGTCCGGCTTTCAGTAATATCTTTCTTGCGTTTTGCCGTCCATCGTTTTTCTACGATTCCTTCTCCGGCAAGATGAATAATATAATCAGCATTTAAAATCGCTTCTTCATCAATATAATCTCGGGTTAAATCCCATTTGTAATACGTAATTGCAGGAGTATTTTTTCTGTCAGAACGACTTAGAATAGAAACTGAAAAACCATTTTCTATAAGTAAATCAGTTAGGTTTTTGCCTATAAATCCAGTTCCTCCGGTTAGTAAAATATTTTTAGCCATAATAGTTTATAATATATTTAACAACGTATTCTGTTTAACGATAAGTAAAGATACTTAAACATTGCGTACCTTTAAAGCAAAATTTAAATTTTAATAAGATGGAAGCTATAAAGAAGATAATCAGTAAGGAAGACATCGTTTCACTATATATGAATGAGGTTCTGGAAAAGGGACAAAAACCAAAATCAGTTTATCTTTTTGCAAAGGAAAATGATTTTACAGAAGCCGAATTTTATCCTTTTTTTGGAACTTTAGAAGCTTTGGAAAAAGAGATATTCAGAATGTTTTTTGAGAACTCAGTTAATTTATTACGTCAGCATCCGGATTATTCAGGTTATGATATGAAAAACAAAATGTTGAGTTTTTATTTCACCTTTTTCGAAATCCTGACCGCCAACAGAAGTTATGTTTTGCAATCATTAAAATTCGACAGGAATCCTTTAAAAAATTTATCCCAGCTTTCAACGCTTCGAGACAGTTTTAAAGACTATGTTTCTGAAATTCTAACCGATGATTTTAGATTAGAATATGAAAAACTGCAAAAATTTCAGGAAAAAGGAATTCAGGAATCAGCTTGGTTACAATTAATGTTAACCATAAAATTCTGGGTTGATGACGAATCTGCTTCTTTTGAAAAGACAGATATTTTTATCGAAAAATCAGTTAACGCTTCATTTGAATTAATGAATATCGCGCCACTAAATCATTTAATAGATCTTGGGAAATTTCTATTCAAAGAAAAAATATACAGCAAATCATGAAAACAATCGATTATATACCAACATCAAAAATAGAGAGAGCCAGTAAATTAGTACAAACCGGTGCAAAAGTAGGCGTAAACTACATAAAACATTACGCCGAAAAAATGGTAAATTCAGATTTGACGCGTGATAAACTTAACGAAAATAATGCCGAAGATATTTACGACGGACTAAAAAGCCTTAAAGGAAGCGCGCTTAAAGTAGCTCAAATGTTGAGTATGGACAAGAATTTTCTGCCTCAGGCATATGTTGAGAAATTTTCTTTGTCTCAGTTTTCAGTTCCGCCACTTTCTGCGCCATTAGTTTTAAAAACATTCAAAACAAATTTCGGAAAAACGCCTTATGAAATTTTTGATGAATTCAATGCAAATTCAGTAAATGCCGCGAGTATTGGTCAGGTACATTTGGCGGTGAAAGATGGTAAAAAGTTAGCCGTGAAAATTCAGTATCCCGGAGTTGCCAATAGTATTTCTTCTGATTTAGCTTTGGTAAAACCAATCGCTGTCAGAATGTTTAATCTCCAAGGAAAAGATTCTGATAAATATTTTAAGGAAGTTGAAGATAAACTGATCGAGGAAACCAATTATTTACTGGAATTACAACAAAGCCAGGAAGTGGTTGAAGCGTGCAGTAAAATCGAAAATTTACTTTTCCCACGTTATTATCCTGAGTTTTCATCAGAGAAAATCATTACAATGGATTGGATGACCGGAATTCATCTTTCAGAATTTACGGCAATAAATAAAGATAAAGAAATTGGTGACAAAATTGGCCAGGCACTTTGGGATTTCTACATGTACCAAATTCACGTTTTAAGAAAAGTCCATGCAGATCCGCATCCGGGAAACTTTCTGGTTGACGATCAAAATCATTTGATTGCATTAGATTTTGGATGTATGAAACAAATTCCGGATGATTTTTATGTGCCGTATTTCGAGTTAATCAATAAAAATGTAATTACAGATAAAGCGCTTTTCAATCAAAAATTATTCGAACTTGAAATTCTTCGTCCGGATGATTCTCCTGCAGAAATTGAATATTTTACCGAGATGTTTCATGATTTACTATCACTTTTCACAAAGCCTTTCCAAAACGAAACTTTCGATTTTGCCGATGAAACTTTCTTTGAAAGCATTGCAAAATTAGGCGAACGTTTCTCAAACGATACCAATCTTAAAAAAATGAACGGAAATCGTGGTTCTAAGCATTTCATTTATATGAACAGAACTTTCTTTGGTTTATATAACTTGATGTTTGATTTAAAAGCAAAGATTGTAGTAAGTAATTATGTGAAGTATTAGGAGCTATTTCCTGCTATCCGCTATATCTTTTGTGGCGAACCCCGCCACAAAAGGATACCGCTTCTATCAGGGCTAGGATTTAGGTTTTTCAAGAAATTTGCGAGTTAGTACCTTTGTCAAAGTTCAAAACTTTGACAAAGGTTTTTTCGCAATGTAACCACAAAGTCTGTCATTTCGAGGAACGAGAAATCACATTCAGTGCTCGCCAACTGTGCGTTTTCATCGTATGTGATTTCTCCCTCCGGTCGAAATGACAGAATTGAGGATAAGATCAGGAACCTTTGTCAAAGTTCAAAACTTTGACAAAGGTTTTTTCGCAAAGTAACCACAAAGTCTGTCATTTCGAGGAACGAGAAATCACATTCAGTGCTCGCCAACCGTGCGTTCTCATCGTATGTGATTTCTCCCTCTGGTCGAAATGACAAAATTTCGCAACAACAATTGGAATTTGGAATTTAAAAAACTTTGAATTTACTTTACGATCCCCGCTTTATAAGTTGCAATTGCGCGATCTCTGGCAAAAGGATGCTCGACCATAGGTTCGTTATAACCCAAATCAAATTCAGGAATCCATTTGCGGATGTAGATTCCTTTGGCATCAAATTTCTTTTGTTGAATTTCAGGATTGAAAACCCTGAAGTATGGCGCGGCGTCGCAACCAGTTCCTGCTGCCCATTGCCAGTTGCCAACGTTTGACGCTAGTTCAAAATCCAGTAATTTTTCAGCAAAATAAGCTTCGCCCCATTGCCAGTTAATGAGTAAATGTTTGCAGAGAAAACTTGCTACAACCATTCTTACGCGATTGTGCATATAACCGGTTTCGTTCAGTTGGCGCATTCCGGCGTCGACAATTGGGTAGCCTGTTGTTCCGGAGCACCAGCGTTTAAAATCATCTTCGTTATTGCGCCATTGAATACCGTCATAAGCCGATTTGAAGTTATGATTAACCACTTTGGGAAAATTAAAAAGGATCTGAATAAAAAATTCTCTCCAGATTAATTCGCTTAAAAAGGTTTGGTTTTTCGTGTTTGCCCAATTCACCAATTTCCGAATACTTACCGTTCCAAAACGTAAATGTGGTGAAAGATATGATGTGCCATCTACCGCAGGAAAATCTCGAATTTCCTTATAATTGCCAATTTGGGTTAAGTTATGCGGCACTACTTTTATGGTGCTTTTTTCAAAACCAATTTCGGATAATTCAGGAAATTTAAATTTGGTTTTAGCAAAATTCGGGAATAAAGGTTTTGTGTCATATTCCAGAGCTTGTCCGGAAAGATGATATTTTTCGAGCCATCTGTTTTTGTATGGTGTATAAATTGTATAAGGAAGTCCGTCGGCTTTTGTGATTTCTTTTTCTTCAAATATTACGTGATCTTTAAATGAAAAGACTTCTGCGTTATTCTCTTTTAATAAATCAGCAATTATTATATCACGTTTTATCGCGTATGGTTCATAATCTTTATTGAAGAAAATTTGCTGAATATCATATTCCTGAACAAGTGATTTCCAGACATCGATTGTTTTTCCTTTTTTGATTAAAAGGGAAGATCCAATAGTATTTAATTCTGTATTTATATTTTGAAGTGAATCATAAATAAAACTTACCCGCGCATCATTTTTGGGTAGATTTTCCAGAATATCTTCATCAAAAATAAACAACGGAATTACCGGAAAATCAGATTGCAAGGCATTGAATAATCCAATATTATCATCCAGACGTAAATCACGTCGAAACCAGAAAAATGTAACTTTTTGTTTTGTCATTATTATATTCTGCTTTTTATTTTTTGCCACAGATTTTAAAGATTAGATGGATTTGTGACAGTTTTTTAGGATAAATTTTTTTAACGCAGATTTTACAGATTTAAGCAGATTTTATTTTTTATTAATAATTTAAAAATCTGCATGTATCTGCTTAAATTTAAATAAATCTGCGTTAAATGTCGTTATTAATTTTTTCGTAAAAACTATATTTTATTAAACAATTCATTGATTTTGTTGAAGCGATAATCAAAAATACTTTTCAGTTTATTTTTTACTAAGATACTATTCATCATACGTCCTAAGAACCCAAACGGCAACGCATAATGAACAACATCGGTCATTTTTGTGCCGTTTCCTGTGGGTTCAAAAAAGTGTTTGTGATGCCATAAAGCATATGGTCCAAAACGTTGTTCGTCTACAAAATATTTATTTTCCTGGGAAATTGTAATGATTGTCATCCAATTGATTTTGATTCCCAAAAGTGGTTTTAATGTATAAGTTATAACTTGTCCGGGATACATTTTTTTACCGTCGAAATCCTGAATAACAAAACTCATATCGTCAGGTGTTAGGGCTTCGAGATTTTGCGGACTCGAAAAAAAGTCCCAACATTGTTCTACGCTGGCGTTTAAGTGTTGGACAGTTTCTAATTTATATACTTTCATAAAATCGATTATTACGAATATTTCTTAAGAGTCGTTTGCGTTAGGGATTGC
The DNA here is from genome assembly GCF_043722275.1 of Flavobacterium sp. Taxonomy (GTDB): domain Bacteria; phylum Bacteroidota; class Bacteroidia; order Flavobacteriales; family Flavobacteriaceae; genus Flavobacterium. Next base: position 50,748 of record NZ_JAYSPC010000089.1, on the reverse strand, counting down.
AGTGGAGCTCTTTTTGTGTCAGGCTTTTTCTGCCTGAATAAAAAAGCGGGAACGGAAAGCCCGACCCGCTTTTTCTGCGGGTAACGCCCAAATTATGCTACATTTTATAATATTTAAAGGGAACGAATAACATCCCGAAACATTCTCCGTGTTCTTTGTTTAAATGCTTGTGGTGGATTTTATGGGCTTTTCGTAAGCCAATAAGGTATTTATTTTTGGTGTTTTTAAACCATTTAAAACGTTGGTGAATTAAAACATCGTGAATTAAAAAGTAACAAGCGCCATAAAAGGTGACTCCACAAGCGATGAAAAACAAATAATTGAATCCGCCCTGAACGCCAAAATAAAAAAGTGTAATACTTGGAATGGCAAAAATGACAAAGAAAATATCGTTACGCTCAAATGTATGTTCGTATTTTGGCTGATGATGATCTGCGTGAAAATACCACATCAATCCGTGCATTATGTATTTGTGTGTTAGCCATGTAACACATTCCATGAAGAGGAAAACGCCTAAAAAGATTAAAAAAGAAATCATTTTTTATGTTTTGAATTGTTTGAAATTTTTATTTCTTTTTTGTCATTCCGAGGAACGAGGAATCTTCGTTGCCAGATCGTCAAAGATTGGTGCTTTTCTTTGCGGAGTTACTTGCGGAGATTCCTCGTTCCTCGGAATGACAGTACTATGGGTAAAGCTTAAATACTAAACCAGCTTTAATTTGTAAGTTACAAAAGATTGCGCTAAAAGTCCGGCTTTAGTGTAATTTGAAACTCTGATTCTTGAATTTCCTATTTCGTGATAAGGCGTATTATTAAGCTTTTTTAGCAATTTTTTATAATAAATATAGGCTGTATAAACGCCAAATTGTGCTTCGATTGGGAGTTTTACAATTCCCTGATAGGCGATTCTGAAATCTTCCTCGATTTCGTTGATGATGGTGGTTTTTGCATTTTCATCGAAAGAATTTAGGTCGACGCCGGGAAAATAATTTCGGTTTAAAACTAAATTATCATCTTTTAAATCTCTCAGGAAATTCACTTTCTGGAAAGCTGATCCTAATCGCATTGCTTCATTTTTGAGCTGATCGTATTTCTGGTTGTTTCCTTTTACAAAAACTTTCAGGCACATTAAACCTACAACATCGGCAGAACCGTAAATGTAATCTTCGTATTCGGTTTGTGTGCTATATGTCGATTTTACAAGGTCAAGTTTCATACTTTTCAAAAAAGCCTGAACAAGATCATCTGTAATATTGTATTGTTTTACGGTGTGTTGAAAGGAGTTGAGAATAGGGTTTAAGCTTATGCCAAATTCTATTGCTTTATAATATTCTTTTTCGAAATCATTAATTAGGTTTTCTTTGTCGTAATCGTGAAATGAATCGACAATTTCGTCAGCAAAACGAACGAATCCGTAAATGCTGTAAATCGCTTCGCGAATGCTTGGTGATAACATTTTTACGGCGAGTGAAAATGAGGTGCTGTAATGTTGGGTGACTAACTTACTGCATTTGAATGATATGGTGTCGAATAGTGATTTCATTTTTTAAGATCTAAAAGATTTTTGAATTAACTCAGCTACTAGTTTTCCTGATATTAAAGCAGGCGGAACACCTGGTCCAGGAACGGTTAATTGTCCTGTGAAATATAAATTTCTGACTTTTTTACTTTTCAGCTTTGGTCTTAAAAAAGCTGTTTGCAATAATGTATTTGCCATTCCGTAGGCATTTCCTTTGTAAGCATTATAATCATTTACGAAATCATTTTTACAAAAAGATCTCTTAAATATAATGCTATTTTTAATTTTTTGTTGTGTAAGTGCCTCAAAACGAGTGATTATTTTTTCGAAATATTCTTCTCTAAGTGATTCGCTGTCATTTATTCCCGGCGCTAACGGAATCAGGAAAAATCCGCTTTCCATTCCTTCGGGCGCGGCTGTTAAATCTGTTTTTGATGGAAAGTTAGCGTAGAATAAAGGTGCGTCCGGCCATTTTGGTTCATCATAAATATCAATCGCATGCTGATTAAAGTCAACATCAAAAAATAGGGCGTGATGCGAAATATTTTCTATTTTTTTATTAAAACCAACAAAAAATAAAAGTGATGAAGGGGCAAAAACTCTGCTTTGCCAATATTTCTCAGAATAAGCGCGATGCTCGATTTCTAATAAAGTTTCGGTGTGATGATAATCTGCGCCGCTTAAAATAATATCTGCTTTGATGGTTTCGCCTTTTATGACAATTGCTGTCGCCGTTTTATTTTCGACAACTATTTTTTCTATTGAAGAATTGGTTTTTATCGTAACGCCAAGTTCCAAAGCCAGTTTTTCGATTCCGCGAACGACATCAAACATTCCTGTTTTTGGGTGCCAGGTTCCTAAACCGAAATCGGCGTAATTCATGAAATTGTAGAAAGATGGCGTTTTAGTAGGTTTTGCTCCCAGAAATAAAACCGGAAATTCAAGAATCTGAATCAGTCTTTGGTTTTTAAATTTCTTATGAATATCATTACTTACGGTGCTAAAAAACTGATTGAGTTTTAAAGTGGTTTCAAGTGTGATTAATTCAAGAGGAGAAATTCCGGGACGATAAACCAGATCTTTAATTGCAATGTCATAATTGCTTTTGGCTTGCCTGATAAAGGTTTCGAGCTTTTGGCCACTTCCTTTTTCAATAGATTCGAAGGTGGTTTTTATGGCTTCGAGATTATCATAAATGCTAATAAAATCATCTACTCCAAAATAAACCCGATATGCAGGGTTTAGTTTTATGAGTTCGTAATAATCGCTTGTTTTTTTATTGAAATCCTGAAAGAAACGTTCAAAAACATCTGGCATCCAATACCAGCTTGGTCCCATATCAAAGGTAAAACCGTCTTTTTTAAATTGTCTGGCCCGTCCGCCAATAGTTTCATTTTTTTCATAGACAGTCACCATGTTTCCTTGTTGTGCCAGGTAACATGAAGCGGCCAGAGCCGAAAAGCCAGATCCTATAATTGCTATCGTTTTTTTCATTTGTTTAACAAATATACAAAAACTTTAAACAAAATATATTATAGCATGCTAATTGTTTCTTCCATTGAATTGAAAACTTGCATTCTGTCTGATAGTAATTTTGGATCAATGTGTTCTGCCATTTTTCCCATCAGCCAGATTTCATTGTTATTTTGAAGTAATTTTTGCCCCATAGATTTTACGTATTGGTTGATAACACTGCGATCCGGCTGAACGGTCATGAAGGAAACAAAGGTGATGTTTTCAAAATGTTTTGTCAGATCGTGAAGGTTTTCTATTGGCATGCTTTCGCCAAGATATATGGTTTTATAACCGTGAGATAAAATTTCATATTGCAGGTACAATAATCCTATTTGATGAATTTCATTTAATGGTAACGAAAGCACAAAAATTCGATTGGTTTTCGTAGGTTTTTGTATTTGAAGGCTTTCTGTATAAATTAATATTTTTTGTTTGATCAAATGACTCATAAAATGTTCATTTGCCGGAGTTATGGTTTCAGATTGCCATAACAATCCTAATTCTTTCAATAAAGGAAGAAAATGATCTTTGAAAACTTCCTTGAATGATTTTTCAGAAATCAGCCAGTCAAATGTGTTGAAGAATATTTCCTGATCAAAATTCATCATCGCCATTTTGAAAGAAGTTATAGCGTAATTCTGAGAATTTTTCTTGGAAATAATTTCGCGGACTAATTGCGGAATTTTTTCTTCAGAATAAGTTGCGATTTTTGAGATCTTATAACCGTATTCGTGTAATAAAGTAATATTTAAAAGCTTCTGTAAATTTTGTAGATTATAGAGTCTGATGTTCGTGTCAGTCCGCATAGGTTCTAAGATGTTGTATCTTTTTTCCCAGATACGAATGGTGTGCGCTTTTATTCCTGATAAGTTTTCGAGATCTTTTATGCTGAAAACAGTCTTAATATTGTTTATCATTACTGGTTATTTAATAAACAAAAATAGAATAAAATCTTAGATTACCTTGATAACTTGATTAAAATGATAAAATGCTAGAGATTGACTTTTTGATACTGGTTTAATTTATCCAGATGCAGGATGGTTTTTAATCCGCTTTTACTTCTGTTATACATGGTTTCGAATTTTGCTCCGTAGATTATTTCTCTAAATGTATAGGATGTTCTTGCGGCAACGGTATTGCTGTACATTGTGTCAAAAGTGGTGATGAAAACTAATATTTCGCCTTGTACTTTTTTAAAATCTTCTTCGCTGAAATTGTATAACGGACTTTCTTCTGTAATTGGGTGAACTAATGTCCAGCTTAATGAAAGGGCGTTTATTTTATCTAATTCAAGTTCCAGATTGTAAAATTTATTGGTTTGTACACCATTTTCTTCTAAGTTCATTCCTAAAGTGACTTTTGCAGCAGCATCTGTAAAATTGGTGTTTTTAAAAGGGACAAGACGAATCATTAATCCTTTATTTTCTCCGTAAGGTGAAATCAATGCGTTGTCTGCAAATTTTAAAAAAGCGGTTGGTTTGCTGAATCTTCCAAAGAATAAACCTGTTGCAATGGCAAAACTTAATAAACCTATTAAGGCTTCGGCGGCTGATAAAGCGCTGGTTAAAAAACCGGTTGGACTTATATGTCCGTAACCAACGGTTGTAAAAGTTTGCGCACTAAAAAAATAAGCTTGTCCAAATTGGGTTAACGCGCTTTGCGATTGCCCGATTCCGTCCAGATGTTCAATGCCAATTGCGTAATAAATGACGGCAAAAATAAAATTCATTACAATGTAAAAAATAAACAAAATCGACATGAATTTCCAATTTGGCATGTCGATCATGGTATGGTACCAACTAATACGACTTAACAAATGCATGCCTCTTTTTTCGATATTTGGAGTTCCGTCTTTGTTTACAAATCTTCCGCCGTAGCTGTTTGCATTGACTCCAAAGCCTGAATTTCTATCGGTTTGTGCTTTTTGATTTATCTTTTTTAAAAGTGCCATTCAATTTGGTTTAAAGGACAAATGTAAGGAAGATTGTAAATGAATTACTGAGATATTTTTAATAAAAAAAGCAATCTGAAAATGTGATATTTAACAGATTGCTTTGTATTTAGAGGTTTGCTTTTGTTTATTTACAAAAAGTGGCTCGGTTTTTTATGGCGCTTTGACTGCCTAAATCGATAGCTTTAGAGAAATCTTTGCAGGCATTTTTTTTGTCTCCGCTTTTATTATAAGCCAATGCTCTTAAATTATAAGCTACATAATCTTTCGGGTTTAAACCTAAAGATGCCGTGCAGTCTTCGATTGTTTCTTTGTACTTTAAAAGTTTGTAGTTTACGTTTGCTCTTCCAGTAAAGGCGTCAGCATTCATGTCGTCTAGTTCGATTGTTTTGCTAAAATCAGCCAAAGCACCTTTTAAATCGTTTAGGTTGTATTTTGCAACGCCACGATTTTGATACGCTTCAACAAATTTAGAATTCATGGCAATTGCCTTTGTATAGTCAGCAACGGCGCCTTTATTATTGCCGGATTCGGCTTTTTTTAGGGCTTTGTCAAAATAGCCTGTTGCAGATTGTGCCCATGTTGAGCATGTTATCATAATAAATGATAAGAGTAATAAATGTTTCATAAACCAATTTGGGGATTAGGTTAGCAGGTTAATTAATTAGATGACGAATTTAATAAAGTTTTGTTTTGTATTTCATTTTCTTTTGTGAAAAAATGGTTAGGAAATGAACTAAATTTTTTATGAATCCAAATGCCCTAGCCCAGACAGGAACGGCATCCTTTTCTTGCTTTCTTTAAGCAAGAAAAGATATAGTGAATGGCTGGATTAGCTTCAAATAAAAATGGTACAAGAAAAAGTTCTTTGTACCATTTTTTTTGGGGATAATAAAGGATATATTTTGTCTGATTTTTATCTTACTGGAAATTATTTTTCTGTTAATAAATTTTCCAGATGATCGTTTCTGTCTTTTTCAGCTTTTAATAAGCGTTCATAAAGTGCTTCTTTTTCTTGGTAAACTTCCATCAATTTGTCAATTACATTAAATGAGCAACTATAATTAAATGATGAAGCGTTATCATGATTGTTAACTGTATTGCCAATAATGTTTAAAACAGCTTCTTCTGAAAAGTTTTTAATTCCTTCGGCTGTAACGCCTAAAACTTTTGCAATTTCTGCAAGTCTTTCATCTTCAATTGTTTCGCTGTTTTCCAAAGCAGAAATAGTCTGTTGGCTAATTCCTAAAGCTTGCGCTAATACTTCTTGTTTCATATCTCGAAGTTCACGAATACGGCTAATTTTTCGCCCTATATGATTTGATTTTGTAATTGTGCTCATGTTTCAAAGGTAAGAATTAAGTGATAAAAAGCAATGCGTAAAAAACATCTTTAAAATGTACGTTACTATATGTATGAACAAAAATACAATTTTTAAGATTGTAATGATCGAAAATAATTGTGCAAATTTCCTGCGCAATTAATAGGTTTCGTACTTTTTACTTTTATAATTAATAGTTTTATTTCAAAATAAATAAACTGTCGAATTAATTATACGGCCGGAATCTGGATTAGTTTTGCGAAGGTTTTTTGACCAAAAGTTTCGGGATTATTTGTTTGCCATTCAACACGCAATATTTTATATATTTTGGATTATTTAATGATCGTTTGCAAACTCCTTAACTATATATTGTTTTTTGTACTATTAATCCTGCTGTTTTATTTAAATTTGAAATTCTACTTTAGAATTTTTATATGATGGTACGATTGTTTTTCCTGTTTTTTCTTTTTCAGTCCTTTACAATTCATTCTCAATCTACAAAAGAATTGATTGATAATTTGAACAGTATTACTGATCATGAGCAAAAAGTTGAACTTTGCCGTAAAATTGCAGTAAATCTTCAAAATTCTGATTGGGAAAGAGCTATAAAATACATTGAATTAGCTGAAGCTGAAGCAAAAAACACAAAAGAACCGGAGCTTGCTTTAGCTCAGGTTTATATTACAGCAGGTAAAATGTACAATTCAAAAGAAGTTTTTGATATTGCCTTACAATACTACTTAAAAGCACATGCAATTTATAAAAATGCCAACAATAGTGCAGAAGTTGCAAAATTAGAAAACAATCTCGCGATTATTTATGCACTGGGAAATAATAAAGAAAAAGCATTACAATATTTCTTAAATGTATACCGCTATCAAAAGTCTAAAAATGATTCTGTTAAGCTTGTGAAAATTTTAAATAACATTGGTACTTTATATTTAAATCAAAAATCAGACTCTTCCTTATACTACTTTCAGAAAGCCGATTTAATAAATAAAACCATAAACGACAATGCTTTAAAAGTATATGTTTTTACAAATTTAGCTCGAACTTATGCTTTAAAAAAGGATAAAATAAAAGCAGATTTTTATTTTAATGAAGCATTTTCTTTACTAGATAAAGACGTTGATAATTTAGTACAAGCTTTTGTTTACGAATCTTTTTCTGAATATAATCTAAACGACAAAAAATATGACATTGTAATTGTAAATGCAAAAAAGGCATTAGAATTATGTAAAGAAAGTGTATATGGTTTATCGGGTTTAAACCTGAACAAAATGCTTTATAAAGTATATATAAATAAAGAGGATTATAAAAATGCTGTTTATTATTTTCAGAAATATAATGCAATCAATGATAGTATAAATGTTGAAGATAAGGCAGTAAACATTGAAAGAATCAAGCTGGAGCAGGATTACAAAGTTCGAACCGAAATAAAAACACTTATAGAACAAAAACAGCAATTTAAATATTATGTAACAGGTTTGATATTGGTTGTTGGAATATTGGTTTTAATTATTTTACTGATAAAATACCGAAACAGAAATATTAAAAACCAACTTGAAAAAGAGCTTTTAAATTCAAATATGCAGGCGCTCAACCAAAGTCTCGAAGCTAAAAAGAAGGTTTTGATAGGAAAAGCAATGGCAGAAATACATCGTACAGATAATATTAATGAAATCCTGAATGATCTTAAAAAGATAAAACTCAAAACGGTTAATAAAGAAATGCAGCAAGCTATTGATATAGTTTTAAAGCGCTTGGAAAAGAATTTGAATACAGATATCTGGAAAGAATTTGAAGTAAGTTTTGAACAAGTCCATCAATCTTTTTTTGATAAATTAACTTTCGATTATCCTTCTCTTACTCCAAAAGACCGCCGATTATGCGCTCTTTTATATCTGGATTTAACCACAAAAGAAATCTCTCAAATTACAGGTCAATCTTTTAAGGCGATAGAAAATGCGCGGACCAGACTTCGTAAAAAGTTCGATTTGACTAACGAAAAAGTAAATCTCTCCACTTATCTCAATACATTTTAAGTTTATAAAACATATTTTAAATCCAATCTAAGTACTTGATTTAGTTTGGATTGTTTTTTTATGAGTGTTTTTTAGGTGATACTTTTTTGCCCAAGAGTGTTTTTGTATTAGTCCTTTTTTTCAAAAACATAAACGTCCCTTTTACATTTACCCAATCGATGTAAATGAATTTTTGATGAACGCGAAGAAAAAAAATAAACCTCATAAAAGTTTAGAACAACTTCTGGAAGAAGCAAAAACAAAAAAGGAAACTCTTTTAAAGATCCTGAAAAAAATAACAAACGATAACTCTGAAAATCAATCCCCGAATTAATTTTTTCAGAAACTGCTTTATGGTTTGCTATAAACGGTAAAAGTGTAATGATTATTAACTGAACTAAGTATTAATTTTAAATTCAAAGAAATGACCCAGCTTTACTTCAAAACAAGGTATTTGTTTATTTTGTTAAGTTTCTTTGTCTGTTCCGTGGGAATGGCTCAGACTCCTTTGCAAAACATACAAATAAGTAACGTGAAAACGGCTGTAGGACCGTCAGTAGCGAACCCGACCAAAGATCAGGTCTCTAAAAAGAGCAGCGATCCAATTTTCAGTCAGGATAATGATGCTAATAATCCATTTATTCAGGAAGAAGTGAAAGTAAAAGGCAAAGAACTTTCGGCAGCTGAAAGTGAATTGGTGAAAAAACAATTACAGGAAAGCCAAAAGTTATTTGGACAAAATGTAACGAGTACTACTGAGAAAAAAATCCCGCAGGATTCTATTAGTACAAAGGTTAAATCTTTTGCTAAATCTTCAAATTTAACTGCGAAAAATATTTTCGAAGTCAAAAAAGCAGATTTTGATTTATCTCCATCAGACAAAATGCAGTTAAAATCAATTTCTGATAATCACGGCCGAACGCTGGTTACATATCAGCAAATACATAACTCAGTTCCTGTTGAAGGAGCAATTTATAAGGTTAGAGAAAATAAAACCAAAATTGATGCATTTGGTTCTACGGCTAAGAAATTGTCTGTAAGCAGTAATTATAAGATAAATGCGGTCACAGCTTTAGAAAACGTACTTAAAACGGTAAATGCGAAGCAATATATTTGGGAGAACAAAAAATTAGGTTCTTTACTGGATAAAAATATAAGCGCAAAACCGCAGGGAGAGTTGGTGTATGTGGGTCCTAATTTTTCTTCTGAATTAAAAGAATATTACCTGGCATGGAAATTTGATATTTATGCAACTAATCCGCAATCCAGTCAGACAATCTATGTAGATGCAAATTCGGGAAAAACAATTCTTATGCTTGATCTAAATCGAGATTCCGGTATTGCAGGTCAAAGTTTGGGTAAAGGTAAGTCAAGATATTCCGGAGAAGTAAATTTTAATACTAAACAATATGCTGACGGGTACAGATTAGAGGGACTTCAGGGAAAGTACAATGTACCGATGTATACTATGAATATGAATCACGCAAATCAGGCTTCGGATGAAGTAATTACTGATTTTATTGATGAAGATAATATTTGGAATGAGCTGCATAATAAAAATCATGATGAGGTTGCTATAGATATTCATTGGGGAATGCAAAAAACTATAGAATATTATGGTGAAAAATTTAATCGAAATAGTATCGATGACAAAGGAATGACAATTATTGGTCTTGCCCATTTAGGTAACAATGTCGAAAATGCTTCATGGACTGGCGGATGGGCACAATTTGGAGATGGTTATGATACTCCGTATGTTGGTTTGGGAATTACAGCACATGAATTAACTCATGGTGTAACCCGTTTTACTGCTGGTTTAATCTATCAGGGAGAATCTGGAGCTATGAATGAATCTTTCAGCGACATTTTTGGTGTATCTGTTGAATTTTATGTTGGAAAAGACAAAAAAGAGGATATTTGGATGCTGGGAAGTGAATTGTATACACATGGAAGTATGCGAAATATATCTAACCCGAAAGCTCAGGGTCAGCCAAATACTTACGGAGGAGTAAATTGGGTAAATCCATTAAACACTTCTTACGATAACGGAGGTGTACATGTTAACAGCGGAATTACAAATTACTGGTTTTATCTTTTAAGTGAAGGTGGCCAGGGTGTAAATGATCTTAATAACAGTTACGATGTTAGCGCTATTGGTCTTGCCAAGGCTGAGAAAATTGCCTATATCACGCTTACAGAATATTTATCTCCTTCATCAAACTTTAGCGATATGCGTCAGGCAAGTTTAATGGTTGTAGAAGATCTATACGGATTAGCCTCTGAAGAATATAAACAAGTTTGCAATGCCTGGTATGCTATTGGTATTGGTGCTGCTTATGCCGATAAACAAATAGCAATTGTTTCAGTTGAAAAACCTTCAGCTATTTGTGGCTCTTTAAAAGGAGAAGAACCTTTTTATATAAAAATTAAAAACACGGGATCTACTGTAATTAAAGCAAATGAGACTTTAAATTACAAATTGAGATTAATGCTAACGGGTTTTGGTGGTAAGTTGAATACTCTTTATGATAACACAGGCAATATTAGTTTTACTAAAGATCTGGCGTTAGGCGAGGAGACAACTATCAAAATTCAGGACAAACTTCCTTACGTAATAAGTGCAGCTACTTTAAATTATGTAGAAGTTAAACTTGATTTTAAACCTATTGAAGCGTTTGGTCCAAAAGACGGAGTTTCTTTTGTTTCTGATTTATCAGTTCCTCCAGGGCAAAAAGATTTTGACCTTAAAGTTGTGGGATTAAATCTTCCGGTATATTCAGGTGCAACTTTGTCAGCTAGTCATCAATTAGCGGTTAAAATCTACAATTTGGGCTGTCAGGATATACCAGCAGGATCTCAGTTAAAAGTAGGATATCTAAATACGCTTCCAGACAATCAAATAGTATGGAAAGACATTATACTAGATACTGCCTTTAAAGGAAGCTCAGAAATGACAATTACTTTTGATGGGACTATAAATTTATCTACAGCCGGCTTGCATACATACGAAGCTTTTGTAATATATAGCCAAGATCCTGTAGCAGCAAATAACAGTGCTATAAATTCTGTTTATAGTGGAGTTGTAACTCAATTTCCATATTATCAGGATTTTGAAAGAACACCTGGAGGTTGGTTTTCAGAATCACTACTTACAAATCAAAAGTTTATATGGCAGCCCTCTACTTACTCATTTAGAGATACCAAATCGAAATATTTGTGGGCCTCTATAAATATTGGTACTTCTGAAAGGATACCTCCAAAAGCTGATTTTACATTACAATCGCCAATATTTGATTTTACTAATATTGCGTCTCCTTATATTGAGTTTGATATGATTAATGTATTTTATCGAGGATATGACGGGTTAATTGTAGAATATTCTGAAGACAATCAAAACTGGAAAAAAGTTACGGGTATTGATTATCCTGAAACTTTACATTACAATGATTTAGTATCAGGACCTTGGTTTACTGGAATTAATACTATTCTTACTAAAAAACCAATCGGAATGCACCTGAATGAACTTGCAGGTAAAAAAGGCGCTATCCGTTTCCGTGTCGTTATGAGTGATTATAGCAGTAACTATTTAGGGGCGCTTATAGACAATATCCGTGTTAGCAATGCACCTTATGATATTGAAGTTGCAGATGCAAAATTAGATGCGGGGACTTGTAATATAAGCAATAGCAATGTTACAATAAATGCGAAAATAATTAACAACTTCTCCACAACTAACGAGCAGGTTAATGTTTCAGTAAAAATTCTTGACAATGCGCAGAAAGAAGTTTTCTCAAAAAGCGAAAAAGTAACATTAGTATTTACTAAATATAGAGATACAATAGCGTATTCTATTCCAAATATTAATTTAACCAGTATTGGTGAGAATACGATTGTAGTTTCTGTTTTCCCGGAAGATGTAACTCAGGATGTTAAGCCGGAAAATAATTCTTTCAAACTGGGTTATGATAGCTGGAATAATGAGGACATGAAAGTATCTATACTACCATATACAATGGATTTTGAAGATGTCACAAAATATAAAGGATGGAGAACATCTGAAAATAAAGGTGCTACAGGTTGGAAACACGGAACAAGTAAAGATTTAGGATCTCCGGGATGGTTTTTAACAGAGCATACAAATTTTATGGCGAGTAACGATGATAAATGTAATTGTGACTCTTCGAATGATATGTTAATCTCTCCTGTATTTGACTTGAGCAATTATAAAGAAGCACACTTATCATTTGATGGTTTTGGAGATAGATATGGACTTTCAGACGGATATGTAAAAGTAAGTACAGATGGAGGTAAAAATTGGGAAACACTATTTAAAATACCTTATATAAGTAATTGGTTCGAATATCATGTAAATTTAAGTCCTTATGCAGGCAAACCCTGCGTTCTTGTGGCATTTCAGCACGATGATAATGGAATATTTGCCAGCGGTTTTGCTGTAGATAATATTAAGATTAAGGAGACAGCGGAATATTTGCAGTTATCTAATTTAAGTGTAGCACAAAAAGTCTATAAAGATGCACCTTCGCACGAATTTTTAATAAGCGCAAAAAATGTATCTTATAATAAAATTAATAAACTGGCTATTGAATATCAAATTTCACAAGCTGGCGTTGCAGTTGGGCAACCAATTGTATTGGAAAGAGATGCTCAGTTATTGCAATATCAAACTCTGGTTTATAAAATAGATGGCATTCCACAACTTGCAACAGGAAATTATGACATTAATATAAAACTAATTGCAGATGGGCAACCAAAAGAGCTGGCAGAAAGTCTTACCGGAACTTTTCAGGTTATTGCCAATGCACCACAATTAGATATTGAGACTTTTTCAAATGTAGCTCAAGGCCCATTATTTGGCACTAACGGTTTTGTTTCAGGTAAAAGTGATAGAGATTTCCCATGGGCAGTAACTGCTAAACCTGATAACACATATTTAGTTATTCCCGTTAAGGATCATACAGGAGATACTGCTGCAACGATGCTTTATCATTCGCTCGCAAATGGTTTTAACTATGGAGAATTAATTTTTCCTCTATATCAGTTATCTGAAAATGCAACTGCATTGGAGTTTTATTATGCAATTGAAAGTAACAGCAATAATACCTTTATTATAGAGATTAAAACTATAGGAGGCGAATGGAATGAAGTATGGAAAACTACCAGAGAAGTAATGTATGCAGATAAAGAATGGCAAAAGGGAGTAATTAATTTAAATAAATATAAAGGAAAATCTATTATGTTACGATTTAAACATTCTTTGACGGCCGGATATTCTTATATGGTACTAGATGACTTAAAGGTAATCACTGACCCTATTGTAGATGTATCAGTAGAAATATTATCACCAAAAGATATATGTGGCGGATCTGAGTTTAAAGTTAAGTTCACAAATGAAGGACAAATTGCAATTGCAGCAAACGCAATTCAGTTAGAGGTAGCCTATATCAACACAAATGAAGTTTTTTCAGAATCTGTTGACTCAGAAATTCCCGTTGGCGAAAGCATAGAATATATTCTGCAAAAACAACCTAAATTGGACGAAAGCGGAGACTCTCATGTATTTAATGTTATTGCAAAATTGGAAAACGATCTTATTCCGCAAAACAATGAAATAAAAAACTATATCTATCAGGGAGTATCATCAGAATTTAAAATATTTGACAATCCGGTAATTTATGGATATACAGGTAGAAGCTTATACATTGATGCTCAAACTAATTTTACGGCTAAAAAACTTAAAGTTGTTTCATACAAATGGAGTACAGGTGAGGTTTCTAATGGTATTGCAATTGATAAGGCAGGAGATTATACGGTAACAGTTGTGATGAAAAATGGCTGTGTACTTACAGAAAAGATAACGGCAACATTTGACACTTTTGAATCTGATTTAGTAAGTGGAGCGATTTGTGGTCCTGAAGTTGTTTTAAATCCTGGAAACTACAAATCATACGAATGGTTTGATGGTTCAATAGAACCAACTTATGTTACAACAGAAAGCGGAGATTATTTTGTAACGGTTTATAATGAAAACGGCATTGGAAAAACTTTTAGCACTACTATTTCAGTTCTTGGAAATAATATTGTACCGGAAATTAAAGTTCTTGGTGATAAAAAATTAACTGCTTCAATTGAAGGAACTTCGTATCAATGGTTTTTAAACGATAGACCTATACCAAATGCAACTGAAAAATCGATTATTACAATTTGGGAAGGAAATTATAGCTTTCAGGTAACTAATAATAACGGATGTAATAGTATTTCAGCGCCATTTGATTCAAAAGGTATGCTTGTTGGAAAAATAACTAATCCTTTTAGAGTATTTCCTAATCCGGCTGTTGATCACGTAAATATCTTCGTAGCAGATAAAATTGAAGGGGAAACCGAAATCAAAATTTACGCAATAGATGGTAAAGCTGTATCGAGTAAAACGTATGCAACTATGCCATCAAATATAAATGTAAGCGGATTAAGTCCCGGAGTTTATATTTTAGAGTGTAATGTACAAGACAAAAAATATACAGCCAAGATTATTAAGAAATAATAGAATTACATAGAAACAGGTAGCTCTCCTGTTGGAGAGTTACCATTCTTAAAATAAATAGATACATATGAAAAAATATATGCTAATTATAGGCGCACTCTTTTTAGGTGTGACTGTTATGGCTCAAACTGAAAAAATTAAACTGGGCGTAAAAGCAGGTTTAAATTTGGCGAGCCTGACTTTTGATGAAAGAGAATTGCATTCATCAAACAAAGCGGGATTTACAGCTGGTATTATGGTTGAAATTCCTATCGTTAAAAATTTCTCGCTTCAACCGGAAGTCTTGTACAGTCAGCAAGGCTCAAAAAGCTCTTTCTCTGATAACGATGTAACAAATTCGCATTATAAAAGTACAATTGACCTGAATTACCTAAACATTCCGGTAATGCTAAAATATTATGTATTAAAAGAATTAAGTGTGCAAGCCGGACCTCAAATAGGAATTCTTCTAAAAGCAAATAATAAATATCAGGATAACTTTCTGGGCTATGAAAATCATGAAAATTTTAATTTAAAAGAGTATTCAGCTGGTATTGATACTTCGGTAAATTTTGGATTGGGTTATCAGTTTAAAGATAAATTTTATACAGATTTACGATATAATATTTCTTATTCAAATGTTTTTAAAGATGGAGATGCAAATCATTTCATTAATAGTGATATGAAGAATAGGGTTTTTCAAGTTACAATTGGGTATTTCTTTAACTAATTAGCTTATAAAATAATCAATGAGAAACAAAAGCCTGTAAATTCAATATTTACAGGCTTTTGTTTATTAGTATTTAATTTAGAGTTAAAATATCAACATTCGTAAAATCACATTTGAATAAACATGTTTTACAAGACTTTAAAATAATATTTAATTAGTCCACCTGTGTCAAATCTTCCATTTTTTTATCCAGATAACTATCCGTATATTTCATAAATATTGCATTTATATCATCCTTAGAGATAACTTCTACATCAAAAAAACTATCTTTATTTTCGAATTTGATATAGGCATCTATTTCTTCTTCTCCCCATAAGTAGCTGTAAACGATTGCAAAGTCGTCTTTGTTTTCTGTCTTAAATTCGGCTACACTTTTTATAAAAGCAAGTCCCGGTATCATTTCTAAATAATTTTCAGCAAACATAATAATTCCAAAATGCCATATTTCATTTTTTATATCATAGTCTGAAAATGCTAAGCTTTGTTTGGACTCTAGCCAATCATTTATAATAGATTCATTAGTCGATCCCTCATAACAATAAAGATTACCTTCTTGTAAATCTTCATTGTTATACATCTCCTTTAAATTCCACCATTCTAACCAATCGCTATTCAATGTTGGCATCTTTGGTTTGGAGTTTAAAAAGCTGTCAAAATTGTCTTTTGTAATATGAATTTTTGCAAAAAACGAATTTAGTTCTGACATATATTTTTTTCTTTAGTTATTCTAATTGATTAATATGGAGGTGGCAGTACGATATTGAATGTTAACAATATCTCTTTAATTCACTCTGTATTTTTCACAAAATGAGGTTTGTCTGTCCTTTTTAGTATATCTACTTTATGTAATTTGGCGAAACACAATTTTGCCAGTATTCCACAATATTTTTTATCATGTCTTTCATCTGATTAAAATCAGATGGCTTAACAAAAAATCCCTGAACTGATTTTGAATAAGCATCAATAACATGCTGTTGCTCTGCAACAGTCGAAAAAAACAGATAAGGAATTGATTTCATTCTCAAATCTTCATTTTCGTGAACTTTTGCACGGAGTTCTATTCCATTCAATTTCGGCATATTTATGTCAGAGAATATAATAAATGGCTCAATAGTAGTCGCAGTAAGATAATCAAGTGCCTGCTCTCCATCACTAAAGAAAATGAGCTCATTTGGATACTGAAGCCCTTTGAAAACCTCTGCCAAAAATTCCTGATCGTCCTGATCGTCTTCTATAATTATTATCGGGCCGCTTTTATTCATAAATCTTATTTTACAGTATTTGGGAGCAAGATAATAAAAAAACTATACTTTTCATTTAGGATCAAACATGTTATGACTTTTAATTTTTTTTTGCAGCAAAAAGCAAACACGAATATTGTAAATGGAAATACAGATCAATCGATTACGACAAGTGATTAAATTAAAACGAATTAAATGGTCTATGCATGTTTCTTCATTACATCATGTACTTGACACGCAAGTGCCGGTATTGTAATGAATATGCTAAAAATAAAGTCTCAGTTTCTTCACGTGGCTATAAATGAAAAAAGGTCAAGTAAATTAATACTTGACCTTTGTGACCCGACTGGGGCTCGAACCCAGGACCCCATCATTAAAAGTGATGTGCTCTACCAACTGAGCTATCGAGTCATTGCTATCAGGAAAAGTATTTTGTAAATCACAAATTTTGTGACCCGACTGGGGCTCGAACCCAGGACCCCATCATTAAAAGTGATGTGCTCTACCAACTGAGCTATCGAGTCATTTTCTTTTCTTGAACGCGGGTGCAAATATAAGGAGTTATTTTTAATAT
Source organism: Flavobacterium sp. (assembly GCF_043722275.1). Taxonomy (GTDB): domain Bacteria; phylum Bacteroidota; class Bacteroidia; order Flavobacteriales; family Flavobacteriaceae; genus Flavobacterium. The sequence goes on along the minus strand of NZ_JAYSPC010000089.1, from coordinate 33,335 downwards.
ATCATACCTTCTTTTAAGTTTAATTTAATGTATTTTAATGGGTAAAATTGGTATAGAATAAAAAAAGGTAAAACGCATAATATGTGTTTTACCTTTTTTGTGAACTCCTTGGTACAAAATTCGAACCTTTTACTCGAAGATTTTCAGATTTTAAGCGATCTCGCAGAGTTTTAATAATGAAAGTATTTGATTGCCCGAGTTTATTAAAAAGTTGTAACTAGCCTAAATGGGGCTTATACAAAGCAAATCCAACAAAGTCCCTTAAGCTTAAGGATATCTAATAAATAAACAAAAAAATTATCATTTGTTACAGCAATATTGAAAGCTTAGGCTTAATAATATTGTATTATATATGTAATAACTCGAAAGGTTCTAATATTAAAATAACAAACTAAAATTTAAAATTATGAAACAGTTGCCTGATTTAGACACATTCGCAAAAATTCTCATAGACAAAGGCTTTAATGGCTCCTTTCAAACAGCAGTAGCCTATCCGGGAAAGTTGAAAGAAAGCATTACCGGATATATGGAAGCATGTAACAATGGAAAAGAAAGATCTGATAGAGACGGAAACTTTTTACTGTCGACTTATCTGCAATGGTCAGGAGATGATAATCCGAGTATTGTATGCGATTTTTGGGTAAGACAAGAAAACGACGGTTTTGATATAAAAAAAATGGAAATTACTTGTAAAGACAGATACGGACAACTTTTGAAAAAATCGGAACTAAAAAACCTTTCAATAGGTTCGATTCCGACATTAAAGGAAGCTATTGCACAGGTTTCTTTATTTCCTCAACAAAAACTTTCTTCTCAAAAAAGAGGATTTAGAATGTGATAACTATAAAATAATTTTTGAAACTTGTATAATTATTATTTAAAGATGATTGAAGATAATAATATTAATTTTTTTAAGCTGGTTTAATTTTTACTAACGACCAGTTTGGAAACATTTTACCCCAATTTGGAAACATATTGTATAGCTTAGTTTATGGAAATTTGCAGTGTAATTTTAAATACTATAAAATGCAAAAAACAATTTTCATTACAGGAGCTTCTTCAGGTTTAGGAAAAGCTGCTGCTAAATTATTTCAGTCAAAAAGATGGAATGTAATCGCTACTATGCGTAATCCGGAAAAAGAAACAGAACTTAATCAATTGCAAAATATTACACTGATTGCCCTTGATGTTACAAATCCTGAACAAATTCAAACTACAATAAATAAAATTAACGCTGTACATAATGTCGATGTTGTATTTAATAATGCGGGTTACGGATTAATGGGCGCACTGGAAGCTTTTACTGATGAGCAGATTTTAAAACAGCTCAATACAAATCTTTTGGGTGTAATCCGGGTTACCAAGGCATTTATTCCTAATTTTAGAGAAAAGAAAAGCGGCTTGTTTATCAGCACAACTTCAATGGGTGGTTTTTTGGCATTTCCACTGCATTCTATTTATCATGCATCCAAATTTGCTGTTGAAGGATGGTCTGAGGGAATGTCTTTTGAACTAGGACTGCATAATATTAAAATTAAAACGGTTGCTCCCGGAGCTTTTGCAACAGATTTTTTAGGCAGATCGCTTGATAAAACCTTACATCCGGGTTATGAGCAATTAGAAGACAAGCTTTTCTCTATGACCGATGCAATGATGGGATCAGCGGTTAGTGCAGAAAAAATTGCAGAAGTGGTTTATGAAGCGGCAACGGATGAAAAAGACCAGATTAGATATATTGCAGGTGAAGATGCAAAAGCAATGCATGCAAGACGTTTGGAAGTTGGTTCTGAGGATTTTAGAAAAGAGATTAGACAGCTCATTTTAGGATAATATTTAAAATAAGGCAGTTGTTTAATAAACAGCTGCTTTTAATAAATTTGAAAAGAACAAATGAATACTATAAATTCCATATCTGAATTTCATCGCCTGGTATCACTACCAGAACCTCTGCATCCGCTCGTAAGTGTAATTCGTGTGGCAGATATTCGTTTTAATAATACTGAAATTTGGGAGCAGTTCTCTTTAAATTTTTATTGTATATCATTAAAAAAAGATGTTTCCGGAAAAGTAAAATACGGTCAGCAATATTATGATTTTGACAAAGGGCTGATGACTTTTATTGCTCCAAAACAAATTCAGGCACTCGCTGTTCCTCATGATCAGATACTGGGACCGGAATCAGGAACAGGATATGCGCTCTTACTGCATCCTGATTTTCTTTACAGACATCCTCTTGCAGCGACAATTAAAAATTATGGTTTCTTCTCATATGCTGTTAATGAAGCGCTTCATCTTTCAGAAAGAGAAGAAAAAAATATCGTTGAAATTATTGAAAAAATTGATACTGAATACCAATTCATCGATAAACACACACAAGATATTATTCTTTCTCAAATCGATTTGTTATTAAATTACAGCAATCGTTTTTATGAAAGGCAGTTCATTACAAGAAAAGCTATAAACCATGATTTACTTACTAAAATGGATCAGTTATTGAATGAATGTTTTGAACAGGAACAAATACAGAAAAATGGAATTCCATCAGTTGATCTTCTGGCTAAAAAGCTGAATTTGTCATCCTATTATTTAAGTGATATGTTACGCTCACTTACAGGGCAAAGTGCACAGCAGCATATTCAGGATAAACTGATTGAAAAGGCAAAAGAATATCTTTCGCTGACAAATTTATCGGTTGCCGAAATTGCTTATCGGTTAGGTTTTGAATACCCGCAGTCTTTTAATAAACTATTTAAAAAAAAATTAAATCTCTCTCCGCTGGAGTTCAGGCAGACATTTAACTAAATCAAAAGCATTTGCCTCCCAAATCTATTATTTCATAATGAAGTTCAAACTGTTTTTAAGCAGTTATTGCTTTCTGCCTTTTTCTTTTCCAAAGAAAAAATCCCGTAATGGAAAGTATCGCAGGGCTGAATCCGGCAAATACATAAAGAATTTTAATAAATAAATTATCATAATCACCCCTGTGAATCTGTTTCATTATCCAATAAAACCTGTCGGAAAATGGTTTTTCTTCAATGCGTATGGTTTTGATCCAATTTCCATTATCACTGTCATAATAAACGTCGCTTCCTTTACCAAAATACAGCGGGTTGTGGGTATTAGAAAATTCACCGCTTACGACAATGTCATTTTTTTTTCAGCAGCAATTTTTACAGCAATTGGATTGAAATTCGGAATTTCCCTAGCATGTTTTATTACTTGATCAATATTTGCTTTTACCTGATAATTCATTTCTTTCTTCGGAATTAATTCCCATTCAGCAGGTAAAAAGAGGCTTTTGTTCATCCAGAAACCTGTAAAAAAAAGAATGAAATTAAACAATAGAGTCCATACACCGATAATCCTGTGCAGCGATGAATTAAGGGTTCTGGCAGATTTACGATTTAACTTCTCTCGAAACATAAGAGCAGAAAATATCTTTTTACGATAAATAATCACACCCGTAATTAAGTTTAGCAGTAAAGCAATGGCCGCAATGGCTGTTATAAGTCTGCCTGGTTTATCAATTAAAAGTGAGTAGTGCGCAAGATAAAGCCAGCGAAAAAAAGGGGATTGAAAAGAGCTAAAATCACCCTCTCTTACAATTTTTCCAGTATAGGGGTCTACCATACAGCAGTAGAGATAATTATCGGTCACCTTACCCTGATAATTAAAAATCATAAATTCGTAGGTATCGCACATATTTTTTGGAAAAGTGTGCAGCATGATCTGTCGTGCCCCGGGATACCGCTTAGAGACTTTATGATACATCTGGTTTAATGAAATGGTTTTGCCGCCCTTCACGCAGTAATGCATTGGTGGGTTATTGAAATATTCAATGTCTTTTTTAAAAACCAGTAAAGCGCCCGAAATTCCAAAAAACAAATACAGCACCCCGAAAAATAATCCGAGGTAGCTGTGGAGCTGAAATGATATTTTTGTGATTTTTTTCACTTTAAGTTCTAAATAACAGCTTTATAATTTTAATTTTAAAGATAAGATAACCTCACGCAGGACTCCCGGGGTAATCATACCGCGGCCGCCATACCAATAGTGCTCATTGAGCAGGTTATTAGCAGAAAGAGAAAAAACATAGCCTGTTTTCTCAAAACTTAGAACGGAGTTGATTAAGGTATAAGCATTAGTGGAAAAAGAACCATTAGAGTTTTTAATCATCAAATCTTTACCATAATGACTGCCGCCCAGTCCTAAAGAAAACCCGCTCAAAGCTTTTGATTGCGGAGCGTAATTGATATACCACGTTCCGGAAAGTTTAGGACCGGCATCTACAGGTCTTAAACCTTGAGTAAGTGCATCAGATACAATAAGCTTACTGTCGTTATAAGCAAAACCTGCATGCAAAAACAATCCTGCCATCGGATTTGATTCTAAATCCGCTTCAAATCCTTTACTGCGCTGCTCGCCATTCTGCAGATAGGAAGCCGTATCATTTGGGCCCTGCCTTACCACATTGGTTACATCTATATTATAATAACTCAAAACGGCATCCAATACGTTCTTTTGCAGAGAGATTTTAACTCCCGATTCCCATTGATTTCCATAAACGGGCTCAAAATTGGTCATCTGCCCGTTTACTGATTGAGGTGCTTGTGGCTGAAAACCATTCATATAATTAGCAAACAATGCAATTCTTTCAGAAATAATCTGATAATTAATTCCTAATTTCGGAGAAATAGCCGTTTGTGTATAAGCCCCAGTAGTTGTTTTTGTTAGCAAATCGTCTGTCCCTTTGTTGTTGATATAATTGATTCGGGCACTAAGCATTACACTTAAATTCTCCAATGGGTTGATAACATCTGAAGCATATACTGAATAGTGATCCTGAATTGCCTCATAATTCTCTCCATACGGTTTTAAAGCCAATTGAGCAGTAATATATTCATTATTAAAATAGGCGTTTTGATCATCAACTCCAGTTACCGGAACTTTAGTAAAATTCATAGATTTACTGCTGATGCCATAGAGATAATGGTAATATTCAACTCCGGCAATAAGCCTGTTTTTCATACTGCCAATTTTGAAATTCCCTACAAAGTCTTGCTGGATTTGCTGGCTGGTAATATTTTCCGGATACATTCTATACACTCTTCGTGTAACATTTTGACTGTTGTCATCCAATCTCAAACGTATATAATCTCCTGGAGTTTTATTATTGACTGAAATTAAATTTGTTTCCGATTTCCAATTTTCTGAAAGCCTGTAAATGATTTTTCCATAAATATTTACCGCTTTATTATTAAGCGTAACTGAGTTGTCATTGAAAGAACGGTAATAATCCAAATTGAGTTCATCAGCCGATTTAGCAGTCCCCAAAGCCACTTGGTACAGCGGATTATTAGTAGCGGTTTTGTTTAAAATTTCCGCATCAAGCTGGATATTTAAATCATCGCTAATCTTGTAAGAAATACTGGGAGCTAAAAAAAATGTTTTTGAAAAACCCTGATCCTGAAAAGAACCTTTGTAGGTGTAAGCACCAGTTAATCGGGCAAGAACCTTTCCGTCTTTATCAAGTGGTCTGTTGATATCAATGGTGGCTCGCTGCAGATTGTAAGATCCACCCGTTACACTAATGTCGGCAAAAGTGGTATGCTGAGGTTTTACCGTTACACGATTAATCAGTCCGCCAAAAGTGATCATAGTAGCACCGCCTCCTCCAAAAATGACAGCACTTGGTCCTTTGATCACTTCTAGCTGAGCTATACTGACCGGGTCCATATCAGAGGCGACATAACCGTTTACACCATTTCTGAAACTAGAACGGGTACGAAATCCTCTAATGGAATAATACGGAGAAATACCGGCCCAGCTCGGGGCAACACCAGCGGCATTGTGCAGCATTTCGCCTTGGGTATAAAAATTTCTATTTTTAATAAGTTGCGGCGAAACCGAAGCTGTAACCTGAGGATTTTCTAAGTTTTTAATTGGAAGTTTTGAAGCCAATTCGCTTGAAACATCCTTAGACTTTCTGACTCCTTCAATAATCACTTCGTCCATTATGGTATACTTGCCGGCTGTGCTGTCCTTTTTTTGTGCATAGATTTGTAGCGAAGCCGCCAAAGCTATCACAAAAAATATCTCTTTTTTCATTTTATAATTTTTATATAATTGTAATTTTATTAGAGTGCAGGCACTCCTTCATTGTTGTATGACAATGAAAAATCATTCCAATAGGAATTGAAATTAGAATTTATATAAAAAGAGAAGGGGGACGGAAAGTCTCTGTTAAAACAGAAATAGGCTTATTATCGAATTTAGCCGGAAAGTCTGCTTTGATTTCGATAGGTTCTATTAATTTGAAAGTGTTATTTGAAGTATGTAAAATGTAAACCAACTCTGCTTTTTCTTTCAGGCTGTCCTGCATTTTCTTTTCGTTGTCGTCGTATTTCTTTAGACTTTTTTGAAGTTCACATCGACCGTTACAGCTGTTAAAAACCATTTTTCGCTGTACGCAGATTGTTTTTACTATCTCTTGCTGTTCTAGTTTAAAAGATGCGTAAACAAACACGCTACCAAATGATGGTACTAAAATAATGCAGCTAAGCAATATGATTAGATACTTTTTCAACGTTGCTGTTTTGTATATGGGCGCAAAAGTACCATTTTTTGTTTTTCTATTGAATATAAGTTCTTGTTTACTTGATGAAAAAACAGCATTTTGCTTATTTATAATTACTTAAGATTAAAATTTTGTATCATCTAAATTCCATTATTCTCTATTAAAGACTTAATTTAAAATGATAGTTAGAGATTAACATGACTGTGGTTTAAAATAAAAATCATAATCTTATCCAATTTCTCGCACCAGTGGTGCGAGTTTTAAAATATATAGCTCTGAGATAATTTAGTACTTTGCTTCGTTTAAATAAAAAACATAATTAGCAGTTATACATGTGGTGGATAAAGTACTGAATATTCTTTATCTTATTTATAGCCCAAGAGACTTTGATTTGTATGTTACATTGAATATGCAAATAAAGAAAATATAAAATGCAGCTAGTTTTTCTTAACTTTATTCAATTTTTTTTACATATCAACTTTCATTTTTCTAAAATACAATGCCTATTTTATGTAATTAGGCGAAACACAATTTTGCCAGTATTCCACTATATTTTTTATCATCTCTTTCATTTTGTTAAAATCCGATGGCTTCACAAAAAAGCCTTGAACTGATTTTGAATAGGCATCAATGACATGCTGTTGTTCGGCGACTGTAGAAAAAAACAGATAAGGGATGGATTTCATTCTCAAATCTTCATTTTCGTGAACTTTTGCTCTTAGCTCTATTCCGTTTAATTTCGGCATGTTGATGTCAGAGAATATAATAAAAGGTTCAATGGTAGTTGCGGTTAGGTAATCAAGTGCCTGCTCTCCATCACCAAAAAAAATGAGTTCATTTGGATACTGAAGTCCTTTGAAAACCTCTGCCAAAAACTCCTGATCGTCCTGATCATCTTCTATAATTATTATCGGGCCACTTTTATTCATAAGTCTTATTTTATAGTATTTGGAGCAAGATAACAAATAAAAGTAAGCTTTTGACTTTGGGAAAAAATGCATTAATTGTCTTCCAATTTTTCAATGAGAATTAACAGTTTTAATTATGGACATTCAGAACAAGACGAATATCAATATTTTTCAAATTAACTGTATGAGATAAAAGTACTTTAAAAAATATTAAAAGTTGTAGTGTAATAAATGATGATAGTTCTAATTCAAACTTAACATGAATATTTGTACAGCTATCATTTTAATTTGTATTTTTAGTAAAAATATAAATACCTTTATTACAACTGTTTAAATCAAAAGCTATTAAAGTAATAATGCGACTTAATATCTTCAAAAAATAAAATAAGCTATATTTTATTTTTAATGGAATCAAAATCTAATTTAAAAGAAACAGTGATGAAATTAACAAAAAAAATTCTGGTGAATTTAGCTTTACTAAATATATTAATCATCAGTCAAGATACAACTGCCTGTACAAGGGTTGTGTATAATGGACTCAATGGAATGATTCTTACAGCACGCTCTATGGATTGGAAGACCGATATTCCAGCTAATCTGTGGATTTTTCCTCGTGGAATGCAGAGAAATGGTGAAGCGGGTGACAGTTCTGTAAAATGGAAATCAAAATATGGCAGTGTGATAACCAGTTCCTGGGATATAGCTTCTTCAGACGGCATGAATGAAAAAGGTCTGGTAAGCAATCTTTTATGGCTGGCTGAGTCGGATTTTCCTAAATTCGAAAAAAACGGAACAAGAAAAGGCCTTTCCGTTTCTCTTTGGTCACAATATACTCTTGACAATTTTGCTACAGTAGCTGAAGCAGTAGCCGCATTTGAAAAGGATGATTTTTCAGTTGTGTCTTCTCATATTCCTGGTACGGATATTTTTGCTACAGTTCATCTGTCAATTTCTGATCAGACAGGAGACAATGCGATCCTAGAATATATAAATGGAAAATTAGTGATTCATCATGATAAAAAATTTGTTGTAATGACAAACTCGCCTATTTTTGAAGAGCAATTAGCAATAAACAGTTACTGGAAAGGAATTCCCGGAACTATTATGCTTCCCGGTACAAACAGAGCTGCTGACAGATTCACAAGAGCATCCTATTATATTGATGCTATTCCAAAAACGGATAACACAAGAGTTGCAACAGCAAGTGTATTTGGAGTTATTCGAAATTGTTCTGTGCCACTTGGAATTTCATCGCCAACCGAACCTAATATTTCTTCTACAAGATGGAGAACTGTTGCAGATCAAAAAAATCTAATTTATTATTTTGATAATGTGCTAAATCCTAATGTAATATGGGTAGAATTTAGTAAAATTGACTTTAGCGAAAAATCGAAAACAAGAAAGCTGAGTTTAGAGAATAATGAAAACTACTCAGGAGAGTCTTTAATTAACTTTAAAGCAGCTCAGCCTTTTAAGTTTGCAGGTCTTGATTAAAGTAAGATTTAATAAGAGTAAACATTATAGCAAAGCTTCAAAGTATTATCTATTTTGGAGCTTTATTTATTCTTAGAAAGCTTTTGTTAATTAATGCTTGCTTCAAAAGGTTTACGTTCTAAATGGTATCTTTAAATTGTTTTAAAGGCAGGGCGACAATAAATTCAGCTCCATTGTCAAGTTCTGCTATAACCCTAATGTCTCCATTATGTCTTTTGACTATTTTTTTGCAAAGTGCAAGACCAAGTCCGTTTCCTTCGTACTGGTCTTTGGAATGTAGTCTTTCAAAGGCTGTAAAAATCTTCTCATAATTACTCGAATCCAATCCAATACCATTGTCTTTGATGCTTATTTCCAGAAAGTCTTGACCATTGCGGTTTATCATTACTGATGATATTATCACTCTTGGCGGTTGATCTGCTTTTGAAAACTTTAAGGCATTACTAATTAGATTATAAAAAAGCTGCTGGATTAGTATGGGTGCTCCTTCAATTTTGGGAAGCTCGCTTATGACTAATATGGCGCCTTTTTCTTTTATAATCAATTCTAAATCTGTTTTAATGTTTTCGATTACCTCATCGAGATTAATCGTTTTAACAACCTGAGTTTTTTTATCAAGAGTAGAATAAGCAAGAATTCCTTCTATGATGGTCTGCATTCTTTCTGCCGACTGATCTACTTTATTGAGGTACTTTTTTGAATTTTCATTAAAAATGGTTTCGGATTCATTTCTTAAAAGGGAGTTGAAAGTTTTTATTTTTCGAACGGGTTCTTTTAGGTCATGACTTACAACGTTGGCGAAATGTAGCAAATCATCATTGGATCTCTGCAGTTCCTCTGTATTTTCTGCTACCTGTTTTTTCAACTCCTCTTCAAATTGTTTCTGCTCATGGATATCCTGCACAATTCCAATGATGGTGATGGGATTTCCATTCTCGTCTTTAATGATTTTACCATCTATTTTTACCCAGCGGATAGAACTGTCATCGTTTACAATTCTGGCCTCATAGGACATTTTTCCAGTAAGTTTTGCTTCTTGATGCGCTTTTTCTCGCAAAGCCAGATCCTCAGGATGCAGTTTTGCAATAAGCTTTTCATTGGTTATTTCCCCTTCAATGGACCAGATGTCGTTAAAATTGCCGCAGGCTGTGATTTTTTTTGTAGCAAGGTCTATCTCGTAAGTACCCATTCCTGATGAGTCGATGGCCATTCTCAGTCTTTCATCTGAATTTTGCACCTCTTGTTTGGCCTGATGCAGATCCGTAACATCAACACCTGTATTCATGACCCCATAAACTTTAGCTTCCTTGTCAAAAAGGGGAATGAAGCTATAGTTAAAATAATGTCTTTTAAGAAAGCCATTTATCATCAAATCTACTTTTTTATCCTTAGCATGAAAAGGGATTCCAGTTTTAAATACACCTAATGCCTCGTCAAATATCTTCTGATTTTCAATTTCAGGTAAAATCTCCAGATATTTTTTTCCAATAACCTGATCACCTTTACCCCATGTCTTAATCATGGAAGGATTTGCTAATTCTACTTTGAGTTCGTTTCCTACATAAACGGCGATAGGCAGAGGGGTGTTATCCACTATGTCTTTCAAAAGCATTACATTATCGTACATCGGTGGGTGTTTAAATTTTTCTCGAAGCTACTTTTTTTAGAATATATTTAATTATATAAATTTCTAAAAGTATTTCATAATTTCAATTTTCGAATCAGTTTTTTCTCAATGGAGAAATGAATTTTAGTTTTTAAAAATAAAATGGCATTTCCTATTTAGTCATTTTTCTATCCAATTTAAAATTACAATGTAATTATCAATATCAATTTTTTAATACACTTCGTTTTCAATTTTTAAGACGAATATAAATATAAAAAATGATTATTTTTGTTTAACTTTATTTTAAAATTGTTAAACAAAAAAACATGATAAAATCAATTATTGTCAAAATTGATAGTAGTAAATTGAATCAAGTTCAGATTGACAGAATTATTGAAATGGCATGGGAAGACCGAACCCCTTTTGATGCCATACAATTTCAATTTGGCCTTGTTGAAGCTGATGTAAAAGCTTTGATGAAAAAAGAATTAAAATTTAGCAGTTACAAGTTATGGCGTGAGCGAGTTGAAAATTGCAAGACAAAACATACTACAAAAAGAATAGAAGGGATGGATAGATTCAAATGTAACAGGCAAAGAGCCATTTCAAATAATAAAATCTCTAAGCGTTAAAGATAGTAATATATGATCAAAAATGATAAACCGGATAATGTAGTATATTCTAACGAGCATGGGTATAATGCAAGCCTATTGCCTTATGCGACAAATGTTGGTGCACCTGTGATAAAAGCAGATGATTTAACAGGCTGGAAAAACATGGGCATAAATAAGGTAAACAAAGAATTCGAAAGTAAATTCAATGAACTAAAAATGCAATATCAAGATTTAATTGAAGAATTCCAATGGAATGAATTGGTTTACAATGCCAGATTTTCTTTTGAGCCTATTGTGGGCGAAATATATCACTTGTATAAAGATGCAGATGGTTCTGATTTTCTCTCACTAATAGGCCCCAAAGAATGGAATAAGGAACATATTGGAACTTTTAGACTAAACAGTGATAAAAAGTGGATACTCATTGATTTGAAAAGTTCCATTTTGTAATAAAATTTCAAACTAATGAAAAATAAAATAAATTTTAAAACAAGTGATCTGGAAAAAATGGAAAAGCAGACTGCCGTGCATTTAATAAATAGTTTAGGCGGTTTTAAAAGTGTAGCATTGGTAGGAACTTCTAATGGTAAGGGAAACACTAATTTATCTATTTTTAATTCTTTTTTTCATATTGGTGCCAATCCCCCCTTAATTGGAATGATTTTTCGTCCGAGTCCGCCCGAGCGTGATACTCTAAGAAATATTATAGATACGGGATTTTATACCATCAATCATATCAACGAGCAGACATACAAGAAGGCACATCAGACATCGGCAAGATACGATAAAGAAATTTCAGAATTTGAAGTTACAGGACTCAATGTGGAATATAAAAATAATTTTACAGCTCCTTTTGTATTGGAAAGCAATATACAATTAGGTATTGAAGTTAAAGAAAAAACAGCCATTTCAATCAATAATACCACTATGGTTATCGGGGAAATAGTCGAGATTTTTATTCCTGAAGACTGTTTGTCTGATGATGGTTTTGTCAATTTAGAAAAAGCCAATACTGTTACTTGTTCCGGTTTGGACAGCTATCATAAAACCATACAATTAGACCGGTTAAGCTATGCAAAGCCTGATAAGGAAATTACATCAGTGATTAAAAGTTGAACAAAAAAAATAAGCTAAAAGAAGTTTAAAAATAGCATTAGATTTTCAAAGTTTGTAATGACTTGATTAAAATTGCTTAATTAAAAACTCGTGGTATCAAAACCAAATAAGAAGTTCGCGGATATACATTTCATAATTTTTTTTAAGATGTTTTGATTTTCAGATCAAGGTTAGCTTATTTTCATGCAAGTAAATTGCAAAAAAAACCTTTAAAAAGCTTATAAATAATGCATTTTAGTTCACCCATTTTTATTTTAACTTATTTATTGACTTTGTTAAAACCAAAAGGAATATTAAAGCGTAAATGACTTTATAAATTAAAAAAAAGTAATTATGAAAACTAGAAATTTTTTAGCAGCAGCAATCTTGGCATTAGGATTTGGATTTACATCATTTGCACAAAAAACCGTAATGGTTGGTGGAGCGGCTATGTATCCTAATAAAAATATTATAGAAAATGCAGTAAACTCAAAGGATCATACAACTTTGGTAGCAGCAGTTAAAGCAGCAGGATTGGTTGAAACTTTACAAGGCAAAGGTCCCTTTACTGTTTTTGCACCAACAAATGAAGCATTTAGTAAATTGCCAGCAGGAACTGTTGAAACATTATTAAAACCTGAGAATATTAAAACATTACAAACTATTTTAACGTATCATGTAGTGGCAGGTAAAATGAATGGTTCTGATATTGCAAAAGCAATAAAAGCAGGTAAAGGAAAAGCAACATTAAAAACAGTGAGTGGCGGAACTTTAACTGCTTGGATGGATGGAAAAGATTTGTATATCAGTGACGAAAGTGGCAATAAAGCTAAAGTTACAATTTCGGATGTAAATCAATCTAATGGTGTAATACATGTAGTGGACACAGTACTTCTTCCAAAAATGTAGTTTCGTAAAAATTAAATTGCAATTATAAAAAAGCCTTGGAATTCAGGGCTTTTTTAATGAATATAAAGTAGCTTTCTTTTAGGAAGATTAAGCTGAATCTGAAAATAAAAACATTTAGGCATTAACTTTTACAGTTATATAATAAACTTAAAGGCTTTCAAAAGAGTAATGTATAAGTTAAAATCTTTGCAGGGTTAAAACCAAAAAAAGCCTGAAAAATCAAAGGTTTACAGGCTTTTACAATATACTTGTGAAAACTCCTTGGTACAAAATCCGAACGTTTTACTTGAAGATTTCCATATTTTAAGCGATTGACAGAGGTTTAAAAAGAAAAATATTTGATTTCCTAAAGTTTGTCTTCAATGCTAAATATACTGATTCATATTCTTTCAATTTAAAGCTCGCACCAGTGGTGCGAGTTTTAAAGACTTCTTTTAAGTTCTTTCTAATGAAAATTTGTACTAGTTTTTATAATCAAAAGTAGATCATGTTAATTAACAGCATTGAATTTTCTCTCTTAAGTTATTCCAACGAACTCTTGTTTTTGGAATACATAAAAGCAAGTGTAGCACAGCAATCAAAATTGCCCCTGGCAAAAGATTATTAACTATAGTATGGAATATTTTATAATTTTGATAGTGAACAATATCAGATAAAATTGCAATTTGATTATTTTCATAGCGTAGTTTAATAGATAAAAAAACTGCAATTGATGCAAAATGAAATCCATTAACAAACAGATGAAGTATGTATTCCCAGCGTGGAAGTCCTCCCATAAATTCCCTGCTGTCTTTTTCCATATAAGCGTCAATAGACATTACTAAAATATCAAGAAAGACAATGATTATACCAATTAAAAAGCTGATTGTACAATCTTGTTTTAAAAATAAGAAATATAAAATTGCAGGAAAGAAGATTGCTCTGATTGTATGAATATAATGTTCTGTTTTACTTTCCGGATGATTGTGCAGTTTGTATTTGAAAATATGAAGATAAAATCCATCATACAGTGCAAGAATCGAAAAAAGAATAAGTAAAACTGTGGTGATAATAATAGCTGTTTCCATTTATTTTTGAATTTGTTATAAAGCAAAAATAATGGACGGTTAGAATGTGTTAAAGGACAAATGTCCTCGAAATTATTGAGTGATTTCTTTTCGAATCCGGCTGAGTGTTCTGCGGGTTACTCCGAGATAGCTGGCGATATCATTTACGGAAGCTTTATTTAGAATCGAAGGCTCCTCTTTTAATAAACGCAGGTATTTTTCTTTAGCTGTCTCATTGCAAAGAACACTGGCATACTGTTCCATTACCATATATTGTCTCTCTGCAATTATCCTCCCGATATTCTGCCAAACTGAACTTTTTTGATAAAGATTTTGTAAATCACGGTAATCAATAACCAAAAGCTCGGTATCTTCGATAGCCTGAATAGATAGTTCTGAAGGCTGTTGGGTAACAAAACTTTTATAAGTTGTTGTTAAGTTGTTTTCGGTACAGAAACAAGAGGTTACTTCCTCAGATTTTTCATTAAGATAATAAGTTCGGAGTGTTCCTTTTTTATAAAAGCCACTTCTTGACATATTTTGCCCTGCACTGCAAAATAATTGTTTTTAGGTAAGCTACGGCCTTTAAAATATTGGCTGTAATTTTCAAATTCCTGATCGCTGACAGGAGTAAGACTATTCAAAAATAATTTAAAATTTTCCATGAATGATTTTATTGCGGCAGTTCTTAATATGCTTTTCGAAGCATAAGTGCGTAAACGTTTGGTAGTGGACTTTCTTCAATAGCCATCGCAGTTTTTTCAACATCATAGTCTACTCTTATGAATTCTACCTGTACGCCTTCTTTTTTTGAGAGATTACTGCTTTTGTCCATAGTCAGTACTGCATAACAGCATTTAGGATTTCCGTCCTTTGGTTTTCCTACTGATCCTGCATTAATAGCATGGAAATAACTGCCTTTTTTATTGGGGTTTTCTAAAACTCTATGATAAGGCTTGTGTGAATGGCCACAAATAATAATGTCAGCGTTTGAGTCAAGAAAAATAGCAGTAAAATCTTTTTCTTTTTTATCCTCAAGCAGATATTCGGTATTGCTGTAAGGGCTGCCGTGTACCATTAAGATCTTGATTGGTTTATCCGCTGTCTGAAATTCCAGTTTAATATGTGCAGGAAGAGCAGAAAGGTATTTAATCTGCTCTTTGCCCACAATTTGATATGCATAACTCTCAAGGTCGTTGGAACCATCATTATTTATTTCTACCGCCTTAACATCATGATTTCCTGCCAGAGTAGGAATATGTCTTTTACGAATTTCATTTATCACGGCGTTAGGACATAAATTATAACCTACCAAATCTCCCAGGCAGTAAACAGCATCAATATTCTGCTGTTCGATACTTTTTAAGGTTTGTTCCAGTGCTGGAAAATTGGCATGTATATCCGATATTATTGCAATTCTCATCTTTTAGAAATTAGTATTGGAAACTATGCTGTTTTTAAATAATACTTCTTTCTGAACCAGAAAGCAACATTAACCAGTGCAATGAGCGCCGGTACTTCTACTAATGGCCCTATAACTCCTGCAAATGCCTGACCGCTGTTTATGCCAAAGACACCAATGGCTACTGCAATAGCAAGCTCAAAATTATTACCGGTAGCCGTAAAAGCTATAGCAGTCGCTTTTGAATAATCTGCACCAAAATATTTCCCAACAAAAAAGCTGATAATAAACATAATAGTAAAGTAAATCACTAATGGAATTGCAATACGTATAACATCCATAGGAATCTGGACAATCAGTTCTCCTTTAAGGCTGAACATAACAATAATTGTAAAAAGCAATGATATTAGAGTGATTGGTGAAATAAAAGGGACATATTTAGTTTCAAACCATTCTGAACCTTTTAATGCAATTAGAGCATATCGGCTGATTATTCCAAGTGCAAAAGGAATTCCCAAATATATCCCTACACTTTCGGCAATCTGAGCAATACTAATATTAACTTCAAAGCCATGATAACCAAAATACGGTGGCAGAATTGTAATGAATACATAAGCGTAAACACTGTAGAGTAAAACCTGAAAAATGCTATTAAGTGCTATTAGGCCTGCAGCATATTCTCTGTTTCCATCTGCCAAATCATTCCAAACTACTACCATGGCAATACAGCGGGCCAATCCAATTAGAATGACTCCGATCATATATTCCGGATAACCATTTAAAAAAAGCAGGGCTAAGGAAAACATTAAAATAGGTCCAACAATCCAATTTAGAAACAATGAAGCTCCTAAAATTTTAGTGTTTCTAAAAACCTGTCCCATTTGCTCGTATTTTACTTTTGCCAAGGGTGGATACATCATCAGGATAAGTCCAATAGCCAAGGGAATGTTTGTTGTTCCACTTGAAAATGAATTGATGAAGTTTGCACTGGAAGGAATAAAATAACCTATTGCTACGCCAAGAGCCATAGCAAGGAAAATCCACAGGGTTAAAAATCTATCAAGGAAGCCTAATTTCTTTCGATCCACGACAGGGGCGCAGTTATTTGCTAACATTTTTATTGTTTGATTTGTGAGAATACATAAAACATTTCAGTCCCAATCTGAAGGCTTCGCTCCAGATATACTTCTTTTTGCTGTGCTGTGCCGTCTGAAACTTTTGGATCTTCAAAAGTAATCGGTATACGTTTTTCTGCACCTGCAATAAAGGGACAGCCTCCATCGGCTTGTGAACAGGTCATTATAGCAACAAATTCGTTTTCAGGATTAAAATCGTCATCATAGGTTTTAGAAAACCCGATTACTGGAAGTTCATTCGATGAGTATTTTATTGAATAAACGGGATTTGTACCCTCTGAAAGACTTTTAATTTTGAATCCCGAATGCTGCAGAGTTTCGGCAACCATTGGAAATAAAGCAGTAGCTTCAGTACCTCCCGAGTAGCATGAAACATTTTTTATATTATAATATGCAGCGGCAGTTTGTGCCCAGACTTGAGATAAATGACTCCTTCTGGAATTATGTGTACAGATTAAATTAAGTCTAATCTGTTGTTTATTGTCTGCTTTGTTTTGGATGTAATCCACTAATGGCTGCAGGATAGTTTTACGTTCTGCGGAGATTTGATTAAAATCAAATGAATTACTTGTGTTTTTTATTTCAGTAAATAACATAGTTTTTTTGGTATTGAAAAATAAAAATTTAGGTTATAGTTTAAAAATTAACAGCAGCCTGCGCCAGGTGTGCATGAATCTGTACTGTCAGCATTTAATTCAGATAATTTTATCTTAGATTTATCAGACGGGATGCCACATTGATCCTGAGCCAGACATGCCGTCTGTTTATTTAATAAGATGAAATTTTTACCATTAAAATCTAAATCGTATTTACCAATTGTGGTGTCCTGATATTCTACTTCAATTTCATGATCTTCAATACCCAAAACCTTTTCAGAAAGTTCAATAATATGAATTAATTTTTGAGGTTTTAGTCTGTGTTCATAATCATTGGCATCCCATAATTGAAAATTCACAACCGTTTCTTTTCTGACTACCCCACCGCAGTCAATAAAATTTTTAGTAATCAAACCAACTTCAGTCACATGGAAATATTCCGGTACAAAAGTTCCGTTCGGTAGTTCGAAATTTACAGCTTCAACTGTTTTTAATACTTGTTTAATTTCTGAAAGTTTCATAATTTATGTGTTTTAAAAATTTATAACTTTTTCCTTTACAGCAAAAGCATGAGCAATAATTAATTTACTTATGCTGTTATACTATTTGTAATTATTTAATCAATTCGCTTCGTCTTTCCAGAAGTACAGTATCTCTCCAGATTCCATTCTGTTTCCCGATTTTTTCGCGAATGCCTAATATTCTGAATCCAGCTTTCTCATGGATGCGCAGACTTGCTGTGTTTTCAGGAAATATACCAGCTTGTAAAGTCCATATGCCTTCGGCCTCACTCAGATGAACAAGCTCATTTAAAAGCGCAAGACCTATTCCATTTCCGGAATGTTCAGTATCAACGTATACGCTTACCTCGGCTACACCCGCATAAACACATCTTGAAGAAACAGGAGTGAGTGCTGCCCATCCTTTAATTAAATGATTACTTTCGGCAATAATTCTACAAGTGGCAAGATGCGAATCATTCCAGTCTTCCCAAGTTGGTGTAGTGGTTTGAAAAGTGGCGTTGCCTGTGTTTATGCCTTTTTCGTAAATTAACCTAACCTGTGGCCAATCGGCATCCAATAGTTTTCTGATTTCCATATTTAGAAGATTAGCAGCACTCGTTTCTCTTTTTTTCAAGATGAGCTGTGATATGTTCGAAAAAACCTTTTATCTTTTCTAATCCTGGTTCATTAATACAGTAACAAATAGAGTTACCATCAATACTGCCTTTTATCAAACCAGCGTTTTTAAGTTCCTTAAGATGCTGCGATACTGTAGGTTGCGAAAGTGGAAGTTCATTAACTATATCTCCGCATATACAAGTGTCTACTTTTAATAAATATTCCATTATGGCTATTCGGGCAGGATGCCCTAATGCTTTAGCCAAAACGGCAAGTTCATTTTGATTATCTGTAAAGTGATCTGTTTTTGTAGCTCCCATCGTTTTATATTTATATTGCAATATTACGATATATTTTGCCGAAAAAAAATAAAATAAGCTTTTATTGCTTTTTTTATTTCGAAAGCAGGTTGAATGCTTTATTGAATAACTTGCGAAATCTATTAAGTGTTTTTATAGAAATACCAAAAAAATGGATAGCGAATTGAGAAAAAATGTACCTGAATTTACTCCATTTTTCTTTTTAACAACGATAAGGTAAAAGTCAAGCAATTTCAAAAGTGTAAATTATAAGTTAAAAATCTTTACAGGGTTCGAACCGGAAAACTCAATAAATACAAGGGTTTCTCAATTACTCAAAATTGCAGAAAATTTTGTCGAACCAAAAAAAGCCTGTAAAATCAATGCTTCACAGGCTTTGTCTTTTTCTTGTGAACTCCTTGGTACAAAATTCGAACCTTTTACTTGAAGATTTCCAAGTTTTAAGCGAGTTGACAGAGGTTTAATATTGAAAGTATTTGATTGCCCGAGTTTATCAAAAAGTTGCAACTAGCCTAAATGGGACTGATACAAAGCGAATCTAATTGTATGAAATACAAAGTCCCTTAAGTTTAAGGATATCTACTAAATAAACAAAAAGCTTATCATTTGTTCCAGCAATATTGAAAGCTTAGGCTTAATAATATTGTATTTATATATGTAATAACTCGAAAGGTTTCAATATTAAAAATTCACCGTATTGAAAACTAGAATATTAAAATAACAAACTAAAATTTAAAATTATGAAACAGTTACCTGATTTAGACACATTCGCAAAAATTCTAATAAACAAAGGCTTTAATGGTTCCTTTCAAACGGCAGTAGCCTATCCGGGAAAGTTAAAAGAAAGCATTACCGAATATATGGAAGCCTGTAACAATGGTAAAGAAAGATATAATAGAGACGGCAACTTTTTACTAACGACTTATCTGCAATGGTCAGGAGATGATAATCCGAGTATTGTATGCGATTTTTGGGTAAGACAAGAGAACGACGGTTTTGATATAAAAAAAATGGAAATTACATGTAAAGACAGATACGGACAACTTTTGAAAAAATCGGAACTAAAAAACCTTTCAATAGGTTCAATTCCGACATTCAAGGAAGCCATTGCCCAGGTTTCTGTATTTTCTCAACAAAAACTTTCTTCTCGAAAAAGAGGATTTAGAATTTAATAACTATAAAATAATTAAAATTTAACTAGTTTAAAAAGAAAAAGTTAGAATAAGTAATTTTATTTTTGAAATTATAAATCCAGTAGAAATACGTGTTTCATATTTTTTAATTTGTTATAAATTAGTACGATTAAAATTACTAATAGTATGGCAAAAAAAAATATTGTTATCTTTT
Source organism: Flavobacterium sp. (assembly GCF_043722275.1). Lineage (GTDB taxonomy): Bacteria > Bacteroidota > Bacteroidia > Flavobacteriales > Flavobacteriaceae > Flavobacterium. Next base: position 13,164 of record NZ_JAYSPC010000089.1, on the reverse strand, counting down.
TAGTATTTCTTGTACTAGCAATACTGGTTTATGTGTTCTTCTTTGGGAAAAGAGAAAATAAGCATTTCGTCTGCGGAGTACCACCTTCGCAATTAAGGATCAATCATCCCAATTTTAATCCTAATAAGGGCGTTTTTAATCCTCCGTACAAATGGAGAAAAAGAAAACTTAATGTCAACTTCATTGACATTAACGATTATGATTTAATGGTGAAGACATTAGCTGTCGCTAATTTATGGTCAAAATCTGCCAATATAAAATTCGTTTTAACAACTGATATTTTCGATTCAGATATACGAATTTCCTTTAGAGGTAATAACGGTTATCTTTCAGCTATAGGCAATTCTGCAGAGGACGATATTTATAACGCGAAGCCAACACTTTGGTTAGAAAATCTTGACCACCAGTCAGAAGAGGAATTTAAAAGAGTCGTTTTACATGAATTTGGGCATGCAATAGGTCTGGAGCACGAACTGCAAAATCCAAGATCACCAATTCTGTGGGATTCATCTGCGGTCTATAAGTACTATATGGATGAATATAAATGGGATACTGCAATGGTTGATAATAACGTATTTTATAAATTAAAAGGTATAAAATACACAGAATTTGATAGCAAATCAATTATGATATATGCGGTACCGGCATTCTTAACAAAAAATAATAAAGAAATTCATTGGCCTAAGGAGTTATCTAATAAAGATAAACAAATCATTAGTAAATACTACCCTTAAATTTTTACATTATGAAAAACAAAATAGCCCTTTTATTTATGTTTGTTTGTGTTTTATTTACTCATCAAGTGTTAGCGCAAAATGAAGAGACTATAAAAATTGACTTTTTAAAACCAGGTCAAGAACTTAAAGATAGAAATTTAGAATATAAGACGAAATATATCCTAAAAATTGAAAATATCAATCGAAATTTATATAAGGTTGAAAGTGCCATAACTTCTGAAAATGTCAACGCTACCATGCCTGATATTTTTAAAGGAATAAAACTGCCTGGTTATTTAAATTTAGCAGTACCCAAAATTTCATCTACAACAGGCCCATTAGCCGCATCACCCATTAGTAGAAGTAATTATAAAACAACTATTGAGGGTCATCTAAAGACTATAAATGAATCCAATGCAACCTTTAAAAAGACAGCCGTTTTAAATAATGATTTTATAAATCTATTTAACACTTGTAATACAGAATATAAAATAATTGAGCAAAACTTAATAGATAAGGTAAATACGTACTTGGGATCAAAGGTTACCGATCGAGCTACTCAATCAGATAAAATTAAATCAACACTTGAAAACGTAATTAATTCATCGGAAACAGCAAGAGATCAATTAGATCTTGTAGTTCCAAAATACACTTATGAAATTGACAAAGAAATAAAGAGCAATACTAAAGTTATACTGAAATGGGAAAAAGAGCCAGTAAACAAAAAGGATGCGAAATATGACAGATCCTTAATTGCCTACGAAAAAGCTAAAGATGAAAATGAAAGTTATACTAAATTAAAAGATTCTATTAATGCAGTAATCGTTAAAACCAACGAATCTGTTGCGACGATGATAAAATTTAGAGATGAAAATAAAATTAACGAGTTAGTTAACAATTACAATATTATAAATGAGTCAAATTTTACTTTTACGAGCGAACCGATACTAGTGAAGACCGATGAAACGAAATTTGATATAAAAATCACCTCAGATAAGTTATTGCCCTGTAATTTAACTGATAAAGTACATATTTTAGAAACATTGAAAACAAAAGGTGGCTGGAAAATTGATTTCAGTACTGGTATATTTTTTAATGGCGGTAATGATGACTTTATGGGACGGGAATTACAGTATCAACCTATTACAGATTCAACTGTTACTATTAAAAATAAAGATGGCGGGGATCGAATTCTACTTTCTTTAGGAGCACTAATGCATATTTACCGTAGAACTGGTAAATCAGTAAATTATGCACTGAGTCCAGGTTTAAGTACAACCACGGCTTTCGATGGAGTAAATTTCCACTTAGGAGCTTCCGTTTTATTGGGATATAAAAATAGGCTTGTAATTACAGGAGGATTAGTTCTAAGAGAAGCCAAAATTTTAGATAAAAACTATAACTACAATACAGAATATTTGAAAAAAGAGATTCCAGAATCTCCTCCAACAATTAAAGTTTTTCCAAAAGCAGGCTGGTTCTTTAGTTTAACTTATAATTTTTCAGAGTTTAAAAGTTAATAAGTAAAATTAAAACTTGCAGTCCTAGAAAAACATAATGTCTTTTTTTTATTGTTCATGCTAAAACCTAGATTGTTACCCGCCACTGTTAATTAATACTGATATTCAACCGGATCAATCCATAATTTATCAAGTTATAAAAAATTGCAACTAGAACATATCTGTTTAGTTCGTTTAAAATGTTTTTTTTTCGATTTTATTGACTCTTGGAAAATTGTATATCCTTTTTTTCTTTAATTAATCCTCATCCTGGTTTAATAATTGCAAATAGATGTGGCTGTATTCATCCCATCTATTCCCGTCTTTAAAACCTCTGTCAAATTTAGCAAAGTAATTTATTTTATGTTTATCAAATTTCACACCGCTGGATATCCCGCTGTCTAATTCTTCATTTGTTAATTTATGTGGTACAGATATGTAAACTTCTACTTCATATTCGTCTATTAAATAAGAATTCCAATAATTAGGCCCATATTTACTATCTTCATTATATACTATAAGATCATCTCTAAAAAGTATAATTTCTCTTTCACCCTCTTCAGCTCTTTCCGCGAAAGATTCGATTAATCTTTGATGTGCGTTATATGCTTTATAATCATTGATATCTCTAGGTATTTTACTCATACTGTCCTGTTTTCTTCTTGATTCAGCAATTACAAATTTCCAGTCAGCGATTTTTTTTCGTATTTTAGCATTTGATGCAATCGTCCTGTCTTTGCCAATTGAGCTGCTCAGTATTTTAATTGTGTCTATTTTTGCTTCAACACTTTTGGCGATCTCTGCATATAGTTTCTTTTTCACGCCTTCATTGGTTAAACTATCAATGAGAACCTCCTTAACCGGTGGTTTATCTTTGTTTTTTTCATATTTGGCTGAGGTAGCTAACCACATTCCTCTATCATAAGGCGACATGTTATTTAATTTCATTACTAGTATCCTAGATTCTTCCCTCTTTTTGTGATCTGGAAGTGATTCAAACCATAGAACATAGTTTTTTACTTTAGTCTCATAAGATAACGGTGCCTTTTTTGATTGGCCTTTTAGCGATATTGCAAAAACTAATAATAATCCAAATATTATTTTTTTGATCATAATTCAATTGTCTTTAATTTTTTGATTAACTTTTATTACCATTACACTTTATGGTATTCATACATTGAGCTGCCGTCCTGCAATACATTGGTTATAACTATCCATTTGGTTAAGGTATCAATTGTGACAATCATCTTACCATTTGGACCTGTACCTTTATAAATAGTTTTACCAGTTTCTTTAGTAACTTCATTGACGTTCATTACAATCTTCTCTTCGCCATCTGGAGATGAAGTCGAAATAATAATTTTTCTAGTTTTATCTTTCCATGTTATAATCGAAAAAGATTCAGCTTCTTCAATGATATACTTGGGCATTTTCGTCAATTTCTTTTCAGTGTACATTGACCAAATAGTTTCATATTTTAAGTCCTGAGCATGAACTCCAATTGAAATTGATGACAGTGCAATAAAAATTAGTAGTATTTTCATTTTTAAATTTTACTTTTTATTATTCGTTTAAGGCTCACAAAAGACTAAAAACAAGAAAGTTTCAACCCGGTTTTAATAATTATATTTCTTCATATATAACATATTCTGAATCTTCACCTGCTTTAAAATAATCGATAGCTGCTTTTTTAAAGTGATTCATTGTATAAAAATTAAATCCTCCACCAATGATAGCACCTACACCAAAAGGAATTAACTTTCCTAAAGCAACACCACCTCTTTTAGCACCGTATTTAGTCACAATTGTAGTTCCTACTTTTTGATTAATTTTCTGCAAAACTTTGCCCGAAACATTTTTGTTAAATTGAACAGCAGCAATTTTTGCTGCCACTTTAGTACTCATTACTTTAGCAGACTGAATGACTCCACACCAAAGCCCCAATATTCTGATGAATTCAACATTAAATTCTGCATTAATGTCTTTATCATAAATTAAGGCTATTCCGTAACAGCTTGAAGCCATCCATCTTAACATTAAAGCCAAATCTCCGGAAACTGTAGTAATCTCAGCTGCAATCTGCACACCAGTTCCAATACCTGGAATTACACTAGGTAAAGCGCTCGCAATACCCACTGAAGTATATTTTTTGCGGAGTCTGTTTCCAAATAAATCAGCTAGTTCATCTTTTGATTTATTTGGGTTACTCTTTTTTAATTCTGCAATTTCGGTCTTAATTGAATCAAAAGAAGGAGAGACTGCATTAACAATTGTCAATAAATCCATGTTTTGTTTTTTATTTTTATGCTTCTTTTAAACTTTTTGTAATGTAACTAAAAGGCTTATATTGTATTTTTTTTCAAAAGTAAAATTTAAAATTACTTTTAATGATTTTGCCAGTGAAAGCATCTTTTCACCTTATGAATCCCCTCTTTTTTACCCATAAACAAATAATGCCCTTACCAGTTTAAGGTAAGGGCACTGTTTTTAATCTCAAAAAAGGATTACACTTTTAAATGGATGGTAACTGTGGTTCCACTTTTTTCTATGTGTTGAACATCAATCTTATTTTCGAATGATCCTTTTAATAACGTCAAGCGTTCCTTTGCCAGGTTAATTCCTTTAGAATTATGAGTTTTTATAATTTCTTTATCCCTGCATCCTACACCGTTGTCAATTATTTTACATTCCAAAATATGTTCATTCAATATTGAAAAAGAAATAATTAATTTCGGATTTTTGTGGGTGTAATCAAATGCATGAACAAAAACATTTTCTACAAAAGGCTGCAGCAACATTGTGGGAATTTCATAGAAATAGGGATCAACTTCGGGATCAATTTTAAATTCAAAATGTATTCTATTATCAAATCGCATATTTTCAATAGTTATATACAATTTCAAATATTCGATTTCCTCTTCCAAAGTAATTTTTTGCTGGGAAGAGTTTTCCAATGTTTTTCGCATTAGCCTGGCGAATGCCTGAATATAATTCAATGAATTCTCAACATCATTATTCATAATATAACCTTGTATATTATTCATAGCGTTAAACATAAAGTGTGGATTCATCTGACTCAATAATGCTTCCAGTTTGGTTTCGGCTATTCTTCGCCGTATTATTTCTTTTTCCTTAGCTTTCTTTTTATTATGCAAAAGCCAAAAAGATATAAGACCAGCGGCCAAGATTGTAACAAGAGTAATAAACCACCAAGTAAACCAAAATGGTGGTGCTATATCAATTTCAAGTATATTAAAGATACTTGAAATTCCAGCATTCATATCCAGCACTTCAATTTGGAGATTGTAGTTTCCAAATGGCAAATAAGGCAAAAACACAGTAGTTTTATCGCTATAAGGACTCCATCTGTTTTTAGAATTAAGTCGGTATCTAAATTTTAATTTCTTTGGAAAAGCGTGTCCTTTTGGTAAAAAATCAATTAAAAAAGAGTTATGCTTATAATCGCATTTTAATTTCTTTAAGTTGTATTGAAACCAATTTTTATGTGAAGAATCTAAAGGCATATTATTTATTAAGATCTTACTGATCACAATAGATTTAACCTTAATTTGTTTTTGTAAAAGCTGCTTTAAATTGATTTTATAATATCCTTTATTGGTCCCCAGCCACAACTCATTTTTGAAAATTTTTGAGGTAGTTATGACACAATCTTTCAGTCCTTGTTCCTGATCCAGAAGACGAACTATTCCATTTGTGTAAATATTGATTCCTTTTTCGGTACCAATTAATAGAAAGTCCTTATAAGATTCTAGAAAAAGAATTGTATTGCCGATAAGTTCATTTTTAGAAATCGTTTTTACAACTTTAAATGATTTTGAATCATCAACAATAAATACATTTCCAAATTCTGCTGCCAGAACAAGCTGTCCTTTATTATTTACGGTAATATGCTTGAATTTTTTCTCTTTCCAAATTCCGTCAAATAAATACGATTGGAATTTGTCGTTTTTATATACATAAAGTCCATTAAAAACAGATATAAGATAGGTTTTATTATTGTGATTTAGAATCTTGACAATATACTGAGGGGTATTAGATTCGAATTTAGAATAATGATTATTTTTAATTTTATATACATTATCATAAACCCTAGTTCCTGCATAAGTTATGGTTTCAATAAATTTATCATTATAAGCAAAACCTATTTTTAAGCTGTGCTTGGGTATATAATTTAAAATATTTCCCAGAGCATTAATCTCAAAAATTCCGATATTACTTCCTATCCAAAATGAATTCTTGTGACGAATCATTTCATAAAATTCAATTCCCTTTGCCGGAATATCAAAATTCAATCTAAAATCTCTGGATTCAACACTTTGAATAGTTTTATTATTTTTATGCTCTCTTAAAAATTTCATTTCAAAATCTTTAAAAGCAATGAGTGGAATAGTTTTTAAAATTGAATTATTTAAGTTTAAAAAAGTAACTCCTTCATTGTGTAAAATCACCTTTTGATTATCAATACTTTCAAATCCAATTATTTTCTTTTCATCAAATTTATTAAAATCAATCATTTTATTAAGTCTTACTTCATAAATCCCTTTGTCATTTGATCCTACATACAAAACATCTTTAACATTATCATAAACTACATTCAAAAGTACTTTTGAGTCAATGCCATAGAAATCAGATACATCTGTCATTTGATTGTTTTCAATTTTGAATAGTCCACCATCTGTATTATAAACACCCCAGGCTGCTGCAAAAATTGAATTTCTTTTATCTCTGGCAAATTCCCAAACAAATGATTTTCCAAATTTAACTGAAGTTAAATTTCCTTCTTTAATTTTCTCAATGTCGTATTGATCAATAAAACCTTCATTACCACTGTAAAGTATGTTATTAAATAAACCTAAACTATATGAATTTTTATGTAAAACGACAGGTGAAATTTTAGGTATTCTTCCAGATTGATCAATTTTATACAGCCCTTTAAAAATAGAAGTAAAATAAACTTCTTCTTTATATTTGAAAAAGGAAATACATATAAAATCTTCTTCATGAGAAGGAACGTTTGGTGAAGTTAACTGGTTTGTTTTAATATCAATTATAGAAACTCCTTGTTCTGTACCTACATAAATTTTATTTTTAAAAGAAAATACTTTTCGAACTTTATCGGCTAATAAACCATTTTTTGAAGTAAAAACAGTAAATTTTTCTCCATCAAATTTTGTCACCCCGCCACCATAACTGGCAAACCACATATTTCCATTAGGATCTTCTGTAATATCCCAGCAGCTATTATGTCCCAGACCATCGGATTGATCAAGATTAGAAAAAGAACCATTTTCCAAACGTGAAACACCATTCTCCGTTCCAATCCATAAAACATTTTTAGAATCTATGAATAAAGCACGAACTGCATTATTTGGGAGCCCCTCTGCGGTAGAATAATTTTTTGAAGGGAAATATTGGGAAAAAACAGAAAAATGTAAAAAATAAAGAAATGAAAAATAAAAGAACTTATTTCGTAATAGCATCTATAAGTTCCTTTTTATTCATAATTCCTTTAGATGAAGGTATCATATCGCCTGTGATCAATTCTAATTGAGAGCTGTTGGCTTTATAACTAATAATATAATTTGCATTAACCACAAAACTTCGATGTACTTTTATGAATGAAAGATTTTGCAAAGACTCAAAGTTTTCTTTTAAAGATTTAGTTGAGTAATAATCTCTTTCAATTGTACTTACAATAGTATTTTCTCCATCTGCCTTACAGTACACAATACTATTAGCTTGTACAATATCAAAACCGTTTTTCGACGGAAAAGCAATTTTATGTTTATCTGTAAATTGATTATTTATATTCTCAATCAATAACTTAAAACGATCAAAACTAAGTTTTTTTAATTTATTAACTTCAAATCGGGAAATTGAAATAGCAAAATCCTCTCGACTAATTGGTTTCAATAAAAAATCCAATGCACTGCTGCGAATGGCCTGTATAGCATATTTTTGATGGGCTGTTGTAAAAATCACTTCAAATTTAATAGTGTCAAAATAATTGAACAATTCAAAACCATTTTCCGGTTTCATATCAACATCCAAAAAAACGATATCGGGATTGTGTTTTCTAATGGCAGCTACAGCACTTTTGACAGCATTACATTCCTCAACTATTTCAATTCGCTCACTGTGTTCGATACACAATCTTCTTATAACACTTCGAGCGTTGGTTTCATCGTCAACAATAATTACTTTTAATTTCATATGCTATTATTATAAAATTGTGAAAATACTATAAATATTTCAAATGAACATACTAAAAAGGAATACGGTCAATTAACAAAACTAATAGTGAATTTACGATGTTTCTTTCTTTAACACCTATAATCAAAACTAATTTGCTTTCTTAATTTTAGTATGCATAATTTGAACCGATAAACTCAATAAATACAAGGTGTTAAGCCTATTGGTTTTAAGTTTTAGATCTTCCTGATAACAAAAAAGAAAAGAAAAAATTAAAGAGTCTATTCATTTTCAATAACTATTTTATTAATTTCTGTAAAGACTACAATACGTAGAGATAATTAGTTATCGTGCATAATTTGGATTGACATTTTTTCTTTGTCTTATTTTTGAAATATTAACTTTATAATTATATAAAAAATGTCAAAAAAAAATCAAATTGCTATCGGTAAAATAATTGCAAAAAAAATTACAATAAGTTCAACAAAGCAAAAATCAGTAGATAACAGATCGAATCAATTAAATCCTAATAATACTGAATATCTTAAATCCCATTTAAAGAGTAATACAAAAGTAAATGCTAAGAAAAATGATGATTCTGATTGGGATGATGATAATTTTGGCGATGATTGGGAATTTAATCATGATTAATATAAAATAAGTTCAAAAATATTTATTTAGACTTTTATCATTAAGCTTTAATATAATTTACTAGTTTAGCTAGTAATCCTCTGCTGAGTTACGACCATTTGTATGTTAGATAAATTTTTACAAAATTATAAGAGATTGTCTTTTGAGAAAGAAGAGGAATTGACTAATAATTTTTTCGTGATGTTTTATGGAGGTGAAAAAGAATTATTATCTCGCTTAGATAAATTAAAAGAACAATCAAATACTGATAAAGAAATTTTTGAAATTTTGAAAATTGAAACTAATTTAGATTTTTGGTTGAAAATAGAAGAAATATTACAATTTAATAATATTACAGAATTAATTAAAGCGACTTCTAGACTACAAGAGAACAGAGATGAGTTAGTTAATTTAATTACTGATTATGAGGGTTTAAAAAAGATGTTTGCGATTCAGAAACCTTTCGCAGAGTATAATTTTGAAACTCTATTTGACATTAATTTTGATGGTAAAAACAGAGAAGAAAGCAAAAATCTGGCAAAAGGAATAATTTATGTAACTAAAGAGACTATTGCTAAAGAATTCGATTGCAATAAGAGAACCTTAACAAAATGGCTTAAAATTTGTTTTGAGGATAGATTTATTAGAAAAGACAGAAAGATTACTATAGAAGAATATATAGAAATTTTTGAAAAGTTCTTTTTAAATGATGATGAATATCTGGACTTGAATAATGATCTAAATAAATATTTAAATAGATTGGAAAAAGGTGTCAATTTCAGCAAAAGTGATTTGGCTAAATTATGTGACTCTGATTTGAAAACTCAAAAAGAGAACCTTAAAAAAATAGCATTTTTCTCATCTATAAATAAATTTCCATATTCCATTTGTAAAAATTTAGCAAGTAGAATGGGATATGAATTGGAGTTTTAGTTTTTTAATATAATTTAATACCAAAATTTTAAATATATAATCTTATTTATGTCCCAAATCCAGCATAATTCTGATGTAATTAGTCCAATACATGTCTTTTATATAAAAGGGAGCAGTAATCTTAAATCACAATCGCAAAAAATGAGAAAGATATTTTCATTACCATTCTTATTCATCTTAATCTCTTGTAATGATGTGAAAATCATCGAATCGAAAGATAATTTTTCTTGTAGACAGGAATTAACTTGTTTTGGAATTAACAATCATTACTCAAAAGCTGACGGAATTGATGGCGGTAATAGATTTGGAGATATTGAAACTTCTAAATACCACGATAAAATACTCAAAAAATATCCAATTGCTAAAAAAGAAAATGTAAAGAATTTAGAAAAAACGAAAACTTTAATCTTAAAAAATAATTCTGAAACTAAAGCTTATAAAGTAACTATTCAAAAAAAAATTAATAACTCTAAAGTTGAATATGAAGATTTTGAATTAGAGCCGACTAAAAGCATCTGTCTTGGTTGTAGTGAAAAATATTTTGTTAAATTAATAAACGGGGGAACAATAGAAAAGCAAGAAAAAATATTGATAGGAAATCCAGTAATTACAAAAACAAAATATAATTTTCTTAAATACGAAGGTGAAGTTATAAAATCCGAAAGTATTGATTACAAGATTCACAAAACAGAAGTAGTAAAAGAATACTAAAAAAGACTACTTTGCTAGCTAGCGGAATTATCGTTTCACATCAACTTTTCTGCTAAGCAGAAAATTGAAAGGTTACGAACTACAAAGCATCTCAAAGAACCACAACGTTTGCAGCAACCCTAAAAAATAACGAAAAAATAATGAAATTAAATAAATATTGGTTTAACCTCAAAAGAAAAATAGCAGTTATTTTCTTTAAAGATGTTATGTCCTATAATTCTAAAATATACCTTTCCTACTTAAATGAACCTACCAAAGGACTGAGAGAACTCTATGACATTTCCAAACATCGTCTATTAGATGAACTTGAAGAAAACTTAAAAAATGGGATTAAAGATTCTTTACTTTATGATAGTTTGTATAACTTCTATGCGGAAACGCCATTGTATCAATTTATTGCAATGCATTATGAAATGACTAATTGTTATTTAGATGTAATAAAAAATTATGAACTGAACAATGCAAATTTAGTAGACAAGGAAAATCTATATATCCTTAGAACTCTGTTACAAATTTCAGCAAATAATGCTGTTGAAGCAATGGCAAGTTGGGAATTGGCAAATGAAGAAAAGCAAAGAAAAACCGGTATTAAGAATTCTATATCTAGTTTGATTAACAAACTACCAGAACAGACAATAATAAGGCCAATAAATATTGCATATTCCAATAATTTATTTATTTCAAATTGTTTTTCAAAATATCCAACACTAATAAATAGCGACCTAAAAAATTTAATATCAACACTAACAGGAACAGATGCAATAAGTTTACTTTCAAGTGGTTTGAGAAATGTTCAAGTCTCTAGTTTAATACAATCACATAATAACTCGTTACAGATTAATAAAATGTTTGCTCAAGAAATTATAAATAGTCTTTGTATATTAAATGAATCAATAATAAAAGACTACAGCCAAGTAACAACAACAATTCCTAGAAGAAAGGATAGACAAATTGGTCGAATGTTGTCACCTCCAACTCTTAGTACTATTAATATAAATGTTTCAACAATTTTAGGAAATTCTATTGGTGGATATACAGCTTTATATGCAACTGAACAACTTCTTGATGACAATCATTTTAATACCCAATTCCCTGTTTTTATAGGCAACTTAATGAATAATACATTAGCTCCAGACACTTTTAAAGCACATATCCTGTTAGGAATACACGCTTTAAGAAATAGAGTATTACACGATTATGACGATACTTTATGTTTTTACACAGATGCAGACTTATTTATAAAAACAATAGGACTTCTATTTGTCGGAGTTAATATCACAAAAGATATATAACTAAAAAAAAGGCATCTGCCAACACACTTTTCAAGACATTTGTAAAATTTAGTGGAATTATCGTTTTTTGTGGTTTGTTTGTTTAGCCGAAAAAGACTTGTTTTCTTAACTTTCAAAAGTCTAGGAGCGGGAAAACGTTGCCTAATATATGTTTAAATCTTCAAACATATATCGAGCAGAAAATTTTATTACAGCTAACCCAGACAAACTATTCTTGATAATAAAAGAAGACTTTAAGAAGAAAGAAATTATAGTTAATCTAAACGAATATTTAAAGAACCAGTCTGAGTAGAGCTGCAATAAATTTAAAAATAATAAACGATTGCAATGATAAAAATTATTAAAGAAAGTAAAATTAGAATTCAAGAAGAAGAACAAAGAATTCGCACTAAAATAATTGAATATCTAAAAGAATGTGATTATACAAGCCATTCAAATTCTTTTCAAGTTCTTGATATTAAACATCTGCATGAACTTCAAGAAATTTATTATGCCAGGATTTTATATTTTAATGACGGATTTAAAATTTGAAAACAATAATTGTTTATTTGAAATTGATGACTTTAAGGCTATCTACCGTGGACATTCATATTTTGTGAAGGACAGAATTATGAGTCATCTATTCAATCTAGATTACAATAAAAATTCTTCTAAACACAAAACGAAATATACCATTTGCTTAAAAATTGAAGATGGGGTTGAGGGAATAAATATTAATCAACAGCCATATTCTGATTACTCTTGGAAAATAATTGTCCATAAAATGAAAGATAGCTCAAAAATGATTAGAGAACAGGCAGAACTTGCTTTTGACAATATTTATAATCGACCATTAAAAAGTAGAGAAAGATAAAGTTTGTAACATAAGATTTTATATGAATTAATATAAAAATTGAACTTAGAAATAATTAATCATTAAATATTATTGAATTATATATATAAATATTTTTAGTAATACATATTCTGATGGTTTCAATAACATACGGATCGGTACGTTCAAATTAATTACATCGTACATTAATAAACTACTAACTGAGAATATTTATAAAGAAAACGATAAAGTTACAATATAGTGCAAATTCTGGTAAAAGTGAGCACCCCATTCCGGTAAAAGAGAGCAATTGATTCCGGTTCAAAGTGAGCACCCTATTCTTGTGAAAGAGATCAATT
>NZ_JAYSPC010000088.1:0-7618 GCF_043722275.1 Flavobacterium sp. | reverse complement strand
CTACTGGCGGAGAAAGAGGGATTCGAACCCCCGGACCTGTTACAGTCAACAGTTTTCAAGACTGCCGCATTCGACCGCTCTGCCATTTCTCCAGTATGTTGCGATCATTTGCTGATTGCGAGTGCAAATATAAGACGCTTTTTCGGTTCTCAAAACTTTTTTTAGACTTTTTTTGAAACTTTTTTTTTAATAATTTTCAAGTGTCTAATTATCAGTATTTACGAAAAATATATTTTGTGAAAAATTAATCCAAGTCGTCTAAAATTGGTGTTGGCTTTTTGTTTTCATCAACAGCAACAAACGAAAAAGTTCCTGAAACTACCGTTTCGCGAAGTTCTGAATACATTTGTTCCATAAAAATATCAACATGAATTTTACAACTTGTTCTTCCAACGCTATCTACTCTTGCTATTAATTCAATTAAAGTTCCTGCGGGAATCGCTTTTTTAAAGTCAATCTGACCAGTCGATATTGTAACTACTTTTTTGCGGCTAAAACGAGTAGCGCAGATAAAAGCAACTTCATCCATAAGATGAAGAGCAGTTCCGCCAAATAACGTGTCATAATGGTTTGTTGTACTCGGAAAAACGGCTTTAAATATGCGCGTTTCAGATTTTAAAATTCTTTCTTCTAATGTTCCCATATTAGTAACTTACGTATTCTGTTATTTCAAGTCCGTATCCAATCATTCCAACACGTTTTGTTTGCTCTGTATTAGAAACCAATCTTATTTTGGAAATATCAATATCATGCAAAATTTGAGCTCCTATTCCGTAATCTTTACTGTCAATAATTACTTTTGGCGCTTTCATTGTGCCTTCCGATTGTAATGTTTTAAGCTCTGCAATTCTGTTTAATAAGTTTACTGCAGTCATATCCTGATTAATGAATAAAACAGCACCTTTACCATTTTCATTGATTACTTTAAACATATCATCCAATTGTTGCTCGGCATTATTAGTTAACGTACCCAACAAATCATTATTAACCTGCGAAGAATTGATTCTAGTTAAGATTGGCTCTCCAAGATTCCAGGTTCCTTTCGTTAAAGCAATATGAATTTGTTTATTGGTCGTTTGCTCATAAGCTCTTAATCTAAAAGTTCCAAAACGGGTCTCAATGTCAAAATCTTCTTTTTTAACGATCAAACTATCGTGTTGCATTCTATAGGCTACTAAATCTTCAATCGAAACTAATTTTAAATTAAATTTCTTAGCAACCTTTACCAATTCGGGTAAACGGGACATAGTTCCGTCTTCATTTAAAATTTCACAAATAACTCCAGCCGATTTAAATCCAGCTAATCTTGCAAAATCAATAGCAGCTTCTGTATGACCAGTTCTTCTTAATACACCGCCTTGTTTAGCTACCAGAGGAAAAATGTGCCCCGGGCGCGCTAATTCGTGTGGTTTTACATTTGAATCTGTTAACGCTAATACAGTCTTGGATCTGTCAGCAGCAGAAATTCCGGTCGTCACTCCATGTCCTTTTAAATCAACTGAAACTGTAAAAGCCGTTTCCATATGATCTGTATTATTGGTAACCATTGGCCTTAAATCTAATTCTTTACAACGACTTTCAGTAAGCGGAGCGCAAATTAAACCGCGTCCGTGAGTAGCCATGAAATTGATCATCTCCGGTGTTACTTTTTCGGCTGCAGCCAAAAAATCACCTTCATTTTCGCGATCTTCATCATCGACTACAATGATGACTTTACCTTGACGAATATCTTCTATAGCTTCTTCAATGGTATTCAGTTGTATTTTTGTTGTTGACATAATTATTTTTGATTTTGAGCAGGGAAAAATCGCTCGGAAATTTTTTGAAATAGTTGTGAAATTGGAGTTGTAATCGCGTCAAAGTTGATCAATCCATTATCATTTGTTGCACGATATGTTAGTAAGATCGCCAATGGTGATAATACAAAAGAGGACATCCATGAACCTAAAAACGGAGACATTCCACCTTCTTGAGAAAGTCTTTTTCCAAAAGTATTGATAAAATGAAAAGTAATAAAAATTAAAATAGCGAAGACAATTGGTAAACCAAGTCCGCCTTTTCGAATAATTGCACCTAAGGGAGCTCCAATAAAAAACATTAAAAAACAAGCAAAAGCAATTACGAACTTTTCGTATAAAGCAGTTAGGTGTTTATTAATTTCGCGCTGTTTGTCTTTTAAATCTTTTTGAGTAGTTTCAATCGAATATATATTGCTGGTAACATTACTGCTCGCCATTTTTAAAATATCTGATTTCTGTTTGTTAGTGTATAAGGATAATATGTTATCAGGTAATTGTTTTTTCTTTATATCAGATTTTATTGAAATTGGAGTTTTTCTAATCCCAACACGTTGATTAATATTCTCTGAAAAAGAAATAATTTCATTGTCCAGATTTTTATTTAAGGAATCTAAAGTATAGCGTAATTCATTAACATTTAGCATTCCGTTCGTACTACCAACGTTTTCTTTATCTTCGTCGACTTTATTCAATTCAGATAAATCAATATTGATAATTTGTTTCTTAAATTTCCCTTTAATAAAAGGTAATTTAGCACGCTCTTCATATTTTTTTGGCGTGACATCCTGATAATAATAACCATCATTTAAAACTAATTTTAAGATGCTTGATTTCTCATTACTGATTAACTTACCATCTTTTGCCTTTATAACGGTTTTGTTTTCTCCAACGTTATTCGGTTTTTCATGAATAGTAACTCCGGTTAAAATGTTTCCGTTTTCGCCTGATTTTTTATTTACTTTAATGTTATAAAAGCCAACGTCATTAAATTGACCTTCGGCAATTGCCATAGCAGGCTTTGCCTGTGCAATGTTTTTACGGAAATTAACAAACTTATATTCTGCGTAAGGAATAACATTATTTGCAAACCAAAATGCAACCAGACTTAATACGCAGATAAAAACAATCAAAGCGCGCATCGCTCTCTGGAGTGATATTCCAGAAGATTTCATAGCGGCGAATTCATAATTCTCGGCTAAATTTCCAAATGTCATGATTGATGCTAATAAAACAGATAATGGTAACACTAACGGAATTATTCGAGGCATTGAGAATAAAAGGAATTTCACAATCAGTAACAAATCTAAATCTTTACCTGCAAGTTCAGAGATAAAAAGCCAAACAGTTTGAAGTATGAATATAAAAAAAAGGATTACAAATACCGTAGTAAATGTAATCAGGAATGTTTTTAGTAAGTATTTGTCTAAAATTTTCAACCTTGTATCTAGTCTAATTTGTTGATGTAGTATTTTGGATATTTGCTTGCTACAAATGTAAATTGATTTTTTGATAAAGGCTGGTTGGTTTTAAAAGAATTAACGGTTAAAGTGGTTTTTGTTCCATTTTTTCCTGTTTCAATTAAATTATAGATGTGTTTTGTCTGAACATCAATACCTAAAAGGATTTCCTTTCTTTGATCTTTTGTGTTTGTAGGAGCCAATTTGATGTACTGAATTTTTCTTCCTTTTACATTTTGTACAATATCCATATTGTATTTGTAACCTGAATTAAAAAAGGTAAGCATTTTTGAAGGTGTAATTGCTGCATCATCTTTTTCGTTTACTTTAGAAACAGTAACTTCTTCGTCTTCAGGTACAATAGTGTAAGTTTTCTGCCCATCGAATATTTTAGTAACCCCCATAAAATTCAACACATATTGATTGCCTTTCATAGTTACATTTCCTTTACTATCCTGATTGATATTCTCTTTTGCATTATTTAAAGAATATTTAAAATCAATAACAATATTGTCGTAGCTTTTTATTTTAGCCGTTACTTCGTTCAATAAATCTTTTGCTTTTTTATCCTGAGCCTGAATAGAAGTAAAGCTCAAAAGCAATATAATTGCCATTTGAATACACTTTTTAGTCATCTTAGTAATAGAATTGTTTTGGATTTCCTGAATTTTTGTTTTCATGATAGGATTAATTTTGTTCATTATTAAAAAATTGATCAAGAGAACTTAGGTCAGATATATTCACACTTCTTGCTTTACTGCCTTCAAACGGACCAACAATTCCAGCTGCTTCGAGCTGATCGATCAAACGACCGGCTCTGTTGTAACCCAATTTTAATTTTCTTTGCAATAATGAAGCAGAACCCTGTTGTGCATTTACAATAATCTCTGCGGCTTCTCTAAATAAAGTATCTCTGTCGGAAATATTCATATCAAGATTAATGCCAGTTTCTTCTCCAACAAATTCGGGAAGCAAATAAGCCGTAGCATATGCTTTTTGCGAACCAATAAAATCCGTAATTTTTTCTACCTCTGGAGTATCAATGAATGCGCATTGTACTCGAACAACATCGTTTCCATTAGTATATAATAAATCTCCACGACCAATTAACTGATCAGCTCCTTGAGTATCCAAGATAGTTCTGGAGTCAATTTTTGAGGTTACCCTAAAAGCGATTCTCGCAGGGAAATTTGCTTTAATCAAACCTGTAATAACGTTAACAGATGGTCTTTGTGTTGCAATAATCAAGTGAATACCAATAGCACGTGCTAACTGAGCCAAACGAGCGATAGGAATTTCTACTTCTTTACCAGCCGTCATAATCAAATCAGCGAACTCATCGACAACTAATATAATGTAAGGTAGAAATCTGTGTCCAGCTTCCGGATTCAATTTTCTGGCTTTAAACTTATCGTTATATTCCTTAATATTACGAACCATTGCATCTTTTAATAACGAATAACGATTATCCATTTCAACACAAAGTGAGTTTAATGTATTAACCACTTTTGCATTATCAGTAATAATTGCGTCTTCGGTATCAGGAAGCTTAGCTAAATAATGTCTTTCAATTTTATTGAATAATGTTAACTCTACTTTTTTAGGATCAACCAAAACAAATTTCACTTCGGCTGGATGTTTTTTGTATAAAAGCGAAGTTAAGACTGCGTTCAATCCCACAGATTTTCCTTGACCTGTAGCACCCGCCATTAATAAGTGAGGCATTTTAGCTAAATCGACAACAAAAGTTTCATTTGAAATTGTTTTTCCTAAAGCAATTGGTAGTTCCATTTCAGCTTCCTGAAACTTTGCCGATCCAATAACACTTTTCATAGAAACCATAGTTGGATTCTTATTAGGAACCTCAATACCAATAGTTCCTTTTCCTGGAATTGGCGCAATAATACGAATCCCTAATGCCGAAAGTGATAAAGCAATATCATCTTCTAAACTTTTAATTTTAGAAATTCTGATTCCGGCTTCAGGCACAATTTCGTACAAAGTTACAGATGGACCAACTGTTGCTTTAATCTGTGCGATTTCAATTTTATAGTTACGTAGTGTATCTACAATTTTATTTTTATTTTCTTCTAATTCTTCCTGATTGATTGTAATTCCGCCAGTCGAATATTCTTTTAATAAATCAATGGTTGGGAATTTATAGTTTGATAAATCTAACGTTGGGTCAAATAATCCAAAATCAGCTACAAGGCGAGAAGCCAGGTTTTCTTCGATAATATCTTCTTCTGCTGCTTTTTCAATGACAAATTCTTCCACGTGAACGGGTTGAGTTATCGTTGCAGGTTTGATATCCATTTGAAGTGGCTTTACAACCGGATTCAAATCAATTTCTGATGAATGATTAATTGTAGGTTTTAAAGCTTCTTTATTGATTTCGAATTGTGTAACATCAGATTTTAAGTGAATATTATCTAATTCCACGTCTTCCTCAGTTGCAAATTCTTCTAAATTATAAGCACTTTCTGCCTGTTGAGGCTTAAGAGATCCCAATTCTGATTTGAATTCTTTTTTTGTAGAATCAAAATAAGATTGAATCTTCTCTGGAGATAGTTTAATTTTAAAAATAAGATAGATGATTAAACCAAAAAGTAAAGTCAACAAAGTACCTGTTTTTCCAATATAATCCTGAAGGAATAAATTCAGTTCATAACCAATTGTTCCGCCTAATTCCGGTGCTGAAGTGGCAAAAAAACCAAATAAAACAGAAACAATAATAATTGCAAATAAATCCCAGAACCAAATGCTTTTAAGTCTTTTGGTTGACATTTCTAACGCCAGAAATAATCCGGTTAAGAAAAATAAACGTACTAATACAAAAGAAGCAATTCCAAAACCTTTATATACAATTAAGTCCGATAGAAAAGCGCCAAATTTTCCGAGCCAGTTTTCTACCCCTTCGGCACGATCACCAAGCTGAGTTACTGCACTTTGGTCTGTTTGCCACTGTCCATTGACGTAAAAAGAAATAAATGCAACTAATAATGCGATAGAAAATAGAACCAAAAGGCAACCCAAAACAAAACGTTGTTGTTTATTGGGTTTCCAAGATTTTAAAGTCTCAGTCTTTGATTCGTTTTTTTTGTCTAAAGTTTCTTTTTTTGTTGTTTTTGCCATTCTTGCGTTTACTGTTGCCTTATATAAATTTTGGGGTATAAATAATCAAGCCTATTGCTATTGCGGTCATTGCGGCAAAAAATACCGCTCCTGCAGCAATATCTTTAATAAATCCAATTCTTTCATGATAGTTGGGATGAATAAAATCAGCAATTTTTTCCACTGCTGTATTCAATCCTTCAACACTTAAAACCAAGCCAATTGCTAATGTTTGACAAAGCCATTCGATTTGCGAAATATGAAAATAGAATCCAGCTATAGTCATTAAAATTCCCAATGAGAATTGAACCATAATGCTATGTTCTGTTCGAATAAGTTTTACAGCTCCATTAAAAGCATAAGTCATGCTTTTTAATCTGCCTGTTACAAAAGTATTATCTTTTTGAAATTCCATTTAAAGGTTATTATAGTGCTGCTAAAGCTGCTTCGTAATTCGGCTCGTTTGCAATTTCAGCAACTTGTTCTGTATGTGTAATTTTTCCATTTTCATCAACTACAATAATAGCCCTTGAATGTAAACCTGCCAAAGGTCCGTCAACGATTTCTAAACCGTTTGACTTGCCAAAAGAACCTTCTTGAAAATCAGATAAATTAACTACATTTTCTAATCCTTCAGCTCCACAAAAACGTTTTTGAGCAAAAGGCAAATCTCTTGAAATACATAAAACAGTAGTATTTTCTAAGTTGCTTGCACTTTCGTTGAATTTTCTAATAGAAGCAGCACAAGTTCCTGTATCAACACTTGGAAAAATATTTAAAACCAACTTTTTTCCCGCGAAGTTACTTAGTGAAGCAACAGACAAATCGTTTTGTACTAATTTGAAATCAGCTAGTTGCGATCCAACAGTTGGTAATTCACCTGAAGTATGAACCGGATTTCCTCCTAATGTTATTAAAGCCATGATTTTTGATTTTTTATGAGGTTCAAAAGTAAGGATTAATATTTGAATCTAAAAGTATTTGTTATTGGTTATGAGCAGAATTAGGCGAGTTTTAAGATTAAATAAAATTAAGTCTAACCACTCGCATATTTTAATGATTTAAACGGATTTATACGATTTAAATTGTGAAGTTTAGAGATTGGAATTTAGTGGCAGACGGAACTCGTGTAACTCAGGAGTTTGCGTCTTTTTTAAAAGAGATCAATAGATTCGAGTCCAAATGATTGTAATACCATTGCTTCTTTCTACGGAGTTTCTGGCAGAAACCTGCAATGTCAATACAAAG
>NZ_JAYSPC010000087.1:0-2303 GCF_043722275.1 Flavobacterium sp. | reverse complement strand
TAAAACATATGCAGACGTGAGTGCTTTAAAATCAGACCTTGGTTATAACCCATCTACTTCTGTGCAAGAGGGCGTAAATAATTTTATTGATTGGTATATTGATTATTTTAAGTAGGTGGATTACCTGGTAATTTTTTTGCCGCCCGCCGCCTTATTATAAACGCTATATTTCAAGGATTTAAAATACAATCATTTGTCAATATATAATGGAGATAACGATCTGGATACTGAAACCATTCCTGTTTTTGGACTGGTAGCATTGCTTGGTTCGTTGTTTATTTTGAATTATATATCAATGAAAATGGGTTCTTCTGCGGGCAGCATCCCTTTAGCGGTATTTATAACATTACTTGTAGGTTTGTTCTTTCTTAATCCTGTTTATTGTTTTGTATTTTGTATTGTAATGCATGTGGATGTAATGTCTTGTTTTGGTTATAACTGGGCTAAACTCCTAACGCTTGCTTGTATGTTTATCGTTTTTGTTAAAGACGGCAAATCTTTGTTTTTATTATTTAATGATAAGAAGGTTAAAACCCTCATTTTTATGGGTTTTATATTTGGGCTATACCTGCTTTTGATAAATATTGGATATAAGGCTGAATTAAATGCTAAATCCATTTTGGGTAACATTGGGTATATGATTGGGTTTTTAACGATCATACCTGCCTATTATTTTACCCTAAAACAGCCTAAAAAGCTTTTGATGTCATTTGCATTAGTAGCGGCCGCTTTTCTCTCTGTCTATTACATATCATTGATAATGGATCTGGATCTTTTCAGGTTAAAAAGTTATGACCGAGATACTGGGGCTAATATTGATAGGTTGGCAGGATACGACCTGAGGCAATTTATTATATTTTTTAGCTACCTGCTCCCGGCAGCGGCATTGTCTACCAGGTTAAAAAATACGTCCAAATATCTGCTTATATTAATAGGCATATTTTCTTATGTTGTACTTATACTAGCTTTTTACAGGTTAGCTATGTTTTATGTAACTATGGGAGCGTTTCTTTCCTTTTTTTTAATAAGGAAATATGTAGAAGCACTTAATCTTTTTAAATACCTCTTTCTTTTAATATCGGTAGTTTTTCTATCGAGCATTTTTTTTGGGGAATACCTCACCGAGATTCAAAACCTGTTTAGCAATACCGTTGCATATTTTTCCGGCAATGCGACAGATAGCTCGGCAGATACAAGATTCGACTTTCAGTTCCCGATTATGACGAAGCTTTTTTTTGATAATTTTTGGACCGGGATAGGGTTGACTGAAATAAAAGGAATGCAGGCGTTTGGAATGTTTGGATTTGTTGATATGCCTTTTATCGGCACTCTTACTGCATTTGGGGTGATAGGAATGTTTTTATATTATATAAAGTTTTTTGTTTTGCTAAGTGGTACGAAAAAGAATTTGGACGGAATAGACCTGGATAACCATGATCCGTTTATTTTTTTTCTATATTCGACACTTAAAGCATATTTTATTACGATGGTTACGTTTCGTTTTTTTTATATCTCCTGGGAATTATCATTCGACTATCAGCAAGCTGAATTCGGGTTATTTGCAGGGGTATTTCTTGGCTTGCACTATTTTTTAAAACAAGCTGAATATGAAACTGAAGAAGAACAGAATAAGGAGTAGAATAGACTTAACGCAATGCAATAGCATGAGACACTTGCCTGAAATCCCTGTATAACATTCTTTAAAAAATTGCGTTAATATAAAGTTGATAAACCAATAATTAAGTAACAAATGAAAAGACTAATTGTAGACCTGGATGATACTGTTTCCATAACCATTAAAGGGGATTATATTAACAGTAGCCCTGTTCCTGAAATTATTGCAAAGCTTAAAGAGTATAAAGAAGACGGATTTGAAATCGTTATCAATTCCAGTAGAAATATGCGTACTTACGAGTCTAACCTCGGGAAAATAAATATTTATACCTTACCCAATATAATAGATTGGTTACGAAAACACGATGTTCCTTTTGATGAAGTGTATGTAGGTAAGCCCTGGTGCGGATTTGATGGATTTTATATTGATGATAAGTCAATCAGGCCATCAGAGTTTCTCAAATATTCATATAATGAAATTCAGGACATTCTGAAACAGGAAAAAGAAAAAATTAAACCTCCATGTTCTTAATAACATCGGCAGCATATATAACCAGCGAGTTGGCTACCGAATATGGTAAAATCCCTCCTTCTTTTTTGCCTTTACAAAATAAGCGGTTGTACCAGCACCAGTTGGCTTTAGCCAATACGAATGAAACAATCGTTCTATCGCTTCCGGCAGGCTTTTC
>NZ_JAYSPC010000086.1:0-12271 GCF_043722275.1 Flavobacterium sp. | reverse complement strand
ATTGTCTTTGCGAGGAACGAAGCAATCTCACTAATAATTAAGACACAATATTTACTCTCATTTTATGTCCTCCTGAGCGTCCCGAGGCTTCGGGAGAAGGATCGCACAGAAACTCTACAAACATAATCACCAATCTTTGCGGGACTTCGACTCCGCTCAGTCTGACAAAGATTATGTGCAAAATTGGTCTGCGCATTTTTGTCATCCCAGGGAACAAGGGATCTCCGCAAGCAGCTCGCCAATTTAGGGAAAACTTTGCGTTAGTTTCTTGTAGAGATCCCTCGTTCCTCGGGATGCCAAGATTGTGTATATAAAAAAACCGACAAGTGATTGTCGGTTTTTTTTATGATTTAATTTACCAAAATTACTCTTTAGTTGTCATCCCGAGGAACGAGGGATCACACGAGTAACTCTACAAAGATTGGCGATTTACATGACGGAATTTCGAGTGAGATTTCTCGTTCCTCGAAATGACATAGTTTGTGTAATTCTTTGTTTTCTTTATTTCTTAACCGGAAACTTCCAGTCAAATTCGTCTTTATCATTGATAATTGCCCCAATTTCAAACTTCACAACTTCATCAAATTCAGTTTGAAGAATAAACCAATTGTCTTCATTAAAATAATTTTCGAAAGTATCAAAAGTTTCCTGAGTAAATTTTGTGATTCCTTTTGTTGCTAGATCTTTCTTTACATCATCAATTTTTCTTCCGATTAACTTGAATCCGGAAACTTCTAAATCATTGCTTGATGCTACTAAATAACCTAATTTCAAGTCTTCTTCCTGATAAAATGTCAATCTGATTTTGTGTGAATTGTATACAAAAATTACATTCTCATCTTCGTCTACATAATTTTTATCAGGTTTTCCTAAAGCAGCCGTTACATCGTTTTGCTTCATTCCGAAAAGCAATTTATCAATTCCTGATTTTAGATTTATTTTCATATTTACTTTTTATTTAAAGCGCAAATTTCGTGAAGTTTTTGCAAACTAAACCATATTGTTTACTTTTTATCAATTATTCTAACTTAAAAACAAACTTCCGAATTATACATTATTATTTTATTCGCCCAACTTTTTTAGCGATTGTTATATAATCTTCAGATTCAACAAAATCTATTGCTTCTGAAATTATTTTTTTTAGCGAAACTCTTTCTTTTTCAGCTATTTTTGTTCCAAATTCGGCAATTCTAATTTCTGAAAGTAGTTCTTTTTCTAATTCTGACCTTATATCTACTGCTTTATTATTTAAAATAAGACTACCGGGAAATAGCTTATATTCAATTTCTCCTCTACTTTTTTCTAAAATTACTTTCTGCACCAACTCAACTTCATAAAAAATAGAATCTTCTTTTTTCATTTTTAAAGTAATGGTTCCACCATCCATCCAAAATCCTATATCTTCTATTTTTATTTTATTTTTCATATCAAACTAAACCATTCCTAATTTCTAAATAACCGAAACCTTAAATGACATTCAAAAAAAAACGTCATAACTCCCCTCTATCCGTACAATCCGCGGGCTAAATTTTAATTCTGATAATTCTTCTTATTCGGTTTACTACTCATATAAAAAGTAATTTTTCCACCATTAATAACATCTGCATGTTTTAAGAAAGGTTTATCTAATTGCTTTCCGTTTAAAAGTACCTTACTCACAAACACATTTTTATCAGATTGATTTACGGTTTCGACTTCAAAATTCTTCCCGTTTTCTAAATTGAAAACTGCTTTTTTCACTAACGGACTTCCCAAAGCATATTCATCAGAACCTGGCGCAACAGGATAAAATCCTAAACTGCTAAAAATATACCACGCACTCATTTGTCCAAAATCGTCATTTCCACCTAAACCGTCAGCTCCATTTCTATACATTTTTTTCAGGATCATTCTGATTTTATCTTGTGCCTTCCACGGCGAATTTGTCCAGTTGTACAAATAAACGACGTGATGCGAAGGTTCGTTTCCGTGAACATAATTTCCAATAATTCCTTCTCTGGTAATATCTTCGGTATTTTCGAAATATTTATCCGGTAAATGCATGCTGAATAAAGAATCTAATCTCACGTTGAATTTCTCATTTCCGCCCATCATTTTAATCATTTCAGCAGGATCTTGCGGAACGTACAAACTATAATTCCATGAATTCCCTTCAATAAAACCTTGTCCGTGAGTATCTAACGGGTCAAATTCTTTTTTGAAAGTTCCGTCATTTAATTTAGGACGCATAAAACCGGTTTTAGCATCGTAAACGTTTTTATAATTTTTAGATCTTTCGATAAATTCATTATAAACATCAGTTTCACCTAATTTTTTAGCTGCCTGAGCGATTGCCCAATCATCATAAGCATATTCTAAAGTTTTAGAAACCGATGATCCGTTTTTATCTTCCGGAACATAACCTTTAGTCATATAATATTCCAATCCGTCATAATAAGGCACTTTTGCTGTGTTTACACAAGCCTGAAGCGCTTTTTCCTTATCAAAATTTCCATTGCCTTTTACAATTGCATCGGCAATCACAGAAACCGAATGATACCCAATCATACACCAATTTTCATTTGCATAATGCGACCAGATTGGCAACATTTTATGTACGCTTTGGTCAGAATGCGCTAACATCGAACTAATCATATCTGAATTTCTCGCTGGTTGGACTAAATTAAATAAGGGATGCAACGCCCTGTAAGTATCCCACAACGAATAACTGGTATAATTTTTAAAGTTATCCGCTTTATGAACATTCATATCAAGACCTTTGTAATTTCCATCTAAATCCATATATTCAGTTGGACCTAAAAAAGCATGATACATTGAGGTATAAAAATTAACTAAATCTTCTTTCTGAATGGCTTCTATCTGAATTTTATTCAATTCGGTATTCCAAATTTCCTGACTTTGTTTTTTTACTTTTTCAAAATCCCAACCCGGAACTTCTTTCTTCATATTTTCAAGCGCTCCAGCCGAACTTACCGGTGATAAAGCCATTTTGATTTTGATCTTCTCTCCTTCTTCGGTATTAAAATCAAAAAACAATTTTAAGTTTTGACCTGCCATTTCCGGAAAATTTTTGGTTTGATCAAATCTTCCCCAAAAACCTTTGTAAACACTTTTTTCAAGAGGCGCTTGTCCGTAACTTTTAATTGGTTTACTAAAAGACATGGCAAAATAAACGGTTCTGGTTCTCGCCCAGCCATTTGTCTGACGATATCCTGTAATTAAAGTATCATTTTCTACGCGCACAAATGTCCAAACATTCTTTTTATCATAATTGTAAATTCCTGAGGTCAAATCAAGAATAATATGTGCTTCATTTGATTTTGGAAACGTATATTGATGCATTCCTACTCGCGTTGTTGCTGTCAATTCGGCTTTAATATTATGATCTTCCAGAAGTACGCTGTAATATGCAGGTTCTGCTTTTTCGGTCGCATGAGAAAACGCCGATCGATAACCTGATAATGGTTTTGATGCAACTCCGGGATTCAATTGTAATTTTCCGGTTGTTGGCATAATTAGAAAATCTCCTAAATCAGAATGTCCGGTTCCGCTAAAATGCGTGTGGCTAAAACCTACAATCGTTTTGTCTTCATATTGATATCCTGCACAATATTTATAAACATCTCCATTGTATTTTCCGTTTAAACCGTAAGCAATTGTATCGGTTTCCGGACTTAATTGTACGCTCCCAAACGGAACTGTTGCTCCGGGATAAGTATGTCCCATTTTGGCTGTACCAATCATTGGGTCTACATACTGAATCAGATTTCGATTTTCAATTGTCTTTTTCTGAGCATTTGCTGAACTGCCAAGTACTAAAAATGATAATCCAAAAAGGAAATTTTTACAATTTATTCTATTCATTAGATATTTTTTTAATCATTATTCTTTGTTTCAAAAGAGTATAGGATATTTACTAAAACGATTTACCAATACTTTTAGGTTAGAAAAATACAACAAAATATGCTCTTTAAAAAATATAAATTCCTTTGACGTTAAAAGGTTTTAAATATCTTTGATTTATAAAAATGCCACTTTGCACATATGAAGAATTTTATTTTATTGCTTGTACTTTCTTATTCTACAATTAGTTTTTCACAAAAGATAGAAAGTTATAGACTTACAAAGGAAGAAATAACGGAACGGGAATTAAACGAGGTTTCGGATTTTTCTATTTATAAAGCATTTGAATGTGCCGATAAAAGCGGCGTTTATAATTTGCTTTTATGCGAAAACCAAAAAAATATTTCTAAAAAAGATACTTTAAATACTAAAATTCAGGCTATTTGTACAATGGCGGATCATGGCGGTTTTCTTGAAAAATGGAGAATTAATGATTTATTAGAAGATAATGAACCGAAGGAAACAAATATCTGGTTCTGGACAAAATATTGCAGCACAAAAGATCTTGACGGCGATGGTTATATCGATCCTGTAATTGTTTATGGAACAAGAAATGAAAATGATGAAATAAGACGCGTAAAAATTATTACGGTTTATAAAAACAAAAAATACGCAATTCGTGCCGTTGAATGTGATTTAGATATTTGCAGAAGTTTTAAAAAAGATGCAACTTGGAATTCTTTACCGCAGAAAATAAAAAGTTATATTGATAGTTTGGTTGTAAAAATTAGAAAAGAACAAGATTTGTTATTAAAAGATGGGTAGATAACTTTAAATTCCAATTTTTAAAATTCCAAATTCCAATTCTCGCAATATCAAAAATCAATGACAAAATTCAATTTCAAATTGAAATGGCCTATTCTCTTTATGGAAACTGGATTAAAATCCAGCCCTACAATATTTGGTCGAGCCTGTGGCTTTTTTTAATCTTTCTTTATTTTTTCTAAACTTGATGAATCCCGAAGTTTCGGGACAGTCTATAATATTAGTCGAGCCTGGGCTTTTTTTAAAGCGTTTTTTGTTTTCTAAATTGGATTAGTGCCGAAGTTTTGGGGCATCTCCACAATATGGTTGAGCACATGGCTCTTTTTAAAGTTTTTGCTTTAGGTTTTCTTTTACTTCGTTGAACCATTCATTTTTTAATATGCTTAAAACAATTGAATCGCGACGTGTTTCTTTATTCACTGTTGGCATATGGCTTCGTAAAACGCCTTCGACTTTGCAGCCAATACTTTTCATAGCGGCAATACTGCGTTCATTATTGTTATCGGCACGAAATTCTACGCGTTCCATTTCTAGGGTTTCGAAGGCAAATTGCAGTAATAAGTATTTGCAATGTTTGTTGAGTCCGGTTCCTCTAAAAGCGGAACCGTACCATGTATAGCCTAATTGCAAGGTTTTGTAATCAAGCTGCATATCGTAAAAACGTGTTGAACCTGCGTATTTTTGTGACTTTTTATCGAAAACTATAAACGGGAATTCTCTTTTATCTTCTCTATTTTTTATTGCCGACTGAATGTATTTGATCAAATTTTCTTTTCCGTCAGCACCAACTAATGAATATTT
This sequence comes from Flavobacterium sp., assembly GCF_043722275.1. Classification (GTDB taxonomy): domain Bacteria; phylum Bacteroidota; class Bacteroidia; order Flavobacteriales; family Flavobacteriaceae; genus Flavobacterium. Next base: position 6,802 of record NZ_JAYSPC010000086.1, on the reverse strand, counting down.
CCAGGTTTCTGGTTCGTTGATGGAGATTTCTAATAAGTTATCGACATCTGATTCTTGTAGCGGGCGTAATAGAACTAAGTCGTCTTCTAAAATAATATTGTCAGAGAAATTGAAATTTGCATTCATGTTTTTTTTATTTTTTTGCCACAGATTAAAGTGATTTCAATGATTTATTTTGTGATTCAATGTGTAGTCCCTACGGGCAATGTCATTAAGTTAACGAAAATCCACAATGTTTTCCCAATAAATCTGTCGCAAAATCGCAAAGATTTGTCATTTCGACGAAGGAGAAATCTCCGTAAGTAACTCCGCAATGCAAATCCAATCTTTGTCGAGCTTCTAGCGGAGATTTCTCCTTCGTCGAAATGACAATATTGTGTTTAAACTTTGCGTCTTAGCGCCTTTGCGAGATTAATTTTATTTTTTCAAAAGCTTAACTTAATGACATTGCCCGTAGGAACTATACTTTTTTGAGAATCTCTGTGAATCTTTGTGCAACTTTGTAGTATAATTATTTCGCAAAGATTCACGAAGATCACGCGAAGATTCACAAAGTTATCAATCTAAAATATCTATTCACTCATTTCATCATAGCGTTCCGGAATTTGAGGATCGTATAAAGGACATTTAAATTCTTCCATCAGCGCAACTAGTTTATCCATAGTTTTACCTTCGGTTCCGTAGCAGTCAATTTTGATGCTTTGTGGCGTTAAAATTACTTGAAATGCTCCTTTTCCGGAAGTATTTTGCCAGCTGTTTTCGTCGACTTTTTCCCATTTAGAGAATACCGAAGCGATTCGGTTCATGATTACCTCAACCGGAAGTGTTTCAAGACCTTCAACTGTTTCTTTTTCTATAAGAGATTCGTAAACTTCATGGTGGTTTAGGTAAACTTCTTCTAAATATTTCCAAAAAAGTAATTCGTACATAGCCTGGTGTTTTTTAGCCCCGATAGTAGTGAAAATCCTTTTGTTTTTTTCTTTAAAAAATAAAAGATTGTAACGGATAGCGGGATTAGCTCCTGAAAAAGCTAATGGTTATTATTTGTATAACGTAATTATTCTTCAGCTTAATGAAATTGAAGACTGGAAAATTGGAACGTGGGGCTTCGACTCCGCTCAGCCTGACAATTGAATTTTCCTTAGTCTGACATTTGACTCCGCTCAGCCTGACAATTGAATTTTCCTTAGTCTGACATTTGACTCCGCTCAGCCTGACATTTGAATTTGCTTAGTCTGACAATTAAATTCTTTCAGCTTGAAATTTGGATTCCGCTCAGTTTTATCAACGTTGCGGGAGACGCACTGCTGTGCGCCTCTACATATTACGTTGTGAATAAATTTTGCTTAGTTACTTAGTAACTCAGAACCTTAGCACCTTTAAAAAAAACTAATATTCGAATGTTCCGTATTCGCTGGTAATTGTGAGTTTTTTAGCATCGGCTGCTTCTACTCTACCTACGATTTGGGCATCGACGTTGAACGATTTTGAAATCGCAATAATGTCTTGTGCAATATTTTCAGGAACATAAATTTCCATACGGTGACCGCAATTGAAAACCTGATACATTTCTTTCCAGCTGGTTTTTGATTGTTCCTGAATTAACCTGAACAATGGCGGAACCGGAAATAAATTGTCTTTTATAATGTGTAAATTTTGTACGAAATGTAAAATTTTAGTTTGCGCTCCTCCGCTGCAATGCACCATTCCGTGAATTTCGTTTGGCGTATAGGTGTCTAAAATTTTCTTGATAATTGGCGCGTAGGTTCTTGTTGGAGAAAGCACTAACTGACCTGCGTTTATGGGGCTGTTTTCAACCTCATCAGTTAAATTTACCTGACCTGAATAAATTAATTCTTCGGGAACAAGTGCATCGTAACTTTCAGGGTATTTTTTAGCTAAATATTTTCCGAAAACATCATGACGTGCAGATGTTAATCCGTTACTTCCCATTCCGCCATTATAACTTTTTTCGTAAGTTGCCTGCCCAAAAGAAGTCAAACCTACAATTACATCTCCGGCTTTTATGTTTGCATTGTCTACAACATCGCTGCGTTTTATACGGGCAGTTACGGTAGAATCTACAATTATGGTACGAACAACATCGCCAACATCAGCAGTTTCACCGCCTGTTGAATGAATGGTTACGCCAAAAGTTTTTAATTCGTTGATTAATTCTTCGGTTCCGTTGATGATTGCCGAAATTACCTCAGCTGGAATTAGGTTTTTATTTCTACCAATTGTAGATGAAAGCAGGATATTATCTGTTGCGCCAACGCATAATAAATCGTCGATATTCATGATTAAAGCATCTTGTGCAATTCCTTTCCAAACTGAAATATCTCCGGTTTCTTTCCAATACATATACGCCAGAGACGATTTTGTACCTGCTCCATCGGCGTGCATGATTAAGCAATATTCCTCATCTTGGGTAAGGTAATCCGGAACGATTTTACAAAATGCTTGAGGAAATAAACCTTTATCGATATTTTTTATGGCGTTGTGTACGTCTTCTTTTGATGCCGAAACACCTCTTTGTTCGTACCTTTTGCTAGAATCTGAATTCATGAAACTTAGTTTGTGTTGATGTGGTGCAAAGATAATCCCTTTTTTTAATTCTTGGGGTTATACTATTTAAAATTAGAATATTTGATGCACAAAAAAATTCGGCAGGTTTTGTAGCACTGCCGAATTTCCTGAGTAAAAATTGGTTTAAAAAATTCGGTTTCTAATGTTATTCCCAATCGGACATTGCGGTTCCTGAAAATAATACTGTTCTGGAATTGGTTACTCCGATGGTTGTTTTTACGGTGTTTTTTATCGAAATACCGTCATTTGAGGTATTGGTGAAAATTAATTCGGATTCATTAGGAGAATATCGCACATCGAGATCATTTGTTCCTGAAATTTTCTCGGTAATGATTTGCGTTGATAATCCCGATGCAAAACTGTATTCGAAAATTCTCGAATCTAACTGTCGGTAATTTAAATTTTCAAATCCGGAAAGGTCTTTTGTATATACTAATTTTTGTCCGGTAATCGAAAAATTTAATCCGCCAACTGCTCCATTTTGCCCTGAAAGTATTGTTGTTGTGACTACTCCGGAGGGATTAATTACATAAACCTCAACATTATAACCATTTGCATCATTTACTTTTAATGCTATTTTAGTTCCATCAGCGCTCCAGTCACATTCGGATATGAATTTGCCATTTGGTGTTTGGAATATTTTGGTTAAACCGCTTCCGTCGCTGCTAATTTTGTAGAGTTTATCAAAATTAGGGTAAATAAATTCGCTTCCTGAAGCATTCCAGGAATACCCTACATAATCTGAATTAAATCCGGCAATTGGGACTGAACTTGTTATTCGTTTTACTCCCGTTCCGTCATAATTCATGGTATAAAGATCATTTTGAGAACCGCTTGTTCCTATAAAGGCTATTTTCTTGGCTTGGTTGTTTCTTCGCGGACGCCAATAATTTTTATCTGAAGGGGTTAATTGATATTGTTTTCCGGCATCATCAGCAGTAAAAATCACATTATTATCGTTGATGTTTTTTACAAATAAAAATCTCGTAGCAGGAAATGCAAGTGTTGTAAATGTACTTATAGTGCTTAAAACCGGTGTATTTACTCCATCTGTAACTTCAATTTGCCAATAGTATTTTGTGTTATATATTAAGTCTGTTAATGTTAGTTTTTTCTCTTTTATAACATCATATATTTTTACGTCGCTATTGGTCGCGTTTCTAAGGGTTAGTTTAAAAATCAGCTCGTCATTATCCGGATCTGTATCTGTCCAGGTCAGGTCTAAGGATATTGCCTGAGCGGTGCTGTTATCAACGGGACTTACTAATACAGGAATTGTTGGCGGTTTATTATTTGCCGTTGCTTTTTTAAGTTCAAAAACAACTTCGGATGTATTGTTTACGGTTACTGTTGTGGCTTCAAATTTTGCTACAAAACCGTCTTTTTGCGCCTGAAAAGAGTATTCGCCCACTTTTACGTTCGAAACAGTAAATTTACCGTCAACATCTGTAAAAACGGTGCTTGTTGTTGGGCTGGAAAGTATTTTTACATTTTCCATTGGTTCAAAAGTATCTGCATTGACGACTCTTCCGGTAACGGTACCAAAGGAATTTTCTCCTAGTTTTTCTTCACTGCAGGAAACCAAAAACAATAAAAAAAGTATGCTGGTTATTTTATATAAATACTTCATTATCTATTTGTTTAAATTTTAAACTCATCGTTATATTTTCAAAATTTCGGCTTTGCCAATTCCTTTTATTTTTTCTTTTGGGCGAAATAATAGATAAGTCCTAACCCGAATTTGTAATAATAATCATCTCGTGTTCCTGCTTTTATATAATCGACATTATCACTGAAATTGATATTTTGCTCCGCAAATAATTTGATTCCAATTTTATCAGATACCAGATATTCGAGTCCTAAACCGTACTGAATTTTACTGGATCCATTTTCGAATTTTTTATTTGTCGCATATCCTCCGCCTCCATATAAATAAGGTGTAAAACGATCTTTTGGGAGTAAAAGCCATTCAATATTAAGATCGTAAGTGATATAACCTACGTCGAGTAAATTTTTATTGGCGAGATTGACCACATTTGTCGATGCGCTGACATTAAAACCGGGTGTTATAAAAAACTTTAAAGCTCCCCGACCAAAAGGTCTTAATAACGGATCTTGATAATCTCCATCCATTAAGGTTGCTCCGCCGGAAATTTCGATTGCAAATTTGCTTCTTCTATTTTCCAGCACTCTTCCATAAAGTGCGGTTGCTTCTGCTGCGTCACTTTCTTTATTGTATGCTTTTATTAAATTATCAACCTGATCTTTTGGCGCATCGGCTTCCCAGATATTGTCTTTTATTCCTTCTAAAATTAAAGATTCAACTGCTTTTTCGATGGCTTCGGTTACTGCCATATGTACTGGCTCGTTTGTAGTATATCCAGTTTCGACTTCTAATAATCTTTTAAAATTTACATATCGGAACAAACTTTCGTCAATTGCCTGCGACAAAATGGTTTTAGAGATATAAACCGATTTTAGAATTTTTCCGTTTGATGTTGAAATCATTCTCAAATATACCGTAACGCGGTCCTGACGGTATTTTACAGAAGCTCCTGCGCCAAAATATCTTGCTCCAAAACCTCCGGTAATTATATTAGAATCATAGGAAACTATTCCGCCTTCTAACAAAACTCCGGCATATAATAAAGGTGTTAATTGTGGTTCGTTAGGATTGGCATTTTTTACATATTCCTGACGCGTTGCCCGAATGAGGTTTCGTTCCTGAAGTAAGTTGCCAATATTTTCACGCTCGATGGGTACAAACCACTTAGAATCTTCAAGCGCTTTTATCAGGATAGATGTTGCGCCCTGAGTCACGGCGGTGCTAAAACTGCTTCCGTTTTCCTGAGGTTTATATTGCCCGGTTTGGTCCCTGAATTTATAGACTCCTACGATAACTGGTTCTTTTGGTTTTGGCAAATCTTTTAGTAATGAAGTAGCAGGAGTACCTTCTCCTATAATTGCTTTTTCGACTCCGGTTGGCTGATTGTAATAAGCGCCGCAGCCCGAAAAAAGAAATCCGAATAAAATTAATAGGTAGTGATGTAATCTCATGTTATTTATTTGGGATAATTACTTGAGTTTGTTCTCCTGTATTGGTATCTAAAATATTGAGTGTGAGTCCGTCTGCTGATGGATAAACATCAACCGAATAGCTCCCGAAAGTATAGGAACCTTCCTTAATACCATCTGTACCAAATTGTTGTTTGTAGAGAGAACTGGAAATCTGACTTAATAACTGCGAATTTAAATTGGCTTTAAATCGTTCTAAATCAGTTTGTTCTTTTGTTACGGCTGTTTTATCTTTTTGCTTATTTTGAGCTTCGGCACTGCTCAATAACCATTGATAATTAAAAGTATCTCCACCAAAAGCCGGATTAACGGGTTTATAAACCAAAGCCTGAGCGTTTATAAATGGAGAAATGAGTAGCAGGATTGCTAGGGTTAAAATAAATTTCATGTCGTTAATAATAAAATTAATACTGAGTGAAATATTTTCGCTGTTTTTCTTTTTCTTTAAAATAAGTGAAGGTGGCATTAACAGATTCCTCTGCAACCGCGTCCAGAAATTCGTCGTCCGGTCTGGCTAAAAACTCATAAATAACCTCATTGTCTATGGTTATTGTTATGGCTGTATTGCGTGCAAAACTATATTCTTCACCTATTGTTACTATCTTTTCAGCATTTATTCCAATATCATTGTATTTGTAATAATATCGATCATAAAAATCTTTACCAATTTTTGTTTTGGTGTCATCTGTAATAATTCCTCTTAAAACGAATCCGTCAGCAGGAAGTATTATCACATCTTTTTTTTTTCTTCACCCAAAACCACACGATCTTTCGCTATTATTTGTTTGTCTTCATCATAAAACAATAATAAAACGATTACCTCATCATCTTCTGAAACATTAATTTGAGAAGTTGATAATTTTTGCAGTTCGTTTGGCTGGAGGGTAAAAACACCAACTTGGTCATTATTAGATTGATTATTACTTTTATTATTGTTTTTTATAACAGACATTTTGTAGGAGGCACTTCTGATAACATCGGTAAGGTTTTCAGCAGTTCCCGTGATTTTTACATTGCCTTCAATTTTTTCTATTTCCAGTTTCGCTTTTAATTTGTCCTGCGGAACCTGACCATATAATATGGCGCTGAGAATTAGAGGTAAAAAGGTAATATGTCGAGGTATAAAACGCATATTTAA
>NZ_JAYSPC010000085.1:0-9816 GCF_043722275.1 Flavobacterium sp. | reverse complement strand
GCTTTAGCCAAAATACGTTGCAATTTCGGCTAAAGCCATATTTATTAATCAATCATATACCTCCAGCTAAAGCTGGAGGCAATTCAGAAAATGAATGTGAATGAAAAAAAGTTTTCAGTTTTCAGTCTCAGTATTCTTGCATATTGAGACTGAAAACTGAAAACCGGAACTAAAAAACCTAAACGTAACTTTCCAACTCAAGAGATTCCTTAAGCAGCGGATAATTTACTTTTCCGTTTGGTGTAAGCGGCACATTTTCTATATGCATTACTTTTAAGGAATTTGCATGAAGATTCAGTTTTGCTTTCAGGACTTTTAGAATTGGCTCTTTGTTTAAACTTTCGTCTGTGTACATAACGGCTAAATGTTTGTCGTTTATTCCTAGACAAATAAAAGTTTGTCCGCCCAAAGCATCTTTCAAAAGCAGTTCGGTTTCATCAAGATTAAGTCGGACCCCAAATAGTTTTACAATTCGTTTTATTCTGCCTACAATATAATAGTAACCTTCATCATCTATTCGGGCTTTATCGCCTGTATGGAGTTTTTCCTCTTGTTCGAAAAACTGAAGATCGGCTCTAATATTGGCATAACCGCCAAAAACATTTGGACCAATATAAATAAGTTCATCCGTTTCATTATCGATTTCAAAATTTCCGTTTTTGATGGGTAAGCCAATTGATGTTCCTTTTCTCAAAAGATCTCTTGGAGGCAGATAAGCCATTCGTCCGCAAGCTTCGGTTTGACCATATTGAGCGAAGAATTGTTTATTGAATTTCTCGCTGAAATCTGAAATGGCTTCGATTAATTTATGATTCAGCATTCCGCCTGTATGAGTAAGATATCTTAAGGAAAGATGATCTTTTTTGAAGAATCCAATACTGTACAACATTTCATAAAAATAAGGAACTCCGCCTAAAGTAGAATAGCCGTATTTTTTAAAATCTGCCCAAAACTCCTTCTGAAAAGCATCTTTATCCGTACAAACAATTTGGTTTGCTTTTATGCAATTTGTCGTAAAAATCGATAAGCCGTAAACAAAATTAATAGGCACATTTAGCGGCACAACATCATCAGATTTAATCGGCATATATTCCATAATCGACTTTGCATTCTGAACCAGATTTTCATCAGAAAGTCTGACGAATTTTGGCGAACCCGTAGTTCCGGAAGTGCTTAATAAAAGCTTGGTTTTGGCATGTATCGGATAAATTAAATTGACATTTCGTTTAAACAATACTATCGTTTCTGAGGCATTTACTGCAACATAACCTTCAATTTCAGTTCGCGAAGGATCATAGATATAATAAGGAGTATATTTTTGTTCTAAATTTTCCTTGAAATCCTCTAATAATCCCATTCCTAATAAAGCAATTGTGAACCTGCTTTGATAAAAATTCAGCAATGTTTCAATTGCCGGCAACTGATTGTCGTTGTATATAAAAACTACAGAACGCAGGTTTTCAATTTCTAAGGACTGATGCATTTCTGCCATTGTTTTTGAAACTCCTGTCGAGGAATCTGTAAAGGTCAGTTTTTCATTTTTTCTGATTAAATCGTATAATTCCATAGTTAAGGTTTGGTTTAATCTGTTAATTGTAAGTGCTTAAAATTATTTAACACATAGAAACATAGATTTTATTCTAAAAAAAGAGTTTAAAAATGAAATGAATTTCTTTCGCATAAACGACTATTTTAAAAACTTTGTTTTCTATGTGTTAATAATAATTACATCTAACGGGTTATTCTAATTAATTTCGAATCCGTATTTTTTTAGGATATCTTTTATTTTTGTTACGCTTCCCATTTCCAGAATATCTTCCATTTCTATAGAGATATTATAGGTGCTTTCCAGTTCTTCAACCAAAACTAAATGGCTCATAGAATCCCATTCGGCAATAGCCTGATATTCTAATTCGTCGTTTACTGCTTCAACAGGAATTTCAAAAGCTCTTGCAAATACTCCGTGTAATTGTTCTATTGTACTCATTTTCTATTATTTAAATTGTTATTTTAGTATACTTTGCTAATTTTTTTTCACGCAGATTTTAAAAAGATTTAAGCAGATATGCGCGGATTATTTTTGGAATTAAATATAAATCTGCCTGAAGGATTTTTTAATTCATGTTTCTGTATGCTAATTTTTTACGCAGATTTTAAAATGATTTAAGCAGATATTTGCAGATTATTATATCGAATTAAATCTGCTATCATCTGCTAAATCTGCGTGAAATATTTTCTAATATATTTTTCTGTATGCGAATTGTTTCTCGCAGATTTTAAAATGATTTAAGCAGATATGCGCGGATTATTATATCGAATTAAATCTGCTATAATCTGCTAAATCTGCGTGAAACAAAAATCCTTTTTAATCCTTAATATCAAACCTTAGTATGTTTCCATTTTCCTTTACGGAAGACAATTATACAGGCAACCGCCAATACAATTTCTGAAAGAAGAATCGCGGTAAAAACACCATTTGATCCAAATTCTAAAGAAATTCCTAACGCATAGGCGAGTGGAATCTGGACGATATAAAACATTAAAATATAAAGCCAGGTTACTACTTTGACTTCGCCGGCTGCGTTGAGCGCTCTTGAAATCACCATTGTATATCCCAAAAGAATATAAGCCATAGAGATAAAATGTATGTATCTCGTACTAAACGATATAACTTCTGGAATATCCGTAAAGATTTTTACAACCGGAACGGCGAGGAAAATCCAGCAGATTCCGATAATCACCAGAAATCCCATGTTTAACATTCCGGCTCTCCAAACCGATTTCTCGGCTCGTTCAGGTTGTTTTGCTCCAAGATTTTGTCCCGTTAATATTCCGGCTGCGTTTCCAAGTCCCCAAGCTGGCATTGTTGCGATCGACGTTACTCTTTGCGCTAAAATATATCCTGCCAATGCATTGGGTCCAAAGTGAGACATGATCTTAATCATAAATACCCAACTTGAAGCGGGAATAATAAATTGAACCGTTCCGCCAAATGCCAGTTTCAAAACTCTTTTAAGAATTGCCAGATTGAGTAATAATTGTGCCTTTCCAATTTTCATTACATTTTTACCTCTCACGAGATAATAAGCCTGATAAAGTACACCAATAACTCTGGCAATTAAGGTTGCTAATCCCACGCCAAGTAAACCGTAAGCAGGAATTGGACCCCAGCCGTAAATAAATACAGGACACAAAATAATATTGATTGCGTTTGAAAGCCAAAGGATTCTCATTGCGGTTGAAGCATCTCCGGCACCACGAAATATTCCGTTGATTACGATGCGCAGAATCAGGAATCCGCTTGAGGCAAACATCACGATTCCGTATGTTGTTCCTTCCTGAACCATTGCTGTCGAAAGTCCCATTGCGCTCATAATATCAGTGGTCCAGATTGCGCAGACAATACTTATTATTGCAGCAATGGGCGTTGTGATATAAATAACCTGCATTGCGGTTTGTCCGGCGGCTTTGAATTTTTTCTCACCAATTCTTCTTGAAATCATCGCCGATGCTGCAATTCCAAGTCCTATGGAAACCGAATAACAAAAGGTGATAAAAGTTGTTGTTGCTCCGGCAATAGAAATAGCGTTTGTGCCTAATCTGCTGACAAAAAACAGGTTTGAACACACAAATAAAGATTCCATTAAAAGCTCGGCAACCATTGGAACCGACAATAAAATAATGGTTTTATTGATGCTTCCTGATGTGAAATTACTTTCGGTTCCGGCAAGCGAACGCCTTAAAAGACCAAAGAAAGAGCGTGTTTTTAAAATTGCTTCTTTCATTAGTTTTCTTTTACGGTTAATACTTCTTCATGAATCAATTGATGTAGCGGATTTGGAATAAAACCACTTTTTTTCATGTGTGGAAATCCAACCGTTTCTTCATAACCATTATATAAACGTCGGCTATTGAAAATAAGGCGTTTAAACTCAGGAATGAATAAATTGTATTTATCAAACAAATCTTGTAATTCCGGATGTTCGTGCTGAAATTCTATAATAATATCGTGAACACAATTCCAGAATGAAGTTTCAGAATAATCAGCGGTTGTAATTAATACGTCGCTCAGATATCTGAAAAATGCATCAAAAACAGCGATAAGAATTGTTAATGGCGCATTTTCAGGATTTGGAGAAGTATTAAACATATTGTCAATAAATTCCTGTGGAAGCTTTTTCTTTCCTTCTTCATTAATTAAAATATCTCCCACAAAATCCTGCAAAGCGATTCGGGTTGGAACATAATTCTTTAAAATTAAAATCACATTTTGCCCGTGCGGATCAATGCATAATGAATGCTGGTAATAAATTTGAAGCACCGGTTTTAAATACGCGGTCATATATGCTTTTAACCATTGTTCTGTCGAAAGTCCTGATTTTTCAATCAATTCTTCAACAAGGCTTTTTCCATGATCGTCAACATAAAGTAAAGCCGCCATTGTCATTAGATTTTCGCCGTGTTTTAGAAAATTAACCGGACTTTCGCGCCACATTGCGCCTAAATATTCATTGTATTGATAAGGAGAATTTTCAATTTTGCTATAATTTGGATGTGTGTAGGAAACCGAAACCATTTCGCCCAAAAGCACAACGCCCATATTTTGCAAATGTTGATCTTTTTTTAAAATGTCCTTAATATATTCGGTCAAACGCGGTGCAATCGATAATTGTTTGGGACACAAACCTCGAATATGACTTGTATTCAAAATAGACATTGACGTTTTTACGTAATGTTTATCAGGTTTACTCTGATTGAAAAAAGTGCGAATACTTTGTTGCGGACTGTAAATGTCTTCGGTTAATTCTAACGGAATCAGATTTTTAGAGGCAATATCATTGGCAAATTGCATGACAAGTTTATTTTGCCATTGCCATAAATGCACGGGAATAAAAATGTAATCAGCCGGATTTACTTTTAACTGACTTAGTTTGTTTTTAAGTTCCGATAATTTTTCAGCACCAATTTCATTTTCATAAAAAGTCTGCTCATTCATATCACTTTGTAAACGCAAAGTGGCTCTGTTTTTATGAGCGGCTACCCAAACCAAACGTGTTTTTTGTCCGGATTCAGGTGTGTAATTTTCATAATCTTCTGAGTCGAAACCAATTCGTCCTTTATTTACAATTACCCACGGATGACCATCCAAGCTATGTTCTATAGTTTGAAAATCAGCATCGGCCAATTTTGAAGCCGACAAACGGCGTTTTGAATGAATAAAAGCATCAGCATATAAAGTATGCAGCAATTCCTCAACATAATGTGCAAGCGTAAAAGAGTTGATTCCAAAAGTTTCCTGAAGTTCAATAAAGAAATTCGGTACATCGATACGATCTGATTTTACTTCGTTTTCGATTTTATAAATGCTCTCTTTTACAATATGCCAATAGTTAAGAAACCTCGGATAAGCCGAAAAACTGTAATAAATATTCTCTTTGTCAGTGTCTAAGATAAAGTGGGTAAGTCCATCTTCGTCTTTGCTGATAATTTGTGGTTTTGCCACATCTTCGCGCATTAATTCGGCAATACTTTTGGCAAGTAAATTTCGATTTACCTGATCCCAAGTGACCGCGTTGAGATGTTGTGCGTCTTTGAATGTGTTTTCTGGGGTTATCATTCTAGTTGTTTTTTTTCTAATTATTTTAATTGCTTGTTTAGTTTATTGAATAGCCTCCAGCTTTAGCTGGAGGTAATTAATGCGTCAATAATATAGCTTTAGCCAAATAACGTATTTTGGCTAAAGCCATTTTAATTGATTTTATAATAAACTCCAGCTAAAGCTGGAGGGAATTCAAAACTTAACTTAATAACGTTGCGCTTCGGAACAATGTGTTAAATAAAATTTTAGGAATTACACTAATCTGGGTTACTCATTTATTAATTCCAGAACATTATTTGCAGACAATTCTGAAGTTGCTTTTTGGACACCAAATTGCTGGAATGCAATTCGTTTTTCGACCTTATACACTTCACGATTTGCAAGTTGGTTAATGATGCAGGAATTTCTGTAAGCGCCCATTCCTAAATCCGGAGTTGAAAGTCCGTGTGTGTGTAATTCAGCATTTTGAACAAAAATATCCGTTCCGTTTTTGTCGATTGTATAATTGCGATTCACATTAAATAAACCATTTTCCAGACGATTGATTTTGCTTTCAATTCCGGATAAAATTGCGGGTTCTTTGTATTTATAACCTGTTGCAAGAATCACATAATCGCTTTGATCTTCAAATGGCTGATCGAGTTCGGTGTGAATAAAATCCAGATTATAAGTTCCGTCAGCTTCTTCATTGACCGAGGTCAGTCGCATATTCGAACGTAATTCAACATTTAGCGACGTATCTTCTAAACTCATTTGGTATAAACTATCGAAAATTTCGTTGATTAATTCCTGATCAATTCCTTTGTAAAGTCCGTGTTGTCTGGCTAAAAGATGTTTTCTTTTTTCTTCGGATAAACTATGAAAATGATCTACATATTCCGGAGAAGTCAATTCCAGCGTCAGTTTTGATTTATTGTCCAAAGGGAAAAAGTGAGAGGAACGCGTAAACCATTTTAGCTGTAATCCGTTTTGAGTTGCAGGAAGAAGATCGCGGAAAACTTCGGCAGCACTTTGTCCGGAACCAATTACAGTTACAGCTGCATTTTTAGGAATACGAGATTTGAAATTCAGGTATTTTGAGGCGTGAATTAAATTAGGTAATTCAGGATCAATAAAATCCGGAATATGCGGTGAAGTTCCTGTTCCCAAAACAATTTTATTGGCATAATAAGTTGATGTTATACAAGTCTGAGTGTTGATAACCATGACTTTATAAACATTATCGACGTGATCTATTGAAACAACTTTATGCGAGAATTTGCAATTTGGCAATTGTGAAGCCACCCATTTGCAATAGGCATTGTATTCACGCCTGTAAATAAAGAAGTTTTCACGGATATAAAAAGTGTATAAACGTCCGCTTTGTTTGATATAATTTAGAAAACTGTACTTATTTGTTGGGTCCGCCATTGTAACTAAATCGCCTAAAAACGGAACCTGAAGTGTTGCATTATCCAACATTAATCCCGGATGCCAGTCAAAGTTTTCTGACTGGTCAAAAAATAATGCTGATAAATCTTCAACGGGTTCGATAAGTGCGGCAAGTCCAAGATTGAAAGGTCCAATCCCAATCCCGATTACTGAATATATTTTTTCTGTACTCATTTTTGTTTTTTTATGAATTAAACCTGATGTGCTGAAACGGTATTGTTTTGAAAATCTTTGGCAGCAGGAAATTTTGCCCAATACCATTCTCTGTAACAAAAATTCAGATTGGCTTTTTTATGGGGCATTTCGATTACTTTCTCGATTTTGAAACCTACATGCGCTTTGTTCATCATCGATGCAATTGAATCTACAGCTCCTTCGCCAACCATTTTACCCACTTTTGATTCTCCCAAAACAAAATCCATCATAGATTGTGTTGACGGTGAACCGTATTTTAATTTAGGATCAATTGGCGCAATAAATTGATGCGTTCCGTAATCTGATGGTAAAACATCATAATAGTTGCCAACAATATCTCGGCTTGCCCAATATACTTCGATATTAAATGTAGGAACGCCGTTTGCTTCGCCAATAAAACTATGCGAATGATCTCCGGGAATCAACATTCTGTAATACGCTTCGAGTTCGCGAATTGGCCAGTTCATTTGCCAGATTTTCAGCGCATGTTCACGATGAAACCATTCATGGAGCATTTCTAAATCCTTATCAATATCTACGGGACGCAAAGTGATTGTGACGTTTTCCTTCTCAAAAAAGCGACTGAAAACGGTAGTATTTTCTTTTGGATTAATCAGTTTTTTAGAGAAAAAGTGTTTGTTCAAAGGATTTGGAAAAGTCTTGTAAACCGCAGGATTTGTTCTTGGCGCGCTGGCTTCATCCATATTATTTAAACTCGTCAATAAGTTTCCTTTTACAACTAATTTGACACTATTTGTGAAGTGCGCCACCAAACCGGTTGTATCTAAATCTTCTTCTTTTTTTAAGGCTTCGTAGATTAAATTAAGAAGTACGGTTTCGTCAGCGAGTTTATTTTTGCCTAAAGTATTTACAACTCCAAACAAGTGATTTACTAAAAGATAATATCCCCAGAAATCAATAATTCTACTTTCTGCAATAAAAGATCTGCTTTCTTTTCCGAAATCTGGAATCAGTTTTTCCAGTTCTTCGACTTTTCCTTGACGGAAAAAATAACCCTGATTGTCTCTAAAATATAGTTTTGAAGGGAACAGATTCTCATCAAATTCAACAAGCATATTCTGCTGATGAAACTCAGATCCGAATCCGTATTTATTAAAAATACCAACCAAAGGCGTTATCGTAATATTCAGATATTGTTTGAACCATGAAAGCGCCGTTTCGGTTACAGATGCATCTTGTTTTTTAGCAGCTTCATTGATTAGATTCAGCATTCTTGGCGATTCACCCAAAACGCCATCCTGACAAAGTGAAGCGACCATTGAAACATTTTTCTTGGCATTAGCTCCGTGAAAAGGATTTTGACGAATGCTTGTGCTGAAACCGTCAATAACTTTGTCATTATAAGTGACGGCGATAAAAGCAGGATCTGTAATAAGCTCAATTTGAGGATAATCTTTCTGGATTCCTTTTCCCCAGTCGGTTTTCATGAGTTGTGCGGCATCATAACCACGATTTAATTCATGCAGATAATTGACACGAAATGAATTAGTGATTTTTACATGTAAAGAGAATTTGTACATCCATTCACTTTCGGCATTATAAACCGTTCTTACAGATGAAGTTGCAGTATAAGAAGGTCCAAATTGCCCCAGACTAAAAAGAAGCTGTTTGGATAGCATTTCTTTAACTTCTGTCTCTTCCAGTAAATAATTTGCTTCCCACGGATGCGTTGGAACTACTTTATAATTAGTGTAAAAAACCAGTAATTCTTTCGCATTTTCATCGGCATATTTTGAAATTTCGTCTCTTAGATAATCCGTTATTAAATAATCTCCGGCACTTTTTTCGATTACATTTTCAGGATGAACAAGGAAAAAATGTAACGGAAATTTTCCGGACGTTTCAGGAGAATATTGAAGCAATTCTTCTTTCGTAAAACCTTCACGGCTTTTTGGCAAAGGATGAACGCTATGTCCTAAAATCAAAGATTGCTCAGATTGTATAAAACTTTGTTCAGGATCATTGGCTTTTTGATTGCTGTTTTTATAATGTTCCAGATATAAAGCCAGATTATCGATACTGTTTTCCATACGTTTTTGCGTAGGAACTGCGTCTAAATCAGGATAATCCGTTTTAGCAAATTCGCTGACAAGTTGTGTAAATTCCATAGGATTTATTTCCCTGAATTCATCTGTAGCGATATTTCTTGAAACAACCGGAAAGCTGAAAGAATGTACGCCACTTTCTGAAAAGTAAGTCAAAGGCGCAAAAACTTCCTGACCAATAGTTGTAAAATCAAACCTTAAAAAAGAGCTATGATCGATGGTTTGCATGAAATCAGCAAGGGTTTGATCGTATTTGGGAATACCTTCGTAATGGCTCCAATTACTGAATTCTCTGCAATAACAATTGAGCAGGGATTTAAAATTTACCTGTTCTGCCAGTTGGCGAAAATTAGTTAAGTCTGTGGTATTCATTTCCATTTTGTTTTATGAGGTTAAGTATTTTTTTAATGTCATTTAGGGTTGTAATCGGATTGAAAATGGTGAATTTCAAGTAGAACTCTCCGTTTACTTTTGTGCTTGCAACGAGAACTTCTCCGCTAAAAAAGAGTTTTTCTTTGATGTATT
>NZ_JAYSPC010000084.1:0-13629 GCF_043722275.1 Flavobacterium sp. | reverse complement strand
GCAGATTTAAAAAAGATTTAAGCAGATATGTGCAGATTAATTTAATAAAAATCTAAAATAAAATCTGCTTTAATCTGTAGAATCTGCGTGAAAAAAAATCCGTGTCCATCAGCGTTTTCACGAAGTGAATCCGTGTCATCCGTGTGCTATTTCTCAAAGCAAGCAGCTTCTTAAAATACTGATTGGATGTTGCGCTTCTCTGTTTGTTCCGTCAAAAATTTGATGGCGGCAGCTTGTTCCTGCTGCGGCAATTTTTACGTTTTCGGCGGTTGCACGCACTTTTGGGAATAGAGTATCTTCTCCCATTTGCATACTTACCTGATAATGTTCTTTTTCGTAACCAAAAGATCCAGCCATTCCACAACAACCCGAATTGTAAATCGTAACTACGTTATTTGTTGGTAAATTCAGCATTGCAAAAGTCGCTTCAATAGAACTCAAAGATTTCTGATGGCAATGTCCGTGAATTTTGATTTCTTTCTTTTCTTCCGAAAATGATTCAGGTCTGATATTACCGTCGATGATTTCTCTTTTAAAGAACTCTTCAATTGTAAAAGCACTTTGCGCCACTCTTTCAGCACTTTCTTTATCATCGGCAAGACGCAAATATTCATCTCTAAAAGTCAAAATTGCCGAAGGTTCAATCCCGATTAATGGCGCTTTAGCAGAAATTAAATCCTTAAAGATATTTACGTTTGCATTTGCAATTTTCTTAGCTTCTTCCAGAAATCCTTTTGATAAATACGTTCTTCCGCTTTGTTCGTGATTTACGACTAAAACTTCGTAGCCTAATTTCGTCAATAATTCAACAGCATCGATTCCGATATTTACATCATAATAATTCGTGAATTCATCATTAAACAAATACACTTGTCCATTTGGGAAACCCTGATTTTGTTTTTTCTGACTTTCAAACCATTTTTTGAAAGTTCTTTTTGCCAATAGCGGAACTTGTCTTTCCGGTGCAATTCCCATGCTTTTTTTTACAAGAGATTGGTTCGAAATAAAGTTTGTAATTGACGGAAACAAACTTCCCATTTTATTCAGTTTTGCGTTGTGAGCAAAAATTTTGCTTCGGGTCGAGAATCCGTTTGCTTTTTGATATTGGTATAAAAATTCCGCCTTTAAAGTTGCAACATCCACATTACTAGGACATTCGCTAGCGCAAGCTTTACAACTTACACACAACTCAAAAACTTCGTATAATTCTTTCTGGTCAAATTTATTTTCTTTTTCAGAATAGGTCAAATATTCACGCAACGCATTGGCTCTCGCACGCGTTGTTTCTTTTTCGTTTTTGGTCGCACGATAACTCGGACACATTGATCCTCCCGCCGATGGCAATTTTCGACAATCGCCAGATCCGTTGCATTTTTCGGCAGCACGCAAAATCCCTAAACTGTCTGAGAAATCCTGAAATGTTTTAATGTCAGGTTCTACCCTGCCCGAAATCACACGATGATTTTCATCCATTTTCAAAGCGTTTACAATCTTCCCGATATTCAAAACCGAATTTGGGTCAAACGCTAGTTTAATTCTTTTCAGCAATTCATAATTCGCTTCGCCAATCATAAACGGAATAAATTCTCCGCGCACAATTCCGTCGCCGTGTTCACCGCTTAATGAACCTTTGTATTTTTTAACCAAAATCGCAACATCGGTCGCGATGGTTCGGAATAATTTTAAGTCAGATGTTTTCTTTAAATTCAAAACGGGACGCAAATGCAGTTCTCCTGCTCCGGCATGTGCGTAATAAATTGCGCCTTGTCCGTGGCGTAACATCATCGCCGAAAACTCCTCGATATAAGCCGGTAAATCGCTCAATTCAACCGCTGTATCTTCAATAGAATCGGCTGCTTTGTCATCGCCAACAATACTTCCTAAAAGCCCAAGACCGGCTTTTCTAAGTTCATTTACTTTCTCGATATCGGCTCCGTAAATTTTTACAAGCGCATAACCAAAATTATTTTTTTCTAAATCAGCGACTAAAGCATTTGCCTGATTTTCGGCATCTTCAGGATTATTCGATGCTACTTCAAACATCATAATCGCTTTGGGTTCACCAACTAAAAAGAATCGGTTTTTAACGTGTTCCCGGCTCGTCTTGGTACAATCTAAAATCGTATCGTCGATCATTTCACAAGTGTACAAATGATGTTTCATTGCCACTACAACTGATTCCAGCGATTCCTGAATGCTATGATAATGTGCCACAACCATAATATTATGAACTGGCGGCAAATCGTCTACTTTTAAAGTAATTTCGGTCGTAAAAGCCAGCGTTCCTTCGCTTCCGCAGAGTAATTTTCCCAAATTTATTGTTGGTTCAGTTCCTCCAAATAAATCTGACTGTAATAAAATATCAACTGCATAACCCGTATTTCGTCTGTGAATTTCAGGTTTCGGAAACTCTTTTATAATTTCGTCCTGCGTCGCTTTTACCGAAAGTTCGTCGTAAAGGCTTTTATATATTTTATTTTCTAAAGTATCTCCTTTGGTTTTTTCGATAAATTCAGCCGAAGTCAGTTCCTTAAAAACTACTTCCGATCCATCGCTCAAAAGTCCTTTTATCTCGACAATTTTATCGCGCGTTACACCATAACGAATCGAAGTTGTTCCCGAAGAATTATTGCCCACCATTCCGCCAATCATACAACGATTTGTTGTTGAAGTATTGGGTCCGAAAAATACGTTATGAGGTTTTAAAAACAAATTCAGTTCATCGCGAATTACGCCAGGCTGAACCGTAACTGTTTTTTTAATGGCGTCAAAATTCAGTATTTTAGTAAAGTTTTTTGAAACATCAACTATAATTCCGTCGCCAACCGTTTGTCCTGCGAGCGAAGTTCCGGCAGTTCTGGGCGTAATCGAAATCTGATGCTGTGCCGCAAACTTTATCAGTTTACTAATATCTTCAATGGTTTTAGGCACCGCAACTGCTTTTGGTCGAATCCTGTACACCGATGCATCGGTTGAATAAAGCGTTTTATGAAGATCATCAAATAAAAGTGTTCCCTCTAATGATGCTGATAATTGTTCTAACTCCTTATTTATTGACATTATAACTAAATTTATGGCTTTTCTTTACAATTACAAAAATAGTTTTTTTAAGGTTCTTTTATTAGGTTCAGAGGCTCAAAGTTGCAAAGGTTCTGAGTTTTTTTTCTTTGCCATTTTTTTCATCATATAAGTGATATAAGTTCATCTTAGAAAACTAATCTGACACAAAGTTTGTCATTCTATGATTGTAATAAAAAAGGATTCTTTATTAAAAAAAGACACTTCTCTAAATAGTTGCGCTCTAAAGTGCAATCTTGACTATTATTTTGGTAACAAAATTTATTAAAATTAAATTTTGTTACCGAAATATCAAACCTTTACAATCTCGACCGGAGGAAAAATCACATAAGCTTTACGCATAGTAAACCCGACAGGTTTTTAAAACCTGTCGGGTTTCGCGAACGAACGAAATGACAAGATTACGATCACTAGATTTGACACAAAGTTAGTCATTCTAGTACGAAGAATCTCATCAAGTAACTCCGCAACAGTGTGTTCGTCCCGCGTGTGATTTCTCGTTTCTCGAAATTTTGTGTTCGTGGGTTTGATAGCATCTATCTGATAAAACTCTCCAGCAGTTTCTTCTGAAAATATTTTTACTGCGATTTCCTGTAGGCTTCTATCTAAAAAAGTTCTCGATTTTGCCAGATCATCAAGTAAATTGGTATGACTTGTACCTTTTACATGTAAACCAACTGGACTTCCGTGGATATCAATTGATTTTAATCCTGTAATAAATCCTTTAGACATTAATCTAATGCCTCCGTTTAAGCTTTTAAAAGTAAAAATTACTTCCATACCTTTATATGCACGCAGCGCTTTTGCCTGATCGGCAGGTTTAATAACGGCTTGACCCGTATATTGCCATACAAATGAAAAATGATGATGGTCCATCATGGCTTGCGAAAGTTCTAAATCGTAGTATATAACTGTTTGTGTAAATCCGTCAATAGTGATATGGACTTGTTCTGAAAACTTCGACATCCTTCTTGGTTTTAATGATTAGTTGTTTTGATATATCAGTAAAACAAAACTATTATCACTGTTTCAATAGCCTCAATAAGTTATATAAACGATAGAATAAGGTATAATTCATTTATGAAACATAAGCTGGATAAAACATCAATAAAAACATTTTCCCTACATTTATATCCAAATAAAATCTGATTTTAGCATTACCAAAAAAACACTTCCTTAAACATCATTTTAATGAATAAAAATATACGCGCTCTCTATGAAATTGCCC
Source organism: Flavobacterium sp. (assembly GCF_043722275.1). Taxonomy (GTDB): domain Bacteria; phylum Bacteroidota; class Bacteroidia; order Flavobacteriales; family Flavobacteriaceae; genus Flavobacterium. Next base: position 9,323 of record NZ_JAYSPC010000084.1, on the reverse strand, counting down.
AAAAAGAGACCCGAAAAATAATAGGTTTAATGTCCGGAACTTCGCTTGACGGACTTGATATTGCGCTTTGTGCTATTTCTGGCGCGGGAGAAAATACTGATGTGAAAATTCTGGAATTTGAAACCATTAATTATACTGAGGATATTAAAACCGAAATTCGTAAAGTGTTTGCCCAGAAAACAATTGATTTTCAGCATTTGGCTTTATTAAATGAATGGATTGGGATTTTGCATGCGAATATGGTGAACGATTGTCTCTCAAAATGGAATATTCCCGCGCAAGAAGTTGATTTAATTGCATCGCACGGACAAACGGTTTTACACGCTCCAAAGTTTCTACATCAGCAGGAAAAATTTCCTAATGCGACTTTACAAATTGGCGATGGAGATCATATTGCAGTAAAAACAGGAATTATAACATTGTCTGATTTCAGGCAAAAACATGTTGCTGCAGGTGGCGAAGGCGCACCTTTAGCGGTTTATGGCGATTATTTGTTGTTCAGCAAAAAAGACGAAAACCGAATTATGCTAAACATGGGCGGCATTGCAAATTTTACCTATCTTCCCGCTTCCCTTAACACCAGCAACGTTTTTGTAACCGATACCGGAACCGCAAATACTTTAATCGATATTTATACGAAACATTATTTTCCTGAAAAAAGCTACGATAAAGATGCTGAAATTTCTAAAAGCGGAATCGTAAATCAAGATCTTTTAACCGAATTAAAAAGTGATGCTTTCTTCACGAAAAGTTTTCCTAAAACAATTGGTCAGGAATTATTCAATTTTGAATTTGTCCAAAAAGCGCTTTTAAAAACAGGTTATACGACTATTTCGGCACCAGATTTGTTAGCTACTTTAACATGCCTTAGCGCAGAAACAATTGCCGAAGCTATTTTGTTTGTGGTAAACAATTCAGGAACGCCTATTGAGGATTTTACGGTTTATATGTCTGGCGGTGGCGCAAATAATCCATTATTGGTGACTTGGCTTAAAGAATTATTGCCTTGCAGGTTTCAAAAAAGTGACGATCTTGGTATTGCAGGTGATGCAAAAGAAGCGGTTTTATTTGCCATTTTAGCCAATGAAACTGTTGCAGGCGGAGATTATAATTTTGGTTTAAAAAAAGGAATTCCTTCTGTGACAATGGGTAAAATTTCTTTTCCGGGTTAAAATTTTGCCACGAAGACACAAAGGCAAAAAGTTTTTTTGCCACAGATTATAAAGATTTAATTGATTTTGTTTCACGCAGATTTTGCAAATTTAATTTTAGATTTTTATAAATTAATTTGCAAAATCTGCTTAAATCTTTTTGAATCTGCGTGAAATTCATATTATAATAATCTGTGCTAATCTTTTAATCTTTGGCTTAAAATTTTCTCTCGCAGATATGGCAGATTAAAAAGATTTTTTTTAATAAAAAGCTTGTGTCTTTGTGGCAAAAAAATCACACACAATACATAATTAATATTTATCGTAAATTTATTTCTAAACAAATACATGAAAACCGAATAAATACCGTTCAAATTATAATTTATTAATTATTTATTATACTCAGCTAAAAAAACTATTTTTGGTTTCTGTTAAAAAAGATTGAAATGCATAAAAATCAGCAACTCCTTTTCTCTATTATATTTATATTTTTCTTTGGATTAATCTCTAATGCACAGGAAAACACCTTATACCCTAAAAACGAATTTAGAGGTGTCTGGATCGCTACGGTCGTCAATATCGACTGGCCTAAAACTGCCAGTGACGGCGTTGAAAAAGAAAAAGCCGATTATATTGAAATATTAGAAGCCTATAAAAAACTAAATTATAATGCCGTAATTGTTCAGGTTAGAAGTGTTGGTGATGCTTTTTATCCATCAGAATTTGCGCCTTGGTCTCGTTTTTTGACAGGTAAAGAGGGCGTGGGTCCAAACCCTTATTATGATGCGCTGGCTTGGATGATTGACGAAGCGCATAAACGAGGTTTTGAATTTCATGCATGGCTGAACCCATATCGTGCGACTTTCGATTTAAATAAAAATCTTTTAAGCCCAACTCACGACATTTTTAAACATCCGGAATGGATGATTGAATACGGCGGAAAATATTATTATGACCCTGCATTGCCTGAAGTTCAGGAACATTTGACAAAAGTGGTAAAAGAAGTTGTTGATAAATATGATATCGATGCGATTCATTTTGATGATTATTTTTATCCTTATGCCGTTCCCGGAAAAGTATTTAACGACACGGCTTCGTTTAAAAAATACGGTTCGGGTTTAACCCTTGCCGATTGGCGTCGTGCAAATGTGAGCAACTTTGTACACACCATTTCGACTACTATAAAAGCGAGTAAACCGTGGGTACAATTCGGTATTAGTCCGTTTGGGGTTTGGCGAAATAAATCAGTAGATCCTAAAGGTTCTGAAACACAATCGACTGCAAATTATGACGATTTATATGCAGATCCTGTTTTATGGATGGACCAAAAATGGATCGATTACATCTTGCCTCAATTGTATTGGAGTATGAATAATCCAAGAGCTTCTTACTCTACATTAGTAAAATGGTGGTCTGAAAACTCGAACAATACAGCACTTTATATTGGTCACGCTTCGTATAAAATTAGAGGTGACAGCGATAAAAGCTGGAACTTTGCTAATGAAATCCCAACGCAAATTGATTACGCCAGAAGTTTCAAAAAAGTGGGCGGAAGTGCTTATTTCAGTTCAAAATGGTTCATGAATAAAAACTTTGATATCGTTCGACTTTTAGAAGAAAACCAATATAAATATCCTGCGCTTCCTGCAGCGGTTCCTAATTTAAAACACATTATTATAGACACACCTGTAATCAATGAATTTGAAAAAGACAGCACGAAATATTCATTCAACATCAAATCTCCGTTGAATACAAAAGTACGTTATATTGTAATTTACGGTGGTGAACATATCTCAAAAGTTGATATTAACGATCCATCTAAAATAATTGAGAAAGTAACGGTTTACCAATTTGACGGCACAATCACATTTTCGATCCCGGCTGAAAAAATGAATCAGTATAAAGCTTGCGCTGTGACATTTATTGATTATTTTGCGAACGAAAGTACCCCAACTGCTATCGACTTAAAAAAGAATTTTAAAACATATTCACCTGCTCAGCCTAATGAAAACAGATAATAAACCGTGGTTTTGGATTCCGCTTCTCAATTTTGCATCTGGTTTGCCGTATGCTGTAATTATCTCAGTTTCGGTCATTATGTACAAAAATCTGGGAATTTCAAATGAAGATATTGGAGTTTATACTAGTTTATTATACTTGCCGTGGGTTATAAAACCGCTTTGGAGTCCTTTTATTGAATTGCACGGAACCAAACGAAAATGGTTTTTATCGATGCAATTGCTTATTTCAATCGCCTTTTTAATCGTTGGATTTACGATTCCCGCAAGCGGATTTTTCATGATGACTTTGGCAATATTCTGGGTCGCTGCTTTTGCATCGGCATCAAATGATATTGCCAGCGATGGTTTTTATTTATTGGTTTTACCGAAAAATCAACAATCTTTTTTCCTTGGAATAAGAAGTACTTTTTACCGACTTTCAATGTTGGCAGGAAACGGATTAATCGTGCTTTTAGCAGGATATTTGGAACACAAATACAGCGATAATACAAAAGCATGGTCGTACACGATGATTTTCGTTGGTTTATTAATAACTTTTATAACGATCTATAATTATTTCTCCACGCCAAGAACAGAAATAAATGCCGGAGAAAAACCGAAATCAGAAGAGCATCAAAATTTTGCTTCGATTTTTATTACCTTTTTTCAGAAAAAACAAATTGGTTTGGTTTTAGCTTTTATTCTATTATTCAGATTAGGAGAATCACAATTAATTAAAATGTTAAGTCCGTTTTTAATTGATCCGAAAAATGTGGGCGGAATGGGATTAGATACTCAGGATGTTGGTATTATTTATGGAACATTTGGAGTTGCAGCATTAACCGTGGGAGGAATCCTTGGCGGAATTGCAATCTCTAAACAAGGCTTGACAAAATGGATGTTACCAATGATTTTAGCCATGCATTTACCTATTATTGGTTTTGTTTTATTGGCACATTTTCATCCCACTTCTATCTATTATATCTACGCCGTTGTGATTACAGAACAATTTGGTTACGGTTTTGGTTTTGCAGCTTTCATGATGTATTTAATTTATGTTGCCGAAGGAGAATCTAAAACCGCACATTATGCGCTTGCAACCGGATTTATGGCATTAGGAATGATGTTACCCGGAATGGCAAGCGGATATATTCAGGAATATTTAGGATATGGAAATTTCTTTATCTGGGTATTTCTCGCGACAATTCCAGGAATTATTTTATCACGTTTTTTAATATTCCCGAAAGATTTTGGGAAAAAATCTACAGAAGAAGTTTAACCCCAAATCAAACATCTTACATATGGAAATCAATGAGAATTTGCAAGCCGAACGCAACCTAAAAGGCGCTGAGTTCGAAAAAGAAGGAAATTTTGAAAAAGCAATTGAAATATATGAAGAAAATCTCGTAGAAAACTTTAAAGGAAATCATCCTTATGATCGATTGGCTACAATCTACAAAAACCAAAACGATATCGAAAACGAGATTCGGGTTTTAGAAAAAGCCATTATCGTTTACGAAGAAATTACTCTCGAAGACCGTTTGGAAGGTTTGCCAAAACTTTTCCGCTTTAAAAACCGACTCGAAAAAGCTCTACATACCAAAGCACAGCTGGCCAAACTTGCCAAACAAAAGAAAAGTAAGCTTTAACAATAAATAAATTTTAGCGCATTTAATCATGACCAGCTTAAAAAGAACCAACTCTGACGATATTGATTTTATAAATTTAGTAGCTTTACTAGATCAGGATTTAGCAATCAGAGACGGCGAAGACCACTCCTTTTACAATCAGTTTAATAAAACAGATAAAATAAAGCACGTTATTGTTTTTTATGAAAACGATATTGCGGTAGGTTGTGGCGCTTTTAGAGAAAAAGAAAGTGATTCGGTCGAAATCAAACGTATGTTTGTACATCCTGATTATCGCAAAAAAGGAGTTGCATCTCAGGTTTTAGCCGAATTAGAAAGTTGGGCAGCTGAATCAAATTATCCTTTTACAGTTTTAGAAACTGGAAAAAAACAACCGGAAGCCATTAATTTATATCAGAAATTGGGTTATTCTATAATTCCAAATTATCCTCCTTACGAAAAAATAGATAATAGTGTTTGCATGAAAAAGACTTTATAATAATGAAAATGACAGATCAAGCATTAAAACAAAAAGTGGGACAATTCTTTTTTCCTGCAGTTTTCATAAACGATACCGAAGAAAATATTCAGGAAACCGAACGTTTAATAAAAGAACACAACATAGGCGGATTGACTTTTTTTCATAGTCGCACCAGTGCTGCAACAAATTACGAAAGCAAAAAAACGGTTGTTTTTAACGATGACAGTTATCAAAAAATAAAGGATCTTATTGTTCGTTACCAAAAAGCCGCTTCTACTCCACTTTTAATAAGCATTGATGCCGAATGGGGTTTGGCGATGCGTATCGAAAAAACGCCACAATATCCATATGCAATTACTCTTGGTGCTTTGCCGGAAAGTAAATCACATTTGGTTTACGAAGTTGGAAAACAAATTGGTTTAGACTTAAAAGCAGCCGGAATACATTATAATTTATCGCCTTTGGCAGATATCAACAATAACCCAAACAATCCGGTTATTGGATATCGCTCTTTTGGAGAAAACAAAGAAAAAGTCGCTGATTTTGCTGTTGAATATCTTAACGGAATGTCAGAAGTTGGGGTTTTAGGCTGCCTGAAACACTTTCCCGGACATGGAAACACCAATGTAGATTCGCATTTAGGATTACCGGTTTTAAATGAAACTCTTGAAGAATTATTAGAAAACGAATTATATCCTTTTATTAAAGGAATCGAAAATAATGTCGACTCAATTATGATTGGACATTTGGCGGTTCCGAGTTTAAATGAAGGAAGAAATACATCGGCAACTTTATCAAAATCTATTATTCAAACACTTTTACGCAAGCAATTGGGTCATGATGGTTTGGTGATTTCTGATGCTTTAAATATGCATAGCGTTTCTAAATTGTATGATACCAAAGGCGAACTGGAATGGGAAGCTTTCAACGCCGGAAATGATATTTTATGCTTCGCCGAAAATGTGCCTGAAGGAATTGAAGCGATTCTTAAAAATGCGTCACCGGATCGTATTGAAGAAAGTTTTAACAGAATTATGAGAGCTAAAGAAAAAGTGGGAATCCTTTCTGAACATATTTTTACTTCGGGAGAATTAAACTTTGAAAAAGCATCTGAATTAAATCTTGAAATTGCTCAAAATTCAATCACAAAAATCATCGATAATTCAAATACTGAATTGGCATTTAAAGCACAAAAAAACAATCAATTAGCCAAATTGAGTTTATATAAAGGGGTTGAAAATACTTTTTTCCAAACTTTAAATTCAAAATTAGAATCTCCAGAATTTGCATTCGAAAATTTTGAAGTTTCGGATATAAAATTGATTGAAAAAGATTTGGAGAATTTTGAAACGATTATTATTTCATTATTTGTTCCAAAGGCGAAACCTCAGAATAATTTCGAAATCAACGATGAAGTTTTAGATTTACTTTCGAATTTATTAGAAATAAAAAAATGTATTATTTACGTTTTCGGAAATCCTTATGTATTACCTATAATTCCGAATCTTAAAAAGGCTTCCGGACTAATTGAAGTCTATCAGGATTTTAACGAATTTCAAAAAAATGCAGGAATTCAATTTCTAGAAAATTCAACTTGTACTGGAAAACTCCCTGTAAATATTGAATTACAATAAGTTACAAAACAATAATTAAATTCAATAGTCAAATACTATCAATATATAAATATTAATAATCACTTCTTATTGTAAGAAGCAACACTTATACCCTACTTTTGCATCAGAAATAAATTTTTAACTTAAAACGAAAAATATGTCTTTAGTAGGAAAAAAATTCCCAAATATTGCAGTAGATGCTATCTCAGAAATGGGCGATAATTTAAAAATCAACGTTTTTGAAGAAGCAGTAAACAACAACAAAAAAGTAGTATTGTTTTGGTACCCAAAAGATTTCACTTTTGTATGTCCAACTGAATTACACGCCTTTCAAGCTGCATTACCAGAATTTGAAAAAAGAAATACTATCGTAATCGGAGCTTCATGCGACACAAACGAAGTTCACTTTGCATGGTTAAACACTCCAAAAAACAATGGTGGAATCGAAGGTGTAACTTACCCAATTTTAGCAGATACAAACCGTAACTTAGCTAACATTTTAGGAATCCTTGATATCGAATCTACAGAATACAGCGAAGAAACTGATTCAGTAATTATTGAAGGTTCAAATGTAACTTACAGAGCTACTTACCTAATTGACGAAACTGGAAAAATCTTCCACGAAAGTGTAAACGATATGCCATTAGGCCGTAATGTAAACGAATATTTACGTATGGTTGATGCTTATACTCACATTCAGGAAAAAGGAGAAGTTTGTCCTGCAAACTGGGAAGCTGGTAAAGAAGCTATGAGCGCGGACAGAGTTAGTACAGCTGAATACTTAAGCGCGAACTAATTTTTTTATAAGTTTATAAGATACTAAGTTGCTAAGGTTCTGAGTTTTTAAAAGCTAACAACCTTAGTAACTTAAAATCTCACTGCCTAAAATATCAAAAGAGAACTGACAAGAACTGCTAAAAAAACTTAGCACCTTAGACACTCAGTTACTCAGAACCTAAAAAAACAAACAAATGTTAATCGACTTAAACGAAGATACGTTAGCAGATTTAGTTGCTAAAAACGAAAAAGTAGTAGTACAATATTCAGCTTCATGGTGTGGAAATTGCCGTATTATGAAACCAAAATTCAAAAAATTAGCAACAGAAAATGAAGCTATCACTTTTGTTTTGGTTGATGCAGAAAATTCTCCGGAATCAAGAAAATTAGCTAATGTGAGCAACTTGCCAACATTCGCAACTTTTGTAAACGGAAAATTAATTGGAGAAACTCAAACCAACAAACAAGAAGTTTTAATCGACTTGGTAAACGCTATTGCGTAAACAGATCATTAGATTTTTAGACTGTTAGATTTTTTGAATCTTATCTAAAAATCCAATAATCGAGTAATCTAAAAAAATGAAAAAATGAAATTACCCGTAATAAAGCAATTGACCCAATTTATCGAAGAAAACGATCAGGATTATATCATTGAAACGATTGAAGTTCTGGAAGCAATGACTGAAATTCCCTCTTTAAAAGATGAAGAATTAGATGTAATTGGCGAATTAATTTCAAATATGTATGGTGCACTTGAAGTACATAAAATGGTAGTTCAGGGCACAGACAAAAAAGAAGCTCTAAATGCGTTCATGAAACGTGTTTTAGGCTCTATCGATAAGTAATCGAGTACTACAAATAAAAAAAAACATGACCCAAGAAAGCGCTTCTTAATAAGAAGCGTTTTTTTTTAGTTAAACTTTTTGGTTTACTGCTCAATTGTCTTTCCCATGCATAGTTCTTCTTATTAATCTTCTGAGAAATCCTCATTGGATTATCCAATTTAGCTTTTAGAATATAAAGGAAATATATTCCTGACTTAAGCAGGTAATTGGCAATAAAAATTAGTTTCTCCTAGATACTACTTATTTGCATCTGGGTTCTAAATATTTTCCTTAACACTAAGTTTTCTGTTTTAGAACGTAAAAGAATTCTAATAATTCAAACCATTTTTAAGTGGCAAATACGGGCTATTCTATACATTTTATACGTTCCTGTAACAATCAAGTTATTTCATTGCCTACCGGGTCTTTAAATAAGTTTATTACTTTAGACATTCTTCAAGGCTCAAGACAAATGTATTTGAAACACGCAGATCAGGGTATTTAAAGATTTTAATCGTATTTGCCATACTTTTGAAAAGTTGCTTTTTAATCTCCCTGTCTTGATTTTTTTTTAAGACAAAGCATTTCGTTTTTTCAATACTCTAAATTATGATTAGGAGAAAAAGCTTGAATAATAATAGAACACCGTGCTTTGATAACTATCTGTCTTTTGAAAAGTGTGTAAAACGAAAAAGCCTTTAAACACTAGTGTTTAAAGGCTTTTGACTTTTAAAGTTTCTTTTGAAACTTCTACTGGCGGAGAAAGAGGGATTCGAACCCCCGGACCTGTTACAGTCAACAGTTTTCAAGACTGCCGCATTCGACCGCTCTGCCATTTCTCCAGTATGT
>NZ_JAYSPC010000083.1:0-41932 GCF_043722275.1 Flavobacterium sp. | reverse complement strand
CTACTAAAATGGTTGGTGTAATATAGGTTCCCGGAGAAATAGAACGTAAACCAATTTTTCCTGAAAAAGGAGCTTTTACGGCAGTTTTTGCAATTTGAGCTCTAATCAATTGCGATTGAGCCTTCGTAGAAGCATAATCAGCATTTGCAACATCAAATTCTTCCTGACTAATCGCTTCTTTTTGAAGTAATAATTTAGCTCTTCTTTCATTTTCGCCAGCCAGACCTTCTTTAGTAATGGCTTGTCTTAATTGTGCTTTTAATTCAATATCATTTACCTTAAAAAGCACCTGTCCTTTAGTTACATTAGTTCCTTCGGTAAAATAAATTCCCTCAACAATACCGGAAACTTCACTATGAATTTCTATTTGCTCATTAGCTTCGATTGATCCGGATAAAGAAAGGTTATTGTCAAAAGTTGCTGTTTTAACAATAATTCCGGAAACGGTAGTAGGTTTATCTTTATCGCCAAATTTTTTAGATTCATCGTTTTTGCTTTTATTGGATACTATTCTGTAGGCTATAAATCCTCCAATGCCAATAATCAATAAGGCGTAAATAAGGTTTTTTACTTTCATAAAATTGAGGTAAATGTTTTTTGGGTATGTATTTTAGTAAGGCTGCAAATTTAACTTTTTGAAATGAAATCAAAAGATGTTAAGCTTTATTTAACACATGGATACTATTAATTTTAAACGTCTTTTAACAGTTAGTTTTTCTAACTTTTTGTAATTGGACATGAGTTTTGTGAAAAGGTTTAATATGCTTTTAAATTATTTTAGATTATTATCCAAATTTCTAATATAAGATACTAATTATACTTATTTGTAAGTTTTTGCTCAGGTATTTTTACGTAATAACAATTATTTATTTAGGTTATTTCTTACTTGAAAGAATTTACTGTAATTTGTCCGATTTTTTTTGCAGTTTATCGATTTTATTCGTAACATTGATATGCTTAAACAAAATGATAATTTTTTTGTGAGAATAGTAATGTTTTTGGTGGTTAAGCGTTAAAATGTGTAGGTATTTTATTTGATTTTAAGTTAAAATTATTTTGTATTAAAATAATTTAGTTAACAATTGTTTAAACATTTTTTGTAAAACCCCAAATACTCCCTTTTATGCTAAGAAAATTACTTGTTGGCTTATGGATGTTATTATTGTGTGCTTCGATATCAGTTTTATTTTGGCAAAACGAATTTAAGTACAGTTTACCTACACCAATTCCTTTAAATTATCATGAGATAGCTATGGGAAGTAAAATTGATTTAAAATGTTGTGTAACCGATAGCAGACCAATTTTTATTCATTTTTTTAATCCGGATTGTCCATGTTCCCGCTTTAACATTCCTCATGTAAGCGAATTGATTAAAAAATACGGAGATCAGATAAACTTTAAAATTGTAGTGCTCAACAAGCAAAAGAGCTTTACAATTGAGGAAATTCAGAAGAAGTTTGATGCCAAAATTCCTGTTTACTTTGATCAGAATATTGCTAAAAACTGTGGGGTTTTCTCGACACCTCAGGCGGTACTTCTTGATGCATCTCAAAATTTATATTACCGCGGAAATTATAATAAAACAAGATATTGCACAAATGCAGACAGTAATTATGCGCAAATGGCAATAGATTCTTTATTAAAACAAAATCATTCCCCTTCATTTGATGCTTTAGCTCTTAGAGCTTACGGATGTTCATTACCAAAATGCACTAAATAAATCTATTACTTAACCTAATTTCTTTAATTTATGAAAACAAAAGCCAGTTTGAATGAACGCGATTATCTGCACAATTTTATGTCGACCATGACACAAAAATCAGATATAATTATTAATTATGTACTTGCCGTATATTTCCTGCTCGGGATTGCTTTATCCTTTAAATACGATACATTCGAAATTGGCGTAGGAGTGGGGACCCTCAATATACTTTTGTATTATTCGGCGAAGTTTTTTATCAAAAATTCTAATTTTTATCAATACGTTTTATCAGTTGTTTTAGCCGTATTTATGGCGCAGTACATTTATCAGATGCACGGATTGTTTGAAATGCATTTTACTGTTTTTATCGCCAGTACAATTTTAATTATTTACCAAAACTGGAAACTTCAGATTCCGTTAACTCTTTTGGTAGTCCTGCATCACGGCGCTTTGGCGTATATGCAGAATTTTGTTTACAGTGATCCAAAGGGTTTGCAATTGTATTTTTCACAGGTAAATTTTGACTTGGAAACATTTATTATTCACGTTGTTTTAGCAGCGGTTGTTTTTTTTATGAACGGATATTGGGCGTATTATTTTAAAGAACACAGCCAGAATCATATTTCGAAAATTTCTGACGAATATGAATTGGAAAACATCAAACTGGCATCGGCAAAATACAGTTCAATGTCAGCAACTAAAGATTATAATGATTTTATTCACAGAACAACACTTGATTTAAAATTGCCAGTAAACTCGGTTTTAAAGCTTATTGATGCTTCAAAAGGACATACAGATAATGATCAGCTTTTGAGTTATCTGGAAATGATGCGGGAAAGTGCTAAAAAAATTGACGATCTCGTAAATGATATTCACGTAAAATCAACTCACAGCAGAGGTCAAGGTTAATTAAAAACGGATCAGAGTTTTAAACTAACCTTATAATATTACTTATAAGCCCCTAATTTATACGCAAAAGAAATTGCATATTTAATTTAAAATACAAATTTATGGATACCAGAATTAATCGCCCAACTCCATCTGACAGAGAAGTTGATTGGAATAAAACTAAAGTATTATTAAGCAAAACAGATACAAAAGGAACTATTTTATATGCAAATGAAGCTTTTATTGATGTATCAGGATATGATGAGCATGAGTTAATAGGTCAGCCTCATAACGTTATACGTCATCCTGATATGCCAAAAGTGATTTTCAAATTCTTGTGGGACAGCATAAAATCCAGCGAAAATATTCATGTTGTTATAAAAAACATGTCAAAAACCGGAAGGTTTTATTGGGTTATTACCGATTTTAAAATCATTGCTGATGGCGATGAAATTGCTGGTTATTTTGGAACCAGAAAATCTGTTCCTGAAGAAGTTATTGTCAAATTTATTGAGCGATTGTACAAAAAACTGCTTCATATTGAAGAAGTAAGCGGTCTTGGAGCATCTGAAGATTATTTAATCGGTTTTCTGGAAGAGCGCAAAAAGACGTATATGGAATACATTGATCACCTGATTGCTACAGGAAAAGATGATAAAAATAAAATTAGCAAAGGACTTTTTAGCGGTCTTTTTGACAAGAAAACGCCACCCAAAAAATAGCAGATTTTAACTCTATGCTTCATTGTATAAGTAACCAAAGATTCAAACTGAAATTTGTCCCCCAACAAATCTAAATCACCTGATAAGTAATTGAATTTTGATGTGTTTTTGCAGTGGAGCTTTTTTATAAAAAGGGGCAAAGGGTCAAAGGATCAAAGTTGCAAAGGTTTTAGTATAATTTCTTAAACTCCTGTTCAAAATCCTTCGACTTCGGTCAGGATGACAATTGGGACTAAATTTAGATTTTATTAATTGTAATTTTTTAAGTTTCTACGTATTTAAGATATCTCTTAAACGCAAGTTATCAAAATCTCTGAACCTCTGAACCTTTGCATCTTTGAACCTTCTTCAACTTATATAATTCCAAATATTCTTTCTCTTTGTCAATTCCAGGAAAACAGCTTTTAGAATTGCGTGTTCCGGTTTTTGGAGCGGTCCGTCTTCTTTTAGGATTTTCATGGCGTAGTTTCGGGCGAGACTTAAAATATCCCTGTCGCGCACGATATCAGCAATTTGAAGGTTTAAAACACCACTTTGTTGCGTTCCCATTAAATCACCCGGACCACGAAGTTTAAGATCTACTTCGGCAATTTCGAAACCGTCATTAGTTGCCACCATTGTTTCCATTCGGGTTTTACTGTCGGCACTTAATTTGTGGCTCGTCATTAAAATGCAATAGCTTTGTTCAGCGCCACGACCAACGCGTCCGCGTAATTGGTGTAATTGCGAAAGTCCAAAACGTTCAGCACTTTCAATAATCATAACACTCGCATTGGGTACGTTTACACCAACTTCAATTACCGTTGTCGCCACCATAATATTGGTTTTACCTTCAGAAAACCGTTTCATTTCAGCATCTTTATCCGCAGGTTTCATTTTTCCGTGCAAGATCGAAATCGAATATTGAGGCAACGGAAAATCACGTGAAATACTTTCGTAACCATCCATTAAATCCTTATAATCCATTTTTTCTGATTCCTGAATCAACGGATAAACAATGTAAATTTGTCTTCCCAACGCAATTTCATCCCTTAAAAATTTCCAGACTTTCAACCGATTACTATCAAATCTATGAACGGTTTGAATAGGTTTTCGACCCGGAGGCAATTCATCAATTACCGAAATATCTAAATCTCCGTACAAACTCATCGCTAAAGTTCTGGGAATAGGAGTAGCGGTCATGACTAAAACATGTGGCGGAATTTCATTTTTTTTCCACAATTTAGATCTTTGTTCCACTCCAAAACGGTGTTGCTCATCAATTACCGCCAATCCTAAATTCTGAAATTTTACTTTGTCCTCTAATAAAGCATGCGTGCCTATTAAAATATGCAGACTTCCGTTTTCGAGTTCTTCGTGAATGATTCTTCGGGTAGCAATTTTACTAGAACCCGTTAATATTTTTATGTTGATGTTGAGCGTTTCAGCCAATTCTGATAATCCAATAAAATGCTGATTCGCTAAAATTTCTGTCGGCGCCATTAAACACGCCTGAAAACCGTTATCAAGTGCCAGAAGCATACTCAAAAAAGCAACAATAGTTTTTCCGGAACCCACATCGCCTTGCAGTAATCGGTTCATTTGGGCATTACTTCCCATATCTGCACGGATTTCTTTTACCACTCTTTTTTGAGCGTTTGTCAATTGAAAAGGCAAATGATTCTGATAAAAATCATTGAAAAATTCACCCACTTTTGTAAACGGATGTCCTTTTATTTTATGTTTCCTGATCAGGTTTTTAGTAATTAATTGCAATTGGATAAAAAACAATTCTTCAAATTTTAATCGAAATTGGGCTTTCGCCAAAGCATCTGGACTTTTAGGAAAATGTATGTTGAATAAAGCCGCTCTTTTTGAGATAAGTTTTAATTCTTCGATTAGATAAGCAGGAAAAGTTTCTGTAAATAAAGCCTGAGTTTCAACAAACAATTGTTCCATCATTTTATTAATGGTTCTGTTTGAAATTCCTCTGTTCGTCAAAGTTTCGGTCGAAGGATAAACGGGTTGCATCGCTGAACGAAGGCTTCTTTCATGCTCGCTAAACAACTCAATTTCAGGATGCGCCATACTAAACTGACTTCCGTAAAGGGAACATTTCCCGAAGATTACACAAACTTCATTCAGTTTTAAACTCTCCCGAATCCATTTATGTCCCTGAAACCAATTCAGGTCAATTTGTCCCGTATCATCTACAAAAGTAGCCACCAAACGCTTTTTGTTTTTAGCAAATTCGACCGTTTTTATATTGATGATTTTACCAATAATCTGAACTTCTGAACCTGTATTTTGAAGTTCGTTAATTTTATAATATCGCGTTCTGTCAATGTATCTATTCGGAAAAAAATTAACTAAATCCCCGTATTTATGAATTCCCAATTCCTTACGAAGCAACTGGCCACGACTGGGACCAACGCCTTTTAAGTATTCAATTGGGGTTTCCAGAAGATTATTCGACATTTTTTTTAGACTGGCTTAGATTTTTATTTTTTAGTTTAGAAGAAAGATATTAGGAGCAAGAGAAAGAATTATATGTGCCTATTTTTCTTTCTTCTTACACTTTTTTCTTTCTCAAGCGAAGATAGATTTTAATTCACAATTTTGAAAGTGTAATGTATTTTCAAAATCAAATTAATTTGTTCTTTTAGATTAATTTACAGAAGTTTTTTTTAAAATAATGTAAGTTATTACTGAATTTTAAAATATTTATTTATAGTTTTATATTATTAAATCACAACTAAAGCAACCATCTAACAAAACGACAATCTTATAAGTATATTAACTTTAAAACGAAAACAAATGAAAAAAATGGCAATTGTACTTATTCTTACGTTAAGTCTTATTTCTTGTTCAAATACTGATAAAGCAAAAGGATCAGCTGTATCTCATTATTATGGAAAGTGGACTTTAGTTAAAATTTCAGGCAATAAAATCAATGCTGAAACAACAGGATCTAAAATGGATTGGCAGGAAAATTATGTTTTTAATACTGATGGCACTTTTGTAAAGACCAGAGTAACAGATAAGATAACGACAACTTCCAGTGGAACATTTATAATTGAAAAAAAAGGTAATACAATCGGTTTTGCGTTAACACACAAAGAGAGCAGCACAATCATAGGGAATTGCATGGGAGATTTATCCGAATTTCTTTCTATTAATGAAGATAATTTATTGCAAAGTTCCTGGCAAATGTGTGATGGTCCTGGATTGCTATATAAAAAATCATAATAAAAAAGCTGTAAGTTTGCAGATATAAAAAGAGTTAGATTTTAAATTATTAATGACTCTTTACTTTATCTTAAATTTTTGAAATGACAACACACTTAGCACTCTTACGCGGAATTAATGTTTCTGGTCACAATATGATGAAAATGGACGCTTTGAAAACAATGTTGGAAAATATTGGTTTTCAAAACGTTAGAACTTATTTGCAATCTGGAAATGTTTTTGTTGATACTGAAGAAGATAGCGTTTCTAAAGTAGGATTTATGATCAAACAGGAAATTTTTAAAGTTTTTGGCCATGAAGTTCCTGTCGTTGTTATTACCAAAGATGATCTTGAATTGTGTTTTAAGAATAGTCCGTTCCTAAAAGAAAAAGATTTAGATACAAAAAAATTGTACGTGGCTTTTGTTTCTGTAGCTTTAAAAAGCGAAAACATAAACGATCTTAAAATCAGTCAGTTCAAACCTGATGAAGCCAGCATTGACGGAAACAGGATTTTTATTAAATACGCCGTTGGAGCTGGAAAAACAAGATTTGATCAAAAATATATCGAGAAAAAACTAAATGTAACAGCAACAATTAGAAACTGGAATACGGTTACTAATTTGCTTGCAATGTTTTCTGAAAATAATTAGATTTGAAAACGGGATAATTAGAAAATCATTTTAATCATGGAAATCTGTAGCAAATTATCTAATTAAGAAATTTTCTAATTTTCTCAATCTCTTAGCCATTTTTGCATTATCGGGAATGCTTCTTTGCCTTCTTTAAGGGCGCGTTCTTCGCTAAAACATAATCCGATCCATTCCAGAAATGGCAGACCAATGTAATTTTTATCATTAAAATTTGAAATATACCAATCCGAAGAATCCTTGTAACCATCAGGATGAAATACGAAATCTAGCGGTAATTTTAAATAATTGGATGCAGCGAAAGACCATAAAATAGCGCCAATTTCCTCACCTTGAGTTGGCCAGTCCGGTGCTATTTCCTTTGTTTCAACCAGTTTTCTTTCAGCAGAAGTTGTAACCGCTAAATGTCCCGCTTCATGTAAAATATCTCCGGGATATAATAATTTATTGTAGTCGATATAAATGCAATCCGGACCCAAACTTAATCCGGGCAAAAAAGTGTTATCTAATTCTTTTTCAATCACATCAATTCCAGTTTCGTTGAGAAAAAGTAAAACCTTTTTTATTTCTAAACTACTTTCTTTTACAGGCATATCTAAAATATTTTAAGTTTAAAATTAAATTATTTATAATCCGTAGTTATCAATATTCTTTTCAGAAAAATTGTATCAGCGTTATGAATGTTTCCTTTTCTGTTTCCGCCACCAAACGGGTTGAATAATTGGATAGACTTTTTTTCGTAATTCTCTTTATAAATTTCCTCATTTACCAGTATTGGCGGCGCTTCATAACCAATAAAAGTAAACTGAGAATAACGTTGTTCTTTTAATTGAAAATAACCATTTGTGTCCGTTAGATTTTCTCCAACTTTACAATTTGCAATGGGTTGACGCGTAATTGAATCATAAATATAACCAATAATTTGTGGACGTTTGCATCTGCCCACCAAACAACTTTGACACGATAATGCAATGCAAATGAATAAAAAAAGTATAGATAATTTCTTAAAATTTAATTGTCTCATTTTCTTAAATTAAATCACAATACCAAAATCCAAAATCAAAAGCGTCACTTGAACTTGTATCACATGCCGTATTTGAAGAATCTTGTGTTTCTGGTTTTTCATATTTTCTATAAACGATTTCTCCAATTTCGAAATTTATAGGTTCAGTGAAAATTGGTCCATCAAAGGTAAAAGTATGAAATTCGCCGTTTTCTCCGCAAACATCAACGTTTTCAGGTAAATCATTAATAAAATTCTGATCGATAATTCGGCCCACAAAACTTTTATCAAGATAACGTTCGTTAACACAAACCACAATTGTTTTAAAACCCAGCGAAATAAATTCCTGAATTAAATCGAATGTCGGAATCTTCCAAAGCGGAAAAACGCCTTCAAAACCAATTTTTGCCAATTGATCTTCGCGATATTTACGCAGATCTTCCAGAAAAATATCACCGAAAACAGAATGTGTAATACCTTGATTTTTTAATTCGGTCAAAGTACCAGTCATTACATTTTCATAGACTTCCATGGTTGGCATTTCAGGAATTTGCATGATTTTTAAAGGTAAACCAATGCTTTTTGCCTGTGCTTGAAGTAATTTAACACGAACGCCATGCATAGAAATACGCTGGAATTGTTGATTTACACTCGTTAATAAATATTCGATTTTAAAATCAGGATTTTGCAATGTTTTATATAATGCCAAAGCAGAATCTTTTCCGCTGCTCCAGTTGAATAATGCTTTTTTGGGTGTCGACACGTTGTTATAATTTTCTCTTGTAAACTTACAAATTTGAATCGGTTTGTTGGTGAAACCTTTGTAACTTTGGACTTCTTACACGCCGAAAAATGACATTATTTAAAGATAAATTTAAAATTGATTCTAAAAGATTGAAAAACTGGGATTATGCCGGTGAAGCTGTTTATTTTATTACAATGGTTACTAAAAATCGAGAATGCATTTTTGGATCTGTTTTAGATGATAAAATGATTTTAAATGAGAATGGCCAAATTGTGGAAAATGAATTATTGAAATATATTAAAATTCGTAAAAATTGGTTTTTCTATAATTGGATTGTGATGCCAAATCATATTCATTTATTGATTGAAATTCAGGAACCGCGAATAATAGACGCAAAAAATAGACATTTGCATATCGTAGAGGCCCACAGCAGTGCGTCTCCGTCCAGCATATCGACAAAAATTGTCGCCAAAAATAATGAAATACCTGATGTGCAAATCTTTGGCGAGACGCGCTGCTGTGCGCCTCTACGGAATCGCCAGGAGAATAATTTTGATGAAAATTTTGGGCAAAATCGGGATCACAATTTCAATCAAAATCATAAAAATGATCAAAATCAATTGGAATCTCAATTATCCCGAAAACCCAATTCAATTTCATCATTTGTTGCTTTATTCAAATCGGTGACAACCAGACAAATCAACGGATCGGTTTCAATTTGGCAACCCAATTATCACGATCATATTGTTCGCAATTACAAAAGATTTGAAACAATTTATAATTATATAAAAACCAACCCAAGTTCTTGGGAAACGGATTCTATGAAACTCTAATTTTCAATGAAATACATCTTTTTATTCATCACCACTTTCGCTTTTGCACAACAAACTCAGTTTGTCGATTTTAAATCGGTTAACGGACAATTGAAATTAAATGCAGCCGAAAAGTCCGTTTCCGGAATTGTCGATTATCAATTTGAGGTTTTAAAACCCGTTGATACTATAAAAATCGATGCCAAAAACATGGAATTTACTCATGTTCAAATTGATAATAAAGATGTTATTTATATTAATACGGGCAAAGAATTAAAAATAATTGGCAATTTCGAAAAAGGGCAAAATCATTTGACTTTTGAATATTTGGTTAAACCGAAACAAGCATTATATTTTGTTGCCATAGAAAATTCTGAATTTCAAATCTGGACGCAAGGACAAGGCAGATATACGAGTAATTGGTTTCCGAGTTTCGATGATGTAAATGAAAAGGTAATTTTTAGTCTCGGAATTACTTATAATAAAGATTATCAGGTAGTTTCTAACGGAATTTTAAAGGAAAAGAAACCCCAAGCAGATTTAATTCATTGGCAATATCAAATGGAAAACCCAATGAGTTCGTATTTATTAATGCTGGCAATTGGAAAATATGATAAAAAAGAATTCAAGGCAAAATCTAAAATTCCGCTAGAATATTATCTGGAAAATAAAGATGCCAATCGTTTTGAACCCACTTACAGATATTCAAAACGTATTTTTGATTTTCTGGAAAAAGAAATAGGAGTGAAGTATCCGTGGGAAATCTACAGGGAAATTCCGGTTCGTGATTTTTTATATGCCGGAATGGAAAATACCACAACTACGCTTTTCGCAACACGTTATGTAGTTGATTCAATAGGTTTTACAGATCGAAATTATACAAATGTTGACGCACATGAATTGGCGCATCATTGGTTTGGTGATTTAATTACGGCTGAAAGCAGCACGCATCACTGGCTTCAGGAAGGTTTTGCAACTTATTATGCAGCTTTGGCAGAAAGAGAAATCTACGGAGACGATTTTTTTTATTCGAAGTTATATGAGACGGCGCAACAAATAAAATTTGCTTCCAGAACAGATACAATTCCGGTCTTGAATGCCAAAGCAAGTTCGTTGACTTTTTATGAAAAAGGTGCCTGGGCTTTGTTTGTTTTGCATGAATCTATTGGCGATAAAGCCTTTAAAAAAGCGATTAAAAGTTATTTAAAAAAATATGCCTATCAAAACGTGAACACGCAAAACTTTTTTGATGAAATTAAAAAAGTATCTGATTTTGATTTGGTTCAATTCCAAAAAACATGGCTGGAATCTACTACTTTTGATACGCCAACAGCAAATGCTTTATTGAGTAAAAACAAAGCAATCCAGGTTCGTTTAGAAGTTGATAAGTTAAAGAAAACTCATCTTGCGGAAAAGGAAGATTTTTTAAGAAAAACATTAGAATCTAATGTTTATGAAACTGTAAAAGAAGCGATTGTAAATCAATTAGAAACTGAAAAATACGAAGCTAAAAAAGAACTTTTACAAATAGCTTTACAAACTAATAATATTCAGGTTCGACAAGCTGTTGCCGTTTCGATGTCTAAAATACCGGAAAATTTTAGAACAAGTTATGAAACGTTATTAAATGACAAATCCTATCAGACTCAGGAAATTGCATTGTATTATTTGTGGAAAAACTTTCCTGATCGCCGTAAAGAATATCTTGATAAATCTAAAAACTGGATTGGTTTTAATGATTTTAATCTTCGCACTTTATGGCTTTCTTTAGCATTGTCAACTCAAAATTATAGTGATAATCCCGAAGTATTAGTGTCAGAATTAATTGACTTTTCTTCAACTAAATATGAAGCCACCACCAGACAAAATGCACTTGAAAAACTAATTGCTTTTAAAATTATTAACGATCAGGTTCTCAGTAATTTAGTTGGTGCAACAACGCATCATATGTGGCAATTTTCAAAATTCGGCAGAGATACAATCCGACTTTTATTAAAAAATTCTGATTTGCGTGCGTCGTTTAATAGAATTTTACCTAATTTGACACCCGATGAACAGTTTCAATTGAATCGTTTGTTGGCTGAGAAAAGTTAGAAGCGAGAGAATAGGGGCAAGATTGAAGAATCAAGATTAGAGGCGAGATTATAGATCTAAGAGAATAAGGAATATAGATTTTAGTCTATTCTCTTTATTCTTGACTCTCTTTTCTCCTGAAAAAATCCAAAAACAAAACCTACATTATATTTATGAGAGCATTGGTTATTTCTGGTGGAGGAAGTAAGGGCGCGTTTGCCGGTGGCGTAGCGCAATATTTAATAGAAGAGAAAAATCACGAATATGATTTGTTTTTGGGAACTTCTACAGGAAGCTTACTTATTCCGCATTTGGCACTTGGTCATATCAAAAAAATTCATTCCGTTTACACCAATGTTACCATGAGTGGAATCTTTAATATTTGCCCGTTTGTGGTGAAAGTTAAAGATGGAATCGATATTGTTACTATTAATCACTTTAATGTTTTACGTCAGTTTTTTAAAGGAAAAAGGACATTTGGCGAAAGCAAAGGTTTGCGTAAATACATTAAATCAAACTTTTCAATATCTGATTTTAATAATCTCAAAAAACTTAAAAGTGATGTTGTGGTTACGGTTACTAATTTCACTAAAAATGAATCTGAGTATAAATCGGTTAAAGATTGTACTTATGAGGAATTTTGTGACTGGTCTTGGATTTCAAGTAATTATGTTCCGTTTATGAGTTTGGTAGAGAAAGATAATTGCGAATACGGAGATGGTGGATTTTCAAGTTTAGTGCCTATTCGTGAAGCTATTAATCGCGGTGCAACAGAAATTGACGTGATTATTCTTGAAACCGAAGTTAATATGACAAAAACGGTTATTGGTAAAAATCCGTTTTCCCTAATGATAGATTTGTTCCGAATTGCTTTAGATCAGGTTGAAAAACATGATATTGCTATAGGAAAACTTATGGCAAACAGCAAAGATGTGAAACTTAACTTATATTACACTCCAACAAGATTAACCGATAATGCACTTATTTTTAATAAAGAAGTCATGAAAGAATGGTGGAAACAAGGTTATGAATACGCTCAAAATAAGTCTGAGGTTATGAGTGATAATAAGTCATTTTAGATTGTTGATTTTAGATTTTAGATTGTTGTATGGAATTTATAGATTATTCTTTTACCCAATCTAAAATCTAAATTTTAAATAAAATCTACCACAGTTCAGCAACCTCATTCTTGATATATCCCAAAGCAGCATTACTTGGAGATTGTTTCTCTAATAAATCATTCAAAATTCTCTCTCTTAATTTATCTGCGCTGTCAACACGATCGCTCATGGCAGCTTTACGGATGATTTGGATAGTTGAGTTTTTTGCTGTTGTAATTATTGTCCAACATTCATCAGACATATAAATTTGCTGCGTTAAATTGTGTTCGAATTCTTGTTCGATCTGGTCAATTACAAAGTTTTCATAATCGTGTTTTCCGTGTGAAATTGGCACAATTCTAATTAGTAATTTTGTCAAATTAATACGCTCTAAATACAAAGTCATTCGCTCGTAAGCTTGTAAGCGTATTGGTAAAGATTCTTTATGAGCTTCTTTGTTCAATAAAAAATTACGTTTTTTATCGTTGTTTTTTATATGCAATTCAAAAAAACTGTAAGCCACAAATCCGGTAACAATGGCTGGTAAAGTATAACTGGCTAATTCTATAATTCTTGTAAAATCCATTTGGTTCAATTTTTCAACAAAAATATACTTTTTGATGAGAAATCCACTTTAAATTTTATTGTAATAAAGAAAATTGAAGTCTACTTTTGTCCATAACTTTTAAAACTGTCTGAAACACAATCATAATGGAAACATATATCATCGTTTTACTTTGCCTGGCTGCTTTTGCGGCAGGATTTATTGATGCAATTGTTGGCGGTGGCGGATTAATTCAGACTCCAATGGGATTAATATTGTTGCCTAATCTGCCAGTTTCTACTGTTGTAGGATCTTTGAAAATCCCTGCATTTACAGGAACGGCGTTTGCCGCTTTTCAATACATGAAAAAAGTAGTAATTCAGTGGAAGTTGCTTTTGATAATGATGTGTCTAGCTGTTCCATCGGCATTTTTGGGTTCTACTTTATTGACAATGGTGAGTAATGATTTTATGAAACCGCTTTTACTTGTAGTTTTGTCTTTATTGTTTGTATATACGTATGCAAAGAAAAATTTTGGACAACAGGTTGCCAAAGATCATTCGGCTGCAACACAAATTATGTATGCAGTTGTTATTAGTATAATAGTGGGGTTTTACGATGGTTTTATAGGTCCTGGAACCGGAAGTTTTTTTGTGGTTGCATTTATTGCGCTTTTAGGTTTTGATTTTTTACATGCTTCGGCAAATGCTAAAATGGTAAATCTGGCAACGAATTTTGGTTCTATTTGTCTGTTTATGATAAAAGGAAAAATAATTTGGTCAATTGCAATTCCTATGGCATTAAGCAATGGACTTGGCGGATGGATTGGTGCAAAACTGGCAATTAATAAAGGAAATGGCTTTATTAGGATTTTCTTTTTGGTTGTGGTAATTGGTACGCTAATTCGGTTTGCTTATGATGTATTTTTTAAGAATTAAAGATGCTGAGATTCTAAGGTTCTGAATTTGCTAAATTTTTTTTAGTTCTGATTGTTAATTAATTCAGATTATCAAAAAATAAGTTATCTTTGTATTATATTATACAATTAAAAGTATCATAAAATGATAGAAGTAGTTGAGAATTACGAAAAATACATTGCTGATTTACCTGAATTAATAAACAAGTCATATTATAAGGCTGAGTTTTTTATGCAAAAATTAGGCTTAAAACATGCAACATACTACAGAAAATTAAAATTGAAAAATTTTACTCACCAAGAAGTAAAGTTAATAACAACTTTATTGTTTCCTGAAGAAATATTAATTCAGGAATTTCAAAAAAGTGAGGACGATATAAAAGCAGGAAGAACAATTGATTACTCAGAATTTAAAGAGAAACTAAGAGCTAAGTATAACATCCAAATCTAAAGGTTTTCTTTTATTGTCCCAAAACACAATAATATAAATTACCTGTATTTCAATTTTGTAAAACAAATAGACATGATTTGATATTAAAAACTTCCTGTAGGAAGTTTTTTTATGCCTTGAACCGATTTGATTATTTTGTTGAATTAAATTTAAAATTATAATTGTCTTTGTAGAAAACGAAGCTGCTTTAGTTTGAGAATATTTATAAGTAATATCAAAATAAGTTTTTTCGGCATTCTCTGTGAATATTATTTTCATTTCATTTTATTAATTGTAAATATAGAATTAAATAATAAAAATGAAGTATTTTTCTTTCAAAATTACCAATAAAAATAATTGTTTCTTTCTAGCCCCGATAGAGGCGATATCCTCGAAGTGGAACGGAGAGATAAAGCCGAAAGCGGGAACTATGTTTCTTGAAATGCCAATTGTTTGTGCTTTAAAAAAAATAAATTTCAGCTAATTATGAATTTTAGTTCTGATAGCTTTGAGATAATAGCTTAGATAAAATGCCAATTGTTTGGGCTTAAAAAAAAGAAAAAGTTAGGGACTCACAACCTTAGTAACTTAGTAGTTATTTCAATCAATAATTCTTATTTTTGCATAAAAAGGAGAAAAATTTCATGCAAAAATATATTGACCAGCTGAACGAAGCACAACGAGAACCCGTTTTACAAAAAGATGGGCCAATGATTATTATTGCTGGTGCAGGTTCTGGAAAAACTCGTGTTTTGACTATTAGAATTGCTTATTTAATGGCTCAGGGCGTTGATGCATTCAGCATTTTGTCGCTTACTTTTACGAATAAAGCGGCTCGTGAAATGAAGCACAGGATTTCGGATATTGTAGGAGCTACAGAAGCAAAAAATCTCTGGATGGGAACTTTTCACTCGATTTTTGCCCGTATTCTTCGTGCGGAATCAGATCATTTGGGGTATCCGTCTAATTTTACTATTTATGATTCACAGGATTCTGCGAGATTGATTTCTTCCATTATTAAGGAAATGCAGCTAGATCGTGATATCTACAAACCAAAACAGATTTTAGGTCGAATTTCAACTTATAAAAACAGCTTGATTACGGTTAAGGCTTATTTTAATAATCCTGAATTGGTAGAGGCTGATGCAATGGCGAAAAGACCTCGTTTGGGTGAAATTTATCAGCAATATGTAGAACGTTGTTTCAAAGCCGGAGCAATGGATTTTGATGATTTATTGTTGAAAACCAATGAATTACTTACTCGTTTTCCGGAAGTATTGTCTAAATATCAAAACCGTTTTCGTTATATATTAGTTGATGAGTACCAGGATACAAATCACTCTCAGTATTTGATTGTTAGGGCTTTATCTGATAAATTTCAAAATATTTGTGTAGTTGGCGATGATGCGCAGAGTATTTATGCTTTCCGTGGAGCAAATATTAATAATATCCTGAATTTTCAGAAGGATTATGAAGGTGTGAAAATGTTTCGACTGGAGCAAAATTACCGTTCAACCCGAAATATTGTTGAAGCGGCAAATACAATTATTGATCATAATAAAACTAAATTGGATAAAATTGTTTGGACTGCAAATGATTTTGGAGCCAAAATAAAAATACACCGCAGTTTAACGGATGCTGAAGAAGGTCGTTTTGTGGCGAGTACCATTTTTGAGCAAAAAATGATGAATCAGTTGCATAACGGTTCGTTTGCGATTTTGTATCGTACTAATGCACAATCTCGTGCGATGGAGGACGCATTGAGAAAACGAGATATTCCGTATAGAATTTATGGCGGATTATCATTTTACCAACGTAAGGAAATTAAGGATGTTTTGTGTTATTTACGTTTGGTGATTAATCCGAAAGATGAGGAAGCGTTGGTTCGTGTAATCAATTATCCTGCTCGTGGAATTGGAGATACAACTGTTGAGAAACTTACCATTGCAGCGAATCACTATAAACGTTCGATTTGGGAAGTGATGGTAAATATTGACAAAATTGACTTGAAATTAAACACAGGAACGAAGAATAAAATAAATGATTTTGTGACGATGATTCAGAGTTTTCAGGTGATCGATCAAAATCAGGATGCTTTTTATATTACTGATTATGTTGCGAAGAAAACTGGTTTAGTTCAGGAACTTAAAAAAGATGCTACTCCGGAAGGAATGGCTAAAATTCAAAATATTGAAGAACTTTTAAACGGTTTAAAGGATTTTACTGAAGGGCAAAAAGAAATTGACGGTGCAAGAGGAGCATTATCTGAATTTATGGAGGATGTAGCGCTTGCAACTGATTTAGATAAAGATACATCAGATGAAGATCGTGTTGCTTTGATGACAATTCACCTTGCAAAAGGGCTTGAATTTCCGCATGTTTTTGTGGTGGGAATGGAGGAAGATTTGTTTCCGAGTGCGATGAGTATGAGCACCAGAAGTGAATTAGAGGAGGAACGTCGTTTATTTTATGTAGCTTTAACTCGTGCAGAACATCAGGCATATTTAACTTATGCACAATCTCGATATCGCTGGGGGAAATTGACTGATAGTGAACCATCGCGTTTTATTGAAGAAATAGACGGACAATATTTAGAATATTTAACTCCTGCGGAAAGTAATTACCGTTATAAATCTCAAATTGATGGAGATATCTTTGGAGATGTTGATAAATCAAAATTGCGTTTAGCAAAACCGATTGGTTCAACTCCGCCAAAATACATTACTGAAAGCGAACCAAAATCAGATCTAAATATTCGGAAATTAAAACCGGTTGGAGGTGTAAATCCTAATAATGCTGCTCCTAATTTATTTGATAATTCTTTAACAATTGGAAATGTAGTAATGCATGAACGTTTTGGGAAAGGCGAAGTGGTAAATATGGAAGGTGTTGGTGCTGATAAAAAAGCTGAGATTAAGTTTGAAGTTGGAGGCATCAAGAAATTGTTGCTAAGATTTGCTAAATTAGATGTGGTAGGGTAAGAGAAGAATATAGAAAAAAGATGATAGAAAATAGATTTTTAAAAAGTCAATTTTTTATCACCAAATTTAATTTTCGACCTTCATATTTTTAATGATTTTTCAAGAGAATAAGTATCTTTTTAGTTTAAGATTAAATCTATTCAATTGGAATGTTGTTATTACTTTAAAAAAAATAAAAAGGAATAAAGATTAGTCTTTATTCTATAATCTAACGTCTTTATTCTAAAAAAATGGCCGAGTTCATAAAAATATATCCCGATAAACCTAATGAAGCTGCAATTGCCAAAGTGGTAAAAGTGCTTCAAAACGGAGGTTTAGTAATTTATCCAACTGATACCGTTTATGGTTTGGGTTGCGATATTACAAATTCACGCGCTTTAGAAAAAATTGCAAAAATAAAAGGAGTTAAACTTGAAAAAGCAAACTTTTCATTTATCTGTCATGATTTGAGTAACCTTTCAGATTATGTTCGTCAGATTGATACGGCGACTTTCAAGATTTTAAAAAGGGCATTACCAGGTCCGTACACTTTTATTTTGCCGGGAAATAATAATTTGCCAAAAGAGTTTAAAAAGAAAACAACTGTTGGTATTCGTGTTCCGGATAATAATATTGCATTAGAAATAGTTAGAAAATTAGGAAATCCTATTGTTTCAACCTCTATACGTGATGAAGATGATGTAATTGAGTACACCACAGATCCGGAATTAATTTTTGAAAAGTGGCAAAATATCGTTGATCTTGTTATTGACGGAGGTTATGGAGATAACGTGGGTTCGACAATTATAGATTTATCTGATTATGAGCCGGTTGTTATCAGAGAAGGAAAAGGAGATTTGAATATTTTGTAATTTCATAAGTTGTGTAAAATTACTGTATGGTGTTTTTGTAAAAAAAAACTGAAATTGCATAATTATTTGAAATAAATAATTAACTTTAGTACTAGTTAAAATTTAGTTAGTTAATTTAAAGATAATGCTATTCTTGA
The DNA here is from genome assembly GCF_043722275.1 of Flavobacterium sp. GTDB lineage: Bacteria > Bacteroidota > Bacteroidia > Flavobacteriales > Flavobacteriaceae > Flavobacterium. The sequence goes on along the minus strand of NZ_JAYSPC010000083.1, from coordinate 23,171 downwards.
TTTATATTTAATTGGTTATTAAAAAAATTAGGAATACATAAAAGCAGGTCAATTGACCTGCTTTTTCTGTATAATAAAGTTTTAAACTTTAAATTATTTTTGTTGTTTTTTCATTTCTTTTTCAATCATATCATAGAATTGATCGATTTTAGGCATAACCACGATACGAGTTCTTCTGTTACGAGCTTTGTTCTCTGGAGTATCATTAGCAACTAATGGTACATATGAACTTCTACCAGCAGCAATTAATTTTGCAGGGTTAACACCAAGGTCATTTGTTAAAACACGTACAATTGATGTAGAACGTTTAACACTTAAATCCCAGTTGTCTAACAAAACACCATTACTTTTGTAAGGAACGTTATCTGTGTGACCTTCTACCATACATTCAAAATCTGGCTTGTCGTTTACTACTTTTGCAACTTTAGCTAAAACACCTTTTGCAGCATCAGTTACATCATAGCTACCGCTTTTAAATAATAATTTGTCTGCAATAGAGATAAATACAACACCTTTTTCTACGTTAATTTCTATATCCGGATCATTGATTCCAACAGCACCTTTTAAACTAGTAACTAACGCTAATGTTACGCTGTCTTTTTTAGTTAATGCATCTTGAAGTCTTGATATTTTTAAATCTTTTTCTTTTAAACTTTCTAAAGATTTTTCAAGGTTTTCAGCTCCTTTAGTTGTTAATACAGTTAAATCTTTAGAGCTATTTATTAAGTCTTGATTGTGTTCTTTATAACTGCTTGCTGTCGCTGCTAATCCTGCTTTTTCCTCTAAACAAGAGTTTAATTTTACTGTGCAGGAGTTTAATAAATCTTGGATTTCTTTATTCTTAGCTTCTAAAGCTGCGTATTCCTTTTTCGATACACACGAAGTTAAGGCCATTAATACTGATAGTGCGATTACTATTTTTCTCATAGGGTATTTATTTAATTAAACGTTGATTACAAATTTAGTTCTTAATATTTTGATTACTGTTAAAGATTTCTTTAAAAACCAGCAATTTCTTTATGTAATACAAGTAAACGATACTTTTTACGGTATAGTATTGCTGTATCTGAAAATCTTTACGTTGTCGTAAGTATTTTAAAGATATACAATAAAATGAAAAATGGGCGTGTAAAATAGCAAAAGTATGCTTAAATTTTCCTTGTGTAAGAAAACGGATACCGGCGATTCCGTCCAGAATCATTCTGAAGAAAATGACAAAAAACATCCTTTTTTTAGGTAAGTTTTTGACAAGCATTAATAGTGAATTTCTAAAATTCAGATATGTTTTCTTAGGATTTCCCTGTTGTAAAGTTGCTCCTCCAACATGGTAAACAGTTGATCCTGAATTGTATTTTATAATATGTCCTTCATTTGCAGCACGCCAGCACAAATCAATTTCTTCCTGATGAGCAAAAAAAGTTTCATCAAATCCTCCTAATTCATGATATACTTCACTTCTTATAAAAAAGCAAGCTCCTGAAGCCCAGAATAATTCACAATTATCATTGTATTGACCATTGTCTTTTTCGACAGTATCAAAAATACGTCCGCGACAAAAAGGAAAACCAAATTTGTCTATAAATCCTCCCGCACCGCCGGCATATTCAAAGTATTCCTTGTTTTTAAAATCAAGAATTTTAGGCTGGATTATAGCGGTTTGTTTTTCATTATCGAAAGTTTCAATAATTGGATTCAGCCAATTTTCTGTTACTTCAATATCTGAATTTACTAAAGCATAAATTTCAGCATCGATATGTTGCAAAGCATCATTATAACCTTTTGCAAATCCATGATTGCCGCTATTTACAACTATTTTTATGGTGGGGAAATTTTGCCTTATAAAATCTATAGAATTATCTGTTGATGCATTATCGGCAACATATATTTGGGCTCCTTCTGAAAACTGTACAACAGACGGTAAAAATTGCTCTAACAATTTTACTCCATTCCAATTTAAAATGACAACAGCAATTTTATCCAAAAGTAATTTTATTTTAATATTATTTTATTCGTTATAATCTGGCAAATTTTTCAAAAACTGATACTTTTCGTTTTCAAAATCCATCTGACAATAAAAATGATTCAGACCGTTGGTCACATTCAAAAACCGTGCCTTCATTGTCATGTTATAACGGGCAATCTGATCAAAAGTTGCTTGTGAAATTTTCACACCAGGCGCTTTACATTCTACTAATATATGTATAGAACCATCGGGATTAAAGACTACAATATCATATCTTTTTCGTAATCCGTTGACTGTTAAAACTTTTTCAACATTAATTAATGATTTAGGGTATTTTTTTTCATCTATTAAATAATGAACCACATGCTGGCGAACCCATTCTTCTGGAGTAAGAATGATAAATTTTTTCCTGATTTCATCAAAAATAGACACTTTATTTTCGCTATTTTTGAATCGGAAAGTATAAAGAGGAAAATTTAGTTTTAACATAAGGCAAAAATATAAAATAGTTTGAGGTTTCAAAGTTTAAAGTTTCAAGTTATTGAAACGAAAACCTAAAACCTGAAACTTGAAATAAAAATATTGAATGGACGAAGTTGTAAAAATTGTTAATGATATTAAGGCAGGAAATATAAAACCAATTTATTTTTTAATGGGCGAGGAGCCTTATTACATTGATAAATTATCAGAATATATTGAGCAGAATGTACTTTCAGAAGAAGAAAAAGGATTCAATCAAACGGTATTATATGGTAGAGATGTATCTGTAGAAGATATTGTTTCAACGGCCAAACGTTATCCTATGATGTCTGATCGTCAAGTTGTTATTGTGAAAGAAGCACAGGATTTATCACGAACAATTGATAAATTAGAATCCTATGTAAATAACCCAATGGAAACTACAGTTCTTGTTTTTTGCTATAAATACAAAACACTCGATAAACGTAAAAAAGTAACCAAATTACTGGCACAAAAAGGTGTTGTCTATGAAAGTAAAAAGCTATATGAAAATCAGGTTGGTGATTGGATAAAACGTGTACTTGCGGGAAAAAAATACACTATTGATCCAAAAGCAAATGCTATGTTGGTGGAATTTTTAGGTACAGATTTAAGTAAGATTAATAACGAACTTGAAAAATTACAGATTATTTTGCCACAAGGAACCGTAATAACGCCACAACACATCGAAGAAAATATAGGCTTTAGTAAGGATTATAATGTATTCGAACTTCGAAAAGCAATTGGCGAACGCAATCAGCTTAAAGCTTATAAAATAGCAGAAAATTTTGCTCATAATCCCAAAGAATATCCGTTAGTAATGACAACCGGATTGGTTTTTGGATTCTTTATTCAGCTTTTAAAATACCACGGACTTAAGGACAAAAATCCTAAAAATGTGGCAGCAGTTATTGGTGTGAATCCTTATTTTTTAAAGGAATATGATTTAGCAATAAAAAATTACCCAATGCGAAAAGTCAGTCAGATCATAGGAGCTTTACGTGATGTAGATCTTAAAAGTAAAGGAGTAGGAGCCAATGCATTACCGCAGTCAGATTTATTAAAAGAAATGCTGTACAAAATATTTAATTAAGCCGTGAAAATTCACGATATTTGCATCTCTAAAAAAATTACTACTTAAAAATAATAATTGCACAATTATGGGAATGAATAAAAATACCGTTTTAGGATGGGCTACTTTTATAATGGTACTTATGGGATTGTTACTTATAGGTCTTGGCGCTTTTAGATACAGTGAAGTATCAGGCTGGGGATTTGTAGCAGTAGGCGTTGGTTTTTTAGCAAATGCATGGGTTTTTAATGCTTTAAAAGGCAGAGTTTAATCAAAATTCAATGTCAACGGCAAATATCAATTGCAATACAAATCAATTGGAATACAAACAAAAAATAAAATTAAATTAAAAATAAATCGAATGTCAGACGATAAGAAAGTAATTTTCTCAATGCAGAAATTGAGTAAAACCTATCCGGGAGCAGACAAGCCAGTACTTAAAAATATTTACTTGAGCTTCTTTTATGGTGCTAAAATTGGTATTCTTGGACTTAACGGTTCAGGAAAATCTTCTTTGTTAAAGATTATTGCAGGAGTTGATAAAAATTATCAGGGCGATGTTGTTTTTCAACCTGGATATACTGTAGGTTATTTAGAGCAAGAACCAATTCTTGATGATTCTAAAACTGTAATCGAAATTGTTCGTGAAGGAGCTGCTGAAACTATGGCAGTTTTAGAAGAATACAATCAGATTAATGATTTATTTGGTCTTCCTGAAAATTACGAGGATCAGGACAAAATGGATAAATTGATGGACCGTCAGGCGGCATTACAAGACAAAATTGATGCTCTTGGCGCTTGGGAAATCGATACAAAATTAGAAATTGCAATGGATGCATTGCGTACACCGGAAGGTGATACGCCTATCAAAAACCTTTCAGGAGGTGAGCGTCGCCGTGTAGCTTTATGTCGTTTGTTATTGCAACAACCAGATGTATTGCTTCTGGATGAGCCTACCAATCACCTTGATGCTGAGTCTGTTCTTTGGTTAGAGCAACATTTAGCACAATATGCAGGAACTGTTATTGCGGTAACGCACGATAGATATTTCCTTGATAATGTGGCAGGTTGGATTTTAGAGCTTGACAGAGGAGAAGGTATTCCATGGAAAGGGAATTATTCTTCTTGGTTAGACCAAAAATCAACCCGTATGGCACAAGAAGAAAAAGTAGCTTCAAAACGCAGAAAAACTTTAGAACGTGAGCTGGACTGGGTTCGTCAGGGGGCAAAAGGTCGTCAGACAAAACAAAAAGCACGTTTACAGAATTACGATAAATTATTGAATGAAGACCAAAAACAATTGGATGAAAACTTGGAAATCTATATTCCAAATGGTCCACGTTTAGGAACAAATGTTATCGAAGCTAAAAATGTTGCCAAAGCTTTTGGAGATAAATTATTATACGATAATTTAAATTTCACTTTGCCACAAGCGGGAATCGTTGGGATTATCGGACCAAATGGTGCGGGTAAATCAACCATTTTCAGAATGATTATGGGAGAGGAAAAGACAGATAGTGGAGAATTTTCAGTTGGTGAAACTGTAAAAATCGCTTATGTAGATCAATCACACTCTAACATTGATCCAAATAAATCTATTTGGGAAAATTTTGCCGATGGTCAGGAATTAGTAATGATGGGTGGAAAACAAGTTAATTCAAGAGCTTATTTATCACGTTTCAACTTTGGTGGAGGCGAGCAAAACAAGAAAGTATCAATGTTGTCTGGTGGAGAGCGTAATCGTTTACACTTAGCAATGACATTGAAAGAAGAAGGAAACGTACTTTTGCTGGATGAGCCAACGAATGATTTAGATGTAAACACACTTCGTGCACTTGAAGAAGGTTTAGAGAATTTTGCAGGTTGTGCCGTAATTATTTCGCACGACAGATGGTTCTTAGACAGAATTTGTACGCACATTCTAGCTTTTGAAGGAGATTCTGAAGTTTATTATTTCGAAGGAGGTTTCTCTGAATATGAAGAAAACAAAAAGAAACGTTTAGGTGGTGATTTAACTCCAAAACGTCTGAAATACAGAAAGTTAATTAGATAAATAATTAAATTTCCAAATTTTTAAAATCCCAAATTCCAAATTGTAATAGATTTGAATTTGGGATTTTTATTTTATCACTTAAGGTAACGTCATTTATGTCATCCTGAAGAACGAAGAATCTCCGTAATTGTCGAGCTAGTCTGTGTCAAAATAAAAAAATGTTTTTTAATAAAAATTGGGATGACTATATTGCGTTGAAGAATTGGAATTTTACATTTTAATAATTTGGAGCTATTTCCTGCTATTCACTACAATCTTTTTTATTTTAAAGAAAAATAAAAAAGGATTTCCGTTTCTATCAGGGCTAGGGCATTTGTTTTCACAATAATTTTTATTCAACATTTGTCAGACTGATCGGAGTTGAAGTCCCGTAAAATAAAACATAAAGTGAATTTGAATGTCATGTTTCTTGCGGAGATCCCTCGTTCCACGGATGACATTAATTGCGAATAAAAAAGAATAAAAAAAGAATAAAAAACCTGTGTCAATCAGTTTAATCTGTAAAATCAGTGGGCAAATAATTATAAAAACTTAGCATTCAATTCCGGAGTAGGAATCATGCAGCTTTCTTTTTTGCCAAACCATTTGTAACGATTCCTGGCAACATACTCATAAATATAATTTCGAAATTTTTCCGGAAAAATTTTAAAAAAAACAATCAAGTTATAAATTCCACCCAAATCTTCACCAATTTCAATAACTGCCGATGATTTATAATAATAAGCAACTCCGGGATTATACAAAATAATACTATCAATTTTAGTTTGATCGACACCAATATAATTACAAATCTCGTTTCCTAATTCTGATTGCAAAGCCACAAAACGAAAAATATCTTTTTTATCATGTTTAATAATAAACTGAACTGCGCCATCGCATAAATTGCAAACTCCGTCAAAGAGAATTATTTTTTTATGTTTTGGTAAATCTTGCATTTGAGGAAAGGTTTCAAGTTTAAAGTTTTTTACAGCTTTGTCAAGTTTTAAATTTTGACAAGCTTGTCGTATATTTTTGTCAATTTCGACGAAGGAGAAATCACATTAGTAATTCCGTACAGACTGTCATCAACTTTTGTCGAGTTGCGTGTGTGATTTCTCCTTCGTCGAGATGACAAGATTATGGACATTTTCAAACGAACACTAAAAAACTTTATAAAGGTTTTTTAGTGGTATATGTTATATCTATTAAAAATAAAAAATCAATAAATTTTGCAAATTAAAAACGGCTTTCATAAATAAAATTTAAGCCATTTATTTTAATTAAATATCTTCACGATTATTTTTTAAAAAATCTTTTCACAAATATCTTTATTTTAATTTTTGAGCAATTTTCACATTTTTTGTATTGAAAACTGAGACCGAAAACTGAAAAACTACTTTTTAGCAGCTTCAACTAATTCTAATTCATCTAAACTTACTTTTGAAGTAAAGATTCCGTAATTTACCGTTGCCTTATTTTTCTCAATCGAATCGATACTTCCTATAGATCTTCCTTCTAACATTCTCACTCTGTCACCAACTTTTAAAATTGCTTTTGGTTTTTCGACAACAGGTTTGAGTTTCTTTTCTTTTTTCTCTTTTCGAATTTCTTCAACCTGAACAGAAACTTCCGCTATAACTTCTTTTTTCTTTTCGATTATGGCTTTGGCTTCTTTTGGAGTTGCTTTTTTACGTTTTGAATTTTCGATTTCGATAATTTTCAAAAATTCTCCAATAAGTTCTTTTTTGTTCTTATTGTTAAAATATTTCTCAGAAATATCTTCAATTTTTTGACCAATGTAAATTGTCTTTTGGTTGCTGTCATATAATTCCTGATAGCTTTCCAGTTTTTGTTTAATTTTTACATTGATATTTTCCATCTTTTTTCCTTCTTCCCGTGCTCGGGTTTCTTCCTCTTTTAAATTGATAGAAGTTTTTTCTAATTTCGAACGCTCTTTTTGAAGTGTTGCAATTGTTTTATCAAAACGAACTTTTCCGACTTCGATTTTCTTTTTGGCACGATTGATTAATCCAAACGGAATTCCATTTTTCAAGGCAACTTCAAAAGTAAACGAACTTCCTGCCTGACCTAAAGCCAGTTTGTACATTGGTTCAAGCGACTTTTCATCAAACATCATATTCGCATTTGTAGCAAAAGGCAATTCGTTAGCCAGAATTTTTAAATTTGAATAATGCGTTGTGATAATTCCAAAAGCTTCACGATGGTAAAATTCTTCCAGGAAAATTTCTGCCAAAGCGCCACCCAATTCAGGATCAGAACCTGTACCAAATTCATCAATTAAAAACATGGTTTTCTGGTTGCATTTCTTCAAGAAATAATTCATGTTTTTTAATCGGTAACTATAAGTACTTAAATGATTTTCAATAGATTGATTGTCTCCAATATCAGTTAGAATTCTGTCAAACAAGAAAGTTTCACTTCGCTCGTGAACTGGAATCAACATTCCGGATTGTAACATCAATTGTAATAAACCTACCGTTTTTAACGATATTGTTTTTCCTCCCGCATTAGGTCCTGAAATAACAATTATTCGGTTATCTTGTTTTAATTCAATAGTTTGAGGATGCGTAATCTCGTTTTTTTGCTTGTTATTCAAATACAAAATTGGGTGATATGCTTCTCTGAAAAATAATCTTCTTTCTTCTGTAATTGCAGGTAGGATTCCGTTGATTCTATTCGCATATTTTGCTTTTCCTGAGACGACATCAATATCACTTAAAAATTCCTGATATTCAATTAGTATTGGTAAAAACGGACGAATAGCATTTGATAGCTGCTTTAAAATTCGTGTAATTTCTTCTTTCTCTTCGTATTCCAGATTAGCAAGTTCTCTTGAATATTGTAAAGTGGTTTCGGGTTCAATATAAGCGATGCTTCCGGTTTTGGAACTTCCTAAAATTGAACCTTTTACTTTACGACGATACATTGCTAAAACTGCTAAAACTCTACGGTTTTGAACAAAACTTTCCTTAATATCATCAAGATACCCAAGACTGTTGTATTGTGTAAGCGCAACTCCAAAACTCTGATTTACTTTACCGCGAACGATATTCATATTTTGACGAATGCTCAATAAAGCAGGTGAGGCATTGTCTTTGATTTCACCGTATTTGTCAACAATGGCGTCAATTAAAGTGACAATATCTTTAGTATATTCAACTCTGGAAGCTCTTGCATTTAGATTTTGATAATAATCATCAAACTTTTTCAGGAAAGTCAGCAACACATTTGCCGTTGATGAAAGTGTGGCAATTTTTCTAAAACTTCCTACTTCAAGGAAACTATCTTCTATTGCAAGAAACTTTATTTCGTGCGTAATGGCGTCAAATCCGTGATTGGGAATGGCGTTGTTATTTTCAAAAGACGAAACATATTCTGATGTTTGCATCAAAGCCTGCATCAAAGTCTCCTTATCTCTAAATGGGGTTATATTTAAAGCTTTTTCTTTTCCTATATCTGTGTTACAGCCTGCCGAAATGGTTTCGAGAACTGTTGGGAATTGTAAATCTTGTAATGTTTTTTCGGTAATGGATATCATTTATTTTCTTTAACAAAGTACACAAAAGTACGAAAACATTAGTATTCAATTCTACAAAGTTTCTATCTAAATTTATGATTGGTAAATATGATTTAAATAAAATATTTCGGAAATTAGCATTAAAAAAAAGTATGGACGTAAAAATGCATGATTCCTGGAAGCCGGTTTTGAATGAAGAATTTCAAAAGCCATATTTCAACGAATTAATTGATTTTGTAAAATCTGAATATGCCACGAAGGTTTGTTATCCAAAGGGAAATCAGATTTTTTCTGCTTTTGATCATTGTCATTTTGACCAGGTTAAGGTTGTAATTATTGGACAAGATCCTTATCATGGACCTAATCAGGCAAATGGTTTGTGTTTTTCTGTAAATGACGGAATTCTATTTCCTCCATCACTTCAAAATATTTTTAAAGAAATTCAAACGGATTTAAATAAGCCAATTCCTAAAACAGGTAATTTAGAACGCTGGGCAGATCAGGGTGTTTTTCTTTTAAATGCTACTTTGACAGTTAGACAATCTGAACCCGGAAGTCATCAGGGAAAAGGCTGGGAAAAATTTACAGATGCTGTTATTAAGCAAATTTCTGCTGAAACTGAAAATGTTGTTTTTTTATTATGGGGAGGTTTTGCCCAAAAGAAAGCTGCATTGATTGATGCATCAAAACATCATATTTTAAAATCAGGACATCCATCTCCTCTGAGTGCAAATAGAGGTTTTTGGTTCGGGAATAAACATTTTAGCCAAACAAATGATTTTTTAAAATCGAAGGGAATGAAAGAAATTGAATGGTAAATTTTAAACCATATAAGTTATATAAATCAATATAAGAGTGGTTTAAATTCTGTTTATCTTGTCATTTCGAGGAAAGAGGAATCACACTAGTAATTTACATACAGTATGTCACGCTCTGGATGTGATTTCTCGTTCCTCGAAATGACAAAAAAAACTTTGATATTATAATTTTGTGACTATTTTTCTAAAGGTTTTTTAATAATCTCGTCAAGAATAGCTTTATTTTCGTAGTTGATTACTTTAAGGATAATCTCTTGATTATTGGCTGTTTTTCCTTCGATGATATATAGTTTTCCTTTGTTGAAAGGAATATTACTTTGGTCAAAATCAATATCGCCATAAGTCAATGTTTTTCGTACGTCTGATGTGTCGACCCATTTTTCGTTTAAAGTCTTAATTGCTTTTTCAGAATATTGAAAAGGTTTTGTGCGTAAACTATTTAAAACTCGAGCATTCGGGAAGTAATTGCAACGAGTATCTTTTCCACTAAAAACAAGGGCTACAAAAAAGCATCCCATAACTAAACCAATCAAATAATAGGCAAAACGGTGTACGAACTTCATGAAGTAATTTTTTTGCAAAGGTACATTAAAGTTCTCTTAAAATAAAAGTAAATTAATATCGTTATCGGGTAAATCGAACCATTCGCCAATAGCTTTATTTGTTAGGATTCCGTGATATAAGTAAATTCCGTTTTTTAAACCTTTATTACATCTTATGGCACTTTCTAATCCTCCATCTTCAGCGATTTGAAGTAAGTATGGAGTTAGAATGTTACTAATTGATAATGAGGCAGTTTTAGAATATCTCGACGGGATGTTAGGTACGCAATAATGCAAAACGTTGCTTTTTATAAAGGTTGGTTTTTCATGCGTTGTAACTTCCGAAGTTTCAAAACATCCTCCGGTATCAATACTAACATCAACAATCACAGCACCTTTTTTCATGTGTTCCACCATAGTTTCTGTAACTATAATAGGACAACGTTCTTTTCCGCGCATCGCACCAATTGCAACGTCGCAACGTCTTAAAGCTTTTAATAATGCTTTTTGCTGAACGGTTGAAGTAAAAATTCTTTGGTTTAAATTATTTTGTAAACGTCTTAATTTAGTAATAGAATTATCAAAAACTTTTACATTTGCGCCTAAACCAATGGCGGTTTTAGCAGCAAATTCTCCAACAGTTCCAGCGCCTAAAATAACAACTTCAGTAGGAGGAACGCCAGTAATGTTTCCGAATAAAAGTCCTTTTCCAAATTCGTCCGTAATCATTAATTCGGCAGCAATAAGTATAGAAGCTGTTCCTGCAATTTCGCTTAATGATTTTACAGCAGGATAAGATCCGTCTTCGTCCTTAATATATTCAAAAGCAAGTGCAGTAATTTTTTTTTGGGCTAAAGCCTCAAAATATTCTTTCTTTTTTGTTTTTAACTGAATTGCCGAAATTATAATCGTTTCAGGATTAATCATTTTGATTTCAGCAATAGTAGGAGGTTCTACTTTTAGCAACATCGGACATCCAAAAACTTTTTTGGTATCTTTTGTAACTTCAGCTCCCGCATCTGAATATTCTTTGTCTGAATAACTGGAACTTTCTCCGGCTCCGGATTCGATCATAACTCTGTGACCTTCATAAGTTAATGAATTTACAGCGTCTGGAGTCAGGCAAATACGACGTTCCTGGTAACTTGTTTCTTTAGGGATTCCTATGAAAAGTTCTCTTTTGAATCGGCCAACTTCAAGTTTTTCTTCTTGTGGCAACAATTGTTGTTTCGTAAATGGAGTTAATGTTATTGACATGGAGTTATTCGAAAATTAAGAGTACAAATTACGTAAAAAGTTTTAAATCAATGTAAAAAATCTGCTAATAGTATGTGATGAAATTACGTCATTATTTTTTCCATTTTAATGTCGGCTCTTTCATAACTCACATTTCCTAAAGGAACTTCGATAAAACCAAACTTTTCATATAAATGAATGGCGGGAAGTAGAATTCGGTTTGAATATAAAAAGAGTTTTTTAATATTATTTTCTTCGGCTACAGCCAGACAATGAACTAATAATTTATTTCCAATTCCCAGACCTTGTGCTTTATCCGAAACTGCCATTTTGCTTAATTCGAAAGTAGTTTCATCGACTTTCAGTAAAGATACAGTTCCAAGAATTTCTTTATTATATTTAGCATAAAAAATTATTCCGCCTTTATCGATGATTTCTTCCTGTGGATTTGAAAGTACAATTTCATCTTTTTCTTCCACTCTGAAATATTTTTGAAGCCATTCCTTATTTAAGGTTTTAATATATTCCTTTAAATCCGGAGAGAATAGGATTATTTCTACTTGGGTATTCATTTACATTTTTGTTAAGTTCTTTCACGAAGATTCGCCAAATTTTAAAAATAATTTTGTGTTCTCTGTGTTGTCTTTGTGAATCTCTGCGGAATATTCTAAACTAATTTTAATTCTCTTTTTCCATCTGCTAATAACTCAATTGTAACTACAGAATGTTCCTCAGGAATTAAACTCGCAATTTTTTCAGACCATTCAATAAAACACCAATTTCCTGAATACAAATAATCATCAACTCCCATATCCAGCGCTTCGGTTTCTTTGTTTAATCGGTAAAAATCAAAATGATAAACAATCTGATTGTTAGAAGTATAGTATTCATTTACTAACGAAAAAGTAGGACTGCTTGTTGCATCTTCAACTCCCAGACTTTTACATAATTGTTTGATTAAAGTAGTTTTGCCAACGCCCATTTCTCCATTAAAAAGAATGATTTTTTTGGGATTTGATGCTAGAATTTTCTCTGCTACTTCCTGAATTTGATCTAATGAAAAAACGATGTTCATTTTTATTGCTTATTAATTATAGTCTCAGTCACAGTTTTCAGTCTCAGTTGTAAACTGTAAACTATTTTTTTTGCCACAGATTAAAAAGATTTTATTGATTTTTCTAATCTGTGTGAATCTGTGAAATCTTTGGCAATTTCTTTTTACAGAAAACTGCGACTGCAAACTCTTTTATTATTTTGGATTAAAAACCAGGAAGGGAATAATCATTTCTTCTAATGAAATTCCACCATGTTGATATGTGTTTCTGTAATAACTTACATAATGATTGTAGTTGTTTACGTAGGCCAAAAAGAAATCATTTTTAGCAAAAATAAACGAACTACTCATATTTATTGCCGGTAAACCAATGTCTTTAGGTTCTTTTACAACATATACATCTTTTTGCTCGTATGTTAAACTACGGCCGGTTTTATAACGCAAATTTAAACTTGTATTTTTATCTCCAACAACTTTTGAAGGATTTTTTACATTAATTGTACCGTGATCTGTTGTTAGAATTAATTTGAAGCCTAAAAGTTGTGCTTGCTGAATAATCTCTAAAAGCGGAGAATTTTTAAACCAGCTTAAAGTCAGTGAACGATATGCTTTATCATCTGATGCTAGTTCTTTTACTACGTCCATTTCGGTTTTTGCGTGCGATAACATATCTACGAAATTATAGACAACTGTAACCAAATCATTGCCTTTTAATGCTTTGAAATTTTCTGCCAGTTTTTTACCGCCGGCATAATTGGTAATTTTAAAATAATCTTCTTTAATATTTAAGCCCAAACGCTTTAATTGTGCCGAAAGAAATTCGGCTTCATAAAGGTTTTTTCCACCATCTTCAACGTCATTTTTCCAATATTGCGGAAATTGTTTTTCCATTTCTGTTGGCAATAATCCTGAAAAAATAGCATTTCTGGCGTATTGTGTAGCAGTTGGAAGAATTGAAAAATATGGAACTTCTTTTTCTAATTTATAATAATTTGCTACAACGGTTTCAAAAGATTTCCATTGATCATAACGTAAATTATCAATTACGACAAACAAAATTGGTTTGTCTTTCTTTTTGATTTCCGGAACTACTAATTCCTTAAATAAAGTATGAGATTGAATTGGTTTATCAGCTTTTGGAGCAAACCAGTCTTCATAGTTTCTTTCAATGTATTTTCCAAATTGTGAATTAGCTTCAACTTTTTGAGATTCAAGGATTTCAATCATTCCCTGATCGTTGATATTCTCTAATTCCAGTTCCCAGAAAATTAGTTTTTTATACAATTCTACCCAATCTTCATAGGAGTTAACCATCGCCATTTCCATGGAGATTTTTCTGAATTCCTTTTGATAATCCAAAGTTGTTTTTTCAGAAATCAATCTCGAATGATCCAGATTTTTCTTCAAACTCAAAAGAATCTGATTCGGATTTACCGGTTTAATCAAATAATCGGCGATTTTAGAACCAATGGCTTCTTCCATTATATATTCTTCCTCGCTTTTTGTAATCATAATCATCGGGATTGCCGATTTTTTTTCTTTCATTTCCGAAAGCGTTTCCAAACCGCTCATTCCGGGCATGTTTTCATCTAAAAAAACAATATCAAAATTGTCTTCTTCAAAAAGAGTGATAGCATCTAAACCGTTGTTACAAGTAGTTACAGCGTAGTTTTTCTTCTCCAAAAATAATATATGTGGCTTTAAAAGATCGATTTCATCATCGACCCAAAGTATTTTTATCTTATCCATAAACGTATTTAATTTTATTGCAATTTAGAGGTATAGAACTTAAAAAGTATTAAAAATAGTATAAATTTCAGAATAACAAATGGTGATTTTTATTTTAAAACTTTTTTTTGAAGAAGTGTTCTATTGAAGATCAGCACAATATATTGTCAATTTTAAAATGAAAAACGCAAAGCTCTTTATGGTTATTTACTTATATTTGTTGACCTAAAAAGAATTAAATAGTGACTCAAATCAATAAGTTAAAAATATTCAATGATCCTATATATGGGTTTATTTCCATCCCGAACGAACTTATTTACGACTTAATTCAACATCCGTATTTTCAGCGTTTACGCCGTATTTCGCAAATGGGATTATCGTATTTGGTTTATCCCGGAGCTAATCATACGCGTTTTCATCATGCTTTGGGTTGTATGCATTTAATGCAAAAAGCTATTGAAACGCTTCGATTTAAAGGCGTTGCAATTTCAAGTGATGAAGAATGTGCTTTACTGATTGCAATTTTGCTGCATGATATTGGTCACGGTCCGTTTTCGCATGCTATGGAAAAAAGTATTGTTGAAGATGTGAATCACGAGGCGATTTCGTTACTATTTATGAATCAGTTAAATGATGAATTTGACGGAAGATTAAGTTTGGCAATTCAGGTTTTTAAAGGAGAATATCACAGAAAATTCATGTTGCAATTGATTTCAAGTCAATTAGATATGGATCGAATGGATTATTTAAAGCGTGATAGTTTTTATACAGGCGTTGCTGAGGGAAATGTAAATTCTGAGCGTTTGATTCAGATGATGAATGTAGTTGATGACATTTTAGTAATTGAAGAAAAAGGAATTTATTCGGTTGAAAAATTCCTGCTCTCAAGAAGATTAATGTATTGGCAGGCTTATTTGCACAAAACGAGTTTAGTGGCGGAGCTAATTTTGATGAAAGTGCTAAAAAGAGCGAAAGAATTGACATTAAAAGGAATTACTTTGCCTTGCAGCGAGCCACTTTTGTATTTTATGCAAAATAAGGTTGATTTAGAAAATTTTGATGCCGAAAAATTAGATTTATTTTCTCAATTAGATGATTTTGATATCATTAGCGCTTTAAAAGCATGGCAAAAGCATAATGATTTTATACTTTCTACTTTAAGTAAAATGCTGATTAATAGAGATTTGCTAAAAATTAAATTAAGTGCAGATAAAATTCCGATGGAAGAATCACAATCTTTGAAGGAACAATTTGCTAATGCGCACCATATTACACAGTTAGAGGCTGGATATTTTATCTTTAGAGGAAAAATAAAAAATCAGGCTTATAGTAAAGAAGCGGAACCAATACGAATTTTGAAGAAAGATAAAACAATTGAGGATGTTGTAGAAGCATCTGATCAGCTGAATTTGAAATCGTTATCTAAATTGGTAACAAAATATTACATCTGTTTTCCAAAACAACTTATCTAAAATTAACATTTAAAATCTATTTTTTATATTTTTGTCGCAATGAAATTTACAGCAGAACAAATAGCGGGAATTTTAGAAGGAGAAGTTGTTGGGAATCCCAATGCAGAAGTTTCTCGACTGTCTAAAATAGAAGAAGGCGAGGAAGGATCGCTTACTTTTTTGGCTAATCCCAAATATATCAACTACATATATACTACAAAAGCATCAGTAACCATTGTTAATGACACTTTTGTACCGGAACAGGAAATTACTACCACTTTAATAAAAGTAGAAGATGCTTATGCCTCTTTCTCAAAGCTTTTGCAATTTTACAATGAGGTTAAACTCAATAAAAACGGAATAGAAGCGCAATCTTTTATATCTGAAGGGACTAAATATGGAGAAAATTTATATTTGGGAAGCTTTAGTTATATAGGACAAAATGTGGTTTTAGGTAATAATGTAAAAATTTATCCAAACAGTTTTATTGGCGATAATGTTGTTATTGGGGATAATGTATATATTTTTGCAGGCGCCAAAATTTATTCTGAAACTATAATTGGCAGCAATTGTACGATTCATTCAGGAAGTATTATTGGTGCAGATGGTTTTGGTTTTGTGCCAAATGAAGAAGGAGTTTATAGTAAGGTTCCTCAAATTGGGAATGTTATTATAGAAGATAATGTAGATATTGGTGCAAATACTACGATTGACAGAGCAACTCTGGGTTCTACAATAATTAGAAATGGAGTTAAATTAGACAATCAAATTCAGATTGCCCATAATGTAGAAATTGGTAAAAACACTGTAATTGCAGCGCAAACTGGTGTTGCCGGTTCTACAAAAATTGGCGAAAACTGTATGATTGGCGGGCAAGTAGGTATCGCGGGCCACTTAACTATAGGTAATAATGTTAGATTGCAGGCTCAGTCAGGGGTTGCGAGAAACATTAAAGATGATGAAATTTTACAAGGTTCACCATCACTTGGATATAGTGATTTTAATAAATCATATGTTCATTTTAGAAATTTATCTAAAATTGTTGCCGAAGTTGAAGAATTAAAAAAACAAATAATAAACCCAAAAAATGGAAATAATGGTTAAACAGAAGACCATCAAGAATGAAATTTCACTAACAGGCGTTGGATTACACACTGGAAAAGAAGTTACAATGACTTTTAAACCAGCTCCAATAAATAATGGTTTCACTTTTGTAAGAGTTGATTTGCAAGGTCAACCAGTCATTGAGGCTGATGCTAATTATGTTGTTAATACACAAAGAGGTACTAACTTAGAAAAATTAGGTGTAAAAATTCAAACTCCTGAACACGTTTTAGCTGCATTGGTTGGTTGTGATTTGGATAACGTTATTATAGAATTAAATGCCTCTGAACTTCCTATTATGGATGGTTCGTCAAAATATTTTGTTGAAGCGATTGAAAATGCCGGAATCGAGGAACAAGAAGCTAAACGTAATGTTTATGTAGTAAAAGAAGTTATTTCGTTTACTGATGAAACTACTGGAAGCGAGATTTTGGTAATGCCAAGCGATGATTATCAAGTTACTGCAATGGTTGATTTTGGTACTAAAGTTTTAGGTACTCAAAATGCAACCATGAAAAGCATAGCCGATTTTAAGGACGAAATCGCTAATTCAAGAACTTTTAGTTTTTTACATGAATTAGAATCTCTTTTAGAAAACGGATTAATTAAAGGTGGTGATTTAAATAATGCTATTGTATATGTGGATAAAGAAATATCTGAAACTACAATGGAAAATTTAAAGAAAGCTTTTGGTAAAGACAAGATTTCGGTTAAACCAAATGGTGTTTTAGACAATCTTACTCTGCATTATCCTAACGAAGCGGCAAGACATAAATTACTTGATGTTGTTGGAGATTTATCTTTGATTGGAGTTAGAATTCAGGGAAAAATTATTGCTAATAAACCAGGGCATTATGTAAATACGCAGTTTGCTAAAAAATTAGCGAAAATTATCAAAATTGAACAAAGAAATCATGTTCCGGTTTACGACCTAAACTTGGAGCCATTGATGGATATTCATAAAATTATGGCAGTTTTACCACACAGACCTCCATTTTTATTGATTGACAGAATCATTGAAATGTCGGATAGTCATGTTGTTGGAATGAAAAATGTAACGATGAACGAAAATTTCTTCGTAGGACATTTTCCTGAAGCTCCGGTTATGCCAGGTGTTTTAATTGTTGAAGCAATGGCACAAACAGGTGGGATTTTAGTATTAAGTACGGTTCCGGATCCTGAAAATTATTTGACATATTTCATGAAAATTGATAATGTTAAATTCAAGCATAAAGTATTGCCTGGTGATACCTTAATTTTTAAATGCGAATTGATTTCTCCTATCAGAAGAGGAATTTGTCACATGCAGGCAAATGCATACGCAAATGGAAAATTGGTAACAGAGGCAGAATTAATGGCTCAAATTGCAAGAAAACAATAATAATTTCTCAATTTTATTGTTTACGTTTGTTGCCCAAATTAGATTATTTTAATTATAAAATATAAAACTCACAGATGAATCAACCATTAGCATATGTTCATCCCGGCGCTAAAATCGCTAAAAACGTTGTAATTGAGCCTTTTACAACAATTCACAATAATGTAATTATTGGTGACGGTACTTGGATTGGTTCAAATGTAACAATCATGGAAGGTGCCCGAATTGGTAAAAATTGTAATATTTTTCCAGGAGCAGTAATTTCTGCGGTACCACAAGATTTGAAATTTGGAGGAGAAGATTCTTTAGCTATTATAGGAGATAATTGTACTATTAGAGAATGTGTAACCATTAATAGAGGTACAGTTGCTTCAGGACAAACAATTTTAGGTAATAACTGTTTAGTTATGGCTTATGCTCACATTGCACACGATTGTGAGATTGGTAATAATGCTATTATTGTAAATGGTGTTGCTTTAGCTGGTCACGTTGTTGTTGGTAATCATGCAGTTATTGGTGGTTTAGCAGCTATTCATCAATTTATTCATATTGGAGATCACGCTATGATTTCTGGTGGATCATTGGTTAGAAAAGATGTTCCGCCATATACAAAAGCGGCAAAAGAGCCGTTATCATACGTAGGAATTAATTCAGTTGGTTTAAGAAGAAGAGGTTTCACTACTGAAAAAATTAGAGAAATTCAGGAAATTTACAGAATTTTATATCAAAAGAACTATAATACAACACAAGCTTTAAGTATTATTGAAGCAGAAATGGAAGCTACTCCTGAGAGAGATGAAATTTTAGATTTTATCAGAAATTCATCAAGAGGAATCATGAAAGGTTATTCGGGAAACTATTAGATAAAAGTTAAATCGTTTATTTGTTCAGTCGTAAATGGCTAACAGATAAACGATTTAACGATTCAACAAAATATTAAATAAAACAAAACAAATGGCATCTACATCAGATATTAGAAACGGATTGTGTATTAAATTCAATCACGATATTTATAAAATCGTTGAATTTCTTCACGTAAAACCTGGAAAAGGTCCAGCTTTCGTAAGAACTAAATTAAGAAGTTTAACAACAGGAAGAGTATTAGACAATACATTTTCTGCAGGACATAAAATAGAGGATGTTCGTGTTGAAACGCATAATTATCAGTTTTTATATGCTGAAGGAGATGAATTTCATTTTATGAATACAGAATCTTTTGAGCAAATTTCTTTGAATAAAAACATTTTAGATGCTCCGGGATTATTAAAAGAAGGAACAAGTGTAATGGTTCAGGTGAATACTGAAACTGATTTGCCTCTATCTGTAGATATGCCATCATCTGTAATTCTTGAAGTTACTTATGCTGAGCCGGGAGTAAAAGGAAATACAGCTACAAATGCTACAAAATCTGCTACGGTAGAAACTGGAGCTTCTGTAAACGTGCCATTGTTCATCAACGAAGGTGATAAAATTAAAATCGATACAGCTTCAGGAAATTACATGGAGCGTGTAAAAGAGTAATTTTTAATTAGATAATTTGTCAATGAGTCAATTAGAAAATTGATGCATACGCAGAAATTGAATAATTTTTATTTTCTAATTGACACATTTTCTAATTGACACATTCTCTAATTGACAAATTTTCTAATAATAAAATATGAAATTTCCAAAGATTCATTCTTTACAAGAAATTGCAAATTTGCTTCAATGCGAATTTATAGGTGACCCAAACTTCCCGGTTTCAGGCATGAACGAAATCCATGTTGTGGAATCCGGAGATATTGTTTTTGTGGATCATCCCAAATATTATGACAAAGCTTTACAGTCGGCCGCTACTATTGTTTTAATTAATAAAAAAGTAGATTGTCCGGTAGGTAAAGCTCTTTTGATTTCTGATGATCCTTTCAGAGATTTTAATACTTTGACTAAACATTTCAGACCTTTTCAGGCTACAACTGTAAGTATATCTCTTTCGGCAAATATTGGCGAAGGAACTGTAATTCAGCCCAATTGCTTTGTTGGAAACAACGTTACAATTGGTAAAAACTGTTTAATACATCCTAATGTTACTATTTACGACAATACTGTAATTGGTGATAACGTAATGATTCACGCGGGAACTATTTTAGGAGCTGATGCTTTCTATTATAAAAAACGCGAGAGTGGTTTCGATCAGTTAATTTCAGGAGGAAGAGTTGTTATTGAAGATAATGTGGGTATTGGTGCGCTTTGTACTATTGATAAAGGTGTTACAGGTGATACAACTATTGGCGAAGGCACAAAAATCGATAATCAGGTACATGTTGGACATGATACCGTAATTGGTAAAAAATGTTTGATAGCTTCACAAACTGGTATTGCGGGTTGTGTAATTATTGAGGACGAAGTGACAATTTGGGGACAAGTTGGTACAACAAGCGGAATCACAATAGGAGCAAAGGCTGTTATTTTAGGACAAACCGGAGTTACTAAATCGGTTGAAGGAGGAAAATCTTATTTTGGAACCCCAATCGAAGAATCAAGAGAAAAGTTAAAGCAATTAGCCAATATCAAAAAGATTCCTGAAATTTTAAATAAATTGAAGTAATATGTCTATTAAAGAATTTGTTCAAAAATTTTATAAGTCAGATGCCTTAATTGATGGCGAAATAATGAAAACTTATTTGCATCCTGATGTTAAGTTAGATTGGAATAGTACCAAAGGATTAATCGAGATGGATTATAATTCAATGCTGGATATGGCAAATGAACTTAGTCGTGCTTATGTACGTTCAAAAGTAAGAATTAGCCACATTATAGCCGAAGATGATTTAGTTTCGATACGCTATTCACATTTTGTAAAAACGATTGAAAACCCAAGAGAAGAGATGTTATTAGCACATTTTGCTACAATTTGGCAAATAAAAGATGATAAATTATATCGAGGTTATCAGATGAGTCAATTTTCTTAATTTTTTTAAAGACAAAAAGGTTAAAATACGTTACAAAACCTTACTTTTGCATCACAATTTTAAAAACTACATAAAATATATATCATGAGTGTTTTAGTTAATAAAGATTCCAAAATAATTGTTCAAGGATTTACAGGAAGTGAAGGAACTTTCCACGCTTCTCAAATGATTGAGTACGGTACTAATGTTGTTGGTGGTGTTACTCCTGGAAAAGGTGGAACTAGCCATTTAGATCGTCCGGTTTTTAATACAGTAAAAGATGCTGTAGAACAAGCTGGAGCTGATACATCTATCATTTTCGTACCGCCAGCTTTTGCTGCTGATGCAATTATGGAAGCTGCTGATGCTGGAATTAAAGTAATTATTGCTATTACAGAAGGAATTCCTGTAGCAGATATGATTAAAGCAAATAATTATGTTAAAGAAAGAAATTCTAGATTAATCGGACCAAACTGTCCAGGTGTTATTACTCCGGGTGAAGCTAAAGTTGGTATTATGCCAGGTTTCGTTTTCAAAAAAGGAACAGTTGGTATCGTTTCTAAATCAGGAACTTTAACTTACGAAGCTGCTGATCAGGTTGTAAAACAAGGTTTAGGAATTACTACAGCTATTGGTATTGGTGGAGATCCAATTATTGGAACTACAACTAAAGAAGCTGTCGAATTATTAATGAACGATCCAGAGACTGAAATCATCATTATGATTGGTGAAATTGGTGGTCAATTAGAAGCTGATGCTGCTAAATGGGTGAGAGCTGATGGTAACCGTAAACCAGTTGTTGGTTTTATCGCTGGAGAAACTGCTCCTGCTGGTAGAACAATGGGTCACGCAGGTGCTATTGTTGGTGGTTCTGATGATACAGCTGCTGCTAAAAAACAAATTATGAGAGACAACGGAATTCACGTTGTTGATTCACCAGCTGAAATTGGTAAAAAAGTAAAAGAAATACTTGGATAATTAAATTCCAATTTTTAAAATAACAAATTCCAAAAAAGTCTCAATTTTGTTGAGACTTTTTTCCATTTTAAAATACTAACTCATTTAAGACGCTTAGTAACTTAGAGCCTTAGTAGTTTAGAAGCTTAAAAAAGAAAAATATGTACAAAGAATTAGAAAAGTTTAAAGTGAGCAATAGTTTTACTTTTACAATTGAAGATAGTTTAGAACAAGTTTGTAATGCTCCGGAAGCAGGTGCAGGAGTTTTTGTTGTCTATGCAATTGAAGGTGATGCTAAAGAATTAGTAATGGTTGCTTCTACAGGAACTGTTCAAAATGACGGAACTTTAAAAAGCAAAAACGGTGGTTTATACGATAAAATTGTAAACGGACACCAATTTGCAAAAACTGGAAGAAAATATTCTTGGCCAGCACAAATGAAATTAGAAAGTATTGATGCTCTTGAAGTGGTTTGGTATGAAACTTTTAACGCAGATGTAAAAGCAATTCCAACTGCAGTGGAAGGACAAGTTTTGCAAAACTTCTTAGATGCAAATGCAAAATTACCAAGATGGAATGTAGCTTTCTAAAAAGCTGATTTAAATAAGATTATAAGAAAGCCTTACTATTTATTTAGTAAGGCTTTTTCATTTATATAAATTTTATTTTTTAATATAATCTTTTGCGATTATTATAATTTAAATAATAAGTTATTATTGATGATAAAAGACATCAGCGATAAAATTTGTTAAAAGATAAAACTAAAAGAGTGGTAATAAAATCTTACAATTTAAGATATTTCTTAAATTAGATTAATTCTAGTATTGCGGTTAACCCGTGGCAGATCAATAAAAGAGGCGGTTTCCTATG
>NZ_JAYSPC010000082.1:0-10417 GCF_043722275.1 Flavobacterium sp. | reverse complement strand
GTGATGCAGTCGAAAGAGCAGAAGCTTTGGTAGCTGCCGGAGTAGATGCAATTATTATTGATACAGCTCACGGACATACAGAAGGTGTTGTAAATACCTTAAAACAAATAAAATCAAAATTCCCAAATATCGATGTAATTGTTGGAAACATCGCAACTCCGGAAGCTGCTAGATATTTAGTAGAAAACGGAGCAGATGGAGTAAAAGTAGGAATAGGACCTGGATCTATTTGTACAACTCGTATCGTTGCAGGTGTTGGTTTTCCTCAATTTTCAGCAGTTCTTGAAGTAGCAGCAGCTATCAAAGGAACCGGAGTTCCAGTAATTGCAGATGGTGGAATTCGCTATACAGGAGATATTCCTAAAGCAATCGCTGCCGGAGCTGATTGTGTAATGTTAGGTTCATTATTAGCAGGAACAAAAGAATCTCCGGGAGAAACAATTATCTTCGAAGGAAGAAAATTCAAATCATACCGCGGAATGGGTTCTGTTGAAGCAATGCAAACGGGTTCAAAAGACCGTTATTTTCAAGATGTTGAAGACGATGTTAAAAAATTAGTTCCGGAAGGAATCGTTGGTCGTGTTCCTTACAAAGGAGAATTAAACGAAAGTATGCTTCAATTTGTTGGAGGTCTTCGCGCCGGAATGGGATATTGTGGCTCAAAAGATATTCCGACTTTACAAGAAACCGGACGTTTTGTTAGAATCACGTCAAGCGGAATTACAGAAAGTCATCCACATAACGTTACAATTACAAAAGAAGCGCCAAATTATTCAAGATAATTTTTAGTTTTTGATATAAAAAAGGCATAAGAGTTTGATTCTTATGCCTTTTTTTTGTTTACGCAATCTTGTCAATTTCAACCGAAGGGAGAAATCGCACTAATATTCCGTTCTTACTGTCGTTGATCTTGTCGAGTTGCATGTGTGATTTCTCCCTTCGGTCGAAATGACATGCTAGATCGGTTATTTAGACCCGACAGGTTTTTAAAACCTGTCGGATCTTTGAGAGTAAAAAATGTTAAACTCCACCGCGACTATTCAGTATTTTTTGGGTTGTAACATCAGAATGCAATAATTCCTCCATTTGATATGTTGTACGTTGCGCTTCTAAAGCATAACCAAACATTTTTTGTTCATAATCTTCAATTGCATCCTGAATAGTTGTGAATTCTCCATTAGTTAAATTCTCAGTTAATTGATAAGCATCCATTAAACCCATATTTACGCCTTCGCCTGCAAACGGAGGCATAACGTGAGCAGCATCGCCAACAAGTGTAATATTTGAATGTTTTTTCCAAGATTCTTCTAAAGAGAATAAACGCAAAGGCAATCCGGTAAAATCAGTAGAAAGGGCGAAGAACTTTTTATAATCTTCGTTCCAGTTTTCAAATTTTTTATTTAAAAATGAAATAACCGAAGCATTATCTTCAAAGTCAATTCCGTTATTTAATACCCAACTTTCATCTGCTTTAAATGAAACCCCAAAATGTACCGAACCATCACGTAAAGTATGAGTATAAAACATTTTTTGTTCGCCCATTGCCATTACATTTCCGTCACCATATTTAGGTTTGAATTCAGGATAATCGCGATCCGGATTTTCAATTTCCCCCTGAATAATATATGTTCCAGAAAGTTGAGGTTCCTTATCCGTAACAAATTTTCTGGCGTTTGATTTCCCCCCGTTTGCAACAATAACAAAGTCAGCCGTTACTTTATTGCCATTTTTAAATTCTAAAAAATAGTGTTCGTCAACTTTTTCAATAGTAGTCAATTGACTATCCCAGACAACAGTATTTTCATTAAGATTTTCAAGCATAATTCTTCTCAAATCATTTCTGTCAATTTCCGGTCTTGAATAGGCATTTTCTTCCGTAGGCATTTCTTCCGAAGTAATATTTCCGTGCATATCCGCCATTTTTTCTCCTGTTGGTCTGGCAAAGCGATAAAATTCATCCATTAAATCAGCTTTTTGAATCGCTTTTTGCCCTGAATCCGAATGAATATCCAGCGTTCCGCCAGAAGTTCTGGCTTGAGCATTTAAATCTCTTTCGTAAACTGTTACGTCAGCACCTTTGATTTGTAAAATTCGCGCTGTTGTTAAACCAACAGGTCCGCCGCCAATAATGGCTATTTTTTTGTTTTTTATAAGTGAAATATTCATATGGTTTTGTTTAATTAATTAATATATTGCCAACTAATTTTTTCTTAATGTTTAAATTGATTTTTATAATTGATATTGCTTTTTGCAATTGCCATTGATTTTTGTAATTGGTATTGCTTTTTGTAATTGGTATTGTTTGCAATTGATATTGAAATTAATTTTTTATGGAGTCAAAGCTTTTATAACCAGATTAAAAGCTTCATCACTAATTTCTTGTGTAAACACAAAAGGTTTTCCGGACATCGATTTTCCTTCTCTGTGAAGTTCTAAAAGGGCATAAAGTGATCCATAGGCAATACTCCAGAAAACCTCGAATGTAATAGGAAGAAGTTCTTTTTTTTCTATGGCATTAGTAATGAATAATGACATTTGCTGTTTAAAATCTGTTGTAATTTCTGCTAAAATAGCATCACCGTAAGTAGAATGTTTCAGTAATTCAAAACAAGTGGCTTGCAGAGAAAAATCGATAGCAAATTTAGATCGGTTTTCCCATTGTTTGCGTAAACCATCTATAAAGGTCATATCTGACGAAAATCCGACTAACATTTCTCCAAAAAAATTTTTTCCAATTTCAATTCCAATTTTCCGAATTAAATCTTCCTTATCAGAATAATAGATGTAAAGTGTCGCTACAGAAACACCGGATTCCTTAGCTAACCGATTCATTCCAAAACCCTCTACACCTTGCGAAACCAACATTTCGATTGCTTTCTGTTTTACTATTTCCTCTTTATTTGTATCTCTTGTTCTCATAATTGCATTTATTCTGGTACAAATATATAATAAATAAATGAACGTTCGCTTATTTATTTAAAAAAGGTTTGGAGGTTTTGAAATGCAAAGGTGCAAAGGGTTGTAGAGGCGCACAGCAGTGCGTCTTGATCTGTAATTTTGATATTGAATTTATGAAAATATTGAATTGCCCCCAGCTTTAGCTGGAGGTTACAATGAATAGTGTAAAAAATGGCTTTAGCCAAATAACTTTGTATCTCAGAACCTCAGAACCTCAGTACCTTTGCACCTATAAAAGAAAAGCTGCTAAATACAATTCGTCAAAAATGTAATTAGCAGCTTTTTTAGATAAAAAATATATTTTTTATGGAGTTGCAGTTTGTTCCGCTTCTCGCAATTTTTGATTGTCTAAGATCTTTTGAATAAAAGGTTTAGCTTGAGTTTCTATTTCATCTTCTGAAATATCTAAAGCTTTTGGATCTTTAACTAATTCTAACCAGGGTTTTGGATCGCCAAATGGATAACTTCCAAAAACAATTACAGGAGTTCCTTTCACTTTAACATTTTCTTTGTCTTTAAGAATCCATTCATCGGCAAATTTATAAAGATATTTTGCGTCATTTTCCTGTAAACGTAAACAAGAATGTGAAGCAGGATAACCAGGTAATTCATATTGGTGGAAACCAACACCCAATTTATTTTCGATATTAAAATTCCATTTTAAGTCCCATTCGTCGTTAAAAGTACTGGTTGTTTTTTCCGCTTTCCAATTCGTAAAAAATAGTCCGGTTGGAGTAGGATCTTTTTTTCTTCCCATGTTTGTAGGACCTGTATAAACTAATTCTCCATTTTCATAAGCTGCAAATGCCTGAGCCGGATAAGAAAAAATGATCACTTTCGCAACCTCTTCTAAAGCGGCAACATGTAAAGGAAATGGAAGATAATAAACGATATCACCACTAAAATCAGCAGGAATTACAACCGAATCCATTTTTGCAAAGTTTGCTTTATCAGTTCTGTTTAAAGCATATGCAATATGAAGTTTTGCGCTGTCAGATTCATTTGCTTTTAGCCATTCTTTCGTTTTTTCAAAATGATATGAAACCGACTTTGGTTTCGTGTGTTCAATTACTTTTTTTGGTTTTGCTTTTTTGGTAGCTTCAGTAGATTCATTTTTTTTACATGAACCTAATAAAACTAAAACTAATAGTAGAAGGATATTTGATGTGTAATATAACTTTTTCATAAACTGGTTTTTCATAAACTGGTTTTTTATTACTGTAAAGTTATTTTAATAGTGTCTAATGTCAATTACACAATTTCTTGATTAGTTTGCTTGATTCTCATTTTACATTTTTCAATCATATCAAACATACTTAAAATTATGTATCTAAGTTTGCTCATAAAGTCATCCAATGTCTGTAAACTTTATGATCAGGAAATTACCTCACTACAATCTGATTACATTTTATTCTTTTAAATCAGGTTTTTTATTTTCGCATGCTGCAATAACATAATCGTTTTAGCATCTGTAATTTCACCGGATTCTATCATTGCGTACGCTTCATCAAAAGTATATTCCAGCACTTCAATATTTTCCTGTTCAGCATCTAATCCGCCGCCCTCATTTACTTTCATGGTTTTGTCATATTCTCCAACAAAAAGATATAAAATCTCTGTTACAGATCCTGGGGACATATAAGTTTCTATAACTTTCTCCACTTTTTTTAATCTGTAACCTGTTTCTTCTTCAGTTTCACGAATAACAGCTTGTTCTGCATTATCATGATCTAAAAGTCCTGCACAAACTTCGATCATCATTCCGGTTTTATTTCCGTTAAGATAAGTTGGCAATCTAAATTGTCTCGTTAAAACGACCGTCTTTTTTGAGGTGTTATATAATAAAATAGCCGCTCCGTTTCCGCGATCATAAACTTCGCGAATATGAGTTTCTACTTTACCATCTTTCTTTTGATAATCAAAAGTTACTTTGTTTAATATGTACCAGTTGTCTGATAATAACTTTGTATCAGTAACTTTAATTTCGGGATTTTTCATAATTAGAAATTTTTTGTATAAAAAAACGCCCTGGTTATCAGAGCGTTTAGATGTATTATTTTGTTATTGTTTGTTTTCTGTCCGGGCCAACAGATACAATCTTGATTGGTACTCCAACTTCTGCTTCAATAAACTCAATATATTCTTTTAGCTCGATAGGTAATTGATCATAAGTTGTCAATCCGGTTAAATCAGCTTTCCATCCTTTAAATTCTTTATAAATAGGAGTTACGTTTTCCGGCTCGATATTATAAGGAAAGTGAGAAATATTTTGTCCTTTATAATTGTATTCAGTACAAACTTTTAAAGTTTCGAATCCAGAAAGAACATCGCCTTTCATCATCATTAACTGAGTTACTCCGTTTACCTGAACAGCATATTTTAAAGCTACAAGATCTAACCAACCGCAACGTCTTTGTCTTCCTGTTACAGATCCAAATTCGTTTCCAACTCTTGCCATTGTAGCACCAACTTCGTCAAAAAGTTCCGTTGGGAAAGGTCCGCTTCCAACACGAGTAACATACGCTTTAAAAATTCCGTAAACTTCCTTGATTTTGTTAGGAGCAATTCCTAAACCTGTACAAGCTCCGGCAGCAGTAGTATTTGATGAAGTTACGAACGGATAAGTTCCAAAATCAACATCTAATAAAGAACCTTGCGCTCCTTCGCATAAAATAGATTTTCCAGCTTTTTGAGCCTGATAAATATATTCTTCACTATCAATAAAATCTAATTTTTTTAATTCTTCAACCGCTTCAAAAAACTCTTTTTCAAGTTCAGCTAAGTTGTATTGAATCGCTACATCATAAAAAGCGATCATTGCTTCATGTTTGTCAGCTAAAGCTCTGTAACGTTCTTTAAAATCTTCTAACTCAATATCTCCAACACGTAAGCCATTTCTACCGGTTTTGTCCATATAAGTTGGTCCAATTCCTTTAAGAGTAGAACCAATTTTCGCTTTTCCTTTAGAAGCTTCAGATGCTGCATCTAATAAACGGTGCGTTGGTAAAATTAAATGTGCTTTTCTAGAAATGATTAATTTGTTTTTAATGTCAAGGTTAAACTTGGCTAAACCTTCAATTTCTTTTTGAAAAACTACCGGATCTATTACAACACCATTACCGATGATATTTATTGATTTTTTATGAAAAATTCCAGAAGGAATGGTTCTAAGAACATGTTTAATTCCGTCAAATTCTAATGTATGTCCTGCATTTGGTCCTCCTTGAAAACGTGCAATAATGTCATAATTAGAGGTAAGAACGTCAACAATTTTTCCTTTACCTTCATCTCCCCATTGTAATCCTAATAATAAATCTACGGTCATTCTGTTTTAATTTGCGTTGAGGCAATTTGAGTTGCCCTACTGATTAATGTAGTTAATTTTTCTTTTTTTATTTTGTAAAATAATGCCTTTTCGGGATTATAGTTTTTGTTTTTTATTCCCGTAGAAATACAATGAATGATTCGTGATTTCGATATCAAATATTTCTTCGATAGTTTTTTTGATGGTTTGAATTCTTGGATCACAAAATTCGATAACCTCACCAGAATCAGTCATGATAATGTGATCATGCTGTTTATCAAAATATGATTTTTCGTAGTAAGCCTGATTTTGCCCAAATTGATGTTTTCTAACCAAAGCGCAGTCTAACAATAACTCGATCGTGTTGTATAAAGTAGCTCTACTCACACGGTAGTTTTTGTTTTTCATTTTGATATATAAATTTTCAATATCAAAATGTTCTTCGCTATCGTAAATTTCCTGAAGTATAGCATAACGCTCAGGAGTTTTGCGATGCCCTTTTTGCTCAAGATACATTGTAAAAACATTTTTTACAATTTCTTGATTCTTAGTGTTGTCAGTTGAAATGAGTGTCATATCCGGCAAAGATAAATTTTTATTTTTAATGAATAAAAGTTTCGGGTTTAAAGTTTAACGTTCAAGTCTGTATTTGATTGGTAATAACGTATTATATACAGGCTTTTATGACATTAAAATTCAGAAAGTTCATAAGAACTTAATTAACATAATAATTTTTATTTATGATAAAACTAACAAACCTTTATTTAGTTTTAGTCATATACATGAACCAATTCCATTCCCAGGTTTTTCCTTTGTCATTAGACATTGCCTGACTCCAAACGGGGTTATTTTCATCTCTCGCATCCCAGCGAAATACTTGTAAAACATCCTGATTTTCAAAAATATCCTTAGAGAAAAAATGTCCAATATTATTTTCAAAAGAACCTATTACGGGTTTGTCTAAAACTCCTGTATTTGAATCTGACCAATAAATACTCCACAATTTTGTGAGAGGATTAAATAATCTAACCGTCATACCTTCAAAAGGTTCGCCATCAAATGTGGCAAGAAAATTATCGATATTCCCAATTCCGTTTAAAATCTTGTACATTTCCTGAGTTGAATCAAATTCAATCCATTCCGTACAATTTGAAAATCTCTTTTTTAATTTTTTGTTCCGAATATTAGATTTGCCCTGAAAAAAATCAAAATCATCTTTTGAAGAAGATTCAGAAGCAATAATTAAAAGTTCTCCGCTTTCGTCAAAATGAACTATTGGAATTTCTAAATCATTATTATTCATATTAAAAGTTAGTTGTATTTCCTTTTTAATGGAAAGTTTATAATGATTTAAGTTCTGTATTCTCTGGAAACTTTATCAACACCGTCAATTTTTTTAATGGCATTAATCATTTTCTTCAAAATAGTATTGTTTTGAACAATTACAGCAATCTGACCATGAAAAATTCCAGCGTCAGTACTCAAAGAAATACTCTGAATATTCACGCTCATATTGTTCGAAATTACCCTTGTCAATTGATTTGTAAGTCCTAAAACGTCCATTCCGGTAATGTTGATAATCGCTTTAAATTCTTCCTGCGAAGAATCGATCCATTTTGCGCTCATAATACGATACGCGTAATTTGATTGCATCCCAATTGCGTTTGGACAATCTTTTTTATGAACTTTTATTCCTTCATTAATCGTTACAAAACCAAAAACATCATCGCCGGGAATTGGGTTACAACAAGGCGAAAGTTTATAATCGAGTTTATCATGTTCTGTCCCAAAAACCAACATATCATAATTACTGCTCATCACAGGTTTATGAATGTCTTCGGCAGCGGTTGGCTCTTTATTTCGTTTAATTTTATTTTTAAAGAAATTAATAAAACTATTGCTTTTTTGTGCCGCGTAATCCTTTAATTGTTGATTTTCGATTGCTCCAAGCCCAACTCTGTAAAATAAATCTAAACTGGTTTTTAGTTTGAAAAAGTTAACCAATTCATTGATAACCTGTTCGTTGATTGTTATTTTTAAATGCTTCAGTTTTCGGGTAAGCAATTCTTTTCCTTCTTCGGCAATTTTTTTAGTGTTTTCGTTTAGAACGTTTTTAATTTTATTTTTCGCTCTGGAAGTCGTTACATATTCTAACCAGTTTATAGTTGGTTTTTGATTTGCCGATGTAATAACTTCAACCTGATCACCACTTTTTAGTTCATGATTTAACGGAACCAAACGTCCGTTTACACGAGTTCCTCTGGTTTTAATTCCAATTTCTGAGTGAATACTAAAGGCAAAATCAAGCGAAGTAGCACCTTTAGGCAATGATTTTATTTCTCCTTTTGGCGTAAAAACGAAGATTTCCTTAGAATATAAATTCATTTTAAAATCTTCAACAAAATCAACCGCATTGGTTTCCTGATTTTCTAATGCTTCACGAAGTAAATTCAACCAGACATCTAAACCACTTTCTTCGGTTGCGCCATTTTTGTATTTGTAATGCGCTGCGTACCCTTTTTCGGCAATTTCATCCATACGTTCACTTCGAACCTGCACTTCAACCCAACGGCCTTTTGGTCCCATAACGGTAATATGCAAAGCTTCGTAACCCGTAGATTTTGGAGATGAAATCCAGTCACGCAAACGGCTAGGGCTTGGTCTGTAATGATCTGTTACGATAGAATATATTTTCCAGGCAACAAATTTTTCATCGTGCGGATCTGATTTATAAACAATTCTTAAGGCGAATTTGTCATAAACTTCATCAAAACTTACATTTTGAGCGCGCATTTTTCGACGAATCGAATATATAGATTTCGGACGCCCTTTTATAATATAATCGATTGCTTCATTATCCAGAGATTTCTTCAACACATCAGATATATCCTTGATATAAGCATCTTGTTCCTCTTTTGTCTCGCGTATTTTACTTACAATATCATTGTAAACAGCCGGTTCAGTATATTTTAAACCTAAATCTTCCAGCTTGGTTTTAATATTATAAAGACCTAAACGGTGGGCGAGAGGAGCGTAAATATAAAGCGTTTCCGAGGCAATTTTTGTCTGTTTATATTCCGCCATCGAATCCATAGTTTGCATATTATGCAAACGATCCGCGAGCTTAATCAAAATAACACGAACATCATCGTTCAGTGTCAGGATCATTTTTCTGAAATTTTCTGCCTGCATCGAAGCATTAAGATCTTTCTGAACCAGTGAAATTTTAGTTAAACCTTCAACTAATTGTGCCACTTTTGGGTTAAATAATCGCTCAATATCCTGAACAGTTATTGGCGTATCTTCAACAACATCGTGCAATAAAGCCGCTGCGATCGAGGTGGCTCCCAAACCAATTTCAGAAGCTACAATTTTTGCAACTGCAATAGGATGAAAGATATACGCTTCGCCAGATTTGCGTCGTTGTTCTTTATGAGCATCAACGGCAACGTCAAAAGCTTTTCGAATCAATTTTTTGTCCGTAGGACTTAAAGTCTGATAACTGATTCGAAGTAATTCTTTATACTCTTGGGCAATTGCTTTATTTTCTTTTTCAATATCTATCTCTATCATAACGGCATGGTTCAAGTACTAAAAATAAGAATAAGTTTGAAGATACGCAAGGCTTTGTATTGTTGATTTTAGATTTTAGATTTCAGATTTTTGAAGTGTGTATTTTGGTTAGGAAATTAATCGAAATCAAGATTTTTTGTTTTCAAAAGGACTTCTCCCGAGGCTTCGGGACGCTCAGTCTGACATGCGAAAAAACTTTTTTTAGATTGAAAATTAATTCAAAAAATTTAATTTTCAATCAACAATCAACAATCAACAATCAACAATCAACAATCAACAATCAACAATCAACAATCAGAATTTGGTTGAACAAGGTACAAATGTTCGTGAATTACTTTTTAAAAATAAATTTTATCCGGCAATAAGTTATCTTTTTACAATTATGAAGTAAAAAGCCAGAAAGAGGATTAGTCCGATGATAAAAAACACCAGCAAAAGAGAAAAAATATAAAATTTCGAAAAGATAGGTTGCTTTGATTTCAGCCTTTTCTTCATTCTTCTTTTTAACTCATGTGTAATTGAATAAATATGTTTTGCATTGTCCATTTCAGTGAGGCCTTTTAAAGCATCAGAGCAAAGTTC
>NZ_JAYSPC010000081.1:0-5141 GCF_043722275.1 Flavobacterium sp. | reverse complement strand
CTTTTTTACTGGCATATTCTAAAGGTACAAAAACGGAGAACTTCTTTAAGCGGCGCAACGTCCTCGGCTCTGCTTAAAAGCTCGTTGAGAGACGTCGCTGGGAAAAAAGGTCTATCATATCTTGTTGATCGTATTAAAATGCATTAAGGCCAATTTTAACTCTACCGCCCAACATTAAGCCCAGTGCTGAACCCCTGTGTCTCTTTGTTAATAATCTTTGGCCCCCTTAAAAAAAACTTGAGCAACGCAACTTCCTCGGCTTTACTCAACGGCCCATTTTTTTTGCGACGTAGCTGGGAAAAATTTTGCAGCAATACCAATTTTGCGTTTCGTACTTTTCATTGTCAATATAAAGTGCCTCTTATTGTCTTACAGCTATATGTTGTATAATCATAATTGTAATAAATCTCAATAATGATAACCTCTCTTTCGTATTTAATATGTGGGTCAAGCGTTGTAAACTGTATTCTATAAGTACAGTCCGATTGCTTTTTTACTACTGGCTGTCCGTAAATCTTCCAGTCGGGGTAATAGAATTTCATGTATGATTTAAAATCTTCAAGAGCATGCTTTTCTGTACAGGTCATTTCTTTTAAAAGAAAAGGAGGAATTTCAAGAATGTTCGGTGTGTCAACTGCAACCGCTGTACTATCTACAGCTTGAAAAGGCTCCTCTGAGATTATTTTAAGTTTTTCCTTTTTTGTCTGCAAATTCATGATACTGAAAATTGCAACAAATAATAATGCAACTCCAATGAAACTGTAAATGCTAATTTTAATTGTTCTTTTTGATAACGGTTCATTCTTGTATGAAAAGTTTATAATAGAAAATAAGAAAAACAGAACAGCAGTCAAGATTGAAAGAATGACAATTATTAAAACCAGTCTGCTGACATCCAAATTTGAGCTATTTGAAAATAATGTGTCATACTTTATTTCCTTTTTTGAACTAGTTTTAAATGGAACATGAATAATAGCAAAGTAAACAAATAGGCATCCATATACGACAAACAATATTTTCTGAAAGATATTAAGCTTCATACACTTTAAATTTATTCCTGATTTTGATGTTGCCAACAGAGTTGATTTAAATTGTCAGTCAAGTGTCTGCAACGACTACTGTTTTTAGTCTTTCCTATACATTGTTTTGCCATAGGTACATTATTAAAACACCCTTCACTTTGCCCAATTATCTGCACTTCATATTCGTATCCTTTGTCGCTTGTAAAAGATGCATGGCCATCTTCATCTATTGCTGCATTTGAAAAATTATCTTCACCAAGACTACCTCCATTTGGCCAGTCAATTTTAACTATTTCATTATTTTCAACTTTTATAGTCAAAGTATATGATGACTGTGTGCCAGTATTTGGGTTATGATACTGCACCTCTGCACAGTAAGTATCATCTGAATAACTACCATCGTCATTTTTTGCTTCTGACTGTGAGAATGTGTCACCAGAGCTACTCCTCGATTTGACTTGGCAACCAATTAGTATTAATAGGAAAAATGTCTTTATTATAAACCGTGATTTCACCATAGCATGACCACTAAATTATATTTTTCTGCAACCAATTAATATAAATTTTAGGAAATTTATCTAAAGTAATATTTATATGTCGAAGACTTTATTTCTTCTATGATTTTAAAATAACCGACGCATCTGCCATACTATTGAAAATACATCACGCCCAGACCTCCGGCCTTGTGTCTCATTTTTACAAATCTTTACTCAAAAAAAACTTCGGCTTTTTTCTTTAGTTACCTAATTCGTAAAGAATAAAACGGAGAACTTTTTTAGGCGACAAAACTTCCATGGCTCTGGTTAATGGCTCATTGAAAGACGTTGCTGGAAAAAATTTATTGATATTATTGACAATTTTCTGTAATAATTTCTTGAGCATCTTTATAACCGAAGTCAATTGCTCTATTTAAATCCAAGCACGCATTTATTTTACTGTTTAGTTGTAGATAAGAAATACCTCTAAAACAATATGTCTGGCCTAATTGCTGCTTAAAGTAATCAATTCGGGAATAGCTATTATCTTTCTTGGCGTCGTTAAGTTGTTTGCTAAATAAACCGATGGCTGTGGAATAATCAGCTATCGCTGCCTTTTCATTTCCTATGAATGAATAGCAATTGGCCCTCATTTTAAAATCATCAGAACTTTTTTCTTGAAATAAATACTTATTGAAATCCGCAATTGCCCCCCGATAGTTTCTTATTTTAAACTTCAAGGTTGCTCTTTCACTATAATAATAAACATCACTTGTGTCAGCCTCAATTGCGTTCGATAAATGTTGAATGGCGGCAATTGTATCTTGGTCAAGGATGTAAGATATCTGGGATAAAAAGTAATATGCAGCACCTTTTATAGACTTATTCTTTGTTTCCTCAAGTACCATTATACAGTCAAATTTGAGTTGGTTTTTTTCTGGAAATTCAACTTTTTTATTTTCATTTGATGACGATAATTCCACTAAGGTTTTTTGGCCATTCAATCGCTTATAAAGAAAAATCATTCTGGCTATAAGATATTTGACATTCTTCGTTGGATATTTTTTTATTGCTAAGTCAATTTCCTCCTTTGCTCGTTCATACTCTATTGCAGTTTCAACGCCATGTTCAGTTATATAAGGTATTAAAAATGAAAAGATTCTATCTGTTTGGCTAAACTGTGAAAATATTAGATAGTGCAATTCAGGCGTATCATAATTATTGGCTAAAGCTTTTTTGCAATCGTTATAAATTACTTCGTTGATACCCGGTGAAAACTCCTTGGCTAATATTTTTTTAAGATAGTTTATTACAGCCCTATTGAAATAGTTAATACCAATAGTTGAGTCGACTTGGATAGATTTATTAATTAAGCTAATCGCCTCATCAAATTTTTTTTCTTTGCAAAGTTTAGCAACAGATCTGTCTGAACTGTCAATTTTTGGGTTAAAGCTTCCGAGAAAATCTCTTTGTCCGTTAGATCCAAGTGACGACAAAGTCAATAATAACACAATGGAAAATGTCTTCATATAATATTTTTAAACAAGCGTTTGGGGATATATGAGTAAAACGAAGAGTTCATTAGCATTTGCATACAACGTTCGAGTCTTTGTGCCGCTGACGAATTAACCAACTGACTGCCCGGAACTGAAGCCAAATTTATAACTAAAAGGGGAAGTTAAGAACTAATGACCGGTAGAATTCCGTCCGCCGAAACCGCTGCTGATAGCGAACTGGCAGCTGAATGTTACAACGTCCTTTAGCACTTGCAGGATACCCATGTTGGCTGCATGTGCTATATTCTGTCAAACTAAAACTGTCTTTATTTATAAGAGTAATTCAATCGAATAAAATATCTCACTTGATAAGTAGGCTATAAAAAACTTTAGGTCACCTACATAAAGCCTTTAAGATAAATATTGCCTCAAAAACCACAATCGTGTTTAAATGGTTTTATCCATTTACTCAAAGATCTTTCGTCAGTTTGGTATAATACCATATACAAGGATGTAAAAGTAATTTTGGGTAGATTTGAGTTAACTCCAAAACTCCAATTTGTCTTGATGTTTCTTTTTAGTTTTCTCCTTACCAGTTGTAATGTCTACATATTTACAATTGACAATAAGGGTAGGCTTGGGGGTAGCATCTACGTTTGCGCCCATAAGTTCTTTTAATGCAACCCCCATAAAATTGAGTTCATATTCTTTTACTAAAAGTTTTAAGCCAGGGTTTGTTTTTTCTCTTACAAGGTCTCCCTGTTTAAATTTTTGTTCTACCATTTTTTTTGTTTTTACAATTATCAAATACTGTTTCCTCCTACTAATTTACATAAGTCCAATAACATTTTCAATTTCAGATTGCCCAACCGCTGTTAAACAAAGTCAAAGACCAGTATTGGAGTGGACTTATTACCCATCTATTTGATCAACCTGCATGAATTATTTTACTCCTTAGGGCAATGCAATGTTGGCTACAGTACTTTGTGAACTAAGCACAAGTCAGTTCTAAATCGGATTTACCGCCTCAGTTGTAAAGCCAAACCGGATAGAATCTTATAGTGCTTATTGACCTTTTATTTTTATCTTTTGCGATAAGTTGTAATATAAATTCTTATAGAATAGATAGTTTTTAGTTAAATACCTCTCGTCTATTGAACTGTACATGTAATCAAGAAGAATCAATCTGTCGCTAGATTTTATGAAATAATAAAAATTGCGCATAAAAACTCTCACTTGCCCATATAGCAGGGACTTTTTTGTCTCGTATACAATGCAGTCATTCCCTTTTATTCTGATTTTTTTGCTAGAATTAATGATAAATTCATCGTTTGAATCGTTAAGTAATTTTACAATCTGACCAGCCCTATCACTAATAACAAAGTTTGCATCAAATTTAAAAACCTTTACTGTATTTCCTAGAGATAATGAAATAATATCCGATTTGAAAGAATAAGTGCTTTTGTCTCTCATTTTCCAAGAGCAAGGCACAGCTATTACCACAGAAAGATTTTCTAAATTTTTTACCCCGCTAATTTCCTGCTCGCAAGACTGTTTAAAAAGTTCTTTTTCATTAATTTGAGCATATCCAGCTCTAGATGTTAGTAATAATAACGTAAATAATAATTTCATTTTTTTTGCTTTTATAAATGGCGAATGATCTAGTTTCATAAACTGTTACCATGTAACGAAGGGTAGGTATTGCAGCCAACGTCTGTATCTCCGCAACCAATTATTAAAACTTGCGGCAATACACCTAATGTAATCTTTAATTACGAAAGTTTGTATTTCTTTCACCAGGCGCAAAGCTCCAGCCCTGTGTTTCCTTGTTAGTAATCTTTACTCCTTAAAAATAAATCAACCAATTCTTGTGATGGCATTCTTAAAGCCCCATAAACATTCAATTGCTGAAAGGCAGGCGGATAGCAGCGCAAAGCCCACAGCTGAGGGTGGCCCGCTTTGGTTTTTGAAATTATGGGAGTGCCGGCCGGGCCGCAGGGCGGGCTTTGTGGCGAGGACTTGCAGCGGATAGCCGCAACTGCTGTTGAATAAAGTTGTATGCTGATTGCCCCAAAATTTTATTTAAAAATTACATATACCAGCCAGCTCATTACGTAGGCCAGTGCCGTCATGTACACTAATTGAAT
>NZ_JAYSPC010000080.1:0-12825 GCF_043722275.1 Flavobacterium sp. | reverse complement strand
CAGGTCAGGCTGAGCGGAGTCGAAGCCTTTTCAAGAGTAGTTCTCTATAAAGTCGCAGAAAACTATTAATTTGCTAAATTTGTGCAATTTGTGGTGATTTTTTAGATTAAAAACAAAAGCCCTGCACTTCCTAAAAAGTGCAGGGCTTTTAACCAACCAAATTAAATTCTATTATTATCGGATTAAGCTTGTTTTACAAATTGTAATTCAATGTTTAAACGAACTTCTTCACCTACTAAAACTCCTCCGGTTTCAAGAGCTGAGTTCCAGTTTAAACCCCAATCTTTACGATTAATTTTTCCTTCAATGCTTAAACCTACTTTAGTATTTCCCCAAGGATCAGTCATGATTCCGCTAAATTCTACAGGAAATTTAACTGATTTTGAAACGCCTTTGATAGTTAAATCTCCAGTTAATTCATAATCTCCAGTATCGATTTTTTTAAATGATGATCCTTTGAAAGTTAATTTAGGATTGTTCTCAACATCAAAGAAATCAGCGCTTCTTAAATGACCATCTCTGTCTGCGTTTGCAGTATCGATAGAAGCGATATCGCCTGAAAATTCAATTTCAGCATTTTCGAAGTTTTCGCCTTCTGTAGTAATTGCTGCGTCGTAAGTTCCAAATTTACCTGAAACATTTGTAAACATCATGTGTTTAACTTTAAAACCAATTTCTGAATGTGTTGGGTCAATTGACCATTTTGTAGTTGCCATAATTTTTATTTTTTAAATAATTAATTTCATTTTGATAGGACAAAGTTACGTCCGGAGTATTCGAAACACACTTAACCTAGATTAAGAAATGAAATATGATGATTTTGTCTTTACCAGACCTAACAGGTTTTTAAAACCTGTTAGGTCTCTTAACTGTTTTTATAATAACTCAATGCTCCCGAAGGACATTTATGAATTGTTTCCATGATTTTTTCAGAAGTCGAAGCTTCAGGTAAAATCCACGGTTTTCTTTTGGATGAAAAACATCAGGATTATTTTTTACACAATTAGCAGAATGAATGCATTTTCCGGATTGCCACACAATTGTTACTTCTCCGTTTGTATATTCTTTGGTAAGGTTATCTGGATTCATGGTTGAAATTTAATGTTTAGTTATTTTAAAGTCAGACCAGTTTTTTATTATAAAAATAATCTTTCTTTTCGGTTTTTATGAAATTTGGATAAAAAAAGAAGTGACAACAATCTGTTATTCAGATTGATTATCACTTCTTAAGAAAAAAGTATTAATTGTTTCTTTAGAATTAATAGTTCATCGGAATATCCATTAATAAAAATTCAGCATCTGTATTTGCTTGAATGTTTAAAATATCAGTTCCGGAGATTCCAATCGCATCACGAGTATTTAATTCCTGACCGTTGATCGTTACGTTTCCTTTTAAAACGAAAGCATAAACTCCATTTCCTTCTTTTTTAATTTTGTATTCAGTACTTATCCCAGAATCAAAATTACCCATTTGAAACCAGGCATCCTGATGAATCCAAACTCCTTCGTCATCTGGATTTGGAGATAGAATTTGTGCTAATTTATTGTGTCTGTCAGCAACATTCAAGGTGATTTGTTGGTAACGAGGATCTACATTTCTTTTGTTTGGAAACAACCAGATTTGCAATAATTTAGTTTGTTGATCTGCATTCGGGTTAAACTCACTATGTTGAACTCCGGTTCCTGCACTCATAACCTGAATATCACCATTTTTGATGATCTCAGTATTTCCCATGCTGTCTTTGTGAGCTAAATCTCCTTCTAACGGAATGGTAATGATTTCCATATTATCGTGAGGATGTGTTCCAAAACCCATTCCGCCCGCAATTGTGTCATCGTTTAAAACGCGAAGTGCTCCAAACTGAATTCTTTCAGGATTGTACCAGCTTGCAAAACTAAAACTATGATAAGCATTAAGCCATCCGTGATTTGCATTTCCTCTTGTTTCTGCTTTGTGTAATACTATATTTTCCATGATGATGTTTGTTTTATTATTATGGTACAAAGATACCACCAAGGTCAATGAAAGACACTTAATGTAGATTAAGAAAAAAGTTACTGAGTTTCTGAGGGGCTAAGATTCTAAGGTTTTAGGTTCAAAGAGGCAAAGGTAAGGTGTAGAGGTTTTATCGTAGAGGCGCACATCAGTGCGCCTTAGATAATGGTTTGTCGTTCTGAATAAGTCCCAGCGGGACGTTATATTTATAGACATTTGGGTTTGCCGGACAAGAACCCCATCGGGGTGAAATATTATTCATTACGAAAAAAAAATAAATATATCGCTCCGTTGGAGCTTTTGGAATCAATTATAAATTATTCTATAAATATATTGCTCCGCTGGAGCTTAACTATATTGACTAATAAACTGCTGAACAACCGCATCTGTATTCTCGTGGCGTTTTTTATTTTCCAAAGCAATTGGTGGCGCGGCTCTTTCGAGGCAATTTTTTACATCGCAGGTTTCACAAGTAACACCAACAATTCTTTTTACCAAAGGCTTGCCTTCGATGAATTTGAATTTCTTTTTCATTGCCGGAGTAATTAAAATTCCAACAGAAATACTTCTTATATTATTCTCGACAAAAGGATCTTTTGTGGCCGATGAAAAAACCAGATATTCATTGCCGCTATGAACATAACTTGAAATCTGAGCATCAAAAAAATGTGGTTTGTTTTGTCTAATGGCTTCGTCTATAGTTTTTACAGAAACCCATCTTCTGCAATAATGTTCGTTGGTTTCGTTTGCGTGAGGTTCCTGTTGATTGGTAATATGCAGTTCTTTTTTAATCTGATAAACATCTGAACCAATTGGATGAGATAATCTTAGAAAAAATAAGTTTTTTAAGTTAAAGTCTTTCGGTAATAAATTCGTCAATCTCTGGTAAAATGATTCCGGCGAAACTTCGAAACTTTCGATTAAAGCGACAAATTCTTCCGGTTTTGGATTTTCATTATTTAAGAAATCATTGATTTTGTCAACGACTAATTTTCTTGGTAATAATAAAGCTCCGGCAAAATATGAAGCGTAAAAATTATGTAAAACCTGATCAAAATTTTCGAATTTAATCCAGCTGAAAGTCAATAATCTGTCTGATATTTTCAGATAATTATAGGCGATTTCTTTTGCCAGAATAAATGCTTTCTGTGGACTGTCTAATTCTGTAGAAAGTAATAATGTTTTACTTTTCGGAACATAAATAGAGCGTAAATCTCCCAGCGCTTCCTGTTCTGAAAAAGCGATTTCTTTTATATTATATTCATATTCTTCTTTCAGAATAGCTTCTAATTCTTCAATACTAATTTTAGAATCTAAATTAATTTGAAATGATTTTGAAAAATTAATAACCTGATTTTCTAAATCTTCAAAATAATTACTGCTGGCTTCCTGATAAGATCGTAATGCTGCCAGAAAAAAACTTTCTCTGCTTAAATTATAATGTTGGGCAATTTCGATAATGGTACTAATAAAGGCATTGACTTTTGCTGGTGCATTGGCAATAATATCAATTAAATCAGCTTCCTGGATGCCAAAAAGCTCTAACGGAATCTCTTTTAAAATTCCGGATTTCAGGATTTCTCCAATTGGAGCAAGATTATTATCAAGTTTCAAAGACACCATTTGGTCATATGGAACATCTAAATGTTCGCATAAAAGCAAAACTTTATCGGTTTTTGGATATTTTTTTCCCTTTTCAATCTCGTTTAAATACGATTTTGAAAGATTTGTCAATTTGGCTAAGCCAAAAAGCGAAAGATTTTTTTGAGTTCGGACTTGCTTAAGTTTTAGTCCAAATATCAGCTTTATATAGTCTTTTTCAATATCCATAATCAAATATAGACATTTAAAAAATAATCGCCAAAAAATTATTTTCAATATTTAGCGAACGTTCGCTTGTTTTGTAAAAAACTTTTTTTTAATATTGTGGTATAGAAATTATTAGAAATCAAACCACTTAAAATAATTTCAGAAACAAATAAATTAACAGCTATGAAAAACCAATTAGAAATTACCGAAACGCAAATGGAATTTTTAGCCGAAAAGAAACTTTCTTATCCAAAGATCTGGACAGAAGAAGCAATCCTTTTTATAACCGAATTGCATAAAAAATTCGAATCGCAACGAAAACTGTTATTGTTACAACGCGAGCAAAAACAAACTGCTTTTGATCAGGGCGTCATGCCGGTTTTTACGGCCGAAACTAAAAGTGTCAGAGAAAGTAATTGGACAGCCGGAGAAATTCCGAAAGATTTATTAGATAGAAGAGTTGAGATTACCGGACCTGTTGATCGCAAAATGATTATCAATGCATTGAATTCCGGCGCTAAAACTTTTATGGCTGATTTTGAAGATAGTACTTCTCCAACATGGGAAAATTTGATGGAAGGACAAATGAATTTGATTGATGCGGTGAACAAAACGATTTCACATACAGATTTAGTGAAACATAAATCATATCAATTAAATGAAAAAATTGCAACGTTAATTGTGCGTCCCAGAGGTTTACATTTGTCGGAAAAACATCTTTTAATTGAAGGAAAAGAAGTTTCAGGTTCTTTGGTAGATTTTGGATTGTATGTTTTTCATAACCATAAAAGGCTTTTAGAAAACAATTCGGGACCATATTTTTATATCCCGAAATTAGAACATTATCTCGAAGCGCGCTGGTGGAACAATGTGATTGATTTTACTGAGGATTATTTGAAATTAAAAAGAGGAACTATAAAAGTGACGGTTTTAATCGAAACCATAACGGCAAGTTTTCAGTTAGACGAAATTATATTTGAATTGAAAGAACATATTGTAGGATTGAATTGCGGTCGCTGGGATTATATTTTCTCTTATATCAAGAAATTTAGAAAAAATCCGAAGTTTATCGTTCCGGATCGCGATCAGGTAAATATGACTTCACCATTTATGGATGCGTATTCTAATTTGGTAATTCAAAGATGTCATAAACGCGGGATTCATGCGATTGGCGGAATGGCAGCTCAAATTCCGATTAAAAATAATGAAGAAGCGAATGCTGTAGCTTTTGCAAAAGTAAAAACCGATAAAGAACGTGAAGTTCGAAACGGTCACGACGGAACCTGGGTTGCACATCCGGATTTGGTTTCATTGGCAAAAGAAATATTTGATAAAGGAATGCCAACTCCAAATCAAATTCATATTAAAAGAGAACATCGCAAAATCACGGAAGCAGATTTGATTGAACCACCAATTGGAATCATTACGGAAAACGGCGTTCGCAAAAATATCAACGTTGGCGTTTTGTATTTGGCTTCATGGTTAAATGGGCAAGGCGCAGCGGCTTTGCATAATTTAATGGAAGATGCGGCAACGGCTGAAATTTCAAGATCTCAATTGTGGCAATGGCTTCAGAATAAAGTGCTTTTGGATAATGGACGACAATTAGATCTGGCATATTATCACGAATTGGCTTTAGACGAATTCAAGAAAATCAAAGACGAATTAGGTGAAGAAATTCACGAAAAAAGACAATTTCCTTTAGCGGAAAAAGTACTGGAAAGATTAGTAGTAAACACTGATTTTGTTGACTTTTTGACTATTCCATGCTACAAATATTTATAAAGAATTAAAAATTGAGAATTAAAA
This sequence comes from Flavobacterium sp., assembly GCF_043722275.1. Lineage (GTDB taxonomy): Bacteria > Bacteroidota > Bacteroidia > Flavobacteriales > Flavobacteriaceae > Flavobacterium. The sequence continues at coordinate 7,211 of NZ_JAYSPC010000080.1, read as the reverse complement.
ATTAAAAATATTTTTCATGCAGATTTATCAAATAGCACAGATTTTTAATTTTTAATTCAAAATTTTTAATTGAATGAAACGCTTTACTAACCAACTTAACTATATTATTTATGAAAACAACAGAAGACAGAATTCAGGAATTGATTAACGATTGGATTACGAACCCAAGATGGAAAGGTGTTGAACGCCCTTATACGGCGACAGAAGTAGTTACGCTTCAGGGATCGTATCAAATAGAGCATTCTATTGCAAAAATGGGAGCGCAAAAATTATGGAAAAAGTTAAAAAATCAGGATTATGTTGCTGGTTTGGGCGCATTAACAGGAAATCAGGCGATTCAGGAAGTTGACGCTGGTCTTGAAGCAATTTATTTGAGCGGCTGGCAAGTTGCAGCCGATGCAAATTTAGCGGGAGAAATGTATCCTGACCAATCGCTTTATCCTGTGAATAGTGTGCCAATGGTGGTAAAAAAAATAAATAATGCTTTATTGCGAGCAGATCAAATTCAGACCGTAAATAAGGTTGAAGATAAAAAAGATTATTTAGTTCCGATTGTGGCTGATGCCGAAGCAGGTTTTGGGGGAAATCTGAATGCTTTCGAACTAATGAAATCAATGATTGAAGCCGGTGCTTCAGGAGTTCATTTTGAAGATCAATTGAGTTCGGCTAAAAAATGCGGGCATTTGGGCGGTAAAGTTTTGGTTCCAACTCAGGAAGCAATCAATAAACTAATTGCAGCACGTTTAGCAGCAGATGTAATGGGAGTTTCAACTTTGATTGTAGCAAGAACAGATGCTGATGCGGCTAATTTATTAACTAGCGATGCTGATCCAAGAGATGCAAAATTTATTACAGGCGAAAAAACCAATGAAGGTTTCTTTTATGTAAATAACGGAATCGATCAGGGAATTGCACGCGGTTTAAGTTATGCGCCATATGCTGATTTGATTTGGATGGAAACCAGTAATCCTGATTTGGTTTATGCTAAAAAGTTTGCCGATGCAATGAAAAAAGAATTTCCCGATAAAATGCTGGCCTATAATTGTTCGCCTTCTTTTAATTGGGCTGCAAAATTATCAGTGGCAGAAATGGAAACGTTCAGAGAAGATCTGGCTGCAATGGGATATAAATTTCAGTTCATAACTTTAGCCGGTTTCCATGCTTTAAACACAAGTATGTTCGAATTATCTAAAGCATATAAAGAACGTGGAATGGCGGGATATTCTGAATTGCAGGAAAGAGAATTTGCTTTACAAAAAAGCGGATTCAGAGCGGTAAAACATCAGGCTTTCGTAGGAACTTCTTATTTTGATGCGGTACAAAATACCGTAACCATAGGAAAATCAACAACTACAGCAATGAAACATTCTACTGAGGTTCAGCAATTTTAATTCAAAAGAAAAACCAGTTCATTGAACTGGTTTTTTTATGCCACAGATTTCACAGATTAAAAGGATTTTTTTTCGCCACGAATTTCACGAATTTACACAAATTAGTTTGCTCAAAGTTGAATTAAAATTCGCGTGAATTAGTGAAATTCGTGGCAACATTTTTTTTAATCCTTTTAATCCGTGAAATCTGTGGCTATAAAAATTATTTTTTCAAAAGACGAGCTTTCATCTTGCTGAAAAATTCTGGGGTTACACCAATGAAAGAAGCGATTTGTTTTTGAGGCACTTTATGAACCAAAGAACCATATTTAGTGCAAAATTTCTCGAAACGTTCTTCGGCAGGTAAACTTAAATTGTCCATTAGTCTTTGTTGATTCGCAACTAATGAATTTTCGACTAAAATCCTGAAAAAGCGTTCCAGTTTTGGAATTTCAAGATATAATTGTTCCTGATTTTCTTTGGATAGCGAAAGTACTTCTGCATCTTCTAAAACTTCTATAAAAAGCTGTCCCGGTTTTTGCGAAAAGAAACTGTACATATCGCTTATCCACCAACCTGCGCAAGAAAATGATAAAACATGTTCGACAATATTGTCGTTGATATTGAAACTTCTTAAAATTCCTGAATTTACGAAATACGAATGTTTGCATACTTCGCCGGAACTTAATAATATAGTTTTAGCTTTATAAAAGTTAGTTTCTGTTTTTGATAGAAACAACGCTTGTTCTTCAGGAGTTAACGAAACGTGTTTGGCAATATTCTCAAGAATTAACTCCATTATTTTTCTTTAATCAAGGTGAATGAAGTCGCTTTGAAACGTCCGTTTTCTACTTTTCCTGTAACAGAAGCTTTGCGGATTTTATTGCAAAAACCATCTTCAGCGTGTGCGTCGCCATGTTCGTCAATAGTTGTGCCGTCAACAAAATAGGGTTTTCCGTCAATGCGAACGGCTAAATCGCAACTTTTACCTTTCATCCCAAATTGACATTCGCCACAAGCAGTTTCTACAATTTGAGGTTTTTCGGCTGTTTTTTTATCTTGGGCTTGAGTTGCGATTCCGATAAATAGGAATATTATAAAGATTACTTTTTTCATTTTTAAGAGTTTACAGTTATTAATTTTGAAGTTGCTTTTGCACGTTCAACAATTTCTTCAATTGGAGTTGTTAGTGAATCATGACTTAAAACAACTCCCATTCGGCGATATGGTCTTGAAGTTGGTTTCCCAAAGATTCTAAAATCGGTTTTAGGTAAAGCGGCTACTTTTTCGATTCCGGTAAAAGTGGGATTACTAGAATCTTCTGATGCTAAAATTACGGCACTTGCTCCGGCTTTTTCTAAAGTGATTTCGAAAATCGGAAGACTTAAAATGGCACGTAAATGCAGTTCGAATTCATTGAAATTTTGAGTTCCGGCTAAAGTTACCATTCCGGTATCGTGCGGACGCGGAGAAAGTTCAGAGAAATAAACGCCATCATTAGTTAAAAAGAATTCAACGCCAAAAAGTCCTGCGCCACCAAGTGCTTCGGTAATTTTTTCGGCCATATCCTGCGCTTCATACAAATCGGCTTCAGAAACTTTTGCGGGCTGCCAGCTTTCCTGATAATCTCCGCGTTCTTGTCGGTGACCAATTGGAGAACAAAACAACGTTGGATTGTTATTTTGAGTAATCGTTAAAAGTGTAATCTCTGAATAAAAATCAACAAATGCTTCTACGATAACTTCAATAACATCGCCGCGAGAACCTGCAACGGCATATTCCCATGCTTTTTCGATATCACTTTCGGTTTTTATAGTCGATTGTCCTTTTCCTGAAGATGACATTAAGGGTTTTACCACACACGGAATCCCAACTTCCTGAACGGCTTTTTGCAATGCTGAAGCTGAAGTTGCATATTGATATTTGGCAGTTTTTAATCCCAATTCTTTTGAAGCCAAATCACGAATTGCTTTACGATTCATGGTAAAGTTGGCCGCTTTCGCCGAAGGAACAACGGTAATGCCTTGTTTCTCGTAATCATAAAAACGTTCTGTGCGAATAGCTTCTATTTCTGGAACAATAAAATCTGGTTTGTGTTTGGCTACGATTCGGTCAAGCGCTTCGCCGTCCAGCATATTGATAACTTCAAATCCGTGTGCAACTTGCATTGCGGGAGCATTTTCGTAACTGTCAACAGCAATTATGGTTTGTCCGATTCGTTGTGCGGCAATGACAAATTCTTTGCCTAATTCGCCTGAACCGAGGAGTAGTATTTTCATAGGGGAGTTTTATGTTGTTGGAGTAGTAAAAGTAGGGAAAAATGTTTTTAACCGCAAAGTTCTATTCACGTGTCTTTCCGTAGAGGCGCACTGCAGTGCGTCTACGCCATCTATATTTAACCGCAAAGTTCACAAAGGGCTACGCTAAGAGCGCGTAGTTTTATTTTTTAAATTAAAAAAGAACGCACGGACTTTTACGCATATTTTAATTTAATTCAGATAAAATAACCGTACAGTTTGTCATTTCGACGCAGGAGAAATCTCCGCAAGAAGCTCGACAAAGATTTGATTCTCGTTGCGGAGTTGCTTGCGGGGATTTCTCCTGCGTCGAAATGACAATATTGTGGTAATATTGAGTATAATTATAAACATAAAAGTTCTTGTAACCCGTTTGCGTGAGGGATAGAAGTGAAAAGCCCACAGCCTGACGAAGGAAGTGCGAGGACTTGCAGCGGATAGCCCGACCCTTGTGGTCACGCCCAAATAATAAAAAAACCGATACTTCATAAAAGCATCGGTTTTGTATTTTTTAATGAAATTAATCTTCTTCGATTTCGAATTCAGCATCTTTTTCCCAGATTTCCATTTCGCAGGGCTTGCAGTTGAATTTTAGTTTGTATTCGAGTTCGCCTTGTTTTAATACTAATGGTTCTTTGACTTTGACACCAACTATGTCTTTCTGGTGTATTGGGCATTTTTTTAATTCGTATTTGATGCAGTATTTTGTTGTCATTACAAGAGATTTTCCCGGGTCCCATTGCAATTCAAATGCTTTTTCTATTTCGGTTACGCCGTGACGTTCATAGAATTTACGTGCAGTTTTGTTCGAAACGTTGTACATAAAATCTAATTTGGTTTCAGGATAAGGATGCGATGTTTTTACTAATTGATGTTCTTCACGTTTGTAATTTGCCAGACGAATTTCTGATAATTGTTCGAAAACGTTTCTTCGCATTTCGTTGATTTTTGAAATGGGAAGGAACCAGTTTTGAGTAAACATCACATTAATTTCATTAGCTGTATAAGGTGTAAAACCCGTTTTAGCCAATTGTGTTTTGATGTTTTCCTCGATTGATTCGTTATTTTTAGTCGTCTCTTTTGAATGTTCTAAAGTGACAATGCTTACATTTCCGTCTTCGTCGGTGGCGATTAATTCGAAACCTTTTTCGTTTTCGGTAAGTAATAAAGTCGTGCTGATTTTGCGAACCGCACTATCTTCTCTTTCAACAATTTTGATGAATGCTGCATCATTGTTACGGTAAATAAAAGTTCCGTTTTTTACTTCTTTTAAAACGTTTGGGTAAATTTTACCGTTTTCGGCTTTGTTTACGTAGATTCCGTCAGCTTCATTATTTTCGTTGATAAAACAAAGTCCGTCGCCGTTGTTTAATAATTCGCCGTTTTCGATTTCGTAAGCGTTTCCAATAGTTCGAATTAATTTCCCAATGTATTGACCTTTAGATTTTGGACTTTCCCAAGATCCAATACTATTATGTCTGTCGTTTACAAAATAATCAGTATAACCGCGGTTAAAAGTTCTGTTTAAAGAAGAATCAAAGGTGTAAGTACATTTTCCTGAAGAAGCTTTTGTGTATTTATCATTTCCTTCGGCTTCTAAAAAGCTGTCTAATTTCTGCCGAAGATACGATACGTTGTTTTTTACGTAAACAACATCTTTTAATCTTCCTTCGATTTTAAAAGACACGATTCCGGCTTCAATCAAATTTGGGATTTGGTCTGAAATATCTAAATCTTTTATAGAAAGTAAGTGACTGTTTTTGATTAAGGTTTCTCCGTTTCCGTCAATTAAGTTATAGGGTAAACGACAGTTTTGAGCGCAAGAACCACGATTGGCGCTGCGTTCTCCGTTGGCTACGCTCATATAACAGTTTCCACTAAAAGAAACACATAAAGCTCCGGTTACAAAAAATTCTAGTTCAACATCTGCTTCGTCATATATTTTCTTAATTTGATGCAAGTTCAATTCGCGGGCTAAAACTACACGTTTGATTCCGGCATCTTTAAGGAATTTAATTTTATCGGCGTCGCGATTGTTGGCTTGTGTGCTGGCGTGAAGTACGATAGGAGGCAACTCCATTTCCATAATAGCCATGTCCTGAATAATCAATGCGTCAACACCAATATCGTATAATTGATAGATCATTTGGCGACACGTTTCAAGTTCGTTGTCGTACAAAATAGTGTTCATTACTACAAAAACCTGAGCATTAAATAAATGAGCGAATTTTACTAATGCGGCTACATCTTCAATTGAATTGTTGGCATTAGAACGCGCACCAAATTGTGGAGCCCCAATATAAACTGCATCGGCGCCACTATTTATGGCAGCCATTCCTCCAATTAAATCTTTTGCCGGAGCTAATATTTCAATCTTCTTCTTCATCTATAAAACTTTATACTATGTGATATTTGTGGAAAAAAGTTTGCAAAGTTCATATATTTTATTTGAGTTTGCTAATGCTGAAGTGACTTTTTTTTTGATATAGCGGATAATATGGAATGAGAATATTTAAGATTTGTTGATTTTTATTAAAGGATATTCTAAAAGCGGATTTTAATTCGTTCAATATTTAAAACAAAAAAACTACCTGATTTTAATAACCAGGTAGTTTCGTTCTCAAAAAATAGTGCCAAATTATTATGACAATTTTTTCGCTTTGATTTTAGTCAAAGTATTTTCGATACTGTTTAATTGTTTTGAAACAATACTAATTTGACTTCCATCAAGATGATTATCATCTAAAGCCATTTTAAATTTTTCAACAGCAGCTTCTTCTCCGGTAATACACGCATTGATAATAGCTTCTGTGTCTCCGCTTGTAAATGATGATTTAATATCAATCCATGCACGGTGTATCGCTCCTAATGGTCCTCCACCAGATGTATCAGTTGATTTTCCCAGTTTATTGATTTCGTCTTGTATTTCTACAATGAATAACGCACGTTCACGAGCATAATCTAAAAAGTCAGTTTTGATTGCCGGGCTGTCTACGTGTTCAGCGGCATTTGTATATCCTAGTTTTCCATCTTCAAGAATAGAAATTAATCCTTCTAATGTGCTAACTGCTTTTTCTGTGGTTTCATCTGTATGTATCATAATAAATAATCTTTTAATTAATGTATAATACAAAGGTGGGATTTTATAGAGACTTTTGTTTTACAGAATTTTACAGGTGATTTATAAAATTGTGGAATGGGAATTTTGAAAGGTATTTTTTGTTGCCACGAATTACACAAATTTCATGAATTATTTGATGCTTAATTAATGAAATTTTCTTGCGTTTCGTTTTGCGTGAGGGATAAAAGTAAAAAGCCCGCAGCCTGACGAAGGAAGTGCGAGGACTTGTAACATCCCGATAACTATCGGGAAGCCCAACTCGCAGGGCAATGTCATTAAGTTAAGGGGAAATCTATAAAATTACTTAACAGTTTAATCAAGAAAGTAATTAGAAAAATCCGTTTTTATCCGCGTTTTCGCTTTAGCGAATCAGTAAAATCAGCGTCTAATTTTGACGCGGATAAAACAGATTTACTTCGTAAA
>NZ_JAYSPC010000079.1:0-56880 GCF_043722275.1 Flavobacterium sp. | reverse complement strand
TGGAAATAATAAAGGAAATAGTGGTAATCTGCGATGGAGATCCCAGTAAATCACCACTATTTAATACAACTTAAAATATCTTCCGAACACTTATGTTTTAAAAACCTGTCAGGTCTAATAAACGTCAATTAAAAATTAAAAGAAAACCACACGAAAGACGCGCTGCTGTGCGCCTCTACAAAAAAAACCTTTGTACCTTTGACCCTGCAGAAAAAAACCAGCAACTTAGTAACTTAGAATCTCAGCACCTTAGAATGAAAAAAATCCTCCTCCTTTCTGATACTCACAGCCATATTGACGACACGATTTTAAAATATGTAAACCAGGCCGATGAAGTTTGGCATGCAGGAGATATTGGTGATTTGAATGTAACCGATACTATTAAAAAACTAAAACCTTTACGTTGCGTTTACGGAAATATCGATGATGCACAAGCACGATTAGAATTCCCATTGCATAATAGGTTTTTATGCGAAAATGTTTCTGTTTGGATTACTCACATTGGCGGTTATCCCGGAAAATATAATCCGGCAATTAGGGAAGAAATGGCTTTAAATCCGCCTAAATTATTTATTTGCGGACATTCGCATATCTTAAAAGTAATCTTTGATAAAAAGAATAATTTATTGCACATGAATCCTGGTGCAGCTGGAAAAAGCGGATTCCATCAGGTACGAACCATGTTGAGATTTGTAATTGATGATGATAAAATAAAAGATTTGGAAATTGTTGAAATCGGAAAGAAATAATTTTAATGAGGCAAAGGAATTTTGATTTTAATCGAAGTTCCTTTATTTGGGTTTGAATCAATCGCAAGATTTCCTTTGTATTTTTTGATTCTTGCCCTGATTCGGTTTAAACCAAAACCTTCCGATTCATCTATTTTTTCGGTTTTAAAACCCTGACCGTCGTCCTCAATAATAATGATAAGCTGATTCTCTTTTTCGTGTAATAAGATTTTAGCTTTTTTTGCGCCGCTGTGTTTTATAATATTGCTGAATAATTCTGAAACGATAAAATAAACTTTCATTTCGAATTTTTCGCCATATCTTTTATCAGTTGGAATTTTACTTGAAAATTCAAAATTTGTATTCGAATTAGAATTTCTTTCGCATAAATCTTCCAAGGCATAAATCAAACCAAAACGCACCAAAAGAGCAGGAACTAAGTCGTGCGACATGTCACGCAAAAGATCGTGCGCTTCTTGTAATATAGCTTTTGCTTTCTGGATTTCTTCAGATTTTACATTATTTTGTGCTGTAAAGGTATTTAAATGTAAACCTACAGATGATAATAGAGAGTTGATGTTATCATGTAAAAAAGAGGCGATTTTTTTGCGTTCAATTTCCTGAGTATCAATTCCGGCGTTGATGATATTAAGGAATATTTTTTGTTTAGTATCTTTTCTCTTAATTTTTTGTTTGAGCTTGGTATTCTCATAAAAGTAGTAAAATAAAAAGAACAATATTATAATGAGAACAATACATAAACTTACAATTTCCTTGTTTCTTAATTGTTCAAATTTCCGAATTTCCGAAGCATTCTTTTTCTGGAGTAAAGTATTAGATTGTTGCGTAGTTAAAGTTGGTTTTTGCTGACTAAATAGAGAGTTTCCGTTTATAGAAAATAAAAAAGCAAATAGTATAAAAACTCTAATTAAGCGCATAAATCAATGGTGATTATTTAATGTATTTTAATATTGCTAATGATTTATTAAGTCGTTTTTTAGCGCATATTTTACAAGTCCAATGGAGGTTGTGATATTTAATTTTTTCATGATGTTTTTTCGGTGCGTTTCAACCGTAGACATGCTAATAAAAAGTTTTTCGCTAATTTCTTTACCACTATATTCCAGCGAGATCATTTTAATAATTTCGATTTCACGAGTACTTAAAGGGTTTTTAACATACTTATTATCATTTAATTTAGGATTGTTATGCATAAAACTATTAAAGATTTTTTCTCTTATAGCATCGCAAAAATATTCCTGATCCTGATAAACAGCTTCAATGGCTTCTATGATGTTGTCGCCGGCACATTTTTTTGAGAGATAGCCTTTAGCGCCTAATTTCATTACCTCTTTTATGATTTTTAAATCATCATAACTCGATAATATAATTACTTTACAAGGAAATTGTTTTTCGGTAAAATCTTTTAATACATCGATTCCATCTTTTTTGGGCATACTAATATCTAAAACTAAAATATCAGCATTGTTTTTAACAACGTCATCATAAACAGTAGTACCGTCTAATGAGCTGCCTACAACTTCAAAGTTATCTACAGTTTGCAGTAAATTGGTAAGACCATCGATAAGTACTTGATGATCATCAGCAAGGTGTATCCTTATTTTTTGTGTCATGATTGTTGTGGAACTTAAAATGCAAATTTATGAAAAAAATATCTTACAAAGTTGGTTTTTAATCCCTGTTTTAGCTGTTACTGAATAATCATAAAAACATAAGGCACAAAAAAACCCGAATTATAAAATTCGGGTTCTCTTCGCACAAAAAATTTAAATTTATAGGTTTACCTCAAACGATCTACAGATTTTACGAGATCTTCATCCTTCTTGATGGCCTTATTAGCTAATACTAATAATACGATAGCAACAATTGGTAGAAACATCCCAATACCTTTCTCTGAAACAGCAAGTGTTTCTCCAGATAGATTTAGAGAACGATATACAAACAATCCTAATAAAATTAAATTTAATATTATATTCAGTCTGCCCATTACAAACTGATTTTGTCTTTTTTTGTATGAAATAATACTTATGATAGTTAACACAGTACTTAATCCTAATAAGATCGTGTAAAATTGATCTTGCATGAAATAAAATTCTTTCCCGTTATTTAACGTCCAAAGCGGAATAAAAAACAGTAGAACGCCTGTAATTAAAAAGGTAAGAATTAAATATATGGTCTGAATTCGTTGTATCATGGTGTAAAATTGTTTTACAAAAATATATTTTCTTTTTTTAAAATACTATTGTATGATTAAAATTTATTCGTATTATTGCATCATAATACCGTAAGCACTTCATACTGCGGTCAATTGAAAAAAAATATCTACCTATTCTTTTTACAGTATTTCCGTTAAAATAATTAAATTCATAGAACATTCATGTTTGATATTTCTGCATTAAAAGAAATGAAGCTTTCTGAGCTTCAAGAAATAGCTAAGTTAGCTAAAACTATAAAGTTTAATGGTGTTAAAAAAGAGGCCTTAATCAGCCAGATCTTAGCGCATCAGGAAACAACTGTAGCACCATCACCTAGTGCTGTAACTGAAACAGAAAATGTTGATGATAAGCCTAAAAGAGCAAGAATTGTTCCTGTGAAAAAAGCGGCTATCAGTAAAAATGCTCCAGTATTAGAATTTGATTCAATAGAAGAAGAAACTCCAGAAAAAATAGAAACTCCGGTAGCTGTAAAACAAACTCCGGCAGCAAAAATAACTCCTAAAGCTAAAACTCCGGTAATTAAAGCAGCTGCAGAAACAAAGGAAGTTGCAGAAAATGCAGAAACTGAAACTACAGAAGTTGAGGAAAATTCAGAAGCTCCGGAAGTAGAGAAAAAAGGACCAAAAATCGTAAAATTTAATAAATCAGCTTACGAGAAAAAAGTCGCTTTGCAAAAAGAGAAAGAAGCTGTAAAAGAACCAGTTCAGGAAGGTGATGCTGTAGCAGAAACTTCAACGGCTGAAAAAACAGAAGCACCGGTTTTAATAAAAAAGGTAAATCCGAACCAGAATAAAAATCCCAACCAGAATCCCAACCAAAACGTAAATCCAAATCAGAATCCAAACGGAAACACAAATGGAAATGTAAGTAACGGGAATCAAAATCCAAATCATAAAAATAAAAAGAGTAATTTCAGAGATTCAGATTTTGAATTTGACGGAATTATTGAAAGTGAAGGTGTCCTTGAAATGATGCCGGATGGTTACGGTTTTTTACGTTCATCAGATTATAATTATTTAGCCTCTCCGGATGATATTTATTTATCAACTTCACAAATCAGATTATTCGGTCTTAAAACCGGAGATACTGTAAAAGGAGTGGTTCGTCCTCCTAAAGAAGGCGAGAAGTTTTTCCCGTTAGTTCGTGTATTAAAAATTAATGGTCACGATCCTCAGGTTGTTCGCGACAGAGTTTCTTTTGAGCACCTGACACCAGTTTTTCCTTCAGAAAAATTCAAATTAGCCGAAAAAGGAAGTTCCGTTTCAACACGTATTATCGATTTATTTTCTCCAATAGGGAAAGGACAACGTGGTATGATTGTCGCTCAGCCTAAAACGGGTAAAACAATGTTATTAAAAGACATTGCAAACGCAATCGCAGCAAATCACCCTGAAGTTTATCTTATCGTTCTTTTGATCGATGAGCGTCCTGAAGAGGTTACAGATATGCAACGTAGTGTTCGTGGAGAAGTTATCGCTTCTACTTTCGACAGAGAACCACAAGAACACGTGAAAATTGCTAATATCGTGCTTGAAAAAGCAAAACGTTTAGTAGAATGTGGTCATGATGTTGTAATCCTTTTAGATTCAATTACACGTTTAGCAAGAGCTTATAATACAGTTCAGCCTGCATCAGGAAAAGTTTTAAGTGGTGGTGTTGATGCAAATGCATTACAAAAACCAAAACGTTTCTTTGGAGCAGCAAGAAATGTAGAAAACGGTGGTTCATTAAGTATCATCGCAACTGCATTGACAGAAACAGGTTCTAAAATGGATGAGGTTATCTTTGAAGAATTTAAAGGTACAGGAAACATGGAGTTACAATTGGATCGTAAAATCGCAAACAAACGTATTTTCCCTGCAATTGATCTTACTTCGTCAAGTACACGTCGTGATGATTTATTATTAGACGAAAAAACGTTACAAAGAATGTGGATTATGCGTAAATATCTATCAGATATGAATCCTGTAGAATCTATGGATTTTGTAAACGAACGTTTCAAGAAAACAAGAAATAACGAAGAGTTTCTGATCTCTATGAATGATTAAAAAGAGGTACAGAGGTTCAAAGTTGCTGAGGTTCTAAGGTTTTCTTTGGAATCTGTAATATATAAAAAAAGGGATGAGTTTTAAAAACTTATCCCTTTTTTTCTTGTTTAAACTTTATGGTTATTCTGCTTTTAATTTTGTTTTTTTTAAACGAGAACTTTAACGGTTTTTAAGAAGATGCACTGCTGTGCGTCTCTATGTGCATCTTTCCCGCAGAAAAAACTTAGTCCCGAGGCTTCGGGATAGCAACTCATAATCTAGTTCTTTAAAAAAAACTTAGAATCTTAGCAACTCAGAACCTTAGTCACTTACTTAATCGGTTTATCAACTACCGGTCTATTTTCTCTATTTGCTAAATCCCAGGCAATAGAAAATGCTAATTGAGCTCTTTTAGTCAAAGCATCGTATTCAATTTTTTCACGTTCGTCGCCTTTTTGGTGGTAATCTTCGTGAACTCCGTTGAAGAAGAAAACTGCAGGAATTCCGAATTTTGCAAAATTGTAATGATCAGAACGCTCATAAAAATGATTTGGATCTTTAGGATCATTAAATTTAAAATCTAAATCAATTTTAGTATATTTTTCATTTTGTGCGACAACAATATTGTGTAAATCTGTTGATAATCTGTCCGCACCAATTACATACACATAGTTGTTCGTTTGCGCATGTTCAACATCACGACGACCAATCATATCAATATTAATATCGGCAATAGTATTTGCGATAGGAAATAACGGATTTTCAGAATAATAACGTGATCCGTGTAAACCATGTTCCTCGCCCGTTACATGCAGGAAAAGGATAGAACGCTTTGGTCCGTGTCCGTCTTTTTTAGCTTTTGCAAATGCCTTTGCCATTTCTATAACCGCTACAGTTCCGGAACCATCATCATCAGCTCCGTTATAAACTTCCCCTTTTTTAATTCCTACGTGATCGTAATGAGCAGAAATCACTAAAACTTCATCAGGTTTTTCAGAACCTTCAATATACGCCCAGATATTCTCAGAATCCGGTAAATTCTCGTTACGTTTTGCATTCAGGAAAGCAGCAGGAATATGTTGGTAATAATCTGTTGCGCCTTTAGGAAACGAAACGCCACTTTTTTTGTATTGGTCGATCATATAAACACCAGCTTTCTTTTGACCTTTAGATCCGGTTTCGCGACCTTCCATTTCGTCAGAAGCAACAACGTATAACATTGTTTTTAAATCTTTTTCAGAAATTAATTTTATGTATTTGCTTGGGTCCGAATTGTCTTTTGATGCAACTGACTGTGTGTTTTTGCATGAAAAAGCAGTACCGATTATTAATAGAATTAAAATTTTTTTCATTGTGTAATATAAGTTGGTAAATATGTAGAAATATAATTAGTAAAATAGAATTAAGTGTTTTTTTTGCCACAGATTAAAAGGATTAAAAAAAAATTAAAATCTGTGTCAATCCGTTTCATCCGTTAAATCTGTGGGCAATATTTTTTTTGCCACGAATTCCACGAAGTAGCCGAATCTGTGGGCTATTATTTTTTCAAAACCTCATTCAGGAAAAGTTGTAAATGCTCAAATGATCTTTTTGCCGCAACTGCATTATATGCCGCGCCTTTTGAGTTGTCATTTCCAGCTTCAGGATTTGTGAAAGAATGCACTGAATTTGCATAATAAATCATTTGCCAATCAGCTTTAGAATCGCGCATTTCTTGTTGAAAAGCAGTAATTTCTTCCTTAGATTCAAACGGATCATCTGCACCATGACAAACTAAAACTTTAGCGGTAATAGGTTCAACAGGACGAGCAGCATCTTTGCCTAAACCACCATGAAATGAAGCAACGCCTTTTACATTCAAGTGTCCGCGGGCAGCTTCAAGAACCCCGGTTCCTCCAAAACAATATCCAATAGCCACAATATTATCAGCATTTGCTCCGGATTTTACTAATTCCTGTAAAGCTGCGTTAATACGTTTTTGATATATTTCGTGATTTTTTTTGTAATATCCGGCTTGTTTTCCGGCTTCGGTAGTATTGGTTGGGTAATTTCCTTCGCCATAAATATCGGCGATGAAAACATTATAACCTAGTTTCGATAAATTTTCGGCAATATCTTTTGAGGCTTTGTCAATTCCAAGCCAAGCCGGTAAAAGTAAAATACCAGGATTTTGACTGCTTTTTTTAGCCGATTTTACAAATAAACCGTTTAGTGCCTGAGCACCATCAGTATATTTTACAGTTTTTAATTGTGCACTTATAGTGTTAGAAAACAATATAGTAGCAAATAGAAGTAGAGCCGAATTTTTCATAGTAATACAATTTTAAACAAATATCAGAAATATTATGTTAGAAAAAAACCTCGAAAGACATTTCTTCCCAGGCTTTTAAGTTATTTAGGAGCTGAAAATTATTCACCGGGATGATATGTTTTTTCAGCATTTTTAATTACATCTTCTTTATAAAATAAAACATCTTTAAATTCTCCTTTTTGGTACATTTCTGCCTGATCTGTAAAGTGTTTTGAAGTTGAATTGCCACTGTTTCCTCCAGCCAATAATGATTTGGCTTTTATTTTTGAACCAAATTCTACCGCACAAACAAAACTATTGCCATTATAACCGTAACGCTTTTTTGAACCGTTTTGATAATTGCTTTTAAAAGAAGGCAAACTTCCCCAAGAACCCGGACCAAAAGCAATAGGTAAACTAGGTTGAGAATCGTCGTATTTCAAATCGATATCGCCACTGGAACGCTGGAAACGATTAATTTCTCCCCAAGCCACTTTCCATGTTCCCCATTTTGAATTTAAATCTTTTACAACTTCTTGTAATTGAGGGATTAGTTGTTTTACGGTAGCGTTTTTAGCAAATTTTTTGGTGTTTTCAACCTGATCTAATTCTCCTTCATCAATATAGGCTTTTAAGATAATTGGATCTAATTTATAGGCCCATTCAACTGCTAATGTGGTTGCCACCGAATTTTCTTTGGCATAATAATCCCAGTTTTTCAAAATAGAAATTGGTTGAATTAATTCAGCATATTCAGGATCTGAAGGTTTAATATTTTTTTCGAAAACAGAAATTAAACTCGGAATCAAAATTTCAAAAATCGATAGTTTAGTATCATAACCGTCTGCAATTACTTTGTCTAAAGTATATTTTTCGCCTTTACTAAAAATTCGAACAGCATTTATTGCTCTAAAATTTTCACCGTCCGGCGCCATATAAGGCAAATAGTTTTCTCTTTTCGGACTGTTTTTTCCAGCAACAGAATATGGTGTTGAATTACAGTTTTGCAACCAGCCATTTACCGGATTATAAATATGAACGGTTTCATTAACTTCATGCAAACCCTTCCATTGTGTTGATGAAATTGATCCGTCAATAACTTTTGACCAATTCAAAGTTTTATCTCTTACTGGAATAAAATTTCCGTGCCAATAAGCAATATTTCCTTTACTGTCTGCATAAACCGTATTATTAGAGGTATTTGCTTTTAAATCCATCGCTTTTTTATAATCTTCAAAACTCTTCGATTTTGTTCTGACCCAACTCTGAATCAAACTTGTCATAGAACGATTATTCGATTTTAAACTAATCCATTTTCCATCACGTTTTGCCATAATCGGACCGTTATTGGTAAAATAGGTTTTGAATTTTTTCGGAATTAACTTCCCGTTTTCAGTATAATTTATAGTGATTTCTTTTTCGATAACAGGCAAAAGCTTTTTATCGAATTCATAAAATAATTTTCCGTTTTTGGCAGTAATTTTTTCTGCGTACATATCCGCAACATCAACGTTTGATGAAGTATGCATCCAGCCGCAATTTTCATTAAAACCCTGATAAATAAAAAATTGTCCCCAGGTTACGGCTCCATAAACATTCAAACCTTCGTCACTTGTTATTTGAACTTCGGGT
Source organism: Flavobacterium sp. (assembly GCF_043722275.1). Lineage (GTDB taxonomy): Bacteria > Bacteroidota > Bacteroidia > Flavobacteriales > Flavobacteriaceae > Flavobacterium. Next base: position 47,966 of record NZ_JAYSPC010000079.1, on the reverse strand, counting down.
CTGAAATAAAAAGTTGTATGAGGATTAATGTATAAAATAGCCTTTCCATCAGCTGTTTTTGAAGGTGAAAAAGCGAATCCATTTGATCCTGTCTGAACATTTTTTTCTCTTTCTACATAAGCGACTTTATCATTATTGCCGGAATAAAAAGCTTTTAATTCTCCGGTCGAAAGATCAGCAGTGCTTATGGCGCCAATACTTCCGTCTGTCCATAGCAACGGAAACCACGGTTCAAAATGCGTTAAAAGAACCGGCTTTATTTCCGGATGTTTATATAAATAAAAGTTGATCGCATCGGCATAACTGTTTAAAAGTTTTTTAAGCCAAATAGGCGCTTTTTTATAATCTGATTTTGCTTCTTCGGTATCAATTAAAAGACGAATTTCTAAATCATTATATAAAACCGATTGTCCTTTTATTTCTGAAAGCCGACCAAGCTTTTCGATATAATTCATTTCAATTCGTTTAAAATCATCTTCACATTGCGCATATAATAATCCGAAAACAGCATCGGCATCAGTTTTTCCATAAACATGAGGAATTCCCCATTTATCCCGAATTATTGAAACTTGCTGCGCTAATTTCTCTAAACGATTGACTTCTTTTGTATTTATTTTTTGTGCAGAAATCTGAAAATTGATGCAACAAACAAAAAGCATTAATTTTAATATTTTGTAATCGAACATGTTTATTTGATATTAAATTTTTGTCCAGCGGTATAAATACTCATTTGGAGATTTTCGATTGAAATCAGATTATTCTTTTTTGCTTTGAGAATTCCTTTTGGGTTTTTAACGACAATTATCTCACTTTCTCCGGCAACTTCAATTTGATTGTTTCGTACGATAATCGCAGTACTTTCATCGATTCCAATTCCGGTTAAAGCAGGAAATTCAACTAAAGCCGAAAGCAAACGATTGTAACGGTTTCTCTTTAAAAAATGCTGGTCGATTATAGCGGTTTTTAAAAGCCCTAAACCTTCAGATGTTTCCAGATTATTGTACCGGATATTATCAAAAGTTCCAGAATATTCTTTTTGTAATTTCTGATTTCCGGTTATCATTTTCTCAGACATTACGGCTGCTCCGGCGCTTGTTCCGGAAATAGTGCTTCCGTTTTCGTATGCTTTTTGAATCGCTGTTTTTACGGGAGTATTTTGAACTACATTCATAAACCGAACCTGATCGCCGCCAGTTATAAAAATAAGTTTTGCTTTTTGTACAGAATCTGCTAAAGTTTTATTTTGAGCTGTTTCACGATTAAAATTAAGCATCACAATTGGGTTTGATGTTAATTTTACCATCTGAGTTTTAAAAAATATAAACGAACTATCCGGTTGTTCGCTTGACATTGGCAAAACCACGATATAATCTTTTTTAGATAATTCGGCAACGCTTAAAACCTGTTTCATTAATTCATCAGATCGATCGCCGCCACCAATAATAAATAATTTTCCTTTTGGGGTTTGGCCTTGTACAAAGCAGCTAATCAACAGAAATAAAACGATTGTAGTTTTAGCAAAAGAGAATCTGAGAATGAGATACTTTTTCATGTTTTTATATTTAAATGAAAGATGATTGCGTAGAAAATAAAGAAACACATAAAATCTATGTTTCTATGTGTTTCATTAATATTATGCTATAAAGTAATATTTCGCTTAAAAGCACAACCCAATTCAATAATCGAATCGGTTTTTGCGATGCCCGGAATACTGTCGATTTTTTCATAAAGAATTCGTCGCATATGTTCGTGATTTGTTGCAATAATTTTAATGTATAATGTGAACGAACCCGTTACAAAATAACATTCGGTGATTTCAGGAATATCTTTTAAAGCCTCGATAATTCGGTCAGAATCAGAATCCTTATTTAAGGTGATTCCCGTAAACGAAGCCCAGTCATAACCAATTTTCTTTTCCTGAATAATAGGTTTAATTCCACTAATAACACCTTGATCAATCATTCGATTAATACGCTGATGCACCATAGTGTTTGAAATTTTTAAATTAGCAGCAATTGCAGAAAACGCCATTCTGCCATCTTTTTCTAATTCTTTAATGATGCTAATATCAAATTCGTCTAATATTTCCATTCTTAATAATTGTGTGATGATTTAATATTTTATATATGTAGTCCCTAAGGTATATGTCATAAGTTAAGCTTTTAGAAAATAAAATCAATCTCGCAAAGGCGTTAAGACACAAAGTTTAAACACAATATTGTCATTTCGACGGAGGAGAAATCACATAACTTAGTCGACAAAGATTGGCAAATTTAGGCGCGGAGTTTCTAGTGTGATTTCTCCTTCGTCGAAATGACAAACTCCTGCGATTTTGCGAGAGATTTATTCGGCATAACATTATTTAATTTTTTCTTAACTTACTGACATTGTCCTGAGGGGAATTTTTAGGTTCACGATTGTTTTTTTTTCTACCAACATTTAATTCCTAACGGAATATTTTCGGCAAATTTATTTATTCGTTTAAATTGTGTTGTAATTTAATGTTTTTTCTTGGTGAAAATGCGTAGTTCCTACGGAACATTTTACAGGGTCGTTAATTTTATTTCTACCTATATTAATTCCTAACGGAATTTTTTTTTATTGATGCTTTCAAAATTTAACCTATAATATTTTCAATATTTTTACTTCTATAAATATCTCGTATATATTAGATGTTTGTAAAAAAAAATGAGATTCCCCGACATGATTTTGTCTCGTAGGGCAATGTCATTAAGTTAAGTTTTTGACTAGCCTCCAGCTTCAGCTGGAGGTGTTTAAGTGCACAATAAGGTGGCTTTAGCCAAATCCCACATTTTTGGCTAAAGCCATTTAGATTGATTTTATATAAACTCCAGCTAAAGCTGGAGGCAATTCAAAACTATACTTTGCTTGAAAAATATAGTTTTAAAAAATTTTAACTTAATGTCTACACCAATTCAATCAACCGAAAAATATTGTACGATTTATAAAAGTAATTATTTTTAAATAAAACCAATAAATCTATATTTTGTTAAAGTTGAATTTATTATTTTTAATTGATTATGGGGTGTTTTTGACTTCAAAAAATCACTTTAAAAGTCAAAAATATATAATTTAGTCATATATATAATAATTTTTGATACTTTTGCACTTTAAAATATACAGATCATGATTCATACTGAAAAATCCCTTTCGTCAAAATCAGAAGTTTTGATTGAAAAAGAAAATAAATACGGAGCTCATAATTATCATCCACTTCCTGTTGTGTTAGAAAGAGGAGAAGGTGTATATGTTTGGGATGTAGACGGAAAAAAATATTATGATTTTTTATCGGCTTATTCTGCTGTAAATCAAGGACATTGTCACCCGAAAATTGTGAAAGCAATGATTGATCAGTCGCAAAAACTGACATTGACTTCACGCGCTTTTTATAATGACAAATTAGGTGATTATGAAGAGTTTGTGACGAAGTATTTTGGTTTTGATAAAGTTTTACCAATGAATACCGGAGCTGAAGCTGTTGAAACTGCGCTTAAAGTATGTAGAAAATGGGCTTATGAAGTAAAAGGTATTCCTGAAAATCAGGCGCAGGTTATTGTTTGCGAGAATAATTTTCACGGAAGAACGACTACAATTATTTCATTTTCTAATGATGAAAGTGCCCGTAAAAATTTCGGACCTTTTACAGAAGGATTTATAAAAATAGAATATGATAATCTGGAAGCTCTTGAAAAAACTTTAGAATCATCAAAAAATATAGCCGGATTTTTGGTGGAACCAATTCAGGGCGAAGCAGGAGTTTATGTGCCGTCTGAAGGATATTTGGCGAAAGCAAAAGCATTGTGTGAGAAGCATAATGTTTTATTTATTGCTGATGAAGTTCAAACCGGAATTGCCCGTACAGGAAAATTATTAGCGGTTCATCATGAAAATGTTCAGCCTGATATTTTAATTTTAGGAAAAGCAATTTCTGGCGGAGTTTATCCGGTTTCGGCTGTTTTGTGTAACGACGAAATTATGAATGTGATTAAACCAGGTCAGCACGGATCAACTTTTGGAGGAAATCCTGTTGCTGCTGCTGTTGCAATTGCAGCGCTTGAAGTAATTAAAGAGGAGAATCTTGCTGAAAATGCAGAACGTCTTGGAATAATTTTAAGAAAAGGCTTAAACGAAATTGCAGAAAGAAATAACCTAATCACACTTGTTCGCGGAAAAGGATTACTGAATGCGATTGTAATTAATTGTGGTGAAGATTCAGATCTTGCATGGGAAATTTGCCTGAAATTTAGAGATAACGGATTATTGGCAAAACCAACTCACGGTAATAAAATCAGACTTGCACCGCCATTAGTAATGACAGAAGCTCAAATTCACGAGTGTCTTGAAATTATCGAAAAATCATTAAACGATTTCAGAGATTAGATATACGTTTTAAATATTTAAACTAAAAAAGCTGTTCAGGGATGATCAGCTTTTTTGTTAAGTATCAGTTTTCAGTCTCAGTTTTCCACTCAAGCTTAATCACAGTTAAGAAACTGAAAACTGAGACTGAAAACTGAAAACTATTTCCCCTAGTACATGAATTATATAACAAAGGGAAATAATTCTATAATTTTTTTGTTAAGATGCGAAGTAGTTTTGAATGTCTTTAAAAACGAAATAAAAGCGATTTGAAAAAATTGATCTCTTTAATTTTCAAATGAAGACAAACACAACAAACACAGTTTTATTAATTTTTATAAATACAACTCTATAATAATGGCTTACTCAAATAATGATATAACACGTTTTTTAGATGCGCAGAATAAACTTTATCTGACTGCTATTGCCGAAATTAAAAAAGGAAAAAAAGAAACACACTGGATGTGGTTTATTTTTCCGCAAATAAAAGGATTGGGAACAAGTAATATTTCAAAATATTATGCAATTGCTGATCTTAATGAAGCTAAAGAATATCTTAATCATCCTATTTTAGCCAAACATTTGATTGAGATTTCGCAACTTTTACTGACTTTTAAAAGAAAATCAGCCGAAGGTATTTTAGGAGATTTAGGAGCCCGTAAATTATGTTCGTCAATGACGCTGTTTTCTCAGGTTGAGGGAGCTCATCCTGTATTTCAGGAAGTTTTGGACACTTTTTTCTTAGGATATTCAGATCAACTTACTTTGTCTGTGATTGATTCACAAGTAATGTCGCCAGCTGTTGAAGCATTATCATAAATTTCAATTTCTAAAGAAAAAAAGCCATTCCGTTAAGATCGGAATGGCTTTTTGTTTTTTAAGTGTTTTTACTATTTACTATATCCTGGATTCTGTGTGATTTTTTTGTTTGCATCAGTTTCACTCAACGGAATAGGGAATACGAGATTGTTTGCATCATAAAGAAGCAAATCAGATTCGTCTCCATCTTCGCTAATATCAATTGAACGTTTTGTTCTTTTAATGTCATGAATTAAAAATCCTTCCATTCCCAGTTCTAATTCGCGTTCCAGTAAAATATCATCAATTGTAACATCTGCTAAATTATCTGCTTTAGCTCTTGTTCTGATAATATTGATATCGTCAAGCGGAGTATTTCCAATAGCAGTTCCTTCTCTAAAATTAGCTTCAGCTCTAATTAAATACATTTCGGCTAAACGAATAAGTCCCACATTAGCAAATTGATTTGTGAATTTAGACGTCAATATTCTGCCGTTTGCATCATTTTCATAGTTGAAATTTGCTCTGTCATCCGGATCGCTAAATTTTTCTAAATAATGATCTCTGATAGAAAAATCTCCACCACGACCACCATTATTTTCAGATTCATAAAAAGTATTAGCATCATTTACTCCGGTTTGTTTCGTGATTTGTATCGAAAATATATCTTCGATTTGGTCTGTATCATGGTTAAAAGCGCCTGCATAAGTTGGCGATAATGCGTGCCCGCTATTTTCGATAACATCATTTGCAGCGTCTCTGGCTTCGGCATAATTACCTTGTTGCAAATAAACTCTGGCTAATAATGCTTTTGCGGCATATTTATCAGCATAAAAACTATTTTCTTCCGGCAAATTAGTGTAAGCCAGATTTAAACCATCAATTATTACCTTATAAACTTCATCAACGGTGCTTCTTTCTTTTGAAAGATCTACATTAAAATTATAAATAGCATTAGGTCTTATCACAACTCCTAGTTGCGTATTTGGCTGACCGCTAACATATGGTTTTGCAAAAAAACGAACCAGATCAAAATAAGCAAGCGATCTTAAAAAACTGGCTTCACCAATCATCGTCGCTTGTTTCGTCGGATCTTTTACTTTATCAACGTTTTCAATTACAGTATTTGCAGCATTAATAATCTCGTAACATCTTGCATAAGTACCTTCAATAATCACATTGTCAGATTGCATATTCTTGATGTACATTTGTCTCAATTCTCCATAAGTTCCTCTCCATCTAAAATCGGTAGTATTCAGTGAACCGCTGACGCCTAATAAATCGGCGTAGACCAAAATTCTTCCGCCATAAGCATTTCCATTTGCTGCCAGGGCATACGTTCCGGTAAGTATATTGGTTATTCCGCCTTCTGTACCTAATGTCACCGAAGCATCTTCTGTTTGTTTAGGATCAATGTCTAATTCATTTTCGCAACTTGCAAAAAGCACGGCGAAAAATAGATATAAAATTATTTTATTTGCTTTCATCTTGTTCGTTTTAAAAATTAATATTTACTCCCATCGCAATTGTTCTCGCTGGCGGAGCCGAGTAAAAATCTTCTCCCGCTCGTGGGCTGGTTCTGCTGGTGTCATCTCTTCTTGCTTCCGGATCAGTACCTTCATAATTGGTAAAAGTAAGTAAGTTAACAGCCGTTATATAAACTCTTAAACTGCTCATTCCCATGTCGCTTACTGTTTGTTTAGGCAAAGAATATCCTAATGTTATATTTCTTAAACGAACAAAATCTGATTTATCTAAATAACGAGTAGAATTTTGCGTTCCGTTTGAACCGCCAAATCTTGCCTGAGGAACATTTGTAATATCACCCGGTTTTTGCCAGCGATTTAACTGATCAGCCGTTTGATTGTCAAAATAATCTGCTGCGGTTGATTGGTATAATCCTGCCGCATTATAAATACTGGCGCCCCATTCTCCCTGAAATGTAAAGGTAAAATCGATTCCTTTATAGATAATTGTATTGGTTAAACCGGACATTAAAGTAGGGAAAGGATTTCCGGTAATTACCCTTTTTGCCTCGCTATAATCATTTGTTGTGGTTTTGTCAAGAGTTCCGTCAGCATTTACAGTGTTTTTTACAAAAAGTGCATCTCCGTTTTCTGAGTCAACTCCGGCATATTGAACTAAATAAAAAGAAGAAATATTTTGTCCAACTCTATTAATTGTAAAATCAGAAATAATATCTGTGTTATCATTTGGAAGAGACTTTACTTTTGATTCGTTCGTAGTTAAATTGAAACTTGTATTCCATTTAAAATCTTCTGTTTCAATGTTTTTAGTATTTAAAGTAAATTCGAAACCACTGCTTCTAATTTGGCCAATATTTTTACTGATTGTTCCGCCAGTTCCAGCTCCTGCACTTTTAGGAAGCGGAACATCAAAAAGCAATCCGTCGGTATCTTTTTGATAATAATCAACTTCAAGAGTTATTTTATTTAAGAAACCAACTTCAAAACCAAAATCAGTCTGAGTTGATTTTTCCCATGTAAGATCGTCGTTTCCTGGTTGATAAAATGTTAATCCTGATTTTAAGTTATACGGATTTGTCTGGTACAATTGGCGGGAAGCAAAATTTCCAATTTCGGCATTTCCTAATTTACCCCAGCTTCCTTTTAATTTTAAATAAGATAAAACAGCATTGTCTTTCAGGAAATTTTCCTGAGAAATTACCCAACCTGCAGAAAAAGCAGGGAAAACTCCAAATCTGTTATTTTTTCCAAAGCGAGAAGATCCGTCACGACGAATACTCGCTTTAAAAAGATATTTGCCATCATAACTATAATTTAATCTCCCAAATTGAGAAACAAAAGCATAATCAGTCTGACTTCCGTGACCTTCATTTACTTCGGCTCCGCCATCAACCGTCTGGAAATTATCGTTAGGAAAATAAATACTGTTAACATCCTGATATCTTCTATTATATTTATTGAATTCCATACCTGCAACGGCGTTTATAGTATGTTTTTCGGCAAATGTTTTATCGAAGGTAAAATAGTTACTAAAAACATAATTTTCAGTATTTACATTAGTTGCAAACACAGCTCCGTCAGTTGCCATAAACGGTGCATTTTTTCCTTGCCAGTAATCTTCTGTCTGGCTTAAAAGGTCGTATGAAAAATCAGAATTGAATTTTAAAGAGTTTAAAATTTTAAGCTCGCCAAATACTTTTCCGGTAATTCTTCTCATAATTGTTTTCCAGAAACTATTGTCTTTTGCTAAAAGATAATTCGCATATTCTGTATTTGGGTTTGCAGTTCCGTCTTCTAATCTTGCTTGCGAAATTGGCGCTTGCGCAACAGCTTGTAACGGCGTTGTAAAGGCATTATCATCCTGAACCCTGTCAATTGCTGATCTTGAGAAACCAATATTCATTCCGGCTGTAAAACGCTCTGATACTTTGTGTGACAAGTTGCTTCTGGCGGTTAACCTTTCTAAACTATTGCTGTCCACAATTCCGATTGTTTTATTGTAAGATCCTGAGAAAAAGTATTTCGTTTTATCATCACCACCAGAAACCGAAAAATCAGCATCTGTAGTGTAACCTGTTTTTATAGCTTCTTTTTGCCAGTCTGTATTTACTGCACCATTTCTCCAGTCTGTTCCCTGCGATAAAAACTCTAATTCGTCTTCTACAGATTCCAAGTCGTCAACATTTGTTCCGGCCTCCTGCAACAATGCAACATATTGTTTAGCGTTCAGCCATTTTTTATTATGAGTAGCTTCGCTGACACCTTGGGATAAGTTGATGGAGAAAGTGCCTTTTCCGTCTTTTCCTTTTTTAGTCGTGATAATTACAACTCCGTTTGCACCACGTGCACCATAAATAGCCGCAGAAGAGGCATCTTTCAAAACATCTATAGATTCAATTTCGCTTGTACTCAATGTTAATAACGGATTGGTTGGAGCTCCGTTACCTGATTCATTATCATTGATTAACGGGATTCCGTCTAATACATATAACGGCTGTGATCCTGCACTAATACTGGCAGCACCACGAACTCTAATATTTATTCCTCCCTCAACTTTACCGTTTGTTTGCGTAATTTGTACACCGGCTAATTTACCAACTAAGGCATTTTGCAGGTTCGATACCGGAATTTGCTGAATATCTTTTGCAGTTACCCGTGCAATATTATCTGTTGAGTTTTTCTTAATTTGTGTTCCGTAACCTACTACCAAAACAGCTTCAAGTTCATTTTGGGTTTCAAACAATTGAATTGTCATTGCGTTTGAAGCCGGAACCTGAAGAGTTGCGAAGCTTACATAACTCACAATAAAAATATCTCCCTTATTAGCTTTGATTTTAAAATTCCCGTCAAAGTCAGTTTGAGTACTCACTTTTGTTCCCTTTATCACAATATTTACTCCGGGAATAGGAACCCCTTTTGCATCTGTAACTTTACCAGAAATAGATCCTTCTTGTGCATGGGCTATTTGCACTATTAATACCAATAGAAGCCACAAAAAATGCTTTAAATTAATTTTCATTTTTTAAAAAGTTTTGGATTAGTTATCTCAAATATCTTAAAAAAATGTTAAAGAAACGACTGTTTTTAACATTAATTCTCACACTAGAAGACGCTTTTGTAATATTTGTAACATTTGAACTAAATAATAGGTCGATTTTTAAAAATGAATATTCTTTATTATCTATAATGTAATTACTTTTTAAGATTGAGATGTTTTAAGTTGGGGGTTTAACAATTATAAAGGTTTACCTGACATTGTCTGATTTTAAATGTCATAAATTTTTTGTTTGAAGAAATAAAAGCGACTGTTTCAAAAACAATCGCTTTTGGTTATAATTACTTAAAATATCAAAAAAAGCAATTATATTTTCAGGAAAATCTTGTATAGATATATCTCTACTTTTTTAAAGCAGCTCCTCCAGGCATTGTTTCAGGTTTTAATTTGAATTTACTATATTCTACAACTCCGGTTTGATCTGCCCAATCAAAATAAGAAGCCGAAAGTTTATTGACAATTCCCGGGTTTTGCTGTGCGACATTTGTTGTTTCTCCACGATCAGTTTCAATATTATAAAGTTCCCATTCATAAGAAGGATAAATCGAAACCAATTTCCATTTTCCATCTCTTACGGCTCTGTTTCCGGCTCTTTCCCAAAATAAAGGTGCACCTCTGTTGACCTCAGAAACATTATCGAATAAAACCGGTAATAAACTTTTCCCCGCTAACGGATTTGATTTTACTCCGTTATATTCCTTCGGATATTCAATTCCTGCCAATTCATAAAAAGTAGGAGCAAGGTCAATAATATGTCCCGTTCCTTTATCGATTCTGCCTGCTTTTATTTTTGACGGAAACCAGGCAATAAACGGAGAACTAAAACCACCTTCATGCATATTATTTTTATATTGCTGTAGCGGAGTATTCGATAAATATGCCCAGTTTTGTTCCTGATAATCAAATGATCCCGAAGTTCCAACAGGTCCGTCATTTCGAACCAAACCACGCCCTAACGGATTATAAGTATTAAAACCACCTTGCGCGCCATTATCTGAAATAAAAATAATCAGCGTGTTTTTATCCTTCTTTAAAGTTTTTAATTTCTCCAGAACTTTCCCCACATTCTGATCCATATTATCGACCATTGCGGCATAAACTTCCATTTTTGCTTTCCAGAATAGTTTTTCGTCATAAGATAATTTGCTCCATTCCGGAACTTCAGGATCTCTTGCAGAAACAGTTTGATTTGCTGGTAAAATTCCGTTTGCTTTTAATTTCTCAATTCTTTTTTCACGTAAAATATCCCAGCCTTCGTCAAATTTCCCTCTGTATTTTGCAATATCAACCGGTTTTGCCTGCAACGGCCAATGCGGAGCCGTAAAAGCTAAATACAAAAAGAACGGTTTATTTTCTTTATTTTGTTCGTCCAGGAAAGTCACGGCATTATTCCCAATTTCATCTGTAAAATAATACGAATCATCTTTTGGATGCAGTTCTTCGTTATTCCGAATCAATTTTACGGGATAAGGCGTTTTCCCGAAAGGCAAAGGTTTTGTGTCAAAATAGTTTGAAGCGCCTTTTAAGATTCCGTAAAATTTATCAAAACCCCTCTGATTCGGCCATTGCGACTGATCTTCAGAACCTACGTGCCATTTTCCGGAAAGCAAAGTACTGTAACCGCCGGAACGGAAAACCTCGCCCAATGTCAAAGATTCCTTGTTTAAATATCCTTGATACGCCGGCAATCCTAAATTGACATCAAAAAATCCCATTCCGGCTTTGTGCTGATATTGTCCCGTTAACAAAGATCCACGAGTTGGTGCGCAAATAGAATTATTATAAAATTCGCGTAAACGTAAACCTTCACTGGCTAATTTATCGAGATTAGGCGTTTTAATTTCAGAACCATAATTCCCTAAATCAGAATATCCCATATCATCTACCATTATTAAAATGATATTGGGTTTTGTTTGGTTTTGGGAATGAATTGAAAAGCTAAAAGCTAATAAAAGGTTGATTGTAATAAGTGTTTTTTTCATTATAATTGATATTTTTATTTTTCGAAAATTATTGGGTTTAACTTTGACAAAGATTTATACTCAAAGTTGGTATGCGCATTTTTGTCATCCTGAGGAACGAAGGATCTCCGCATAGAATAGCGACAATCGTTGTCGAGTTTCTAGTGTGATTTCTCTCTTCGATCGAAATGACAAATCTTTGTCGAGCTATTTGTGTGTCCTTCGACTTCGCTCAGGATGACAGTCTTTGTCAAATAAAAATCTGCTCAATCTGCAAAATCTGCGAGAAATAAACCAAATCCCTTCAAAAAGATTTGTTTTTATCATAGAAATCAGGATGACAATGGTTAATTTTTGTTGTTAGCTATGTGTTTTATTTTGAGTGAAACGACTTTTTTACACATAACTAAAAGCTGTGTTTCTATGTGTTTAAACATTATACGCTTGTGTTAAATTATTTACTAAACAGCAAAAAAGCAATAATCAATGTCACAATCACATTGAATAATTGGGCAATTAAAAAAGCATACAATGGTTTCCGACTATTATTACTCAGTAAATCTTTAAAGTTGATTTCCAGACCAATACTTGTAAAAGCAAGCGCAAACCAAATACCTTGTAAATTCTTCGAACTGTCTTTCACATTATCTCTAACTTCGGGCGAAAGCACAAAAGAAAATAATAATGAAGCCGCAATAAAGCCAATTACAAATTTTGGAAAACGTTCCCAGATAATACTCAATGTTGGTTTTGATTCAACAGCTTCCGCCGAATTATTATGCGTGTACGTCCAATAAACTGAGATTGCAAAAGCGGCGATTCCGAGTAATACATTTTGAGAGAATTTTACAATTGTACTAATTTTCAAAGCGGTTTCGCCAACCAAAGAACCCGAAGCCACAACCGCGCCAGATGTATCGATACTTCCGCCAAGCCATGCGCCCGTAACTTCTTCGGGAAAATTGAAATATTTAGCAATCATTGGCATGAAAATCATCATGGGAATTGCGGTTACCAAAACAATCGAAATCACATAAGATAACTTTTTAGAATCTCCTTTGATCGCTCCCGAAGTGGCAATTGCAGCAGAAACGCCACAAATAGAAACCGCGCTGGAAATCATCATCGTTAATTCGTCATCGACTTTTAGTTTTTTACACAGCCAAAATGCAAAATACCAAACCGATAATACGACAACCAAAGCCTGAATTAATCCTAAAGAACCTGCTTTTAAAATGTCTGCAAAAATGACGCTGGTTCCCAATAAAACCAATCCAATTTTTACAAATACTTCTGTTGAAAGCGCTGATCGAAACCAGTCCGGAAGCTGGAAGAAATTCCCAATCGCTAAACCAATTATCAAACTGAAAATTACAGCTTCGAGATTTAGTCCTTTTACTTGAGTATTTCCTGAAATAATTAAAGCAATAACGGTTAAGAGATATACTATCGGGAAACCCAATAAAAAATATTTCACCGATTTCCCAATTAAAAAAGCGCCTAATGTTCCAATCGAAATGAGGTATAAAAATTGTAATGCAAGGGTTTTCAAATTTCCGAAATCGAATACATCATAAAGTAATTCGGTTCCGTTTGACCATTTAAAAACCGTAACTTCGGGCAGAAAAATAAAAAGAGAAATTCCGATGATTATAAAACCGAGAATTACAACGGTCCAGTCTTCGTGAATGGTGAATTTATTTTTTGAGGATGACATTTTAAATTTTATTATTTTGTTATCCTAACAGGTTTTAAAAACCTGTTAGGTATTTATAAAGTTTCATTTTGAATTGCCTCCAGCTTTAGCTGGAGATATTGTAAATATGAATTACTATTGGCTTTAGCCAAAATTGTCATTTGGCTAAAGCCACAACTAGGATTAAATTTTTTTAATCTCCAGCTAAAGCTGGAGGCAATTCATTTTTGTAAATATTATTCTGAATTAAACCCGACAGGTTTTTAAAACCGGTCGGGTTTGTATAATGTTATAGTTACAAATCCACAAAGTATTTTTGTTTACCAAATTCAAATTCATAATGCGTTAAATTTGGCCATAAAGGTTTAATTAATCCTTTTTCCCAGTTTTGTAATGCGATATGTAATTCTTTTACTTTTGCCGGATTTTTTTGAGCAAGATCTGTAGTTTCAGATTTATCTGTTGCTAAATTATAAAGCCATTCTTCATGCGTTTTTCCGCTGATAATCAATTTCCAATCGCCGCTTCTAATCGCTTTTGCATCGCCGGAACGCCAGTATAAAGTTTTGTGCGCTTCTTTATTTTGATTGACTGTGCTAACCAAATCGACACCGTCATAAACCCTGTCTTTTGGCAAATCAGAATGAATCGCAGCAGCGATTGTACTAAATATATCCAATGTACTTACGGGAGTTTTATAGATTGTGTGCGGTTTGATTTTTCCTTTCCATGACAATGCAAACGGAACATTTACGCCGCCTTCAAAATGAGAAAATTTCCCTGCTTTTAATGGTGCATTTGTAGTTGCAAAAGTATAATCGGCACCACCATTGTCGCTCGCAAAAAATATTAAAGTATTATCTTCAAGACCTTCTTTTTTGACTTTTGCCCTGATTCTTCCCACGGCATCGTCTAACGCGCTAATCATGGCAAAATAAACACGCTTGTTTTCGTCTTTTACATTCGGGAAACGATCATAATATTTTTTGCGAACCTGAAAAGGCGTGTGTGGTGCATTAAACGGAACGTACAATAGGAACGGTTTGGTTTTATTTCTATCGATAAAAGCTTCTGCTTCATCAGCAAATGTTTCGGTTAAATAGGCTTTATTGTGTATGATAGTTGTATCACGGCGAATTTGTCCAATCCCGACGCGTCCATTTCCCCAAATCATTTTATCGGTAAAATCTTTGTGATGATGATTGATGATATCCGGATTATCGTCTTCCGGAGTGTAAAGCGAAAATGCCTGATAAAATCCGTAATGATAATCGAAACCACGATCTAAAGGAAAAAATCCTTTGTTGTGACCCAAATGCCATTTGCCAATAATTCCGGTGCTGTAACCTTCTCTTTTTGCAAGATCTGCAAACGTAATTTCAGATTGTGGCAAACCTTGTGTGGCGATAGAAGCTTCATTAGGATAATTGATTTTCGGGTTCAGTCGCCAGCCATTTGTATTGATTAAATATTTGAAACCATAATATTCCAAATTGTTTTTTGGATACCGGTCTCCGGGTTGAAATTCATGTCCGAAACGTTCCTGATAACGACCAGTTAATATTCCCGCGCGCGAAGGCGAACATATCGAAGCCGAAACATAACCGTCCTGAAATGTCACGCCAGAAGCCGCAAGAGAATCTATTTGTGGCGTTGGCGTCGATTTTCCTCCGTATAACGAAATATCATATTTCCCTAAATCATCGGCAAGAAGAATAATGATATTTGGTTTTTTGAAAGAGCTGTCTGTGGCAACTTTTGCTTTTAAAAAGGCTGTTTTTCCTTCCAGTAATTTTTTATTGGGTTGTATTAAAGTTCCATCGGTATTGATGGGCCAGAAAAGGGAAAGGGCTATTATAAAAACAACAATAACAATTGGGAGAATGATTTTTTTTATTTTGGATAACGCCATAATTTTTAGTTTTTTGATGCTTTAATAAGGGAGCAATTTTTTGAACACATAGAAACATAGCTTTGCCAAAGTTGTATGCGCATTTTTGTCATCCCTAGGAACGAGGGATCTCCACAAGAAACTCCGCAGTCAAAATCTCCAATCTTTGTCGAGCTACTAACGGAGATCCCTCGTTCCTAGGGATGACAAATAAAGGTGATTATTTCAAAGCCAAAACCACATCAACATCATTTTTCAAATCGCTTAAACCGTCTTTTTTGAAAACAATTTTCCCTTTTTGATATAAAATTAAAGTCGGGAAAACTTTGACTATTTTAAGATCGGCGATTACTTGCGGACTTTCTTCTAATTCGATTTGAACAATTTTTAGTTTTTCGCCATATTGCGTTCTAAGATCTTCTAAAATTGGTTTAACGGTTTTGCAGGTCGCGCAATATTTGGAACCAATGTCAACCAAAACATATTCATTGTCAGCAATGATTTTTTTGTATTCCGGAATTGTTAATTTACTTTTCAGATTAGTGTAAAAAGGTTTTCCGCCGCCAATCCACGCTGCGATTCCGCCTTCAAGAATATAAACTTCAGAAAATCCTTTTTTAAGTAAATCATTTGCTAATAAACCACTTCTATAAGCGGCAATAGAATAAATGAAAACCGGTTGTGAAGTATTTAAAACCGAAACTGCTTTTTCATAATTCTCTGATTTCAGATTAAAATTTACTGCGCCTTCAATATGATTTAAGGCAAATTCATCCGGACCTCTGGCATCAATTATCTGTAGATTTTTTTGGCTTTTAATTTTCGAATAAAAAGCGTCCAGTAAAACATTTGCACTTTTTTCCTGTGAAAAACCTAAAATGGTAAAAAGCAGGAGGAATGTTGTAATACTGTTTTTAAGTATTTTATTTTGCATATTTATGTTTTTATAAAACAACAGTGTATTCAAGTTCTATTTTGAATACACTGCGTTAAGTTATTTTCTTTGCAATTTAAGATGTTGCGCCTGTTCGTAATAAACCGGACTTGGCGATAGATTTTCTGCTTTTTGCTTTAAAGGAACTGCTAAAACACCTTCGGCAAGAGCGCTTCCTTCTTTTTTAGATTTGAATATTGGCCATAAAAATTGCGCGTACCATTCTTCTTGTTTGTATGATTTCATTCCGTATGATTTTGGAAATTTACGTGTGATTAAACCCGTTCCAAAAATCATATCCCAGATAAAAAACATGTTACCGAAATTGCCTTTAAAATGTCCAACTCCGTCACCGCTAGTATCTGCATGATGTGCGTGATGCGTTGCAGGAGTAGAAATTAATCTTTCTAAAACCCACGCAAAAGGATGTAAAACTTTGTATTTGTAAAATGGTTTGTCCCATGCAATACTTGAATGTGCTCCCAATGTGATGATACTTTTAATAACCAAAACAAACAAAGCAGGTAAACCTAAACCTAAAAATGTTAATGTTGCAGTTAAGTATATTTGAGAAAAGAAAACGGTATAAATAAAGTTTTGTCTTGAAGCCATCGCCATTCCCATATATGGAGCCGAGTGATGTGTTCTGTGAAAACGCCATAAAAACGGAACCTGATGGTGCAAACGGTGGTACCAATATTGTGTTAAATCATCGGCAATTGCAATTAGAAAAAATCCTCCCCAAAACGGAACCCATGAAAGTGAATTTGCCAAATGAGGAATTAAATAAGGTAATGCCGTTAAACTGAAAAAAGCGATTACAGGCGGTAAAAGCAATTTTGGAGCTAAGAAACAAACAATATCTATTTTGCGTTCTTCGCCAGTCCATTCGTCATCGTATAAACCTGCAGCAAATTCAATCGCTCCTAAAACGAGCATAAAAACAATTAATCCCCAAGTGCGGATGTGTTGAAATGCAGGTTGTGCAAATTCTAAAAATGATGGTAATGTAATATGGGATTCCGTTATTAAACCATTTGTAAGTTTGAAATAAAGAAAAATTGCCACTACCGGAAGTGAATATATTAATAAGCTAATGCTTAAATCTCGTGTTAGTTTACTTTTTGAATTGTGATCTATTGCTGCCATGATTTTTATTTTAAAAAATTACTAATTAATGCTAAACCTCCCGCCAAAATAGCCAGCGGAACTAAAAAAACGATCGCTCCCACGACAATTTTCTTTCCTATAATTTCATAGTCTTCTCTTTTCATGATTTCTAATTTTTATATTTTTATAACTGTATTGAAAATCAGTTCGTTTTGGAAAATGTAAAAATAAATAAAATAAACTTCTAATTCTATGGATTTAGTAGAGTTTTATTTAATTAATTCCTCATTATTTGTTATAATTTGTACTGATTATTTTACTTTTTGAATTGTTGGAAGTGTTTCCACCGTTAAATTATCTCGAAGTTTCTCTGATGGCAAATACAAGCGAATAATTAAAGTTGCTTTTTTTACATCGTTTATAGGCAGCCAGTTTTCCTTTTTCTCAACTCCTGATAAGTTGATTTTATACGATGTACTATCGGCTTCATATTTTACATTTTCAAGATTATAGCTGTATTTGTTGATTGGGTTTTTAATTAAAAAGCCACTTTCGTCATAGGCCGTAATACTCCAATATTTAGCATCTAATTTTTTTCCGCTAATTACATATTCTGATTTGGGATCTATTGCGTTTCCTTCGCTATCTGTACTTGTGCTTAAATAGATTACCTCTTTTTTTGTCAGCGCATAAGGTCCGTAAACCGCTACTTGCGCTATTGTCAGCAAATCGGCAGTGCTAAGATCTTTGTCCTTATCAACTGTAGACCAATTGCCAATTACGCGCTGCGAACTGCTTTTTCCGGATTTAATGTTGTAAACCCCAACAGCACTTCCAAATACGATAGCCAGAATGATCAATGCCACGCCAAGTCCTATCTTTTTTATTTTTTTATTTAAAGCCATTTTTTATTTTATTTTAATGTTGAATGTTTTTTTTTGTCATCCTGACGAAGGAAGGATCACACCAGAAACTCCGTGCTGAATTTTCTAATCTTTTCGGATTTCTCATTACTTGCATTTCCGGGGATTGAAATCCCCGGCTACAAAATAAATCATTCCTTCGGAATTTTATTAAGAGTTCCAGAGGAACGAAACATATTATAGGGATGGATTTTAATCCATTCTTCACAGTATAATCGACATTTATATTGCGTTTGTCTTTGTCGAGTTTCTTGTGTGTCCTTCTATTTCGCTCAGCATGACAAACTTTCTAGCTACTTTGCGTTTCCGGGGATTGAAATCCCCGGCTACAAAATAAATCATTCCTTCGGAATTTCATCAAGAGTTCCAGAGGAACGAAACATATTGTAGGGATGGATTTTAATCCATTCTTCACAGTATAATCGATATTTTGATTGCGGGTTAAACTGATAAAATTGCTGGAACGATTACTTTACCAACTTTTCAACCGTAACTCCATGTTGTAATTCTGCTAATGTTTTTACCGGATATGCTTTTGAAACCAGATAACGAAACAAAATCAATCCTTTAGTTGTTGGGCTGTAAATGATTTTTTCTTTCGGAATATTTTTCAAAACTTCGGATTTACTTCCTTCCGGGGCTAAATAATATTCGAATTTTGCTTTTACTTTTTCTTCATTTTCGACAAAAAAATTAGTCGTGTTTTCCTGATACGCAGATATTGACCAATAAGTAGAATCCGGAACAATTCCTGAGATTTTCAATACATTATCGTTCAAATCATAATTGATTGTTGAATACAAAAAGTCAGGATTTGGTAACGGAATCACTCTGCTGTTTTCAGCATTTGGCTGATCTCCAAATCTTGGGGTATTGACATCACCCAGGCTTTTTTCGGCAAACTTTTTTTGCACGTAATACGGAGTAATCCATATTGTCAAGTAGTAAAAACTTACTGCAATTACTACAAGAATCAAGGCAAAAATGCCTCTTTTTAAAATTGGTTTTGTTGCTGCCATAATTTTATTTTTTTGTTAGCAGGTTATCCTGCAAAGTTTTTAAAACCCTGTAGGTATGTTTTTGAAACCTAAAAAGTCAATAGAAAAAAAGTGATTATAAACCTACAAGGTCAAGAAAAGACCTTGCAGGTTAGTGAATTATACAATTAGTTTGTACTTCCGGCAGGTTTTGTTACCTGTTTAACCAAATCCTGAAGCGATTTTCCTTTGTCTGCACCTGTATTATGAATTCTTCTGTTGTACACATCTTGCCAGTCAATTAATGGATAAACATTATTTTCTTTGGCTTGTTCATCAAATAGTTTCTGAAGTTCGGCTAATTTTTCAGGGTATTTTTTAGCAAGATTATTGCGTTCGTTGAAATCTTCGTTCAGGTTGTATAATTCCCAAACATCAGTATCAAAATTGCTTTCTACGGGTTTTTCATTTTTGCTTAAAGATTTTTTTACTGCAAATGAATCCGGTAAATGCGCTGCTCCGGCTTTCCATCCATCTTTATAAATTGCTCTGTTTCCAAAGATGTAATAATATTGAACTTTGTGCAATGATTCGGCTTTAGCATCATTTAAAGAAGCATATAATGAAGATCCCTGAATAATATCCTGTTTCACATTTTTGATATATTCCGGCGCTTTGATTCCTGCAATATCTAATGTTGTTGGCAAAAGGTCAGTTACATGGCTGTATTGATTTCTGATTCCGCCTTTTTCCTTGATTCCTTTTGGGTAATAAACAATCAGCGGATTATGCGTTCCTCCTTCAGATTGTGCGTCTTGTTTCCAGTTTTTAAAAGGCACATTCGTAGCTTGTGCCCATCCTAAAGGATAATTGGTATTCAAACCTTTTGCAGTTCCAATCTGGTCAATATTTGCTACATTCGTCTGAAGATTTTCCTCATCAGATTTTCCCTGAGAAAATAAACTCTGGTTAATTGTTCCTTCTGTAGTTCCTTCTTTACTGGCGCCATTATCTCCAATGGCAACAAAAATTACGGTGTTTTCTAACTGATTGGTTTCTTTAAGATAATTAACAACTCTTCCTACTTCATGATCCGTATAAGTCAAAAATCCGGCGTAAACTTCCATGAATCTTGCGTAAACTTTCTCTTGATCCGGAGTTAGTTTTTTCCAATCTGTAATTAATGGATTACGTTCCGGTAAAACAGCATTTGCCGGAATTACACCCAATTTCTTTTGGTTTGCAATAACTTCTTCGCGATATGCATCCCAGCCTTTATCAAATTTTCCTTTATAAGGATCGCTCCATTTTGTAGCAACCTGATGCGGCGCATGAGCAGCTCCGGGTGCATAATATAAAAAGAACGGTTTTCCGGGTGCCGCTTTTTGTTGTTTCTGAATAAAACTAATTGCTTTGTCAGTAATCAATTCATTTAAATGACGTCCGTCTGGAGTAATATGAACCTGATCTTCAACTAAATCAGGATTGTATTGATCTGTTTGCGAACCCAGGAATCCGTAAAAATGGTCAAATCCTTTTCCGGTTGGCCATCTGTCAAACGGACCCGCATCTGTAGCGTCTTCATCCGGAGTAACGCCATATTTACCAACGGCAAATGTGTTGTAGCCATTGTCACGTAAAATTTCTGCAATTGTTCCTTTATCTGATGGAATTTTACCATCCCAACCCGGAAAACCTGCTGATAAAATAGTATGTGAAAACCCGCTAACGTGCACTCTTCCAGAATTTCTTCCGGTTAAAATTGCCGCACGAGTAGGAGCACAAATCGCGGTTGTGTGAAAATTGGTATATCGTAAACCATTATTCGCTAATTCATCAAAAGTAGGTGTCTGGATCAATCCTCCAAAAGCGCTTGAAGCTCCAAATCCAACATCATCCAGTAAAATCCAAATTACATTGGGCGCACCTTTTGGCGCTTTTACAGGATCTGGCCAATATTCTTTAGAGTCGGCCAATGTTTTCCCAATAACACCTTTAAAATCAGCATTTGGATTATTTTGTGCAAAACCCAATTGCGCGACAAGCAACGCAGTAATCAAAAGCCCTTTTTTAGGACTTTTGGTTCTACTATTAAATTTAAAATTTTTCATAATTCTAGTTTTTTGGTTGTGGTTTTAGTTAATATCCGGGGTTTTGTGGTAAACCTACAGGATCAATATTTCTTTCGCTTTGCGGAATTGGATATAAATTATTTCTTTCAGAAACGGAGTTTTTCGCAGTCACTTTTTTAATTTCGGTAACCAAAGTTCCCCAACGAACCAAGTCAAACCAGCGTTGCCCTTCCTGAACAAATTCTTTTTTGCGCTCTTCCTTAATTGCGGCTCTAAAGGTGGTTTGTGTTAATCCTGCTAAATCTACTGTTGCATCCGGCGTTGTGATTGCTTTTGCAAAAGCTCTTCTTCGAACCTGATTGATCAATTCATAGGCTTCCGGTGTTGGAGTTCCTTGTTCGTTTATGGCTTCCGCCAAAGACAATAGAATGTCGGCATAACGAATAACAGGAAAATTAATCGCCACGTTTCCGGGAGTTGCCAAATTGGTTAAATCAAGGTATTTTTTAAAAATTGGTTTCGGAAAAGTATAAATGTTTGCCGTACCCGGAATTGGTAATGTCTTAGCATAACTTACATCTCTGCGTGTATCTCCCGGAGCATAAATATCATAAAACAAGGCAACATCTGAGATAATATCTGCTGGTTCTGTGGCTGTAAATCCGGTAAATGAAGTCGATTGAAATGTGCTTCCGCTAGACCCGTTTCCGGCCATATTGGCTTCAAACTGAACAGAGAAAATATGTTCTTTTCCGTTCTTTTTTGTTTTAGTAAAAATATCCTGAAAGCTTTCAAAAAGGCCATATCCGTAACCGCCGTTGATCACTTCTCTGGCTTTTAAAATTGCATTTGGATAATCTTTCCTTGTTAAATATACTTTGGCTAAAATGGCTTTCGCAGCCCCAGAAGTTGCACGTCCGGCATCTGTTGCAGCATAAGTTGCAGGTAAAGCTTCGGCAGCATTTAAGTCTGAAATAATTTGAGCATAAACTTCGTCTACAGTGGCTCTTTTTGATTTTAAACTTTCTAATTGTATCGAAGTTGGTTCGTGCAAAATGATTGGAACTCCTCCCCAAAGCCGAACTGCCTGAAAGTACAATAATCCTCTAATAAATTTTGCTTCATTAATTAATCTAGTTTTAATAGCTTCTGTTCCTGCTACTTTAGGGATATTATCTATAGAAACATTGGCTCTGTTGATTCCGGCATAAATTTGGCGCCACGCAACCTGAACACGATCTGAAGTTGCATCATGTGTCAAACTGCTCAAAGCTCTCACTTGCGGATTTGTTGCTGAAACTCCTGCTGCAGCATAATCTGTAGCCATATCTGTTAAGAAATATAAATTTCGTCCAAATAAACTTTGTTCTCCCGGATCAAGCGCTAATGATGCATAAACTGCTGATACACTCGCAATAGCGTCATCCTGGGTTTTGAAATAATTATCTTCGGTTACAAAAGAGGTTGGTGTGACCTCCAGTTCCGTGCACGATCCTAGGAAAACGGCACTTAATATGATTGTTATTATTATCTTTTTCATGGTGTATATTTTTTACTTAGAAAGTTAGGTTCAGACCAGAAATGAATGTTTTAGAGTTTGGATAAGAACCAAAATCAATTCCGGGATATAAGTTGTTTTGTTCGTATGAACTTACTTCCGGATCATAACCGGTGTATTTTGTCCATGTAATTAAATTTTCGGCAGATATGTAAAATTTGATGCTTTTTGTTCCCAATTTTTTAGAAACGCTTTTAGGTAAAGTATATCCTAAAGTGATTAGTTTTAATCTTATAAAAGAAGCATCTTCAACATAACGCTCAGAAACAATTCCAAGTGGAGAACTTGTTGCTCTTGGAATTTCATTACCTGGATTACTTGGCGTCCAGCGATCTTCAAGCGTTACATTAGCATTTGTTCCAAGAGTTGAAATTTCTAATTGCTGATTCAAAGCATTGAATATTTTTCCGCCATAAGATCCCTGAAAAGAGAAATTTAGATCAAAATCATGATAAGAAATTGTGTTGCTGAAACTTGCAACAAATTTAGGCTGAGAACTTCCCAGACTTCCTTTGTCAAGAGCCGAAATTACGCCGTCGCCATTTGTGTCAACATATCTTCTGTCCCCAATTTTTGTATTGGCTAAACTGTTAATTTTTGGCTGTGTATTTACTTCTTCCTGAGTCTGGAAAATACCATTAGTTTTATATCCCCAGAATGTTCCTAAAGGCAAACCAACTTTTACCGTTACGGGTTGTTGCTGTAATAAAGATCCGTTTGGAACTACCGGAAAAAACTGATCAACTCCGTTTCCTATCGAAACTACTTTGTTTCTATTTGCAGAGAAAACGATGTTAGAATTCCATGAGAAATTTTCTGTTTTGATGTTTTCAGTAATTAAACCAACTTCAATACCTTTATTTTCAACTCCACCAATATTTTGCAGGACCGTAGCATATCCTGAAGCTAACGGAACTGGTACATTAATCAATAAATCTTTTGTTTTCTTGTAATAAACATCAAAAACAAAGTTTATTTTTCTATCCAATAATGATAAGTCCAAACCAACATTATACTGATCTGTTTTTTCCCATTTCAAATCCGGATTTGCTAATCGGGTGGGAGCAAGGCCCGTTTGTAAAGTACCTCCAAAAGCGTAGTTTACAGAACCCATTTGTGCAAGTGAAAGGTAATTTCCTATTTCCTGATTTCCTGTTGTTCCAGCCGTGATTCTAAGTTTTGCTTCGGTTACACCTTTAATGTTTTGAGCAAAACTTTCATCGGTAATATTCCATGAAAATCCGGCTGACGGGAAATAACCCCAAAGTGATTCAGATCCAAATCTTGATGAACCATCTGCACGGGCAGAAAGTGTGAAATTGTATTTTCCTTTATAAGAATAATTTATTCTGGTTAACCATGATTTCAAAACACTTTCAAATGCATCGCTATAAGGTTTTACAGGAACACCATCTTGCAAAGCATTATAAGTATTGGCATCATTTACAAAAGTATTGGCACCGGCATTTACAACTTCTCCTTTTGTATATTGAAGCGTATATCCTCCCAAAGCAGAGAATTTATGGTTTTCACCAAAAGTAGTATTGTAATTCAACGTGTTTTCATTCAATACAGAACTAACTAATCTGTCCCCAACAGAAGCTAATCCTTTAGTTCCTGCACCACTTGTAGTCGTCGCCGGAGCGTAATAATTTTGTTTTGTATCAAGAACATCGCCACTAACGGCCACTTTTGCAATCAGTTTTTTGGTAATTTTATATTCACCAAATAAACTGGTCAGAATTCGGTTGATTTTAGTTTCATTAATTGTACTGACTAAATCATTAATTGGGTTTCCGATGATTCCGTTAACTGCCGTTGAATAAGGATTATTAGTTAAATTGTAACTTCCGTCAGCATTTTTAATAGGAACTACGGGCGGCTGATACAAAGCAACAACTAGCGGACTCGGAGATCTTCCGGCAGTGGCACCGCCATTTGTTCCTACACCATTTGAAACCGAATTACTATAGTTTGCATTTACACCAAATTTAAAATTCTGAGAATAATTTCTTTCGTAGTTAACACGAAGCGAAATTCTTTTAAAATCAGAAGCAATTACAATTCCGTCCTGTTGAAAATATCCAGCCGAAATCGCATATCTTGAACGTTCATCTCCACCAGAAAATGACAATTGATGATTTTGTACCGGAGCTGCAGTTCTAAACAACGCCGATTGCCAGTCATATCCTCCAGAAGTTTTTAAAGCTTCAATTTGTGCCGCTGAAAAAGCCGGCGCCTGACCAATGCTTGCCTGAACATCATTACGTAAGCTTGCCCATTGGCTGGCATTCATTAGATTCAGTTTTTTCGAAACATTCTGAAACCCAAAATAACCTTGGTATGAAATATTATCCTGTCCTTTAGTTCCTTTTTTAGTCGTAATAATTACAACACCATTTGCACCACGAGATCCGTAAATAGCAGTTGCAGATGCATCTTTTAATACTTCAATCGATTCAATATCACCCGGATTAATCGTAGAAAGTACGTTTAAACTTGCACCCGCATTTGATACTCCGGCTGAACTATTATTATTGTCGTTGTAAATCAAAATTCCATCAACCACATAAAGCGGCTCATTTCCTGCCGTAATCGAGTTTCCTCCTCTAATGCGAACACTTGAAGATGCTCCGGGACGGCCGGAACTTTGCGTAACTACCACTCCGGGAATTGCACCGCGTAATAAATTATCTGCTGATGAGGTTACCTGTGCTAAATTTGCTTTTGGTACAGATGCTACAGAACCTGTAATATCTTTTCGTTTTTGAGATCCGTAACCCACAACCACTAATTCATCTAATTCCTGACGTTCTTCTTTTAAATTAATCGTAATTGGGTTTTTATCTACGATTATTTCCGCTTTTTTATATCCAATGTAACTTACTATTAAAGTATAAGGGAATTTTTGTCCCGTTTGAAAGTAAAATTTTCCTTCAGCATCCGTTTGAACACCGTGAGTTGTACCTTTAATAACAACCGAAGCTCCAATAATAGGTTGATTTGTAACATCGTCTACAACAGTTCCATCAAGCTTAGATTGTATAAGCGGCGTTGTATTTTGGGCATGAATTCCTGCCGTGATAAGCAGGAGAAATAGTAATGAGTTTATTTTTAAAAAATTTTTCATTTCTTTGTACTGGTTTTAAGTAATTAACAAGGCGCCCTGAAAGTTGAATTTTCAACTCTCGAATGGGTAATCTTGGTTTAGTGATAAATGTTCTTTAAGCCTCGCCATTTCTGTTGCCGCAGAAATGGCTTTTTTTATTTACAGCAACAGCTTTGCATCTTTTTCATTTTAGTTTATTAGTTATTGGTTGTTTTTCTTTTTAAATTATAGATATAGTTTCAACAATCCTTTTCGACACAAATGTGTATCAAACAGACTTTTGTAATTTTCAATAAATATTTGCGGTAGTTAGAAAGTTTCGTTTTTAAATCCATTCGATATAAAAGGAGAATCGAATGCAAACGGAAAAATTGCTTAGAATTAGCAACAGAAGCACATATAACAAAAAGTGTTATAAGTATATTTTTTAGGTAGAATGTAATACGATATGCTTTCGGTTGTTTTCAAAATATAATTCTTTATGGTTTTAAATATTTTTATACTCTACTAATCCTATAGACAAAGTTAATTTTAATATAATAAAATCCAAAAATTTCCTCAATTTTTTTTTAAAAATCTTATAATCAATCATTTGTGTAAAATTCAAAACTAGTTAATTAATTGTTTATCAGTATTTTATGATTTGAATTTTCAATGACACAAATGTTAAATCCGCTATTTATAAAAGGCTTAAAATGTAGTATTTTATACTTAATTTTCTAATTTTTAAAACTTTAGCAAATCTAAAAACAATCAAAAAACGTCGTGTAACGCAAATTTTTCCTTTTTAAAAAGATTTATATAATCCAAAAATCTATTGAGTTTTTTTATTTTTAGAATGAAGAAAGTATATTAGATTAAGAAAATTATGCGGAATCTATATATTTAAGATAATTCTTAGGTTTTATATTGTAAATAATTGAAAATTAAAGCTTTAGTAATAATATTTTCCTTACTTTTATTGTGAAAATTTTTTTATTCTAAAAATCAGAAGAAATATTATTTCGGTATCAGAAAACGAAATAATTGGTAATAAAGAATATCTATCCTCCTCATATTGAAATTATTCCTACAATATAATTTCATCCTAAAAGCCTCTGTTACAGGAAAAATCAATTAAAAACATTTTTTAAAACTGCTTAATATTTAAGCGGTTATTGTTATTTAATAGTAAGGATACTATGTCTTCTTTGTATGACATATATCATATTTTGTAAGAATCTAACAGTTTAATTTTGTGTTTTTAATGAGGAATTTAGCACTCATTAATAAGTTGAAAATTAGATATTTTAATATTTTTATATGAGTAATCTGTCCCAATCGCATAAAATTTTATTTTTAAACACATTGGCATTTACAATTTGTTTTGCCTGCTGGACATTAAATGGTGTTTTGGTAACTTACCTTGTTGATAAAGGAATATTTAACTGGACTGTGGTTGAAACTGGCTGGTTATTAGGAATCCCTATTTTGTCAGGTTCAATTTTCCGACTTCCTGTTGGGATTTTAACAGACAAATACGGGGGAAAAATAGTGTTTTCTATCTTATTGCTATTATGTTCCATCCCACTTTTTTTGCTGCCTTTAGCGAACTCATTCTGGAGTTTTGCAATATTAAGTTTTTTCTTCGGATTAGTAGGAACCAGCTTTGCCGTGGGAATAGGATATACTTCGATTTGGTATCCTAAAAACTGGCAGGGAAGGGCTTTAGGTATTTTCGGAATGGGAAATGCAGGCGCAGCAATTACCACTTTTATTGCTCCAACTTTATTAAACAACTTATCAGAAACCGATCCTCAAAACGGATGGAAAATACTTCCAATAATTTATGGTGCGGTGTTGGTATTTATAGGAATACTTTTTATTGTTTTCGCAAAAAATAAAACAAATGAAGGAGTTTCAAAAACAATGAAGGAATTACTATCTCCGCTTAAAAATATCAGAGTCTGGAGATTTGGTGCTTACTATTTTTTAGTCTTTGGTTTTTTCGTTGCCTATTCGCAATGGTTATTACCCAACTTTATGAATGTTTACCATACATCACTCGTCATGGGCGGAATGTTTGCCACAATGTTCAGTTTGCCATCCGGCATAATCAGGGCTTTTGGCGGATACTTATCGGATAAATTTGGCGCACGAAAAGTAATGTATTGGGTTTTAGGTTCATCAATAGTGATTAGTTTTTTATTGATGTTTCCTAAAATGGAAATTTTTACAGCAGGCCCGGGAGTTTTGTCCACAACTAATGGCGTTGTTACCGAAGTTGCTGCAAATTCAGTTATTGTAAATGGAAAAGTTCATAAAATCAATATAAAAGAAACTTCTGAAAATCATGAAACCGCTGTTTTTCCTGTAAAAAGTTCCTGGCAGGAAATTGTTGTAAAACAAAATCAGGAAGTTAAAAAGAAAGAATTATTAGCAGAAGGAATCACACAAATCAAGTTTAGCGCAAATCTTTGGGTTTATGTAATATTAGTAATCCTGATTGGCATTTCATGGGGAATTGGTAAAGCTGCGGTATATAAACATATTCCCGAATATTTTCCTAATGAAGTTGGTGTAGTAGGAGGAATGGTGGGTTTAATAGGCGGATTAGGCGGTTTTATTGGTCCTATTATCTTTGGATATCTTCTTAATTATACAGGACTCTGGACCAGTTCATGGATCTTTATTTTCATAGTTTCTGTGCTGTGTTTATTGTGGATGCATCGAACCATTATAAATGCAATGCGATTAAAATCACCTGATTTTACAAGAGATATTGAAAACAATAATTAAAAAATAAAATAAAAAACATGAAAACTTGGTTAGACAAATGGGAACCTGAAGATGAAGCATTTTGGAGTTCTGCCGGAAGTAAAATTGCCTGGAAAACATTAACAATTACAACACTTACTTTAATATTATCATTTGCCTCATGGTTTATGATGAGCGTTATAGCAGTGAAATTACCGGGATTAGGATTTAATTTTTCTAAAGATCAACTTTTCTGGCTAACAGCGATTCCAGGATTAGCAGCAGGTTTTTTGCGAATAATTCACACCTTTATATTACCAAGTTTTGGTACAAGACATGTTGTTTCGTTTGCAACAGCAATTAAATTAATTCCCGTAATCGGAATTGGTTTTGCGGTTATGGACATCACCACACCATTTTGGGTATTTGCCGTTTTAGCTTTTACAACCGGTTTTGGTGGAGGAGATTTCTCTTCATACATGCCAAGCACAAGCTTATTTTTTCCTAAAAGATTAAAAGGAACAGCACTTGGAATTCAGGCGGGAATTGGAAATTTTGGAGTTTCAGTAGCTCAATTTGTAACGCCGCTTATTATTAGCGTTGGGATTTATGGAGCGGCTTCGGTTTTTACAAGTATAGATCCAAGAGAAACACTAACAGTTTTTCAAAATTCAAGTGTAGCAAAACAAAAAGAAGTTTTTGCAGCGCTGAATCCTGATGTACAAACCAAAATTTTAGCAAACGTAAAGAAAAATGTAATTGATTCTGTTTCCGCTTCAATACAATCTGATGATAAAGTAGTTTTATTTACATCATTACCTGTAAAAATAAAAGCCAAAGCAATTGCAAATGCAAATCCAAAATTGGCAGAAAAAATCATAAACGATATTAGTCCTAAAAACGCAGCTGTTAAAAACACAGAAATATATTTGCAATCAGCCGCATTTTGGTTCGCGCCATTTTTAATTTTATTGTCCATAATTAGTTGGTTTTATTTAAGAAGTATTCCAATGAAAGCTTCTATAAAAGAACAAATGGATATTTTTTCTAATAAACATACTTGGTATTGCACGATCACGTATGTTATGACTTTTGGGACATTTGCAGGTTTATCAGCAGCGTTTCCGTTAATGATTAAATTTTTATACGGAGATTTCCCAAATGCGCCAGATCCCTTGGTTTATGCATTTTACGGTCCGCTTATTGGGTCCGCAAGCAGAATCGCTTTTGGTTTTATTGCCGATAAAGTTGGGGGAGCAATTCTTACTACAATCACAGGATTAGGAATTTTGGCAGGATCAATATTATTGGTAACAGAAGGATTAGTAGCGCTAACAAGTATGGATCAATTCCCGCTTTTTGTAGCTGTAATTTTAGGAATGTTCTTCTTTACAGGAATCGGAAACGCCGGAACTTTTAGACAATACCCAATTATTTTTGCCGAAAATCAACGTCAGGCAGCTGGAGTTATTGGCTGGACAGCAGCAATTGCAGCCTTTGGACCATTTATATTTTCTAAATTAATAGGAAATAATCTTTCTGCTAATGGTACAGTAAATCAGTTTTTTATTGGCGTAGCAATTTTCACTGTATTAGCTACAACTATCAATTGGTGGTTCTATAATCGTAAAGGTTGTGAGAAACCAAGTTAACGAGTAATCATTAAAATAAAAATTAAGGATGAAAAATAAAACGTTTAATACCAAAGCTTTACTTGTTGCAACTCTTGTATCTGTACTAACTATAGTATTAGTTTTTTACGGATCAAGACAATTACAAAATTTTGATGCCGCATTAGTCACCTATTTATTCGGAACCATATTTGCTTTTTTCGGAATCGTTTATAGGTATTCAGTTTGGTTACAGCGTCCGCCAACGTGGATGTATTTCAAACGAAGCCTGAAATTTCTGTTTACTGGAAAAATATTTTCTCATATGTGGTTTTTAGGAAAAGAATCCGTAGAAAATATCGTAGTTCAAAAATTCATATATCCCAGAAGTAAATACCGTTGGGCAGCGCATTTTTGTATTGCAATAGGATGTTTGTCTGCATTTGCAATAACGATTCCGCTCACATTTGGATGGATACATTTTACGCTGGCACCCAATTCCATATCAATTTATGAAGCTCATTTTTTTGGATTCAAAATGATGGATTTTCAGATAGGATCTGTATTGGCATTTTTGATTTTTCACGCTTTAAACTGGTCTTCATGGCTGGTAATTTTCGGATCTGTTTATTATTTACGAAGACGATTGACAAATCCCGGTTTAATTGCAACCCAAACTTTCGAAGGAGATTTATTGCCGCTTATCTTATTAATTGCAATATCGGTTACAGGATTGTGCCTCACTTATTCATATCAGTTTATGAAAGGATTTGCATATGATTTTCTCGCTGTAATTCACGCCGTTACGGTGATAATGTTTTTAATATGGATTCCGTTTGGGAAATTCTTCCACATCATTCAACGTCCGGCACAAATTGGAGCACACATTTATAAAAAAGAAGGTATCAAAATGGGAATGGCGATTTGTCCGCATACCGGAGAAGAATTTGCAACCCAACTTCATATTAATGATTTAAAAATCGTAACCAAACAATTAGGTTTTGATTTTACTCATGAAGATGGATCTTCACACCTTGATTTAAGCCCCGAAGGAAAAAGATCCCGTTTAGCAAAAGCACATTTAAAAGCAAGACTTGAGAATGGCGGGAATTTATTTGGATAGAAAAATAAAGGGTTTCAGGTTTTCTTGGTTTCAGGTTTCACCCGGTTTGTCATTTCGAGGAACGAGAAATCACATCCAGAGAGCAACGAACTGTAAATCCGTAATGTGATTTCTCGTTCCTCGAAATGACAAAATAAACGTAAATATTCTTACAAAAATGATTGACCTAGCCCCGATAGAAGTGGAAATCCTTTTGTGGCGGTCCCGAGGCTTCGGGAGTCCACAAAAGATTGAAACGGATAGCGGGATTAGCTCCTAAAAAAAGATTTGGTTTTATCATAATTCGAAATGAAAAACTTTGTCCTGATAAGAAAAAAGTTTAAAAAACTGTTCTAAATCTTTGCCCAAAGCTTTGTGAACTTGGCTAAAATATTAATTAAAAAATCTCTGCGAAACTTTGCGAAAAACCTTTGCAAACTTTGCGGTTAGATCAACACAATCCAACAACCTGAAACAAAGAAAACCTGAAACAAAAAAAGAAATATGGCAAAATTACCCGTATCAACAGAAAAGATTATTGAAGATTTTGGACCGCATTTAAACTATGCACCAAAAGATGGTTACGCTGGTAGAGATGAACCGGACGAAATTGTAAAAACGCATTGTTGTTTTTGCGGAATGCAATGTGGAATTCAATTATTGGTTAAAGAAAATAAAGTAGTAGGCTTTGAACCCTGGATGGAATTTCCTTTTAATGAAGGGCGTTTGTGTCCAAAAGGAGTTCAGCGTTATTTACAAAATAATCATCCGGATCGTATTTTAAGTCCTTTAAAAAGAGTAGAAGGAAAAGGCTTTGAGAAAACTTCGTGGGATGAAGCTATGGATAAAACCGTATTTGAAATTAAAAGAATTCAGGAAAAATATGGCAAACATGCATTTTCAATGTTATCAGGAGTTTCGTTAACCAATGAAAAAAGTTATTTGGTTGGAAAATTTGCCCGGGTTGCATTAAAAACAAGAAATCTGGATTATAACGGAAGACTTTGTATGGTAAGTGCCGGAGCCGGAAATAAAAAAGCTTTTGGATTAGATCGTGCTTCAAACAATTATTCAGATTTAGAATATGCTGAGGTAATTATCGTAGCCGGAGCCAATATCAGTGAAACTTTTCCAACATTAACACATTGGATCTGGAAAGCCAGAGATCGCGGAGCTAAATTAATAGTGATCGATCCAAGAATGATTCCTTTAGCGAGAACCGCTGATGTTCATTTAGATGTAAAACCGGGAACCGATTCAGCTTTGTATGGCGCGATGCTAAAATATTTAGTCGATCACGATATGCTCGATCATGATTTTATTGACAATTATACATCAGGTTTTCAGGAAACAATAGATGCCGTAAAAGATTATACTTTGGAATGGGCAGAAGAAATTACCGGAATTGATAAATATAAAATCCAGGAAGCCGCTGAATTATGGGGCAAAGCCAAAACAAGTTTCCTGCTTCATGCACGCGGAATCGAACATCATTCAAAAGGCGTTGATAATGTTGTAGGTTGTATCAATTTGGTTTTGGCAACAGGACGAATTGGCCGACCTTATTGTGGTTACGGTACCATCACCGGACAAGGAAATGGGCAAGGAGGAAGAGAACACGGTCATAAATGCGATCAATTACCAGGGAATAGAGATATTGAAAATCCGGAACATCGAAAGTATATATCTGAAGTTTGGGGAATTGATGAAAAAGATATGCCCGGAAAAGGATTAACGGCTTATGAAATTATTGAAGCCATTCATAGTGGTGAAATCAAGGGATTAATTTCGATTTGTTTTAATCCGCTCGTTTCGTTACCCAATAATAATTACGTAAGATCTGCCCTTGAAAAATTAGAATTTTATGTTTGTATCGATTTCTTTTTGAATGAAACTGCCCGTCACGCGGATATTATTCTTGCAGGATCATTACAAGAAGAAGAGGAAGGAACAACAACTTCGGCAGAAGGACGCGTTATAAGAATCCGTCAGGCTGTAACTCCTCCGGGCGATGCCAGAACTGATACATCGATATTTTTAGAATTAGCTAAAAGATTGGGTGAAGAAGATAAATTTACCTATGAAAATAGCGAAGCCATATTTAATGAATTGCGTGTTGCCTCTAAAGGCGGAACGGCAGATTATTTTGGAATATCATATAAAAAAGTAGAAGATAATATGGGTGTTTTCTGGCCTTGTCCTACAGACGATCATCCGGGAACGCCAAGATTATGGGAAGATAAAGTATTTGCGACTCCTGATAAAAAAGCTCATTTCAATCCTGCGCCTTATAGATTACCCGGCGAAGTTACAGATGACGAATATCCTATTACGCTTACAACAGGACGAGTAGTTTCTCAATATTTAAGCGGAACACAAACACGCCGAATAGGAAAATTAGTAGATCAGTTTCCTGAACCAATGTTGGAAATTCATCCTGAACTGGCTGCAAAATACGGCATTAAACAACGTGAATTAGTGAGAGTTGCAACCCGAAGAGGCGAAGGAATTTTTCCGGCAAATATCGTTGAAACCATTAGAAAAGATACGGTTTTTATACCCTATCATTGGCCTGGAGCAAAATCAGCCAATCAATTGACATCGGGAACTTTAGATCCTGTTTCAAAAATACCTGAATTTAAAGTATGTGCCTGTTTGTTAGATCCACAAGGAGTAATTGCTCCGCCATCGACAGAATCTCAAGCGTATGCAAGTGTTTAATCTATAAAAAAATGACACGATGAATTTAACTAATTTCAATAAAAACGAAGAGTTTTTTGTAGATCTGCAACGTTGCATTGGCTGTAAAGCCTGTGAAATGGCTTGCGCCGAATGTGAAACAAACGGTCAGGAATCGCTAATAAGCGTGAATTATGTAGAACGTTCTTCAACGATTCAAACAACCGTACAAGTTTGTATGCATTGTGAAGATCCGGTTTGTGCGAATGTTTGTCCTGCCGATGCGATTTCGCAGGATGAATTTGGGATTGTTCATACCGCAAATACCGAAAGATGTATTGGCTGTTCTAATTGTGTAATGGCTTGTCCGTTTGGAGTTCCTAAAAAAATGGAAGAATACGATTTGATGATGAAATGTACCATGTGTTATGACAGAACAAGCGTAGGCAAAAAACCAATGTGTGCAACAGTTTGCCCAAGTGGTGCTTTGTTTTACGGAACAAGAGCTGAAATCGAAGAAATGAGACCCAATAGTTCCCCAATCAATACGTTCATTTTTGGTAAAGAAACAGTAAATACCAAAGTGAATATTATGATGCCAAAAGGAAGTACTGAATTAAGAATATATTAAATCTATATCCATGTCAAAAGAAGATAATTTAAATGAAAACTGGAAAAAAGATTTCCCAATAAAAAAACAGGAATCCACACAGGTTAGCCGCAGGGATTTTGCCAAGTTCCTGACTTTTGTTTCCGGCGGATTAATGGTAGGCAGCGGATTTGTTGCCGCCAAAGCTTATTTATTACCAAAAGAAGGTGTACAAGGCGAACATTTTGTTTGTAATAAAAACGATGTTCCGGTAGGAGGAACAAGAGGATTTGTAATTGAAGGAAGCACAATTCCGTATATATTAATTCATCTTGAAAGTGGCGATTTCAGAGCTTATGAGCAAAAATGCACCCATCTTTCCTGTTCAGTATTTTACAAACCCGGAACCGGAATTATTCATTGTCCGTGTCATGAAGGTTCATTTGACGCTCTGACCGGAGATGTAATTGCGGGACCGCCACCAAGAGCTTTACCACAATTAGAAGTATTTTTTAAAGACAATGACGTTTACGTAAAAGCACTCGTAGAAAACAAAAACAGTTAGTTAGAATCTTAAATTAATCAATATGAGTACTTTTAGAAGAAGTCAGAATCGGGTTAACCCAAATAAACTAAACAATATACTTTCGACACTTATTTTTATTTTAATATTGAATGTGAGTATTCAAATATGGTTATTATATGCTTCATTAAATAATGCATTAGATAATAATAAAGAGATATTATTGCCCGCATTTATTGCTTCTGCGGTTTTGTTTTTCATTGGATTTTCGTGGTTGTATTATTTACCATCGGGAAATTTTAAAAGAAAATAATTGTTTAATCTTTATAAATCAAAATTCAAAAGCTATTTATCGTTTTTTCTGGAAGTATATGAAGAATTAAACCTAAATTTATATTCTTTAAAATTTTTAGAATATTAACGATTAAAACTAAGT
This sequence comes from Flavobacterium sp., assembly GCF_043722275.1. GTDB lineage: Bacteria > Bacteroidota > Bacteroidia > Flavobacteriales > Flavobacteriaceae > Flavobacterium. The sequence goes on along the minus strand of NZ_JAYSPC010000079.1, from coordinate 12,340 downwards.
AAAAGTACCTGTTTTGTAATAAGTATTTTGCTTAATAAAATTGCAACCATGATCCAAGTCGAAGAAGCCTTATTGATTATTGCAGAGAATAGCACTAAGATGCCGGTTCAGAAAATCCAAGTGAATAAATCGCTGGGATATATTCTGGCAGAAACAGTTTATTCGCCAATTGCAATGCCGCCATTTCGTCAATCGGCGATGGATGGTTATGCTTTTATTCACAGCGAAAAACACCAATATGATATAGTAGGGATTTCACAGGCCGGAGATCATTCAAAAATCAAGCTGAAGGAAAACGAAGCAGTTCGGATTTTTACAGGCGCTTTTGTTCCGCATAATGCTGATACTGTGGTAATGCAGGAACATGTAATGGCTACAGAAAATTCGATTTTGATTACCAGAATGCCGGAACAAAATGAAAATGTTCGCAGTAAAGGAGAACAAATTGGTAAAGAAGAAGTTGTTTTTAAAGCCAATACATTGATTACGCCAGCGGCAATTGGTTTTTTGGCTTGTTTAGGAATCACCGAAATTTCAGTTTATAAAAAGCCTAAAGTTGCCATTTTAGTAACCGGAAATGAATTAGTAGAATCAGGCGAAAAATTACCAAAAGGAAAAATTTACGAAAGTAATTCGGTAATGTTACACGCTGCGCTTCAAAATGTTGGCATAAAAAAAGCAAAAGTTTATAAAGTAAAAGATAGTCTTAAAGCGACTAAAAAAGCTTTAAAGGTAATTTTAAAGAAATATGATATTGTTTTAATTTCAGGCGGAATTTCTGTTGGAGATTATGATTTTGTAAAAGAAGCTTTAGGTCAAAATGAAGTAACAGAACTTTTTTATAAACTCAACCAAAGACCCGGAAAACCGATGTTTTTTGGATCTAAAAATGAAACTTTAGTTTTTGCTTTGCCGGGAAATCCTGCCTCGTCCTTAACTAATTTTTATATTTATGTTTATCCCGCAATTAAAAACAGAATGGGATTTTCAGACATTCATTTAAGGAAATTGCTTCGAAAACTAAATGATAATATTACAAACACAACCGGAAAAACATTATTTTTAAAAGCCTTGTACGACGAAACCCACGTTACGGTTTTAGACGGGCAAAGTTCAGCAATGTTAAATACTTTTGCAATTGCCAATTGTTTACTAGTTGTACCACATAATGTTGAGTCGATTAATATAGGAGAATTGGTAACGTTATTGCCGATAGATTAGATTTTAAATTTTTAGAAAACAGAATAAAGAGTATAGAAAAAAGATTTTTAAACATAAAGTACAAAATGCGGTGTGTAAAATTAAACATACAGCATAAAACCTGAAACTTGAAACAAAGAAAACCTGAAACAAAATAATGTAAAAGAAAATACGCTTAGTCTGTCATTCCAACGAAAGAGGAATCTTCACAAGATACTCTACAAAGATTGGCGATTTTATATGCGGAGTTACTTGCGGAGATTCTTCGTTCCTCAGAATGACAAAGATTCGTTGAACTTGAAACAAAGAAAACCTGAAACAAAAAAAACAATTTTAAAACTTATGAATTTATTGAGTTCCGAAAATATTGTACTCTTTAGCTTTGCCTTAATCGTGATTGCTTTTTTATATTCTAGTGTTGGACATGGCGGTGCATCGGGATATTTGGCATTGATGACGATTTTTGCTTTTCCGGTGGCGATTATGAAACCTTCGGCTTTGTTGTTGAATTTATTTGTTTCGAGTATTTCGTTTTTCTTTTATTACAGAATGAATTATTTCAAACCAAAACTCTTTTATCCATTTGCAATTGCCTCAGTTCCGGCAGCATTTATTGGAGGTTTTGTGACATTAGACAGTACAATTTATAAAATTATTTTAGGGATTGTGTTGGTTTTTGCAGCATTGCGATTATTCGGAATATTTAATTTTAAAGAAAAAGAAACAGTTGAAATAAAATTGCCTTTTGCATTAGCAATAGGATTTGCAATAGGTTTATTGTCAGGAATGTTGGGTATTGGCGGCGGAATTATTTTAAGTCCGATATTATTATTTTTAGGATGGGCAACAGTAAAAGAATCAGCGGCGATTTCGAGTTTATTTATTTTCGTGAATTCATTTGCCGGAATGTTAGGATTCTTTTTAGGAGGAAAAACGATCCCGATGGAAAGTTTTTATTTGGTTCCGATTGCAGTTATCGGTGGAGTTTTAGGAGGATTCTACGGAAGTGGATATTTCTCTAACAGAACATTAAAAATGGTTTTAGGAGTTGTGATTTTAATGGCAAGTATAAAATTGATTTTTCCATAAGTGTGAAATTTATTGAATTATTTTTTGCCACAGATTTCACAGATTAGCATGATTAATCTTTTTAATCCTTTAATCTGTGGCAAAAGAAATAAAGTTGGGAAGTTATTTTTTACGCAGATTTTGCAGATATAGCTTTGCGAACTTAGCTGCTAAATTTCAGCCTTTAATCAGCAGAAAACTTGGCGAACTTTGCGTAAATCTTTTGTGAACTTTGCGATAAAATTTTTTGAAACAGATTTTAAAGAAGAAATAAAGAGGGTGTAGTTATTTTTCTCGCAGATTTTGCAGATTAAGCAGATACAGCTTTGTGAACTTTGTTGCTAAATTATTAGCTACGATCAATACAAAACTTTGCGAAACTCTGTGAAAAACCTTTGTGAACTCTGCGGTAAATTTTAGCCAAAGAAAAATGTAATTATAAATAGTTCAATCATGGAAACACTAACCGTATTTATTCTTTGTGGAGGAAAAAGTTCTCGAATGCAATCAGAGAAAGGATTAGTATTGTTTCAGGGAAAACCATTTATTGAACATATAATAAAGGCAATTTTACCCATTACATCCGTAATAAAATTAATTACAAATAATAAAGAATACGATTATCTGAGTTATCAAAAAATACCGGATATCATAACAGACAAAGGTCCGTTAGGTGGAATTTACACGGCTTTGACAAATTCTGAAACCGAATTTAATTTAATTTTAAGTTGTGATATTCCGCTAATTTCAACCGAATTATTATCTGAATTAATTTCAAAACATAATAAAGAAGCTGAAATTACTGTTTTTGCTTCTGAAAGCAGAATGCATCCTTTAATTGGAATTTATTCTAAAAAAGTATTACCCGTTATCAAAAGCGCAATTGATAATGACGATTTAAAAATGATGAATTTAATAGCGAAGATTCCGCATCAAATCATCACGATTGACGAAAGTGAAAACTTTCATTTGACCAATATTAATTCGGTTGACGAATTAAATGACCTGAATATCAATTTAAGTTAAATGCCATGCGAGATTTAAAAACACAAAAACTAACAATTGTAGGCGCAGGTCCCGGCGATATTGAATTGATTACGCTAAAAGCTATAAAAGCATTAGAAAACGCTGATGTGGTGTTATATGACGCTTTGGTGAACGAAGAGTTATTGCAATATGCGAAAAAAGCAGAAATTGTTTTTGTAGGCAAACGTTTAGGCTGTCACGCGTACACACAAGATCAGATTAATGAATTAATCGTTTCAATGGCAAAACGTTACGGGCATGTGGTGCGTTTAAAAGGCGGTGATCCGTTTATTTTTGGACGAGGAAGCGAAGAAATTGAATATGTAGAAAGATTTGGAATTGCAACGGAAATTGTTCCCGGAATTTCATCTGCTTTAGGCGTTCCGGCTTCGGTTGGGATTAGTTTGACACAAAGACAAATTGCCGATAGTTTTTGGGTTATTACAGGAACAACCTCGAATCATGAATTATCAAAAGATGTTAATTTAGCCTCAAAATCGAATGCAACGGTTGTTATTTTGATGGGAATGCATAAATTAGAGGAAATCATTTCGATTTATCAGCAAAATAGAACAGATGATTTACCAATCGCAATTATCCAAAACGGAACAAAAAATACAGAGAAAAAAGTTGTTGGAACAATAAGTACGATTAGTAAATTAGTATTAGAAAATAAAATTTCGTCACCGGCAATTATTGTGATTGGTGAAGTCGTTAAAAATACTTCGAGGCTGACTTCTTATTTTCAGGAACATTTTGATAATGAGTTTATTTTTCAGAATTTAAATTTAGAATAATGATTGAAATTAAATATTTTGGAGCTGTTGCCGAAAAGACAAAATGCGAGTTCGAAAAAGTATCTTTTTCTGAAATATCGCTGCAGGAATTATTGCAGGATTTAGAAAATAAATACCAATTTGAATCATTATCTTTTAGCGTTGCAGTCAACCAGAAAATAGTGCCAAAAGCGACCAGTTACACTGTAAAAACAAGTGATATTGTAGCGCTGTTACCGCCTTTTGCAGGAGGATAAAATTAGTTTTATGAATACGAAAGATCGCTATAATAGGCAAATTATACTTCCTGAAATAGGAGATTCAGGTCAGGAGAAATTATCAAAAGCTAAAGTTCTGGTTATTGGAGCCGGAGGTTTGGGCGCTTCGATATTGCCTTATTTAGTGGCGGCTGGTGTAGGTGAAATAGGGGTTGTTGATGATGATGTTATCGAAATTTCAAATTTACATCGTCAGGTGATTTATAAAAGTTCGGCTGTTGGAAAATACAAAGCTGACGAAGCTAAATTGATGCTCGCTGAATTGAATCCAACGATAAAAGTAAATGCAATTGCTGAGAAATTATTTGGAAATAATGCCATTGCGCTATTTGAAAAGTATGATATTATTGTGGATGCAACGGATAATATTGCCATAAAATATCTTATAAATGATGCCTGTATTGTAACAAATAAACCAATGGTTTACGGTTCTGTTTTTAGGTTTCAGGGTCAGGTTTCGGTTTTTAATTATCAAAACGGACCAACTTACAGATGTTTATATCCGGATGAAAATACACAATCTACCAATTGTGAAGATGCTGGAGTAATTGGAATTACAGTTGGAATTATCGGAATGTTACAAGCCAATGAAGTCATTAAAATGATTCTTGAAATAGGAGAGGTTTTAAACGGTAAAATTCTGGTTTATAATATTTTGAATAACGAACAGCAAAAGTATGATTTTGAAAAAAATACAAATGTTTTAATCAATAAACAGATTTTTGACGAAAATTATAATGTTATTGAAAATCAGGTTGAAGAAATTTCGGTTAAAGAAATTTTAGATAAAATAAATAATGATGAGGTTCTTTTTATAGATGTGAGAAATGAAGATGAAATCCCGAGAATTAATTTCAAAAATGGAGTTCAGATTCCGCTTATGAATTTAAGAAGTGAAATGAGAAAACTGAATCCCAATCAAACTATTTATGTTTTCTGTCAATCCGGAATCAGAAGTAAAATTGCAGTTGAATTGTTGCAGAAACATCAGTTTAAAAATATAAAAAGTATTGCCGGAGGAGCTTTGGCATTGAATAAATTATTAAAAGAAGAAAAAATAAAAGTATAGATTGTTCAGTGTTTTTGTCATTTCGAGGAACGAGAAATCACACTAGAAACTTACAGACAGTACGTCGCTCTCCGGATGTGATTTCTCGTTCCTCGAAATGACAAAGCTTACACTGACAAACGCATATTAGGTTAATTAATTTGTGAAAATTGTGAAATTTGTGGTGAAAAAAAAATCACAACAAATAAAAACCCGTTAAAATCAGCGTAAATCTGTGGGCAAACTTGCAATCTATGATTTATAAATCTGCGGAAAAAACAATAAACAAAATGAGTAAAAATGTATTTGTAGAAGGACCAATTGCTCCTGAATTTATAGCGGAGTCGATCGCAAAACATCAATCGAAACATACGATTGGTGCACATAATATTTTTCTGGGTCAGGTTCGTGCCGATGTGATTCATGATAATACCGTTGTAGCAATTGATTATTCAGCATATACAGATATGGCAAATGAAGCTTTGCACACAATTCGGGAAAAAGCTTTTGCTAAATTTGACTTAACCTGCATGCACATTTACCACAGTTTGGGAGTCGTAAATGCAGGAGAAATTTGTTTGTTCGTTTTTGTTTCGGCAACGCGACGCAAACAAGTTTATGAGGCGACGGAAGCCATAGTAAACTGGATAAAAACCGATGTACCAATTTTTGGTAAAGAAATATTTGAAAACGATACATTCACCTGGAAACAAAACACCTAAAATGGTTGATATTACGCATAAAATAAGCACATTAAGAGCCGCAACAGCCACAGCAATTGTCAAAGTTAGTAAACAGGAAACGATTGATGCTGTTGTGAATAATCTGGTTCCGAAAGGAAATGTGTTTGAAATGGCAAAAACTGCCGGATTATTTGCGGTGAAAAACACCCATTTATCGATTCCGGATTGTCATCCTATTCCAATTGAATTTACATCGGTAGAATATAAAATTGAAGGTTTAAATATTGAGATTATTTTCAATGTAAAAACCGTTTACAAAACCGGAGTTGAGGTTGAGGCAATGCACGGCGCATCAATTGTAGCATTGACAATGTACGACATGCTGAAACCAATTGATAAGGAAATTGAAATTTCGACAATCAAATTAATCAATAAAGAAGGCGGAAAATCATCTTTCAAAAATAAATTTCCTAACACAATAAAAGCAGCAGTTTTTGTTTGTTCCGATTCGATTTTTGCAGGCGATAAAGAAGATCGCTCCGGAAAAATTATAGTAGAAAAATTAACTTCGTACGGAGTTGAAACGGCTCATTATGAAATTATTCCTGATGAAATTGATATTATTCAGGAAAAAACTAAGGCTTTCGCCAAAGAACATCAGCTGGTAATTTTTACCGGAGGAACAGGATTGTCGCCAAGAGATGTAACGCCCGAAGCTTTATCACCATTATTAGAAAGCAGAATACCGGGAATTGAAGAAGCGATTCGCGATTACGGTCAGCAACGAATGCCGTATGCGATGTTATCCAGAACGGTTGCAGGAACATTAGGAAAGAGTTTGGTTTTGGCTTTGCCGGGCTCAACCAACGGAGCAAGAGAATCTATGGATGCTGTTTTTCCGCATGTTTTGCACGTTTTTCATATTTTAAAAGGAAAAAATCATGATACCCTCTAAAACCATTTTAACGGATGATTTTGGACGAAAACACAATTATTTGCGTATTTCGTTGCTGGAGAAATGCAATTTGCGTTGTACATATTGCATGCCTGCTGACGGAATCACATTATCTCCAAAAGCGAGTTTAATGACGGCCGAAGAGATTTTTTTAATTGCTCAAACTTTCGTAGAAAATGGTGTTGATAAAATTAGATTAACAGGTGGTGAACCTCTTTTAAGAAAAGATTTTCCTGAGATTGCATCAAAATTAGGAACTTTAGGAATTTCTCTTTCAATTACTACAAATGGTATTTTGATTGATCGCCATATTGATGTTTTAAAACAAAACAAAATCAATAAAATCAATTTAAGTTTAGATACTTTGATTGCTTCTAAATTTCAGTCTATAACACTGAGAAATCAATTTGAGAAAGTAATTGATAATCTGCATTTGCTTTTAAACCATGATTTTAAAGTTAAAGTGAACGTAGTTTTAATGAAAGGTTTTAATGAAAATGAAATTATAGATTTTGTTAAATTGACTCAGTTTTTGCCCATTTCGGTTCGGTTTATTGAGTTTATGCCTTTTGCAGGAAACGAGTGGGACAGAAGTAAAATGGTTTCTCAAAATGAAATTTTATCAGAGGTTGAAAAAGCTTTTTCATCTGAAGAAATTCAAAAACTGGAAGACGAAAAAAACTTTACTGCGAGAACTTATAAAATAAAAGATTTTCAGGGAGATTTTGGAATAATTAGTTCAATTACAAATCCGTTTTGCGATGGCTGTAACCGAATTAGATTAACTGCGAATGGAAAAATTAAAAATTGTCTTTTTTCTAATTCTGAAACTGATTTGCTAACTTCTTTAAGAAATGGCGAATCAATTACCAATTTGATTTCTGAATCTATTAAAAATAAAAAGAAAGTCAGAGCAGGAATGGTTACTATCGAGGAAATGGATGATCCGTTATTGCATTTTGATAATCGTAGTATGATTGCAATTGGAGGATAATCCTTTGACTTCGCCCAGGATGACAATCCAATCTTGTCATTTCGACGCAGGAGAAATCACACTAGAAACTCCGTATAGAAATTCGCCAATCTTTGTCGAGTTTCTTGATGAGATTCCTCCTTCCTCGGAATGACAAACTTTATGAATAATAATATTCTAAAACAAAAAAAAGGTTCAACTTACTAAGTCAAACCTTCTTTCATTTATTATTTCTTCTTTTTCGCTTTTGCCTTTTTTTGAGACTTAGCTTTCTTTTTTGCTATTTTTTTCGCTTTCGCTTTATCCTTAGCTTTTTTTGCTTTTTCTTTTTTCTTAGAGGCAGCTTTTTGTTTTGCTTTTTTGGCTTTCTCTTTCTTTTTATCCTTTTTAGCCTGATCTTTTTTCTTAGCTAATTTCTTTTTCTCTTTTTCCTTGTCTTTGTCTTTCACTTTTTTCTTCTTTTTATCTTTTGATTTATCCTTATTATTTGTTTCTGGTGATTCAGGCGTATTCTTGGCTTTATTTTTCGAACTGCTTTCTTTTTTCGGTTCTCCTATAATTACTTTTGGAGTCGATATTTCTTCTGTTTTTTCGATAGCAGCCGGATTTACTTTTCTCGCCGGAGCAGTTTTGGATCTATTTGCAGGAGTAATGGCAGCACTTTTTACTGTAGTTGCAGTTGGAGTTTTTGTTGTTGACTTTGACGTTGTTGCAGTTGTAGGTTTAACTGGAGCTTTACGAACAGGGTTTTTTTCAGAAGCTGTATTTACTTCCTTTTTATGTTCTGTAGGCGACTGAATATTTTCAGGTGTTATTGAATCGGTTTTTGGGGTAATTTCTTCCTTGTTGTTTTCCATAATAATGTGCTTTTTGATGATGGTTTCATTAACAATGTAACTAAATTGTTAATTGACAGTTAAGTAAAGATAACCATTAAACAAATTCGCCAATGTTAAGCTTTTCAGGATAATTAAAAGCTAATCTGTTTATTTTTAATTGATTAAGTTTTTTGTGAATTTTAAAAACTAAAATCTCTTAACAATTATGCTGGGAAATGGGAGAAAATACCTGATAAAAAATTGAAGAATATTCAATTGTTGTTTTTTCTTTTCTGAAGATTTTCAGTAGTTTTTTGGTGTATGAACTTCTGAGTTTATTTAGACAAATAGAGGACTTAATTGATTATGTAGAGACACGCAAAAAATTATCTTACGCGTCTCTACGAAACGTTTGGAAAGAAATTTATTTTTTCTTTCCCATAAATCGAATTACCGAACCTTTTCCGTTATGGAACAAACCTTCGTTCAACTCAATTTCTTTTTCTTCTAATTCGATAATCTCATAATCTGGAAAATCAGATTTGATTTCTTCAATTGAAAATAGGGATTCGATATCTTTTGGACCGCCAACTTTATCATTTATGGCAAGATATTCTAAATGTTTTTTACTGAAAGCTTCAAAAATAATAATACCGCCTTTACGTAAATAAGTTGCCAATGTTTTATGAATGTCTGCTTTAATTTCTGCCGGAAAATGGGCATAAATTAAAGCAATGGCATCAAATTGTTCCGTTTGATAATTCAGCGTTTCTAATTCTCCAACCTTATAATCAATTGAAACATTGTTGGCTTCGGCAAGTTTGATTGCTTTATTTTTTCCTTCGGCACTAATGTCAAAAGCATCAACTTTCCAGCCTGACTTTGCGGCATAAATTGCATTTCTTCCTTCGCCTTCTGCCGGAAATAAAATTGACCCGGGATTTAGTTTTTCTATTTGTTCTTTGAAATAATTGTTAGGTTCCTCGCCATAAGCAAATTCTTCTTTGCTGTAGCGATCGTCCCATCTGTCTGTCCAGGAATTGTTCATGATTTTTGTCGTAAATATATAATTATTAAGAGTAAAAAATATTCTCTTTTCTAAACCAAATATACCCAATTAAGAAACAAAAGTATTTGATGCAAATCAAAAAAAGACCCTTTTTCTTTTTTAGAAAAAGGGTAATTATAAATGTATATTAGAAAATTCTATTTCTTCCAACTGAATATTCTTGGATTTACAGAAATCATTAACCAAGCCCAATTATTAGTATGACTGGCATCACCTGTTTTTATAAATTCCATAGTTTTAGAACCAAACATTTGAGAATAACCTCCGCTAATTACAATATCTTTTTTGAAAGTATAACCAAAAGTTGCATCAATTTCAGTTCCCAAATAAGGGTCAAGTTTTTCCCCTTGAGGTAAAGGCGTAACTACATCTGCAGCAGATAAAAATACATGCGGAATCAAAGCAAATTGCCATTTGTTAACATTGTAATTCAATTTTAGGAAAGCATCTTGTAATCCTACATTATTGAGGTGATTTCCAACATAAAAATAATCCATATAACCGTTAAATCCGTGGTTGGTTCCAAAGATTGGGTTGAAAGATTTTATAACCGAACTTCCATCGTTTGTATCTTTTCCGGATAAAAACTCATAACCTAAACTAGCTTTGAATGAATCGGTTATATTGTATCCAAAGTTTATTGCAGCATCATACGCACTAACTTGCATATCTGTACTTTTTCCGGTTTGACCGTAGAAACTTAAATTAGCATCAATTTTTTTAGTTTTATAAGATAAATAAGTTCCAAAAGTTTGTTTGTAATCTACTAACAATTTTGCAGCTGGATTAGCATATTCATATCCTGTATTTAAAACTAGAAAACTAATACCTAAATCACTAACCGCGGTATGGTACCAGGCATATTGCATTGCTTTGTAAGTGTTTACCTTATATGGGGTTTGAACATTATTTTCGGCTGTTGAATTGTAGGCAATTCCCATATCAAGCTGATGATTTTTTGGATGAAAAGAAACCACTAATGCATCGTGACTTTGAGCTTGTTGCGCCCAATCCATTTCTCCCATTATACGTTGATTATCATATGAAAGCACCTGACGGCCCATTCTTGCACTCCATTTTTCGGTTAGATTATATTGTGCCCAAGCCTCAAAAACAGCAACGCCATTTTTATCAGCAGTTGCTGTAGGAGTAACATCTCCCCAGGTTCTGGTATTCTGGAAAGTTAATTTTACAGTTAATTCGTCTTGTTTGTAATTGAAGTTTAATCTTGAACGCTGTGAGATTTGTGATGTTCCTTCCTGACCTTCCAGCAAAAGTGATTTATATCCGTTTCGATATTCAAAACGCGGTCTTATTTGTAAATTCACATCTAATTCCTGTGCCTGAATGTCAAAGCTTAATACTATTACTAGCAGTACAAGAATTATTTTTAGATTTTTCATAATTGGTTTGGTTTAATAATAGGACAAATTTATAAGAAAAAGATGTCTTTCATGGTGATAATAATCATATTTATTATTTATTTCTTTTAATTCAAAAATAAATTATTGTTTATCAATTACTTCGATAAAATATGTTGTTTTATTCATGATCTTAATAATACTATTATCGACTAAAAACGTGATAAAACTTCTTAATATCCCAACTGGCACAATACATCTATAAATGTAAATGAGGTTACAAATAAAAAATTGCGTGTGATTGTAATGATAATTAAGTATTTATACGTAATTTATAATAAAGAATATTCAGCGGCTTTATTTGAAAGTTCCATCAGGTTCTTCACTTTTAATTTTTTCATTAAATTAAAACGGTGAACTTCGGCTGTGCGCTTACTAATTGCGAGGGTTTCAGCGATTTCTTTATTTCCTTTTCCTGATAATAATAGCATCAGGATTTCTTTCTCTCTTTTAGTAATCATCATTTCTTCACCTAAGTTTTGTTTTGGTTCAAATGAGTTTGAAGAGGTAGTTAACTGATTAATTAATATAGATGAAATGTCTCCGCTAAAATATTTACCGCCCGCAGCAACGGTATTTAGTGCTTTTAAGAATTCTTCTTTGCTTGAACCTTTTAATAAATAACCATCGGCTCCGGCTTTGATTGACTTCAAAACATATTCCTCAGATTCATGCATGGAGAGCATGATGATTTTTACGGTATTATTTTCGCTTCTCAGTTTTTCTACTACTTCTATACCAGTTAAGTTAGGCATACGAATATCTACTATAAGTAAATCAGGTGTGGTTATTGCAACCACTTCAAGAGCATTTGCACCATCAATAGCTTCGCCTGCAACCTCAATGTTTGCTTCATTTTCCAGTAAAGATTTAATTCCGTCTCTTACAAATACATGATCATCTGCTAAAACAACTCGGATTGTATTGCTCATAACTTACTTAATTTTAAATTTCAATATTACGTATATAAACCTAAAAGAGTGGCCAAGTTACGTAATTTCAATTTCAATAGCAAAAAATCAATT